>JARGNG010000024.1 GCA_029213265.1 Verrucomicrobiales bacterium | reverse complement strand
TATAAGGTCCCAGACTATCATTCAAGACGGACCAGATTTTCGAGGCTCAACCAGGTTCGGAATGCTTTTCATCGGGATGTGGCAAATGGGGGAAGCAACTCATCCGTTGAGGACTCACCAGCCGTTTATCGATCTTATGGCGCAGATGGATCACGTGCTGCTGGGGGTGCTGGTCGGCGCTGGATTCACGGCGCTGGTGCAGAGTTCGTCGGCAACGATCGGCATCGTCATCATGCTGGCCACCCAGGGGCACATCTCGCTTGAGGCCGGAATTGCGCTCGGGATCGGCTCGAAGGTCGGCACCTGTGTAACGGCACTCCTTTCCGGGTTGGGCAAACCGGCCGGCGCCCGGCGGGTCGGAGTCGTCCATGTTCTGTTCAACGTTCTGGGAGCGCTGCTCTGGCTGCCCTTTATCGAACAGCTGGGATCGTTGGCAGCGTCGTTTTCACCGGCCCATCCTGAATTGGAGGGAACCGCGCGGTTGGCGGCCGAAACACCACGCCAAGTGGCCAACGCGATCACGATTTTCGCTGCGGTAAACCTCGCGGTCATGATCTGGTTCACCGGTCCTATTGTGCGGCTGGCGACCCTGTTGGTAAGAGATAGCCCCGTCCCCGAACCCGACCAGATTCGGCCTAAATTTCTCGATCCCGTTTTCTTTCGGACCCCGGCGCTGGCCATTGAGCAGGTTCGCCTGGAGCTGGTCCATCTCGGAACCTGCGTGGAGCGCATGCTGGAGGAGGCGCCGCAGGCAGTGGTGGAGGGAACGCATGAGGATTTGGATCGCATCGTCGCCATGGATGACGATGTGGATCACCTTCACGCCGAAATCCTGAACTACATCACCGACTTGGCACGGGAGGAATTGCAGACATCCGAGACCAAGAGTCTTGAAGGTGAGATTGAGATTGCGAATAACCTGGAAGCGATCGGCGACCTCATCGAAACCAATTTCGTAACCCAGGGGCGTCGGCGGATTGAAAACAAGGTCGAGTTTTCGAAGGAGGAGGAGAGTGCCGTCCGTCCGCTATACCGGGAAGTAGTCCGTGGCCTGCGCGATGTGCTGAAGGCTGTGGCTGAAAATGATCGCTCCCTCGCGCGAGAGGTGAATGCGCGGAAGGAAAAGGTTAAAGAACTCGCCAACGCCGCGAATGAGGAGTTTTCCGGCGAACTGTTCAGCGGAGACGCGGCTCGCGTTATGAGGTTCCGGATCGAATCGGACATCGTCCATCAGATCTCCCGTCTCTTCTATCACGTGCGGCGGATTGCCAAGACCGTTGGCGAGGAGTAAAAGCGATTTCCCGCCGGGCGTTCCGGAAAATCTGAAATGTCCGCGTTTCGTCGAATCATGGCAGAATTGGGCGGATAGTTCTTCGAAACGGCTCCAGAGACTTGACGGATCAGAGGTTCGGCGATCAAAGTGTCGGAAATGAATTTCCCCCGCCCTTTCTTCTCCCAGCAAGGCCTCCAACCTGAGGCAATGCGCGGTGACTGCCGACCGAAGGGCCGGAGCGAAGGAGTAGGGTGGCGTGGTTGAAAGAGAAATTTCCTGGCAGCGATAGGAGGATTCAGTCGCTGACCCGATTCTGTTAGATTCGAAACTCGAATCGATATTTTAAACTACTTCCATGACTGAAGATAGCTCTATCCAATCGGCTCCCATCGCCCGTCGTCGGGTTACCTGGTCAATTCTGGCACTTTTCTTTCTACTTATTGTGGGATTGGGAAGCTGGGTGGGGCTTCGACAGATCGAGCAACGCGTTCGAGAGAACGTCGGGAGTTCCCTGTCTGTTATGGTGGCCACAATTCACGATTCCCTCCGGGCATGGTATCGTGGCGAGCAACAGTTTGCGGAGCGAATGGCAAGAAATCCTGAGGTGGTTCGAGCAACCCGGGAACTGCTCGCCGCTTCGAGCAATTCCGACACCTTGTTGCAACAACCGGCTTTCCGGCAATTGCGCGAATTCTTTGCGACCCGGGAAAGCAGTTCCGGAAATCTGGGTATTTTCCTGATTTCTCCCGATGAAATGAGTTTGTTTTCGATGCGGGACGTCAACGTGGGTCAGCGCAATATCATCGCGGAGCAGAAACCTGAACTCTTCCGGAAAGCCCTGGCTGGAGAGTCGATCCTGATTCCTCCTATTCACTCTGATATTGCCCTTGACCCTGTGAGCGGGCGGGAGGGGTATCAGGGCGCTACCATGTTCGTGGCGACTCCGGTGAAATCGCCGGACGGCAAAATTATGGCTATTCTCACCGTCCGCCTGGATCCCGCCGAGGATTTTTCGCGAATTTTCCAAACCGGTCGTCTCGGTGCCTCAGGAGAGTCCTATGCGGTGGATAAGGAAGGATGGTTGCTTTCGGAAAGCCGGTTTGATGAGGAATTGATCAGTATTGGCCTGATGCGAGAGGGCGATCAGTCCCTGCTCGGAGTGAGAGTTGCTGATCCTGGACGGCGTCTCACCCAGAACAAGCCGGCGGATTCGGACGCTGCGGAATTACCGCTGACCCTGATGGCTTCGAAAGCGACCCGGGGCAAGTCCGGAATGAGTAGCGAAGGATATCGGGACTATCGAGGCGAGTTGGTTCTGGGGGCCTTGAAATGGGATCCTGTCCTGAACATCGGAATTACTTCTGAAATCGATGAAGCGGAGGCACTTATTGTTTTCAGAGCGACCCGCAATATCGTTGCAACTATTCTTACCCTGACCGTGGCGCTGGCTTTTGTCCTTGCCGTTTACCTGGTGAAACTGGACGAACGGAAAGAAGCAGCGGAGAGGCTGAGGAAAGAAAAGTCAGAAGTCGAGTCTGCGGCAAACGCGAAGAGCGAATTCCTCGCTCACATGAGTCACGAGATTCGAACCCCGCTCAATGCCATTATCGGATTCAGCCAGTTGCTGCGAAGGGATGAGTCACTCAGCGAAGACAAACGCAGGACCGTAAGAACGATCGAGCGAAGTGGAAATCACCTGCTGACCTTGATCAACGACATTCTGGAGATGTCGAAAATCGAAGCCGGGCAGCTTACGCTGAATCTGGAGAGTGTCAGCCTTCGGGGGATCGCGGAAGACATGCGCGACATGATGGGTTTGAAGGCACAACACAAAGGACTCCGGTTCGAAATGATTTGGGATGATGCGTTGCCCGAGTTCGTCGATATTGATTCCGGGAAGTTCCGGCAGATTGTGCTCAACCTGCTGAGCAATGCCGTAAAGTTTACCGAAAGTGGCATTGTTCGATTGATCTTTTCAGCCGAGCAGGATTCGGAGATCGGCTCCGGAGAATTCTTTCGCGTTGAGGTCAAGGATTCCGGACCGGGGATTTCGGAAGATGATCAGGAGAAACTTTTCGGGGCCTTTTACCAATCCGACGCCGGCCGCCGGCAGCAGGGAGGTACTGGGTTAGGACTGGCGATTAGCGCGAAATTTGCGAACTATCTCGGAGGGGATCTCACCCTCGCCAGCGAATTGGGTAAAGGATCGACATTCACCCTTCGACTTCCGCTTGAAGCGTCTTCGAACCTGGAAGCTCAGGCGGTCGCGGCCATCAATTCAGGGGAGGCTCTTCCCGGTCTCGATATCATTGGACTCGATTTGGCTGAGGGCGAGGATCCGCCACGCATTCTCATTGCGGAAGACCAGGTGGCCAACCGTGAACTCATGGAGAGCCTGTTGGGCGAGGTTGGCTTCTGTTTGAGATTTGCGGAGAATGGCCGTGAAGTCGTTGAAATGGTTGACGAATGGCGCCCCGACTTTGTGTGGATGGATCTGATGATGCCCGAGATGAATGGAGATGAGGCAACCAGGTTGATTCGGGAAAAACACGGCAGCGAACTGCCCATCGTTGCCCTGACCGCCAGCGTGTTGACTGTGGATCGGGATGCTCTCCTCGAAGCAGGTTTTTCCGAGATCCTGATGAAGCCACTCAATCCCACGGAGGTATTTGGGGCGATGGCCGACTTTCTCAAACTGCGCTATTTGTTAAAGACTGGTGAAGAAGGTGTGAAATCCGCTAATAACGCTTCGTCGTTTGATCGCCTCGTGGATTTGCCTGACGCGGTGAAAGAGAAATTTCAGGGCTGCATTGATCTCGGTGACCTGGATGGAATCGGGGCCTGTGTCGAAGAAATTCGTTCGATAGATCCGACCCTTGCTGATGCCCTGGCAGAACCGCTGGCGAATTTTGCCTTCGGCAGCATCGCGGCTGCCATGAAGAATTCCGAGTGAGAACCTTGAGCCTATGAAACTGTTTCGATTCAAAAAACCCGTCCTGGAAAAGCCCATTGTCGGGGAAATTGTCATCATCGATGACACACCGGAGAATCTGCATTTGCTGAACGAGATCCTGTCCGATCGCGGCTACAAAGTGCGGGCACTTCCCAGTGGAATGATGGGCCTGTCAGCCTGTAATGCTTCGCCTCCCGACCTCGTTTTGCTGGATGTCAATATGCCAGGAATGGACGGCTACGAAGTGGCAAAAAAATTGAAAGCGAACGCGGTGACCAAGGACATCCCCATTATTTTTATCAGCGCCATGAGCCAGACGGAGGACAAGGTCAGGGCCTTTCAGGCGGGTGGGGTCGACTACGTCACCAAGCCGCTTCAGGTGGAGGAAGTGATGGCTCGCGTGGAGACGCATCTTTCCATCAACCGAATGCGGGAGCAGATCAATCAGGCCAATGAGAAACTTTTGTCCTGGGCCGTTGAGTTATCTCAACCGGGGGCTGCTTCAAAAGGGGGTGCCCAAAATTTCGTTCCGGAATCGTTGGCCGAGCAGTTTGGCAAGCCTTCAGGAGAATTGAAGGAAGGGGACAAGACCGATTGCAGCCTTTCCATCATTGCTGCTTGCTCTCCGTCGGAAGCGACGCTCAACAAGATGGAGGATGAAATCACCGGTATTTATCAGGGCGGTATCGTGGCTCGTTTCGGGGACCTGCTGATTGGAGTCTCCTCGGTGGAAAGCGAGCAGATTGTTCAAGGTCTGAAGTCAAACTTCGATTCAGAAGATCTGGACGTATGTTTGGGATTCGGCGAGGGCGTTCTCCTCGTCAAATCGCCTGAATCCGAAGCCTCTCTGGATTTCAAAAGCCCTGCCTTGCTGGAGTCTTTGGCTGGCCTGAACGAGTTAGGTTCCGCGGAAACGTGAAAAAGAATCCACCGAGATGAATTTGATCTGCCGACGACCTTGGTCAGGCGTATCTCACGCGACTAGCCTCAGTCCCACCCGTCGGCAATCGACGTGTGGAAAAGGACTTTGTGAGGATGGATTGGAATTGCTTTTTCGGGGCCGAAGATTCAGCAGCCTGCGAGTACTGGGGTAGGCTGCCTTCCAATACACAAAATTATTTCAACCCTTCGCCATCGCTGGATTTGGGTTACCGCCAAATTCCCCGCTCGCTCGCCTCCCAAGATGGGTAAGGGTGCTACCGACTTTAACTATCCATCGCCTTGAAATCCGAACCACTCACCGAAGGGTCGATCCCGAAACATATCCGCAACATCGCATTGCCGATGAGCATCGGGTTCTTTTTCAACACGATGTACAATGTCGTCGACTCGTTCTATGCGGGCCGGGTTTCAACTTCGGCACTGGCTGCGCTCGCGCTTTCGTTCCCGATCTTTTTTATCATCATTGCCGTTTCCGAGGGAATCGCACGGGGATCAGCGGCTCTGATCGCCAATGCCATCGGGGCAAAGGATGGGGAAAAGGAAAAGCTGTTATCGAGCCAGGTCTTTTCGCTGGGGTTGCTATGCGCGCTGGCTCTGACCGTGATTGGTCTCAATGTGGCGGCCCCGTTGTTTCGGATTCTGGGAGCCGAGGGAGACTACTTTGATCTCGCGATGGGCTACGTATCGCCCCTGTTTATTGGATCGGGGTTCTTTCTGCTCAGCAGTATGAGCAATGCAATCCTGCTTGCGCACGGAGACAGCAGGACTTTCGGCAAGGTTCTGATCGCCGGGTTCTTCCTCAATCTGATTCTCGACCCCTGGTTTTTATACGGCGGCTTCGGGCTGCCTGCGATGGGTGTGCCGGGAATTGCGTGGGCCACGGTTTCGATTCAGGCGGTGGGCGGGCTCTTCCTCTTCTCCCGGGTGCTGAGGCGAGGGTATATCGATATCGGATCCATTTTTAGAAAGCTGCCGAAACCAAAAATCTATCACGAAATTCTTAAGCAGGGGATTCCGACAAGCTTCAATATGATGTCGATCGCGCTCGGCTTTTTCGTGACGACCTACTACTTGAAGTTTTATGGCGAAGTGTCGGTCGCGGCATTTGGAGTGGGGACCCGGATTGAGCAGATTGCGCTTCTTCCCGCGATCGGGCTGGGGACCGCGATTGTCTCGATCGTGGGGCAGAACAACGGGGCCGGCAGGCTGGATCGGGTCCGTGAATGCATGAGCCTGTGTGTCAAATACGGCCTGATCCTTATTCTCGTCGCATCCGTGTTGGTCTTTGTATTCGCTGCTCCGCTGGTTGGAATCTTCACCAATGACGAAGAAGTGATCAAGGTCGGAGCCAATTACACGCGGATCATGGCCTTCATCCAGTGGGCCTACGTCATGGGATTTATCTACATCGGCTTTCTGCAGGCGATTAAGAGACCCATGTACGGATTCGTTGAGGCGGTGATCCGCAAGATCGTGCTGCCGCTCGGTGTTTTCTATTTCGTCGTCAAGGTTCTGCAGGTCGACCTCAACGGTTTTTGGTTCAGCATGGTCGGGATCAATGTCGCCATGACAGTCGTGACGATTACGTACGCTCGAAGAGTGCTGAAAAAGATGGAGGCGTAGTTTCGATTTCTGCGTGAGATTCGGTCGGGAAACGCGGTATCTTAGTGGTCATGCAACGCGATACCGAAGAATTTATCGAACTCCTTACCGGGGCGCAGAGCTCCGTTTTTGGCTACATCATGTCGCTCTGCCATGATCACGCCCGTGCTCAGGACATTCTGCAGGAAACTAATGTGACCCTCTGGCGCAAGGCGGAGGATTTTGAAGAGGGGACCAATTTTACAGCGTGGGCCTGTCGCACGGCTTACTTTCATGTTCTCAATCATCGCAGGAAAGCGAGCCGGGAGCAGCTCGTCTTTGATGAGGATGTTCTCGACTATCTTGCGGAACGTCAGGAGGAGCGGGCCGGATCATCGCAGGATCGAATTGGCCTGTTGCGGCGATGTCTTGAGAAACTCCCTGAAGACCAGCGCAATCTCGTGCAGCGCCGCTACGAACCGGGGGCATCGGTTCAGGGAATTGCGGAGGAGGATGGTAAATCCGAAGGCGCGATTTCCCAGGCCCTGTATCGCATCCGCGCTGCCTTGCAGCAGTGCGTGGAAAAGCAGCTCGCAAAGGAGGGGTGCGTATGAAACGGGAGGAACGTATGAAACGAGTTGGTGAGTTGGTCTCCGCGCTGCTCGATGAAACCATAGGTGAAGAGCAAAAGCGGGAATTGAATGGGCTTCTGAGCGGAGCCCCGGATGCCTGTGAATACTATCTCGATCTTGCGGAAGCCCACGCCGCTCTGCTTCATGATCATGTCGGTGATGAATTGCTTCCTGCGTTCGCCGAAGACAAAACGATATCATTTCCCACCCGCCGGAAGTCGCGCGGATGGAAAGTTTTTGCCGCAGCTGCCATGGTGCTTCTTCTTCTCAATGGAGCACTGGTTCTATTTCAGCGAGCGAAGGAAGGTGCCGAGCCGATGGCGGATCGTGAGTGGGTGGCGGTCCTCAGCCGGGTCGTCGATCCGGAATGGAAGAAAGGCGCGGCTTCTCCGGAAGAGGGAAGCGGGTTGCGACCGGGGCTCTTTTCTCTGGAATCCGGGCTCGCCCAGATTGAGTTTTTCAGCGGGGCTTCGGTGATCGTGGAGGGCCCGGCGGAATTGAAAATTGAATCACCCTGGCTCGTGGAATGTCTCAGCGGGCGTCTGCGCGCGTCGGTTCCCGAGCCGGCGCAGGGATTTACGATCGTTACTCCTGACTACCGGGCCGTTGACCTGGGAACGGAATTTGCCCTCAGTGTCGGGCCGGACGGCGGCAGCGAGCTTCACGTTGTTGATGGGGAGGTTCGCCTCGATGACGATTCCGGCAACGAATTGCAAAGGCTCGAAGGGGGCGGTTCGATCCGCTCCAAAGCGGGCGCGATTGAATCGATGCCGGGAGGGGGGCGCAATTTCATTGACCCGGAACGCCTTCGCGGACTCGCTGAGGCTGACTGGCAAACCCAATATCGGGCCTGGGAGAGTGCGCGGGATGCGTTGCGCGAAGACCCGGCTCTGTTGGTCTTGTTTGACTTTGAAGATCAGAAATCATGGGATCGCGAACTGACCAACCGGAAAGAAGAGGGGCCGCATGCGGCGATCATCGGAGCCCGGTGGACGGAGGGGCGGTGGCCCGGAAAGGGAGCGATCGAATTCAAGCGGATCACCGACCGGGTTCGTCTTCATGTTCCGGGGGAGTTTGATGAACTGACCTTTTCCTGTTGGGTGCGGGTGGAGGGTCTCGATCGATGGCTCAGTTCACTGATGCTGACCGACGATTTTGATCAGGGCGAAGTACACTGGCAGATCAGTGACCGCGGCGAAATGATTCTCGGGATTTCGAAAGAGGGGAAGGGCGGGCCCAATACGATCTCGCCTCCCGTCATTGGACCTGACCATCTTGGAAAGTGGATTCATCTTGCGACCACCGCGAATCGAGTGACAGGAGATGTCGTCCACTACTTCGATGGCAAAGTCGTGAAACGCGACCAGCGCGATCGTCTTCCTCCATTTTCCATTGGCGATGCCGAAATCGGGAACTGGAGCTCGCAGGCGGGTACGCATCCGATTCGCTCGTTCAACGGGCGAATGGACGAGTTCGCACTGCTGAAGCGGGCCATGACGGAGGGGGAGGTCCGCCGTATTTTCGAAGCCGGACGGTAGGAGATTGCTCCGCGCTGACTTTGTAGCCGCGCTCGCAAGAGCGTGGGCCTGGCGACGACCACCGTCTTGCGATGGCAGCTACGTTGCGGAGGCGGAGTCTACTTTCGCAACGCGTTGAGAATGTATTCGCTGGGGCGGAAGTTTTCGATAATGACCTCTTCCTGATCTCCCCGCTTCATCCGTACTTCACTGATATTGAAGTTGGGCGTTTTGTGGGGCGCGAAGAGAATGTCGTCGTGAGTTGAGTTCTCATGCTTTTTGAACATGTCAGGCACGATGTCGCCCCCGAGATGGTCGTCGCGGCCGGTGGCGAGGTGGCAGGTGCCGAGCACTTTCTCATCCTGAATGTCGGCTCCGGATACGGGAAGAACCTGGGTTCCAAAGCCGAGCTCGCCGAGCGTTCCGGTCATCGGATCATCGGCGAGGCGAGCATTGTGCGCATCGATTGTTGTTTGATCCCCTTCGATCAGCGTGGACCGGATGATACTGCGGTTTTCCACATCGAGAACACCGAGTGTTCCATCTTCGTATTTCATCGGAAACTGGCCGTTGGCGTCGACCGGGACAAAGTAAACTTCGCCGGCGGGAAGGTTGGCAATGTCGGGAGCGGTACCCTGACAAAGTCCGTGGGACTTCTGCGCGTCCTGACCGGCGAGGTCGAGACTGGCAGTGAGCACCCGCCCATCCTCCAGCGCGAAGTCGATCTCGACCGTGTCCGCGTTGTTCATTGCGAGGCGCATCTTTTCCGCGTCTTCACTGACTTCGTGATAGTTCACGGCGAGTCCGGAATTGAGAATAACGTCGTTGACTCCGTGGAGAGTCGCACCACGGAAACCGAACTCTTTGCATTTCGCGGTGAGCGGCGCAGTTGCCGAGTAGGTCGAGACACAGAGGATAATGTCGTAGTTCGTGTAGATGTCACGGTCGAGGCTGAGTTCGTTTCCATCCGCGTCGTAACACTCGTCTTTCAGGTCTAGGTTGGAACCGTAGGTCATGGGGAAGGCGAACATTTCACCGCCCGACATTCCGAGCGCCTCCAGCCCTCCGTCCTTGAGCCCGAGGTAAAATTCCTCGTAGGCCTTTTGCTGGATCTCATACCCTTCCCGGTTGAGAAACCCGTAGCCCTTCATTAGGCTCATTTCATCGAGATCGATAAGAACGCATACTTTCGCTCCCTGTGTCGGTTCAAAAACAGTTCCGAGAAGGCCTTCCAGACTGAATTCAGGAAAGACGCGCTTTTCGGGATTCAGGATGATATCGCGTTCGAGTGTAGCTACTGACATGGGTAAATTCGGGTTGTTTCGCTTGGTAGACGAATTTCGCACCGGATCCTTACCCGGCTTTTTAAAAACGCCTTTTACTCATCTTACGAACTCAATGGACTCTGAGTTCTACAAAACTTTCACGAAATGGTAACATACAGGAGACGAACATCTACCCTGCGCTTTTCGATCGGGAGGCGTTGTGCTGCCATTGCCTCAACTGTTCCGGGAAGGGGCAATGGGAGCATTCCGAAAGATCTTCGAGACAAAAATCCTGGTAGATCTGCAACAGGCCCTGTTGTTGGTGATAATAACTTGTGAATAACTTTTGCCGTTCCCGGTCCGGCCCGAAGAGGCGGAGCGAGGCGCGGCGTAGTTTTTGATTGGAATCGACTTTTCGGAGCGTGAGAAATTCGTCCCATATCGACTCATTTCGCCCGATCGCACCGGGGAAAACGACATTTCCGAGCATATCGCGCAGCCGGTCCTGACCAATCAACCGCAGCGGGCGGTCCGAAGGACGGGCCTGGAGGGTGTAGTGATGAATCCAGAAAGGATGCGCCAGGTTTTTCACAAAGTTATTCACATGCTTTTCCAGGTTATTCACAGGACTTTCCCACAGGGGACGAAGAGAGGGCCATTGCTCCACGAGGGCGGCGAGCGCACCGACTCTGCGCTGGGGGTGATTGAGAGGTCGATTTCCTGAAAAACTCCATGGAATGGCCCGTTTCCCGGAGGGCTCGACCGTTCCCCGGATTTTCCACCAGCGATCCCACAGTTCCCGGAGATAGCGGCGTGATTCCTGCTGAGCTTTTGTTTCGAAGATTTCCCGGTCGAGAAAACCGGCGGCGCCGAAGAGGCGGGCTTCGCGCTCGATCGAATCCATCTTCCGAAGTTCTCGAATCGGGCAGCGTTGGGCGAGCACGGCCATGGCCGTTTTATTGGACCGGAATCCGAGCGCCTCCGCGAGCCCCTGAAACAAAGCCTGCTCCGGGTGGGTGGAGTCCGACATCACCTCGAGGCGAACCGTTTTCTGGTGAAGTCGATACTGCGATGCGGATAAAAGGAGGGAGGCCACCTCGTCGTCGTTCATCGAAGCAAGGGGCGCGACACACCGGCCGGGAAACGCCTCCGGAAGAAAGTCGGGAGGTCCCTGCGACCAGGCGTATTGCGGTAGCTGAACCTGAACAATTTTTCGGTGTGCGAGGCTTCGCGTGTAAAACCGGTTCAGAGAAGGGCCGTCGGTGAAGACGTGGAGAACCGTTGATTCAAAAGCGGGATTGTTCCCGTGGCCGTGACTTTCCCAGTCGCGGACGTCGAGGTCGAGTTCGATGGGACCACTCTTCAATTCCCCGTCGATGCGAACAGCGCATTCGGTAAAGTCGGGCCCGGCGGCGCGGTTCCAGTGTCCAAATTGAACAATCTCAATTTTCTCGCCATCCGTTCCCGTGAAGGATCGCCCGAACTCTCCGCCGAACCAACGCGCCTGGATTTCCATTTCGGACTCGGAAGAAGCTTTCGGCTCGCAGACGAGGCCCCGGCTGTCGCTTGTGATGCCGCAAGACCAGATCCAGGATCGGAAATCAGCGTAGGTCACGGCAGCTTCGGGATAGGAATGCATGGGAGGAAGAAATAAAATAAGACTGTTCAAAATACCAGTAAAAAATTCACATGATGGCTTGGGCTGCTCGGCAAGCTGGGGCATTCTCTCTGCTATGTGCCGTGTCCTCCTGATGATTGTATGTATCGCTCTCGCTTCGGGAGCGGCCGGAGCGGGGGAGAGCAAAGGGAACACGGCGATTCCCCAACGCCCGATCGACGCGGAAGGCTATTTGAGAGCGCTGGGGATTCTTGCGTTGCGCGTCTACGTGCCGGAGGCGGACGAAACCGGCTCGAAACTTTCGCCTCATTGGAAGTTACCCGGGGGAAAACAGCTTCCTGCGCAATTGGATCTGAAGGAATTACCATCCGGCCAGGAAGTTCATCTGTTCCTGTGGGTTGATGATTGGTCCGGGTCCACCGACTCCGGGGGGATTCGCTACGTGGTTCAATTCAAGTCGGCCCGAAAACGATACGAAAGAAGATCAGGAAGGCTGCCATTGCCTCCCGCGTTTCGCGATCTGACGACTATCCTGTCAAAGACCTGCGAGCCGGGCCGATTGTATGAAGGTGGGAGCATTCTTTTAATGGAGAGGTCCGGCGATTCGTGTGAGTTGTCCCTCTTTTCTCCCGTCGAAAAGGCAGCGGCCTCTCTGGAAAAGAAGAGTGGTGCCCGTTCTCGAGACATCAATCCGGTGGAGTTGTACTTCGGAACCGGTGTCCTCGGATGGCGAATTTTGTTGGACTCGGATCTCGGTGATTCCGAATATCTGGATTTTGAGTGGTCGTCCGTTCCCGGAGGCCAAAAGGAATCGGGTTTTTCCTTTGAAGGCTTCCCCCCTGGGAGGGAAGTGGAGGCCTATATTTTTACCGAAGAATGGCGCGAGGGAAGCGAGAACGGGGCGATGCGATATCGGACCCGGTATCTTGATCCGAACGGAAAGGAAGTCCTGGGAAGCGGGGAGATTCGAGTCCCGCAGGGGTTCAACTTCATCTACAGCTATCTTCAGGCAGGAGACCGGATGGATATCGGATGGATGTTGTATCTCCTGAACGAAAATACCACTCCCAACAAAAATACCTCCCTGGAAGCGGTGTATCGGTTCGCGGAATGATGATACCCGGGTAGCGGAAGTCGTGAGACTTTCGAGCGGACGACCTGCCTCAACGAAAAACGGACGTTTTCCGCTACCACCTCCCAAGCTAATTCGGTTTTCTCCGCTTGAGAAAACTGCGCTTTTTCTCTACAACACGGACCTGCCTGATGATTCGCCTCCTCCTCTTTCTCTCCCTGCTTCTGGCTTCGCATTCACTCACTGCGGAGGATCGCGTTCCCTGGACGTCCTCCCGAGTGGCAGGTTCACCGGACGCGCCGAAACCCTATGCCGCCGAAGTGGTATGGCCGCATCTCCGCTTTTCCAAAGCCTGTGACATTGCCCGATTGCCGTCCCGTGAGGTGATCCTCCTGACCGAGCAGAAAGGAAAAATTTGGGTGCTCCCGGATGACCTCTCGATCGAGAAACCGGAGAAGGTTCTCTTCGCCGATTTTGCGGAATCGCATGATCCATTCGACTCCAGTTTCAGTCTCTGCTTCCATCCTGATTTTGAGACCAACCGAGAAGTTTTCGTATTCTACCGGACCGCGGCCAGGGGGGAAGACGATGGTACGAAGATCTCACGGTTTCGCACGTTTCCGGATCGCTTTGAACTGGATCCGTCGACGGAGGAAATTATCCTGACCTTTCGTTCCGGCGGGCACAATGGCGGGCACCTCGGCTTCGGGCCGGATGGAATGCTCTACATTCTGGCGGGAGACTCGGAGGTTCCCTCTCCTCCCGATCCGCTGAATACGGGGCAGGACATCACGGACCTTCTCTCCAGTGTGCTGCGAATCGATGTCGACAGCCGCGGGAAAGGAAAAGCCTACGCGATCCCTGCTGACAATCCTTTCCTTAAGGTAGCCGATGCCCGCCCCGAGGTCTGGGCCTACGGATTTCGCAATCCGTGGAAGCTTTGCTTTCACCCGAAGACAGGCGATCTCTGGGTCGGCGATGTCGGTTGGGAGTTATGGGAAATGCTCTACCGTGTCGAGCGCGGATCCAATTTCGGCTGGTCCATCGTCGAAGCGGTGCAGCCGATCAAGGTGAACCAGAATCCGGGACCGTCCTCCATTTCCCCTGCCACGGTGATGCATCCGCACACCGAGTTTGCATCGATCACAGGCGGCTATGTCTATGAGGGGGATCGACTTCCCGGATTGAAAGACGTCTACCTCTACGGAGATTTCGTGACCGGGCAGTTGTGGGGGCTCTGGCTGAATGGAAGTGAGGTCGAGAAAAAGGAGTTTCTCGCCGACACGCGCATGCAGATTGTGACTTTTGGTCAGGCGGCGAACGGAGAGGTTCTTTTTCTCGACTGGCCGGAAAAGCAACAGCTTCATCGACTGGTTAGAAATCCGGTCGAGGACCGTTCGGAAGACTTCCCCCGGAAACTGAGCGAGACGGGGATCTTTGCCGACCTTCCTGAAGAGACTCCGTCCGCGGGCGTTTACCCGTTCGCCATCAATGGTGCGATGTGGCAGGACGGAGCAACCTCAAAGCGCTGGATCGGAATTCCTGACAAAGGCACCATCGTTGCGAAAAACAATCCGTTCGCGGAAATCCCCGAAGACACAGTCCTGACAAAAACACTTTCGCGGGGCGGGAGGAAAATCGAGACCCAGATCCTGCACTACTCGAACAAGGTATGGCAGGGATACGGCTATCGTTGGAACGAAGATCAAAGCGACGCCATACTTGTTGATGCGGCTGGTGAGACAACTGAAGTCGATGGCCGCAACTGGACCTTTCACAGCCGGACTGATTGTGCCCGATGTCACAATATTGGATCGGACTTCCGACTCTCTTTTCACCCCGGCCAGCTGAATCGCGACGGGCAACTGGAGCGGTTTCAATCACTGGGACTGGTGAATGACGTGTTTGTGAAGAAGCTGGAAAAACAGCCGGCTGCGCGGGTCGATGATGAAAAGGCTCCACTCGAATTGCGCGCCCGGACCTGGCTTTCTGCGAACTGCGCCCATTGCCACCGGAACCGCGGCGGGGGATCGGTCACGATCAAGATGGATCTCGAGACCGGTCAGGAAAAAATGGATCTGCTGAATGCCACGCCGGAGAAAGGAAATTTCGGGATCACGGATGCGGCTTTGTTGAAGCCGGGGGATCCCTATCGCTCCATTCTTTACTACCGCTCGGTTACTCCCGGTATCGGGCACATGCCCATGATCGGGGCGCGTACGGTCGATCCACCCGGGGCCCGGCTCCTGCACGACTGGATTGCGTCGATGGGAGAGGATCCCGAAGTTTCTCCGGGCCTTGACTCGCTTCCCGAAGCCCTGCGCCTTGCACACCTCATTCGAACCGGAGAGATCGAGGAGGATCAAGCCGCCGTTTGGATTGAAAAAGGGAAGGTGTCAGAAAATCCGTTCGTGGCGGGCTTGTTTGCCGATTGGTAAAGAAGGTCATTCCGCCACTTGCGAAACGGGCAGGGTTCCGCATCGTTTCACATGATCAAATTTCTCCACACCCGCATCCGAGTCAGCGACCTCGACAAGACAATTTCGTTTTACGAAACGCTTGGTTTCAAACTGACCCGCCGCACCGATAAGTCACCTGCCGGGAATCAGCTGGCCTTTCTCGAACTGGATGGAAACGACCATTTTCTGGAACTCTGCTACTCACCGGACTTCAAAGTCGAGTTCCCTGAAGACCTCATGCACACCGCTGTCGGCGTTGAGGATATCATGAGCTATTGCGATACACTGGAAAAAAGCGGTCTCGAAATCTGGCCGGAGGACTGGCGGGAGGCGTTTCCTTCCGGGGACAAGATAAAAATGGCCTTTGTGACAGATCCGGATGGCTACGAGGTGGAAATCCTTGAACGATAGGAGGTTGCAGCCCGGAGCTGTATCAGGTGTCTCACTATAAGAGATTATCAATTTTGATAAGTTTTTAATTTAAATGAAATAAATTTGCGAATTTCATCCGAATGGGCTAAATTTCGACCCCTTTCCTTAAATTTCCGGATCGATGAACGCACTTCGAATTCTCATTCCCTCTGTAGTTGTTGGCGGCATTCTGGCCGCTTTGTCTTCTTGCAATACGACTGACTCCAGCGTCACCTCAAAGAGTGGTCTTTGGGAGCGGGAACTGGGAGCGGTTGCCTCGACACCGGCGAATCCCAACGAGTCTCACAAAGAGCTGAACATAAAGGTCGACCTGATTCAGAAGGGAAAGTACGGCCGAAGGATCGACCGAAAGCTGGATCCCAAGTTCATCACGATTCACAGCACGCAGAATCCGACAGGCGACGCCTTCGCACATGCGAAAGCCCTCAAGCGTGGAGCCCTCCGCGGCGGAGTAGTCGGGTATCTTTGCTGGCACTTTACGGTCCAGGACGACACCGTCATCCAGCACATCCCGACTGACGAGCGCGGTGAGCATGCTGATTTTGATGGCCCCGGAAACCGCTACTCGATTGGAATCGAAATGTGCGAACACCAGGGCAATGATCAGCTCGCGACGATGGAGCGCACCGCCAAGCTGGCCGCCTCATTGATGTATCATCACCAAATTCCGATTGAGAACATTCGTGCTCACTATCACTGGCCGCGGGAGGGCTATTCCACTCCGAATAAGAATTGTCCGCATTTTCTCCTCGAGAACGGTCAGCCCGGAGGCACCTGGCGCTGGTTCGTCGGGCGGATCAATCAGCATCATCAGCGTCTCGTGGCTTTTGACGAGTATTTACGACAGCAGAAAGAGCTGGAAGAGCAGCAGGACAAGCAGAACCGGATCGTGCAGATTTGGCACCGGATCACCGATTTCATCGGGTTGGGATAAGCGTTGTCTTTGAAAGACCCGGTCCACGGGCGCGTATCTTGCGTTTCTGATGAGATCCTTTACAATCTGATTCACATTCTTCGAAATGACACTCCGGACGCTCTTTCTTTCTCTCTTCCTGGTTCTTACGTCTTTTGCCTTGCCGGAAAGGGCCTCTGCAGCGCTCGACCCGAACGATGAATACATTCTCATTTCCGGAGGGCCGGCCCTTCGCTACTGGGAAAACTACCGTCGCGAAGAGCATCGTCACGACCAGTGGTGGGGGAATTTTGTCCGGACCGCGCGGATTCGTGTGCAGCAGTTGCAAAAGGCGACCGACAACAAAATCAATATCACCTGGCTGGTCTACCGTCCCGGGTATGAGACCCGTGCGACCGAAGATGGCGATCCCTTGATTTCCCACATCGAAAGCGTTCGCGACAAATACAAGATTCGGCTCGTCTGGTTCAGTCGGACCGAGGAGTTGATCAACTACGTGAACAGCGGTCAGGATCGTCGCAAGATCAAGGTGTCCGGGTTTGAATACTTCGGTCACTCCAACAAATACTGCTTCGTCTTCGACTATAGCAACCACATCCTCGGGGCCTCCAAAGCCTTTTTGCATCAGGCTGATTTACCGAAGCTAAGTCGCAAGGCTTTCGACCGGAACGCCTACTGCAAAAGCTGGGGCTGCCACAGCGGAGAAGCCTTCAGCCAGGCATTTCGACGGGCTACCGGGGTGAAGATGATCGGAGCGATCGGAAAGACGGACTATTCCGATACCTACAAGCAGGTTCTGCCCTTTGTCTCTCCGGGCGGGCGATGGACGAGTTGAGCGTTTGCGCACCTTCCCGATTCCGGAAGACGGAATTCCCGGCTTTTTCCGCACTAAATAGGTGAAATTTGCCGAATTCGTGGTCCTTTCTCCACGGATACACGAACGAACCCTACTCCGTTCCTATGCAGTACGAAGAACTCAAACAGCTCTACGATCTTCCCTTTTTCGATCTCATTCAGCGCTCCCGCAAGGTGCATGAAGCGCACTGGCCGGAAAACGAGGTGCAGCTTTGCACCCTTCTCAGTATCAAGACCGGTGGCTGTTCCGAGGATTGTTCCTATTGCGCGCAATCGGCCCGCTACACCACTGAAGTGGAGGCCGAGCGCCTCATGGAGACCGAAGAGATTCTCGAGCGCGCCAAGCTGGCCCGCGAAAATGGATCGACTCGCTTCTGCATGGGTGCTGCCTGGAAGGGCGTCCGCGACGGAACGAAGCGTTTCGATCAGGTGCTCGAAATTGTGGAGAGCGTCAGTGAACTCGGTATGGAGGTTTGCACCACCCTCGGGGAACTGGGCGAAGTGGAGGCGGAGAAGCTGAAGAAAGCAGGCGTCACCGCTTACAATCACAACATCGACACTTCCCCGGAGCACTACACGAAGATTGTTTCGACTCACACCTTTCAGGATCGGCTCAATACACTCCGCCATGTGCAGGACGCCGGTATGTCAGTTTGCTCCGGTGGAATCCTCGGTCTCGGGGAGAAAACGGAGGACCGGATCAAAATGTTGGAGATTCTCAGCAACTTCAACCCGCAGCCGGAGAGTGTTCCCATCAACTCACTCGTGCCGATTCCGGGAACGCCGCTTGCCGAATCGCAGGGGGTCGATTCCTTTGAGGTCGTTCGCATGATCGCTCTCGCCCGGATTGCCATTCCGGATGCGAAGGTGCGTCTCTCGGCCGGTCGCAAGCAAATGAGCGAAGAGCTCCAGGCGCTTTGCTTCTTTGCCGGTGCCAATTCGATCTTCTACGGAGACAAGCTGCTCACGACCGGAAACCCGCAGTCGGAAGCGGATCTGAATCTGCTGAAAAAGCTCGGGCTCGAGCCACAAAAGCCGAATCCCGGTCAGGGTGCCCCCGCAGCCGAAGGAACCCGGCCCCTTGAGCCGGCGCTGGGGTGATCCCCCGGCTTCTTTCGATCGAGTATGATCTGGAAGTGCCTGCATCGTACCTTGGATCTTTCGTCCCGCGGCGAGATCATGGGGATTCTCAATGTGACGCCCGATTCCTTCTCGGATGGAGGGCGCTACGGGACGCTTGATCGTGCTGTGGCGAGAGCGGCTCAAATGCTCGAAGAGGGCGCTGCGATTCTCGATATCGGCGGTGAGTCCACCCGTCCGGGCGCAGCGGAAGTGTCAGTCGACGAGGAGAAAACCCGGGTTTTGCCCGTTATCGAACGACTGCACTGCGAGCATCCGGAAGCCTGCCTTTCCGTCGATACATCAAAAGCGGAGGTCGCGGCGGCGGCTGTGAAAGCCGGCGCGGAGATCATCAACGATGTGACCGGGTTTCGTGACCCCGATATGATTGCCGTTGCCGCTGAAAGTGGAGCCGGTGTCGTTGTCATGCACATGAAGGGAACGCCGCGAACGATGCAGGCTGAGCCTTCCTACGAAGATGTCGGTCGCGAAGTCGCTGCGTTTTTTGAAGATCGATTCGAGGCTCTCGTAGCTGCGGGTGTGGAAAAGGAAGCGATCGTTTTTGATCCGGGGATCGGATTTGGAAAAACTTTGCAGCACAATCTTGAGTTGTTGAGGCATCCGGAACGACTGCGCGTCCGGGACCGTCCTCTCCTGCTCGGGGTTTCGCGGAAATCCTTTCTCGGAAAGCTCACCGGAACCGAATCGGCGGAGGATCGGGACTGGTCGACCGTTGCGGTGACCTCTATGGCCCGCGAGCAGGGAATCGCTCTGCATCGTGTGCACGAAGTCCGTGCCAACGTCGAGGCGATCCGCATGACCGAAGCGATGCTGCCCGGGGCGTAGCGGAATCCCGTAGCGGAACACGTGAGTGTTTCGACCTGCGAAGCCAGGGCTCGTTCTACTGCGGAAAAACTTACGTTTTCCTCTACGCTGGCTACCACACCAGAAAGGCGCCGACGTATTCGTCCCAGCGATCAGCCCACCGCTCTTTGTAGGGGGAATGCATGCCGAGATCGTAATGAAGAATCCCTTCGTCGGCCCGCAGTTGCAGGTTCCTCAGCTGAAGCGCATTTCCGATCCCGAGAGGTTTGGCTTCTTCGATGTAGCTCATTTGAAAGCCGCGATAGGTCGTGTTCTGCACTCCGCCGAAGATGTAGGCGAGATCGGAGTCCTCCCGCCGGGCAAAGAGAATGCGGAGGTCTTCCCGATCGTGCAGTTCCTCAAGAAGGATGCGGTAGAATTTCCGGTAGGTTTCGACTTGGAAGATGTCGATTCCCTCCGCCCATTTGTAGGTTTCTCGTTGCACAGCCTCGATGCGGGAAAACAGTTCCCCGGGGGATTCCCGGCTCACGTCCTCGATGGACACGCCCTCCGGCAGTCGAAGCTGGCGAATCGACTTTCGAAATTTCTTTGAGCGGCGGGCGAGCCATTCGTCATAGCCACCGGATAGATCAATCCCCACGCAGTCGGTCGCGGGGAATTCTTCAAACTGAAGGCATTCCTCCCGGCGGGCCATAATCGCCCGGTGAAGAATGCCCCCTTTGCGTATTCCGCCGAAACAAAAGCCGAACGGAGAATCAAGACACTCGGTTGTGGCGCGCCGGAGAAGATCGAGGCAATCCAGCGGGTCGCCGATCAGAGGCGATCCGAACATCCAGGCCGCCTCCAGCGGATAGAAGATTCGTCGTCCCCCGCGTTCGGCAAAAACGATCCAGTTTCCCTCTTCTTCAAAGATGAAATACTCGTCGCCCTCCTCCGGCTGCTGCATCGTGTCGTGCGCCGCTTTCTGCCAGAGAGCGGATGAACAGAAGCGGGCAATCTCCGGCGTGCGCGATACGGCTCTGTCGAACTCATCGCCATGAGCGAGAAATTCTTCGTAGGAGAGCCGGTTCATTCGATGGTCGATCGAACTTCTCTCCTCAGCGGGAAACTTTCGGACAACAACTAGGCTGAGTTTTTCTCGATGAACATGCGGATCGCGTCGGCGTTTCCGTCGACCTGGAAGGTCTTCTTTTTCTTCTTCTTGAGAGCTTCAAGAGAGTCTTCAGTCACTTCCTCACCAATTGCCTTTTTGATAATGTCAGGGAACTTGGCGGGGTGCGCGGTCGCAAGAACGACGGTGGTCCGGTCCGGGTCGAGATCCTGGAATCCGCAGGCGGTGTGGGGATCGACGACGTAGTTGTAGGCCTCTTTCACCTTCCGGATGTTTGCGAGGATATCTTCATCGGTGCTGTGAGTGGCGGTGAAGTTGCTCGCATTGAAGTTTGGAATTTCGATGGAACCTTCGCTCATGAACTGGGCCATCTGGGAAAGCGTCGCGTCGGCGTTCTTCTCGTTGTGATAGTAGAGGAAGCGTTCGAAGTTCGACGCGACCTGGATGTCCATGCTAGGTGCGTGACTCGGGTGGACCTCCTCGGGCTCATATTTGCCGGTCGTGAAAAGGCGATAGAGAATATCGTTCTGATTGGTGGCGACAACGAACTGGTCGACGGGAAGCCCCATCTGGTGAACCATCCAGCCGGCGAAGATGTTGCCGAAGTTCCCGGTCGGAACGACGAAGTTCACGTCATCCCGGCTGTCTTGCGGGAGCTGCATGTAGGCGTGCACGTAGTAGATCGCCTGAGCGAGGACCCGCACGATGTTGATCGAGTTGACGGCGGAAAGACGAAGTTTCTCCTTGGTCTCAAGGTCACCCATCAGCTCCTTCACGATCGCCTGGGCGTCGTCAAAGGATCCCTTGATCGGGATGGGGAAGATGTTGTCCGCGCCCGTGCAGGTCATCTGGCGCTCCTGCAGATCGGAGATGCGGCCTTCGGGGTAGAGAATGAACACATTGACACCCTTCTTTCCGGCGAGTCCGTGAATCGCAGCCGAACCGGTGTCACCGGAAGTCGCGCCGAGCACGTTGATGGTTTCGCCGGTGCGTTCGATTTGCTCTTCGAAAAGATTACCGACCAGCTGCAGGCCAAAATCCTTAAATGACAGGGTCGGGCCGTGAAACAGCTCAAGGACAAAAAGATTCTCGGCAAGCTGAATGAGCGGAGCGCTCATCGTGTCGCTGAAGTCGCCGTAGCTCCGGTCGACAATATCCACGAGATGTTCAGAATCATGGTCGTCGTCGAACATCCCGAGAAAATCCCAGGCCAGAGCCGGGTAGGGGAGGGCATCATCGACGAGAAGATCGCTCGGAAGAAGAGGCAGGTTCTTCGGGACGTAGAGACCTCCGTCCGGCGCGAGACCGGCGGCGAAAGCTTCATGAAATCCAACGGGTTCAGTTCCTCCTCGGGTGGAAACAAATTGCATAAGTAAAGCTAGGGCCTTTTTGGCAGTTGGAAACGAAAATGGTAAGGAAGAGGCCGGATTTTTGGCCTCAACCTCGCAAATTCGGGGGATTCCGGAACTATCCGACGTTCTCTACGCGAAGGAGAACCGGCTCTTCGCGGATGCAGTCCATCCCCGCAATCTGGTTGATGGCTTCCCGAACGACTCCAAACGGCGCGTAGTGCAGCATCAAAACGATGGGAGCGTATTCCTTGTCGTGGTCTTCCGGCTGAATGACCGAAAGAATTCCGATGTCATTTTCCCCGAGAACCGTGGCGATCCTGGCGAGAACGCCGGGACGGTCCTCCGCTTCGACTCGCAGATAGTATTTGGAAACACTTTGCTCGATGGGCAGGGGATTTCCGTAGAGCCCGTGCGTGACAAAGCCGGAACCATCGCGTGATTCGATCCGTGCACTGGCGTCGGCGATATCGGCGATCACAGAACTCGAAGTCGGGTCCTGCCCCGCTCCGGAACCATAGAACAGGGTTTGGCCGACGACATCACCCTGCACGAGAATGGCGTTGTAGACTCCTTTGACGGACGCGAGAATGTGGTCGTTCGCAATCAGGGACGGTTGAACACGGACTTCGATGTCCCCGGACTCGTCGTGCAACTGGATTACCGCGAGCAGCTTGATCGTGTAGCCGAGTTTGTCTGCGAAGCCGATGTCGGTGCGCTGCACGTTTTCGATTCCCTCGACATGAATCTGGTCACAGGGAACCCAGCAACCGTAGCTCAGTGAGGCGAGGATGACTGCCTTGTGTGCCGCGTCCCATCCATTCACATCCAGAGTGGGATCGGATTCCGCATAGCCCAGTTGCTGCGCTTCCCCAAGTGCTTCCGGATAACCCAGGCCGGCCTCGGTCATGCGGGTAAGAATGTAATTACAGGTTCCGTTGATGATTCCGACCACGGACTGAATGTGGTTTCCAATAAGCGACTCCTGCACCGTCTTGATGATCGGGATTCCACCCGCGACAGCGGCCTCGTAGTAGATCGGGCGTCCGCACTTCTCGGCGATGGCAAACAGCTCCTGGCCACGTTCCGCCAGAAGCGCCTTGTTCCCCGTCACGACCGCTTTTCCACTTTCGAGCGAGTCTTTGACGAGTTCGAAAGCACGATCAATTCCGCCGATCAGCTCCACAATCAGATCGATTTCCTCATCCTGAACGAGTTCATCCAGATTGGTGGTAACGAGCTCCGGCGGGAGTTCCACCGTCCGTGCTTTCGAGGCATCGCGAACCGCGATTCGCGTGATGACGAGGTTGTGCCCCGTTCGTTCCTGAAGGAGGTGACGATTTTTTTCAATGTTCTTGAACACTCCGGCACCAACGTTGCCGAAGCCTGCGAGACCGATTTTGAGGATAGGGGCCGACATTCGGGGAAAAGAAGGACGCACAGCCCCGAGAAGCAACCGGATTCTTTCGTGATTCAAGCGCAATTCGAGGACCACTCCTACGCACTTTCGGTCTTGCAAGAGCGGTCAGGTTTGGTTCACTGGCAGCCTATGAATTTGAAACTCCCTTCCTTCCTCGCCGCTGTTGCGGTATCGATTGGCCTTGTCTCCTGCGAGAAAGCCTCTGAACCCGCCGCAGGCACCGCTCCCGCGGAAGACGCGCCGGCGGAAAAAGGCGACGGTTTCGTCGAACTCTTCAACCGCGAGAATCTCGATGGCTGGAGCATTTCCAAGGAAAATCCGGATTCCTTCTCGGTGAAAGATGGCATCCTCATTGTCAAAGGCGGCAAGAGTCACCTTTTCTACTCCGGCGACGTCAACGGAGGCAAATTCACGGACTTCGAACTCAAAGTCCGCGCCAAGACCTTTCCCGGTGCCAACAGCGGAGTCTACTTCCACACCGAATACCAGGAAGAAGGCTGGCCCGACAAGGGCTACGAGTGCCAGGTTAACTCGACTCACAAAGACCCCAAGAAGACTGGCAGTCTTTACGCGGTCAAGAACATCATCGTCCTCCAGGAAGGGCAGGAGCCACCCAAGGGCGGTGAGCACGAAAAACGTGACGCAGCGCCAAGCACCGACGGCGAGTGGTTTGACTACGACATTTCCGTGAAGGGCAAACGAATTGTCATCAAGGTCAACGGCGAAACTACCGTCGACTACACCGAACCGGAAGGCGGACCCGGGGCCGGACCCGGTCGCATCCTCTCCGAAGGAACCTTCGCGATCCAGGCGCACGACCCCGACAGCGAGGTCCACTACGAGCGTTTTGCAGTCAAGCCGCTCTGATTTCGCGGATCGCCACAGGTCTGAGTTTGGAGAAAACACCGAATTTTCCGGTTGTTTTTCTTTTCGGGACAGGTATTACTTTCACGCTCGCGAAATTCCGGCTTCCGGATGATCGCACGGGTGAAACGGCTCGATAGCTCAGTTGGTAGAGCAGAGGACTGAAAATCCTTGTGTCCCCAGTTCAAATCTGGGTCGAGCCACTTTCACTCTCAACGGGTTATGTAAGTTCGGAGTCTTGGGAGAAAAATCTTGGACATTCTTTGGACACTTCTTCGGCTTTGATAGGCCAACTCTTGAGAGTTCCGGCTCGGCTTTTCTGCCGTGATCGCCATTTAGATAAAAAAGATACTCTGACGGCTTTTTGTGCCGTTCAGGTTCGCGCGAACCGAAACGCGAGTCTTTTTTGCCGTTTATGGTGCCACTACTGTTTAATCTATCCGGCGTCTATTGCCCTTGCGTGATCCATTGGATAGGACAAGCAAACCGGCCTTCGCGATACCCCGGGGATTCGCGCTTTCACTCCCGCCGCTTCACCCCGGGTTGAAGGGGCGTACTTTCATCCCCTGTGAGAAAGCACAGAGCTTGAAAAAGAATCTCCGCACGGTAGCATCAGATACACTCTCAGGTAGTCGCGGAATGAGCCGTCTCCGCTTCCTGGTCAAATTTCATGAGGTCACACCCGTTCAGCCTGATCGTCGCAGGAGTTTCGTCCCTGCTCGTCGTTCTTGCGCTTGGCGCACGGACGCGGGAAGCCGTTCCGGATCGGCTTGTGGTGCTCACTTTCGACGACTCGGTTGCGAGCCACGCGACCTTCGTGGCTCCGCTGCTGCAGAAGTATGGTTTTGGAGCGACTTTCTTTATTACGGAGGGGTTCGAGTTCCTCGTCGATAAAAAGCACTACATGACCTGGGAGCAGATCAAAGCACTGGATGAGGCGGGCTTTGAAATCGGCAATCACACTCGGCGTCATACCGGGGTGGCAAGACAAACTCCGGAACAGTTTGCGGCCGATGTTGCCCACATTGAGCAGCAATGCGAAAAGCACGGAATCTCCCGACCAACCACCTTTTGTTATCCGGGCTATCAGACAAGCGAAGGGGCGGTCAATCTTCTCCGGGAACGAGGCTACCGTTTGGCGCGGGCAGGTGGAAACCGGGCTTACGATCCATCCACAGATGAAGCACTGACCTTGCCCCAGGCATTTGACGGAAAGCCGGAAAGCACGCTTGAGCAGTTCAAAGCCGCCGTTGCCCTGGCCCGGGACGGAAAGATCGCAGTGATGACGTTTCACGGGGTGCCCGATATCAAGCATCCGTGGGTGAACACGGATCCCGAAAAGTTCGAAAGCTACATGGCACACCTCAAGGAAGAGGGATGTCGGGTGGTCGCCCTGCGGGAGTTGGAGAAATTTCTCCCGTCGATACCTTAGTTTCTAACGGCCGGCTCGAAACCATCGCCTGATCGCAGCGCGGTGAGGCCGTCACGATGGCCTTAAAAATTTTTCCGCGCTTAGAAATAGTGATAAGTAGAGCGAGTGAGACGACGGATTTTCCCACTTGCGGCCTGCGTTCTGGCAAGCTGACGATCAAGAAGCTGAAGAACCAGACACGAGGGTTGAGGAAAACGGTGAACGCTTTGAAGGCCGAGCTCTCCGAAACGCGGGACGAGCTTTCTGTAGTGCTGGCCGGCTAGCCCTTCATGGAGATGGTGACGGTGGGCAACCCGGGGAATGCCAGCGGATTCGACTACGTATGGCGCGGTGGAGACCTCTTTCCAGATCGGCAAGTACGGAGGTGACCAACGGGCGATACGCGGCATTCCTCAATGCGGTGGCAGCGGCGGACCCCAACGGGGTATTCGTTAGACACATGGAGGACAACGCGCGGGGCGGGATCCGTCATTCGGGGCCTCGCCGAATTTCCGCTACGCGGCGCGGGCGGGGAATCGCGGCAGTTGGTTTCCCGGGCCCACCACGCCCGCGCTCGGTGTCTCTATCAATCCGGTGAATACGATTCCGCACGGCAGGAGATCCGGCAGGACTGGCCGGTTGCGATTTCGGCAGGCTGACGTTTGCTTTTGTGGCTCCCGTCATCCCGTGAAAGCGTCTGCTCCTCCGTGACCGTCCTTCGAACACTCGTCACTCAATCGATGATCTTGGTGGCCGGATCTACAATGTGGTTGCACTTACCAGTCAAAAGCTTGCCTGCCTCCGTGTGCAGCAACGCAACCAGCCGCTCATCGGGTGGGCGCCTCCATCGCACTCGCATTCCCGGATGGTGATCGACTTTTGACTCGTTTTCAGGTCTGAGATGATTCTTAGTGATGCTCAGTTTTCGCTGCCCGAAACACCGGCAACAGGTGCAGCGAATAGGGCAACCAAGGCGCGGTAAAAGTCTATTCCTGAGCGAAAATTTGAACCAAAAAGATGAGGACATGTACTACGAATTTTACCAAACTTTTCCTTTTTGTGGTCGTCGGCCTAGCCTGGTTCCCGATTGTTTCCCATGCCACTGAAAGAGTTTCAGTCGATGCTGAAGGGAACGAAAGTAACGGTGGTGGATCAGATCCGGCGATATCCAGGGATGGCCGCTTCGTAGTTTTTGAATCCCATGCCACTGACTTGATCACTGGCGATACCAACGGTGTTCAGGATCTCTATGCGAAAGATCGGCAAACAGGTGCGATTAAGAGAGTCTCGCTCACTTCAATGAACGGCGAATCCAACCAGGATTCGGATAACCAGTCGATCTCCGGGGATGGCTCTGTGATCGCTTTCGAGTGCTATGCCTCCAACATGATCGCTCTGGATCCGGATGGGAATGCGGACATCTATGTCTACAACGAAACGCTCGACCAACTGGAAATCGTCTCAATTAGCGAAGCCGGCCTGAAGGGAAACGGTGACTCCACCGACCCATCAATCTCCAACGACGGACGCTACGTCGCTTTCGAATCCAATGCCACGAACCTCGTTGCCGATGACACCAACGGGCGGACCGATATTTTCGTGTATGATCGCCACGATAACACAATCGAGCGCGTTTCGATCAAAGACCTTAACACGGAGGCGAACCATCACAGCCGCAATGCCGCTATCTCCGGTGACGGACGTTACGTCGCCTTTTCCAGTAAAGCTTCGAATCTTGTCGACGGCGATACCAACGGGAGGGACGACATCTTTGTCCATGATCGCGTGTCTGGCACCATCACCCGCGTCTCGATTTCTTCTGGCGGATCCGAAGCGGACAATGGTTCGAATTCTCCTGCCGTTTCTTCGGACGGGCGCTTTGTCGCCTTTCAATCCTCTGCCACCAATCTGGTTTCCGGCGATACCAACGCGACAGAAGATATTTTTCTAAAGGACCTTGAGACGGGAAACCTTGTCCGGTGTTCGGTCGACGACTCGGGTATCGAGGGAAACGGATACTCCCAAGATGCCGCCCTGTCTGCAGACGGTCGGTTCATTGCGTTCAAATCCTATGCCACGAATTTGGTGGCCGGAGACACGAACGTCGCGGGCGACATTTTCGTTCACGATCGCATTGCTCGCGAAACTCGTCGGATATCCGTCGACGATTCGGGCACTGAGGCCGACGGAGAATCATTTTTTCCCGAAATTTCCGGAGATGGCAGGGTCGTCGCTTTCCAGTCTAACGCTACCAACCTGGTGAATGGTGACCTGAACAATCGGAGCGATATTTTCACAAACGGAAATCCGTTATTCTATCAGATGATCAACTCGGTTGGGAAGACCGCTGGCACCAGCACCAGAAAACTGCTGCGGCTCAAGGCGCGGAAAGGACGTGCGGTCCGGGGAGTTCTCAAGATCCGAAATAATGCCAACTCATCGGATATGGCCGCGGTAAAGGGCGGGAGTGGCAATCGGCTATTCACGGTCACCTATAGCTCCAGCGCCGGAAATATTACAGGAGCATTTACTTCAGGGAGCTACACGACGCCCGAATTGAACGCCGGCGATTCCCATTTTGTTTCGCTCGTCATTACACCGAAAAAATCAAAGTTGCAGAAGAAGAAGCGGAGGGCAGGCAGGCGGATTGTGAAGTGGCTGAGAAAATCATACACTCTGAGTCTGACAAGTAGTTCCATGGCTGATACGACGAAGATTGACACCGCCACGGTCAAGGTTCTGCACCGGTGAGAAACGCATCGTGTTGCATTTTTTTTCTGAAACTTTCGGATACCGGGGAAAGCACGTTACTGCTAAGAGCCTGTAGGATTGGGACCAGGCTCAAAATGCAATAAACTCCGGGAATTCGCGCTTTCAACCCTATTGCCCATCACCGTGCATCGCTCCCGGTTGGTGGGGGCAATTTTCCTTGAGGGAGTCACCAGGCGAATCTACGTTTACTAATCATGCGTATCGTTCTTCCCCTCCTGTTGATGCTCTTCGCCATGGCCGCTCCGGCCCGCGACGAGATCGCTCCTCATGGCGACTGGCGTCTCGTTCTTCTTCAGGATGGTGACGTCGTTTTCGTGCCTGTCTCCGGTTCCCGAATTACCCTTTCGCTGTCGGAAGATCATACCTGCAATGGATCGTCAGGCGTGAATCGCTATTTCGGGTCGTGCATGGCTTCGGGAGACGGATATTTGTCCTGGGGGCCCCTCGCCTCGACGCGAATCGCGGGTCCTCCCGAATTGATGAACCGGGAATTTCTCTACCTTTCCCTGCTCGCGAGGGCGGATACATGGGAGTGTCAGGGAAATCGCCTGATTCTCTCTTCGAGGGCAGAGGATGTCTGGCCGGACTGGGGTGGCGTAAGACTGGAATTCATTCAGGCTGACCTCGAATCACCAAGTGTCGAATACCGGTCCCCTTCCGCTGGCAAGCGGATCCGAGCAAGGACCACGCATCGGGGGGCTGTCACTGACGAATACGGCGTTCGCCGGGTTGAGTTTCGCGTGCAAGGGGGCCGTCCGAATTTGGCGCAGTCGTTTAAGAACGGGCGATGGGCCTTTCGCATTCCGCGGTCGGAATGGAAACGCAACGCCGGAGCGAGGATTGCGATCGAGGTTGTCGCAATCGATCGCGCTGGCAACCGGTCCAATCCCGTCCAGCGTAGCTTCCGCGTCAGACGGCACTCTGTCGTGGAAACGGCAAGAAAGCCATTTCGCTCCTCTCAGAACCAATCGGATTCCAAACAGCCGGATCTCTTCGGCGGCTAGACTGTCTGCCAAAAGTCGAACTTGCCCCTTAGTTGGGTTCCGAAAGACCCTCCGCAAAGCCGGGGCTGTGCCGATGACCTGGGCATCACCTTTGTTGCCTTCACCGCCACCCCGAAGTCCAAGATGCTGGAGATCTTCGGTACCCAGCCTGATCCGTCGCGCAAGCCTTCTGCCGGTTCCATCCATCGAGAATATCCCCGCCGTAAATTGTGGTTGGCTGGTTCTTGTCATATCCGTTCCGCTGAGAACCAGGCGAACTTTCGCACGACAGTGTATTCGGTGACGCAGAGCGGGTACGATTCGAATCAGAACTACCTGACGGATGGAGGCACCTACGGGGGAAGTGGGAGTTTCTACGGGACCTTCGACCAGGGTGGGAACGTGTGGGAGTGGAACGAAGCGGTGATCATCGGTTCGTTTCGGGGTTTGCGGGGCGGCTCGTGGGGCGGCAGCGAGAGCAACCTGCGTTCCTCCTCCCGGAACTTCACCAACCCCGACTTCGAGATCGACTTCATCGGGTTTTGCGTAGCAAGTCCCTGAATTGACCCGCCTGCGGCGTGTCCTGCGGTATCGCGTCGCCGCTTTGCCAGCGCTATCGCGCCGTGGCAGTCTTTCTCCTTTTACACCCTTACTCTTTAGCATCCCGCCGAAAACGGAGAGTTTTTTTTGGGGAAGAATGGGGACGAAGTGTCGCTTGATCGTTTCGACGGATCAAGATTTGCATCCGGCGTCTATGACTTCACGTGATCCACTGGAAGAGGCGGGCGGGTTCTAGCCCTTGGAATGTTCTCCGACGCATGGGAAGCAACGGAGGAACTTCCGCCGGAAGATAGGTCAAGCGAGCCAGCCCTTGTGATTCGCCTGCAAACCCTGACCGCTATCGCGCAATGGGATCTCGGGAACCACGTCGCCAGTCTTTTGATTTATGGGACCAATAAAGGGACTGGGACCAATAAAGGGACAGACCTGGAATTCCCCCAGGCCTGGAATTCCCCCCAAGGAGCATTCCTCCAGCGAGAGCTTTCAGGAGCATTTCCTGAAGAAGGAGGGCGAGAAAATTGAATTGCCGAAGGCCTATCATCCTGACAAAACCTACCTAGAATCTCATCGAGCGAGTGGCGATTTCTAGAAGCGGTTCGCCAAATCATCAAATTGAATTGATGGGTATCATCACTTGGAATCTTCTACACGGCGGAGGACAATAGACTGGCGGCATTCCTACCCCACGGAAAGCAATCCCAAGGCAGAAGCCTTTTCTCCCATGCAAATCCCACACCAGGAACTTGAACCCTCTATCTTGCGAAAGGTCGTTGCGGAATTTGTAACCCGCGACGGGACCGACATTTCTTCCGTGGAAGCGCGGATTGAGGCCGTGCTGAAACAACTTGAGAAGGGTCGGGCCGAGTTGCACTACGACGCCGATTCGAAGACCTGCAATATTCTCTCCCGTGATCGGGCATCGGATTGACCCGTAGTTCCAAGATGATTTCGCGGGACCTGTCCCACGGATTCTGATAAATTTTCCTGTCCCGGTTTCGAAATCCCACCCTCCAGTGGGAATGCCCAATCAAGGGACAGACAGACAATTGGGATCCACCGGTGAAAGCAGTTACGGAAATGAAATTCAGCGTAGTCAAAACACTGGGGTATTTTCTGGGAGGCATTTGGACGGCTCGGGGAGGCCGCAAACGAATTGAAGCCAGGCAGCGCAAAAACCTGCGCCGGTTGGTGAAAACGGCCCGTGAAAAGTCCCCGTATTTCAAGGAGCTTTACGCGCATTTGCCCGATACCGGAGTCCTCAAGCTGAGTGATCTTCCCGTGACGTCCAAGAGTGAGCTGATGGCTCACTTTGACGATTGGCTGACGGACCGGTCCTTGACCCTTGCGCAGGCGAGGCAGCATATGGAGAGCATGGACAACCTTGGCGTGCCGATCGGTCAGTATGCGGTGTTTCGAACCTCCGGCACCTCGGGAGAACCTGCCGTGATCGTCCTTTCGGCCTCCATGCTGGAGTTCATCTTCGGACTTGCGTTGGCGAGGATGTCCCGGAGACAGTTTCAATTCGCAAAAAAAATCGAGAGATCGGGTACGAACGTGATCGTCACGGGCGGCAACGGGCATTTTGTCGGTGCCGGTTTTGACCTGCTCAGACAAAATCTGAAGATCCCCCTGAAGAGAGAGTTTCAATTCATTCCCGCGGAACAGGCGATCGAGGAAACGATCAAACAACTCAATGAGATCACACCGATGGCATCCATCGTCACGTATCCTAGCATGCTGACGATTTTGACCCGGGAGCAAGAGCTTGGTCGTTTGCACATGGAACCCGCAGCCATCAAGGTGGCCGGCGAAACATTCACTCCGGAGCTTCGCAAGCGTGCCCAAAAAGCATTCCCGTCCCTTCAGTTCGACATCCTTGACGCCTACGGCTGTACCGAATGCCTGTTCATGGCCTTTGAGTGTGATTGCGGCCGCCAACATGTTCCGGAAGACTGGGTCATCCTGGAAGCGGTGGATGAAAACCACCAACCCGTCGCTGACGGGACCCTATCGGCAACGGCTCTGCTCACGGTCCTGGCCAATGAGGCCCAGCCTTTGATCCGCTATGAACTCGGTGATCGCCTGCGGTTTTATCCTGACCCCTGTCCCTGCGGTTCCCCTTTCAGAAGTTTTGAGGTGGAGGGGAGGCAGGCAACCGTCGTCCGGGTGGGAGAGGTCACCCTGTCACCTTTGGCGTTTGATTTGGAACACGAACGTGCCCGGAGAGTGCAAATGATTCAAACGTCAGAAAATGTTTTCGAAGTCCGGGCCGAGCTTTTGACGGAGGAGAACCCGGAGGAGGTGTTGGAGCAGGTCATCGAGTCAGTCGGTGAGGTGTTTACCAAAAACGGCCTGCCGGGGGTGAAGATTCACAAAAGTGATGCGCCCCCTCAACTGACGGCCAGTGGCAAGTTTCATGAGGTGATCTCCCGGCCCTTGATCCCTGCCCGCGAGCGGTGACTCGTTGCCGGGGAGGATCGATAGAGGGACAGACCTGGAATCCTTGGAATCCTCCGGGATCGGATTTCCGTGAAGGAAGTTGACCGTTAGCCAGTTGTCAGGGGCATTGCCGGAAATCTCGATTCCGGAAGCCCCGTCGAAGGGCCGGACCAATTCGCTGCCGTCACCCTGGGGAAGAATCCATTGCGTTCCATCTTCACTCAGAGCGATTTTGGCCGAGCCGACCTAATCGGGGAAGGCATGCGACCAGACCTCCGGGGAGGGATGGCCGTCTCGAAACAGGACAGCGGAACCGGGAATGACGAGAGAGAGGAAGGCAAAGAAAAATCCGTTCTTCGATTCAGTTTCGGAAGGGGTTTCCTCTTCTGATCAAGCACGCAAAGAGAGGCCAGTTGGAAAGCATTTGGTAACAGAGCTGGATGGATCGTCTAACGCTGTACAACCAGAGGACGCGCCCTGTTCCGTCACTCAACTTCCAAAGCCCTCCGCAGGAGCATCGCTTTTTGTCGGCATCCCGGGGACATTTGCGGACGTATTCCGCTACCGCCAGAGTATGACTATTTCAAATGGAACCAAGATGAACGGAATTCAAAACAGCCTCGCCGAAGCCATTGAGCCTGAGCGGCAGGTGCTCTTGGAGCATCCGCTTTATAATCGAATGCAATCGGTAGAAGATCTGGCGGTTTTCATGGAATACCATGTGTTCGCGGTGTGGGATTTCATGTCACTGCTGAAAGCCCTGCAGGTAAGACTGACCTGCGTAAGTATCCCCTGGCTCCCTGAAGGCAATGGAGAAGTGCGCCGCCTGGTGAATGAAATTGTGCTGGCCGAAGAAAGCGATTTCCTGCCCGCCGGTGGTGCGTCAAGTCACTTCGAGCTTTATTTACAAGCTATGAGGGAAGCTGGAGCCAACACTTCACAGGTGAACCGGTTTACCCGGTTGCTGGACTCCGGACAGTCTGTGGATACAGCACTGCAACAGGCCGGTGTGCCCATTGAGTCAGTCGCTTTTGTTCAGAATACTTTTGCACTGATTGAGCGCGGGCGACCTCACGAAATCGTTGCGGCCTTTACCTACGGACGTGAAGATTTGATTCCAGAGATGTTCACCCAACTGATACACGGGTTGGATCGTCAGTTTCCCGGTAAGCTGACCACGCTGCGCTACTATCTGGAGCGGCACATCGAACTGGACGGAGACGAACACGGGGAAATGGGAGCGAAGATGGTGAATCTGCTATGTGAAGGGGATCCCGTTCTTCAACGGGAAGCCACCCAGGCGGCGGTAGAGGCTTTGCAAGCTCGCATACGGCTCTGGAATGGAATCGCATCAGTGATGGATTCTCTGGAAGCAAAAGAAGCCCCGGTATAGGAAACAGAGGCTCCTATTCGCGATTTCTACGTCGCCATTGGTCCGGGATTTCTTCATAATCCCCTCCATGCCTCCGAAAGTCACCCGGCTCTTGCTCTACGCTTTACTGCTGGTCGTCACCACCTTTGTCCTGCGCTTTGAGGGGCGTGACTGGTGGTGCGCCTGTGGGCAGATCCGCTTCTGGGACGGGGATATCTGGAGCTCCCATTGTTCGCAGCACCTGCTCGACCCCTACACCTTCACCCATGTACTTCACGGGGTGGCGCTGTTTTTGATCGGCCTGTGGCTCGTCCCGAAGATGACGTTTCTGTGGCGGCTCTGGTGGGCCACTTTCCTCGAATGCCTCTGGGAGATCCTCGAAAACAGTCCGTGGGTGATTGAGCGGTATCGCGCCGTCACCGTCAGTCTCGGCTACGAAGGGGACACCGTCGTGAATGCGATGGGTGACATTCTCGCCTGCGTGGCCGGCTTCGCCCTCGCGAACTGGCTGGGCCTGCGGCGCTCGGTCATTCTCTTTGTCGTCATCGAACTGATCCTGCTCGTCACGATTCGCGACAACCTGACGCTGAACGTTCTCATGCTGGTCTGCCCGATCGAAGCGATCAAGGAATGGCAGATCGCTCTATGATCGTGATTCCGGGCGCCGGGTGCCGCGCGCAACGTGCTTTCCGCCCGCTCAAAAGCCCGGATCTGCAATCTCCTTCCGATCCTCCGCCGTCAGCTCCCGGACGCGGAGATACCTGCCGTCGAAGTAGGCCCGGGCGCCGTGAAAGTGTTCGGTGTTCTCCCCGATGATGCGGAGGCGCCCGTCGTCCTCCTGCAGAAAGGTGAGCCAGGTTTCTTTCTCTTCGCCTTCCGCGGTCGTGGAGAAGCGGGCGGTGGACTGGTAGGCTTTGGCGGTCCCGGCGATGTGTCCGTTGTGGTAGCTCGCTCCGCGGACGGCGCTGCAGGTGAAGGTGAGGTTCCCGGCTTCGTCTTCGGCGATGAGGAGATGCCCGCCGTAGCCGTCGGTCCAGACGCCTTCCCAGCTTTTCGAAAACTGATCGACCCGGGTCCAGGCCCGGAGGATCTTAATGCGGGTTTCGGTGAGGTAGGCGAGGGCATTCCAGTATTCGGGATTGGCCTTTTCCTTTCCCTCGTCGGCGCCTCCGTCGAGTCGGGCGGCGGTCGCGGCCCGCTGGTCGCGGTATTCGATCCAGTTGCGTTGTTCCTCCCGAACCTGTTCAAAGAGGTGCTCGGGAAGTGTCGCCCTGGCTTTCTGGTAGGATTCGTTGAGCGCGCGATCCAGTTTCGCGAAGGCTTCCTGTGCTCCGGTCAGTGTCTTTTCCTGGGACAGGGCCGAAAGGGAAAGGCCGGCGAGAAGGGTGGCAAAAAAGAGCGTGCGGAAATTCATGCCCGGGAGAATACACAAAAGAGATCGGCAGGGAAAGGGGCGAACCCCAGGTGGACCCGGACGAATGCGAATCATATCCCTCACTCCTCACTCCTATCAACCTCCAGCTTCTTTCTCAGTGGCGCCATGTAGTCGAGGAGGTCGGGATAGAATTCGAGAAAGTGCTGCTCCATTTTCGGGAGGTGCCGGGCGAGAACTTCGGAGGCGTCGAAGATGGAATGGAGAATGGGGGAGCGATGGGACACGCGATGGAGGGTTCGCTCGATTCCCTCGAGGCTGGCGTATTCGGTGAGCCATCGCTGGGAGATCATGGCACGAATCGCCTCCCGCGCCTGGTTGGGGGCCGTGGAGAGAATCGATTCGAGATCGTCGTGGGCGGACTCGATGAAGGTCTCGATGGGCACCCCGTCGGAAAACTGTTCCCAGTGTAGATGCAGGAAGTAGTCGTAGTAGATGTCGACGACGATGCCGGCGTAGCGGCGGAGGCCTCCGGGGAGGAGGTTGCGGCTTTGTTTCCAGGCGTCGTGCGAATCGGTGAAGGAATCGACGTAGCGATGCTCCATGATTCCCATCCAGATTTCGGGCGAATATCGCCCGTCCCACGGCAGCCCTTTGACGAAGTCCCCCAGCAAATTTCCGAGCCGCGACTCGGGAGTCGGTTCGGCGAGATGGAGGTGGGCGAGGAAATTCATGACCTTCGATACCTGCTCGGGGATACGCGATCAATCCCCGATTTCGGCATTGATCCCGACAGGGCCGCCTGACTAGGTTGGGAAATGGCCCGTATTTTTCTTTCCTGTCTCCTCCTCCTGCTGAGCGCTGCCTTTCTGCCTGCAGAGGAATATGTTCCGATCTATGACGAGAAGGAGGTTCCGGAGTACACGCTTCCGGATCCGCTCGTGTTTGAAAACGGGGAGAAGGTGGAGACGGCGGCCGACTGGTGGAAGCGGCGGGCGGAATTGCTCCGGCTCTTTTCTCATCATGTCTATGGCAAGACTCTGCAGGGGACGCCGGAGGGGATGCATTTCGAATCGACGAAGAAGCTGGATTCCTTCCTCGGCGGGAAAGCGACTCTGGAGGAAATCCGGATTCATTTTTCCGAAGGAAGCGACGGCCCGTTCCTCGACCTTCTCCTGATCAAGCCGAAGGAAGTCCCGGAGGCGGGGGTTCCGACTTTTGTCGCTCTGAATTTCCGGGGCAATCACTCGATCCATCCCTCCCCGGAAATCGCGCTGAATCAGAACTGGGTATCGGAGAGTAGCTCGGATCGAAAAGCGGGAGTGGTGGTCGAACACAAAGCGACCGAAAAAGCGCGGGGCTTTCGCTCCTCACGCTGGCCGGTGGAAATGATCATCGACTCGGGCGCGGCTCTCGCGACTTTTTACTATGGGGATGTCGATCCGGATTTTCATGATGAATTTAAAAACGGCGTCCACGAACCCTTCGGCGTTCCCGGAAAAGGGGACTGGGGATCGATCGGTGCCTGGGCCTGGGCAACGAGCCGGGTGCGCGACTTTCTGGAAAGCGATGAGCAGGTCGATCAGGGCCGGGTCGCGGTGTTTGGCCATTCCCGTCTCGGGAAAACGGCCCTCTGGGCGGGGGCGCAGGATGATCGCTTTGCCCTGACGATCTCGAACAACTCCGGTTGCGGGGGCGCGGCCCTGAGCCGGCGGCGCTTCGGCGAGCGGGTCTCCCGCATCAATAACAGTTTTCCCCATTGGTTCTGTGAAAACTTCCGTCAGTACAACGAAAACGAATCGAGCCTGCCGGTGGATCAGCATCAGTTGATCGCTCTGATTGCCCCCCGCCGGGTCTATGTCGCCAGTGCCGAGGGCGATGAGTGGGCCGATCCGAGGGGCGAGTTTCTTTCCGTCAAACACGCGAGCCCTGTCTTTGAGCTTCTCGGGAAGGCGGGGATTGCCGCCGAATCCCTGCCGGGACTGCACGAGCCGGTCGGGGGAGAGGTTCGGTATCACATCCGGGCGGGCAAACACGATGTGACGGACTACGACTGGGAGCAGTATCTCAAGGCAATTCACTCCCTTCCCTGAAGCGGGAACGTAGCGGAAGCCATACGGCTTTCAGAGCGATGCCCGGACCGGCCGTCCCCGGGAAATCCGAACCTTTTCCTTTCCCCGGGACGCCGGCTGTTTCGAGGCAGGCTTTTTGAGTCGGATAAACGGACCTGATTTCTCTTGCAGAGAAGGGGCGGTTCGGTGAATTCTGGGGCGTGAAACATTTTAGCGGACTCGTAGTTTTTGTTGTGGGATTTCTCATTTCCGGTGTCGTGATGCATCAGGCACTGTATGGAAAAACGGGAATCTTTGTCTGGTCATGGAATGAGAATCCTGACACCGGCGAAGGAGGATTGGAGCGCACGAAGCTGGAGCCTCTCGCGGTCGAGGTCGTTGTCCCCGACCCGGCTCCGGAATCCGCTGAGGTCATCGTCTTGAAAGACGCTGCCGCGGCAGAGAAAAAAGACGAAGGCGCCCAGGCGGCGGCGAAGGCGGAAAAGCCGGCCGCGAAAGAAAAGAAGAAGCCCTCCGAGATCAGCCTTCTCAACGGCAAAGATCTCGGCGACTGGGAAAAGACGCAGTTTGGAGGAGAGGGCGATGTGTTCCTCGATGAAGAAGGGAGCCTTGAATTCGGCTTCGGTGCCGTCATGACGGGGGTGCACTGGGGCGGGGAAGTTCCGGCGACCTCGAATTACGAGATCGAGCTAGAGGCGAAAAAGCTCGATGGCTATGACTTTTTCTGCGCGCTGACCTTTCCGGTGAAAGACAGTCATGCCACGTATGTCATTGGTGGCTGGGGCGGCGGGATCGTGGGAATCTCGTGCGTCGACGATCTCAATGCCTCGGAGAATGAGACGATGAACATCGAGGGCTTTGAGAAAGACCGCTGGTACAAAGTGAAGGTCCGCGTGACCGACGCCAAACTGGAAGCCTGGCTCGACGAGGACCTGATGGTCGACCTGGAGTTGAAAGACCGGAAAATCAGTCTCCTTCCGGGAGACATCGAGCTGTCGGCTCCGATCGGAATTGCGAGTTTTCAGACCCGGGCCGCCTACCGCAAGATCACCTGGCGGAACCTCGAAGTGAAAAAGTGATCGCTCTCTTCATGAGCGCCTTCTTCATGGAAATTATAAAATTGTCAAAAATTAAAATTAAAGCGGCCTTAATTATCAACTTTTTGAACGAATCGCTTGACCCAGTGTCCAGATGCTGTCTGGATATTTAAAAATTACGGCTTGGTTCTGACCCGACCGCTTTAATTTTAAAGAACCACTCAACTAGCTCCCTCACCACTCACATGAATCTGCGCGACCAACTCAAAGAAATCCTTCCTGACATTCTGCCAAGAAATCCGGCACAGGCCATCAAGGGAACGGAGCTCATTGAGATGGTGAAGCATCGCCTCAAGCAGGATTACTCGGACGCGACTCTCCGGTATCATTTTTCGATCATGTCCTGCGACCCGTCTTCGCCGATTGCGAAAGTGGAGCAGGGACAGGGATATTACCTGCGGACTTCGACGATTCACACCGTCAACAGTGCCCGCAATCTTTTCCACCACGGCGTCGAACAGGAAGACGGAAACGGATTGAATTCCGCGGACATGGATCTCTCGTTGGCCCGCGCCGCCAAGTTCCGCGCGGTCGTTCAACGATACCTGGAGTCGGTGCAGCAGTTCCCGTTTTCTTTTGAGCGTTCCTTTTCGGCAGATGCCGATGCGAACCGCTGGCGCGTCCCTGATCTCGTGGTCGTGGACTGGCTCGCCGGGGAGAACTCCGATGATGTCGTGACTCTCAACAAGCAGAAGCTGGAGGTGCAGCGCCGTCTCGGGCAGTCGCCGATGCGGGTATCCAGTGTAAAGCTCAGGCTTGAGCTCAATCACGCGACTATTTTCGAAGATTTGTATCAGTGCCTTTCCACCTCCGAGTGGGCGAATGCAGCGGAACTGCTGATCGCCGCTCCGATCGAAGATCCCCAGATCATCGAAGAGGTCCGCCGCTTTGCTTCCCGCTACGGAATTGGCGTGATCAGTTTCGGACTGGATGCGGATATTCTCGACGACATGCCGGAGCCGGCTGCGATTGAAAATCTCCAGCCACGTGAATTCGAAGCGATTCAGGGCCTTCTCCAGATTCGTCGTTATGCCGCCCCCGATGCCGGTCAGACCTATGATTGGCAGCACGTTCTTCATGCGGCGAACGAGAATCCTGATTTTGCCCGTTTTGAGAAGTGGGTCTCCCGCTGTCTCCTCGATGAGCGCGCCCTGACCTCCCGCGAGTTCGATGATTTCGAGCGCGCCACGGGAACGGTGGCAGAGGAGTATGTTGCCTGATTTTTTTGTTCTTTCCCTGGTGTAGAGACAAATTTGAAAAGGCGTCCCGGAAACGGGGCGCCTTTTTTCGTTTACAACTTCCTGACAACTCTTTTACGCCGCCCTGACAAATGGCTTCGAAAGTGACCGTAGGTATTCCTATGGACACAATCCTTACTAAATCCGTGTCGGTGCTGGGAGCAGCTTTGCTCCTCGGCGTGAATGTCATATCTGCAGCCCGGGAAGAAAGCAAAGCACCGGACGATGCCCGGCTGACTTGGCGTCAGTCGATCGATCGCCCGATGATTGCAAAGCAGGGGCAGTCGGAGAAGGTGGTCATCAAGATCGAGATCGAGGGAGGAAAAGTTCCCTCCGGCGATCGAATGCCCCTGAATCTCGCCGTTGTTCTCGATCGCAGCGGTTCCATGAGCGGGGCCAAGCTCGAGCAGGCCAAGCAGGCCGCGATGTTGCTGGTCGATCAACTCGATGAAGAGGATGTCTTTTCCCTCGTCGTCTATGAAACCGAGGTGGAGGTCGTATTTCCGGCGGCCCGTCTCGGCAACCGGAAGAGCGAGATCAAGCGCTGCATCCGCCAGATTGAGACCGGCGGCAGCACGGCCCTGTATGGTGGAGTCGAAAGCGGTGGTCGACAGTTGCAGGAGTTTCTCAGCAAGAATCGAATCAATCGCGTCATGCTCCTTTCCGACGGCATTGCCAATGTCGGGCCGAGCAGCAACCGCGAGATCGCGACCCTCGGAACAACTCTCGCCCGCAAGGGAATGTCGGTGACGACGATTGGATTGGGAGACGACTACAATGAAACTCTCATGACCGCACTCGCGGAGGCGAGTGATGCCAACTACTACTACGTCGCCGACGTCGAGAAGCTGCCCGATGTCTTTCGCAAGGAGCTGGGAGAACTGAAAGCGATCGTCGCCCGGGACATTGAGATTCGTATCGAGTGTCCGGAAGGCGTTCGCCCTCTCCGTTTTCTCGGACGTCCGGAGGAACTGAAGTCGAAAAAGGAATCGATCCGTTTTGCGACCCTTTCCAGTGAGCAGACCCGCGAGCTTTATCTCGAATGCGAAATTGAGAAGGAGGCGGTGGGAAAGATTTCAGAAATCGCGATCGTCTCCATTTCCTCGGATACCGACGCCGACAAAGGGTCCGCCCCTGTGGTCGTGGGATACACCGAAGATGTGAAAATCGCGGAGTCGACCGTCAATCGTGATGTGATGGCCGAGGCGATCGTCTGGAGGAATGCGATGGAAACGGAGCGCTCCGTTGCTCTTGCCGACCAGGGAAATATCGCGGCGTCGCGGGCCAACTTCGCTTCGCAGAAAGCCGCCCTGCAGTCCGCCCTCGCAGCGGCTCCGGCGGCGCAGAAGGAGGAACTCGCCGACCAGATTCAATCGGTTGAGGAAGCCGAAGCCGGTCTCGGAAGCGACGGGCTTTCCAAGCAGGCCCGGAAGAAGCTGACCAATGAGACCTATCAATTTCGAAATTCGAAGAAGTGATCTCATTCGCGTCGCTTTTGACGAGGCGATGCGATGGGATGCGTGATATCTTGCCGGACGACGGAATGAAACGAATCGCGGTAGTATTTTTGATATCGATTCTGATCCCGGCGCTGCTCCTCGCAGCGCTGGCGATCCGTTCGGTCCGTGATCAGGAAGTCGTCATCAACAACCAGAAGGTGCTGGTTCACCAATCCACCTGCGACACGATTGTCGCCGACATCAATCTTTACCTCGACGATGTCCGCGTTTTCTACGGCAATACGATCGAGGAACTGGCGGCGGAGAGAGGGGAGTCCCTGGTTTCCGATTTTCATGAAGTCATTACCGAAAGCTGGACCCAGGCCGCGGTCGGGGCCGTGGTAAGCGAATCCGGAGACGTCCTCAGTCCCGGTCCCGACTCGGGGAGTCAGGCTCAGGAGTTCCTCGAGAACCATGCCCTTTTTCTCGGGAATGAACGCGAAGTGGAGGTCTACCAGGCACCGCAGGTTCTCAACAATCAGCTTCAGGTGATCGAGAAAAAGGATGGTCTGAAGCCTTCGAGCAAAACCGTCCTTTCCTCCAGCTTCGAACGAGATCAGCCTTCGATGGACGCTGCGGAGGAGCAGGAGTCGCCCCGGGAGCTGGAGCGGCGGAAGAATACTGCCAGCGAAATGGAAGATAGGGTGGCTTCACCTCAGGCTGCCGCGTCGACAGACGCGAAACGGAAGCAAGCCGGTTCCATCGCGACGAAGAAGACGGAATCATCCAAGTGGAGTGTGACACTCGCTCCCAACAAACTGCGGGATTACAATTTCAGCCAGCAGAATGAACCGGCAGCGCCCGAAACGGCGGTTGTCGGAAGGGCTCCCGCCCTGGGAAAAGAAAGTCCCGCGGAGGTCGGAGCGGTTCAGTTGGAAGTCCGGGAGGAGTTGCGAAAGTCAGCCGTCCCACCGCAGGCGAGGAATGTGGCACCGGTTCAGTCCTATGTGCCGGATCAGACGGTCGCCGACTCGTTCGGAGCGGCCCCTTTTGACAATCGCTCGCGTTTGAATCCGGAAGCCGTGAATCTGAGTGATCTCTCCCGGGGGGAGCGGGAAGGCGCCGTGAGCCGACTGATCGACGGGAGTCTGCACGTGCTGCTTTGGAAGCGATCGCCTTTGCTCCCCGGCTACACCTTCTGGACGGAGCTGAATCTGGAGGAGATTCAGAGCGAGCTGAGCGGTTTGTTTGAAGCCGATGCTCTTCCCGGGTCCGAAGAGGTTTCCTTTGCCCTGCTCGATTCCGATGGCGATCCCGTGGCCCTGACGGAGGAGGGATTTTCCGCCGACTGGAGCCTTCCTTTTGTGGCTTCCGAAGTCGGGCAGATTCTGCCCCGCTGGGAGGTGGCGGCCTATCTTCTCAATCCCTCCGCCATGAGCGAGTCGGCCCGGACGGTGCGCTTGACCCTGTGGCTGATCGTCCTGGTTCTTCTCGGTGCTGTGGGAGTCGGGTGCCTTCTCATACTGAAGTCGGTAAACTACGAGATGCGGCTGGCGACGCAGAAGACGGATTTTGTCAGCAATGTCAGTCACGAGCTGAAGACTCCGCTGACTTCGATCCGCATGTTCTCGGAACTGCTCGCCGGATCGAGGGAGCAGAATCCAGACCAAACAAGAAAATACTCCGAGGTGATCAGCAAGGAATCGGCCCGCCTGACCCGTTTGATCAACCGCCTGCTCGATTTTTCCCGCCTTGACCGGGGCGAGATGAAATTGAGAACCGAAAGGATCGATCTCGGTCAGCTTGCCGAAGAGACCGTGGAGATGTATCGGGCCGGCGTGGAAACGGAGGGATGGGACGTCACCGTAGAAAGCCAGTCCGGCGTCGAGATGGAGGGCGATCGCGATGCGCTATCACAGGTCATCCTGAACCTGCTCTCCAATGCCGAAAAATACGCGGCAGAAGGGGGAGGGGCTCTCGTCGAAGTGAAGGCGGATGCGGAATCGATTTGTCTCGCCGTTCATGACCGGGGTCCGGGCATTCCCCGGGCGCATCAGCGAAATATCTTTGATAAATTCTACCGCGTTGACGATTCGATCGATTCCGGAATCGAAGGCTCCGGAATCGGACTGGCCCTGTGTCAGCAGATTGTCGAGAGGCTGGGCGGAACCATTCAGTATGAAAAACGCGGCGGAGGCGGAAGTAGTTTCGTCGTTCGATTCCCCGTAACCGATTCGAAATGAGCAACAGTGAGATCACCATTTTTGTCGTCGAAGACGACGCCAGTATTCGCTTTGGCCTGGAGGAAGTGATTCGTGCGGAAGGCTATGGGCTCCTTTCCTGCGAGCGAGGGGACGTAGCGATCGAAGAAATTGCCAAAGCCCTGCCCGATTTGATTTTGCTCGATGTGATGTTGCCGGGGAAAAGTGGCTACGACATCGCGCAGGAACTCCGGAAAGATGGCTGCCGGATACCGATCCTGATGCTGACTGCAAAGGGGCAGGAGATGGACAAAGTGATCGGGCTGAACAGCGGTGCCGACGACTACGTGACGAAGCCCTTCGGGGTCGTCGAGCTTCTCGCCCGGATTCGCGCTCTGCTGCGCCGGTCTCAGGGATGGGATCCCGCGCCCGGCGAGGAAACGTCGGAAGAGGTGACCAAACTGGAGATCGGAAACGCGGTCGTGGATGCGCAGAACTACGAAGTGGAGTTGGACGGGGAGATGATTTCCCTGACGCCACGCGAAATGGAACTGCTTCGTTTTCTCGCCGCCAATCGCGGCAACGTTCTCAGTCGGGACCGGCTTCTTGAGGAAGTTTGGGGCGTGAAATATTTCGGGACGACACGGACGCTGGACCAGTGCATCGCGCAGGTTCGAAAGAAAATCGGAGACCACGGCCGCGATCCCGAGTTCCTCGTGACGGTGCACGGGGTCGGTTACAAGCTGGTGTAATCGGTTGTGCCGGGATCGGCTATTCGAACCCGGGCAGGAAATCCTCTTTGACCGGACCCTCATGTCCGGTCGGGTTTTTCAGGGGATTTTCGCAGCGAAAGATCTCGAGGGATACGGAACAGGGAGTGAGAAGTCGTGTCGGATGTGATTCGCCCAGAAAGGCCCCGAAGTCCGGAGGTGCCAGCAGCACCGGCATTCGGTGATGAATGGCCGAAACCTGTTCGGATGCACTGGTTGTCAGCATGGAATAGGCCTCTTCGCCATCCCGCTCCTCCCAGACCCCGCCCGCCCAGAGGATGTTCTCCGGGTGGGAGGATTGAAAGGCGAAGGTCTGCTTCTGTCCTGCCGGACCGGACCATTCGTAGAACGTTTCGACAGGAATGAGGCACCGCCGTCGATTTTCCCAGGCTGTTTTCCACATGCCGTCGAGCTTGTCGGATCGCGCGTTGTTGATCGCCGGATTGAATTCGCGTTGAAATCCCCATCGCATGATCCGGGATTCAGGCTTCCCGTTGCGTTCGATCAAAACGAGGCCCGGATCCGTTTTGCGAATGCCGTGACGCTTTCGGAGAGCGGATTCGGATGCCTCCAGCGTTTCGAGAATTGCTTTCTCCCAGTCGCTGTTGGAATGCCCACCCCGGGGGCGGCCGACGTCGTAGAGGTTGCACATGAGAACCCCGGGAATCTACCAAACAAAACAGGGTTAGGTCGATGACCTAACCCTGTCGGGTGTCCCTTGCGGGAAAAGTTTTTGCCTCGGCAAAGACTACAGGAGGTTCAGGGCGCGGGCGCGCTTGATCTCGCGGGTAATCCTGCGGTGGAGTTTCGCGGAAACTCCGGTCGTGCGGCGGGGATAAATCTTGCCGGACTCGGTGGTGAATTTGGCGAGAAACTCAGGGTTGAGATAGCTTACCTTCTCTGGCGGAATGTCGTAACGACGACGCGGCATCCTGCGGTTGGCACGGCGAAGGTTGATCGCTCTTTGTTCGGTTTTCGGTCCCATGATAAAAAATCGTAGTGTAGATAAAATCGCTGAAACGAGGAATTAACGCTTCTCACGGTGAAGCGTACGACGCTTCAGGTAAGGATTGAATTTGACCTTCTCGAGGCGGCCGGGAGTGCGGAGGCTCTTCTTGTTGCGGGTGGAGACATAGATAGAAGGGCGTTTGCCTTCCTCTTTGGCTTCCGTGCATTCAAGGATGATGACTTCTCTGGACATGATCTGCTTCGGTTGGGGTCGTTGTTGTTTCGGTGTTTCGCGAGGGCCGGTATTCTAAATTACTCCGACGATTTCTCAACCGATAAATTTCGGGGCTATTTGTCGACCGGTCGGGCCACTTTGTCTTCTTCCAGACCGAAGAGATCGCTGACCGGGGCATTGTAGTGTCCGCGGGACTGTTCTTCGTCGAGTTTTTCCTGGTATTCAACGGTGCAACGGGCAAATGGCATCGCCTCGAGGCGCGCCGGGGGAATCGCATCTCCCGAGCCCTGACAGGTGCCGTATTCCCCGGAGTCGATCCGAACGAGAGCTTCTTCGATTTCGTGAAGCGCGTCCTGCTCCTGGGAAAGAATATTGAGGGCGAAATCGCGATCGTAGGCGTCACTGCCTGCGTCGGCCTGGTGCATACCGAATGCGGAAGCATCTGCGGAATCGTCGCCGCGCCCGAGGGAATCACGGGCAACGCCGGTCATTTGATCCACAAGGGTGTCGCGAAGGTCGAGAAGCTTCTGTCTCTGTTTCTTCAGGAACGCAGCCGTCAGTTTGCGGGGTTTCCCGGCGGGAACGGAGGCAGCGGGAAGGGGGCGCTGAGCCAGATGCGAAAGCACGGGGCGCTTCTTCACCGTCATGCGCTTGCGAATCGGGATTTTTTTCGAAGCAGCGGTTTTACCAGACGCCTTTTTCTTCGGGGCTGCTTTTTTGGCGGGGGCCTTTTTCGTAGCAGCCTTCTTGGCAGGGGCCTTCTTGGCAGGGGCCTTTTTCGTAGCAGCCTTCTTGGCAGGGGCCTTTTTCGTAGCAGCCTTCTTGGCAGGGGCCTTCTTGGCAGGGGCTTTCTTAGAGGGAGTCTTTTTCAAAGGAGATTTTTTGGCGGGGGACTTTTTTACAGGAGATTTTTTTGCCGGAGCGGCTTTCTTGGCGGGAGCTGCCTTTTTGGCGGGAGCTGCCTTTTTGGCGGGAGCTGCCTTTTTTGCGGGGGACTTTTTCGCAGGGGCTACCTTCTTCTTGGGAGCTGCTTTCTTGGCGGGAGCTTTTTTTGCTGCTGCTTTTTTGGCCATGACCGAGGCGGGGGATAATGAGAGAATTCGAAGGGAAATTTCGCCGGGTCACAAGGCCCGGTCGCCTGAAAGGCGGAATTTGTAAGGCATGCGCCCGCTTCCCGCAAGCAGAATCAGCCATTTTGATTATAATTTCTGGAACGGTCAGGAACCGGGGTTGAACGGCCAGAGAATGGGAATCAGGTAGCTGGCCATCAACCAGAGCGCGATGGCCAGGGGAAGTCCGATTCGGCTGAAATCGGCGAATTTGTAGCCCCCGGCTCCATAGACATAGGTGTTGGTCTGGTAGCCGATCGGGGTGACGAAGCTGGCCGAGGAGGCAAACATGACCGCGACGACAAAGGGGCGTGGATCGACACCGAGTTGCTGGGCGATGCCGATCGCAATCGGGGTGAGCAGGGCCGCGACCGCGTTGTTACTGATCAGTTCAGTGAGAACTGCGGAGAGCAGGTAGAGCGCGGCCAGTACCGCAAAAGGTCCAAGATCCTGGAACCAGTTCGCGGCCTGTTCTGCGAGGATTCGGGCGAGGCCGGTCTGTTCGAGTCCGATGCCTAGTCCGAGCATTCCGAAGATCATGAAAATGACTTTCCACTCGACGGCTTCGTAGGCTTCTTCGGGATCGATGCAGCGGGTGACGAGGGTGATCAGGGCTCCGGTCAGGGCAAAGATGGGGATGTAGGCGGGGAGCAGGGCACCGCCCACCATGAAGAGAAGGAGCGCACCGATCGCGATGGGGGCTTTCTCCCGGCGAATGGGGCGTCCCTTTGGTTTGCTCAGGTTGACGAAGTCTTTTTCATTGAAGAGCTCGTTCATCCGGTCGACCGGCCCCTCCACTAGCAGGGTGTCGCCGAAGGCGAGTTTGACGTCTTCGAAGCGGTTGCGGAGATTTACGCCCCGTCGATGCACCGCGAGAATGACCACGCCGAAACGCTGGCGAAAATTCAACTCCTTGAGGCTGTTGCCGGCGAGTCGGGAGGTGGGGCCGACGATGCCCTCCATGAGGATCGCAGATTCGGTTCGAATGTGATCGAGCCCGAGTTCACCCTCGGGGAGAAGGTCCACTCCGGTCGTCTCAGCCAGTTCGACGACGCCCGATGCCCGTGTCTTTAGAATGAGCTGATCGTTGGCTTCGAGGACAAGTTCGTTCAGAGGAACGGGGAGGGGACGGCCCTCGCGGTTGACCTCGATGACGCGGAGATTGCGCTGTTTGGCGAGGGGCGTCTCGGGGAACTTTCTCCCGATCAGGGGGGAGTCGCTGTTCACGTAGACCTGGGTGAGGAATTCCTGGGAGGCTTCCCCGTCAAAGAGCGTCGAAAGAGTAACCCGGTCCGGAATGAGACGCCAGCCGCCGAGTAGGATGTAGGCGAAGGTGGCGACCACGAACAGAATGCCGAGTTTGCTGACCTCGAACATGCTGAAAGGTTCCATTCCCGCGTCGGCGGCGATGCCGGATGCGATGAGATTGGTGGAGGTGCCGATGATGGTGCAAGTGCCCCCGACAATGGCGGCATAGCTCAGCGGGATGAGGAAGCGGGAAGCAGTGAGGTCAAATTTCCGGCAGTGGGCGAGCACGATGGGGAGAAAGACGACCACCACCGGCGTGTTGTTGACGAAAGCGGAGAGAAAGGCAACGAGCGCCAGCAGAACCAGCATGACGCGGGCCGGGCTGGCGCCGGCAAGCGTTTCGAAGCGGCCGGCAAGAAGCTCAATGAGACCGGTCCGCTCCAGCACGGCGCTCATGATGAACATGGCGGCTACCGTAATCGGGGCCGAACTGCCAAAGACGCCAAGGGCTTGCCCCGGAGAAAGAACCCCGATGAGAACGAGGGAAAGAAACGCCCCCATCGCCGCGAGGTCGGGGGAAATCCACTCGCGAACCAGCACAACGAAGACCGCCACCACGACGATGACGGTCACGATTTGCTGCCAGAGTTGAACTTCCATTGGTAAATTGATCGTTGCGTTTCTGCCCTTGCCAAGGCAGCATCTTTTTCGTCTCTCCGATCTTCGGGATCGAAAGGGCTCCTTTTTTCTCTACAACACGATTTCAATCAATGGAAACTCTTCTTATCGCGGTCGGCTCCCTCGTCTTGTATTTGATCGCCTACAATACTTATGGGAAGTGGCTTGCCCGGAAAATTTTCAAACTCGACCCGGACGCAGCTGTTCCGAGCATCGCCCTCAACGATGACAAAGACTATGTGCCGACGAAAAAGTCGATCATTTTCGGTCACCACTTCACTTCGATTGCAGGGACAGGGCCCATTGTCGGTCCGGCTGTGGCGGTGATTTGGGGTTGGGTCCCCGCCTTGCTCTGGGTCCTGTTCGGATCGATTCTGATCGGCGCGGTTCACGATTTCGGATCGCTCGTTGTCTCGATGCGGAACCGGGGACAAACGGTCGGCGATATCGCGGGGCGGGTCCTTACCAAGCGCACCCGCCTGCTTTTTCTCTTTATCCTCTTTATGGCGCTGACGATTGTTCTCGCCATATTTGGACTCGTCATTGCCGCGGTCTTCAAGCAATACCCGGCCTCCATCTTCCCCTGTCTCGTCCAGATTCCTCTCGCTGTGTTCATCGGTGTGTATCTTCACCGGAGGGGGATCAACATTCTGATTCCTTCGCTGATCGCACTTGCGATGATGTATCTGACGGTCTACTTCGGCGACACGGGACTCCTCGGACAGTTCAATGCGGCACTGGCGGCCTGGCCGATCATGACCTGGGTGGTTGTTTTGCTGCTCTACAGTTACGTGGCCTCGGTTTTGCCGGTGTGGACTCTGTTGCAGCCGCGGGATTACATCAACAGTCTTCAGTTGCTGAGCGCGCTCGCTCTGGTCGTGATCGGGCTGATCGTCGCAGGAGTGATCGGCGGTGCCCCGGCGACGACGGGAGCGGAGCGGCCTGCTTTGGAAATTGTCGCACCCGCCTTCCGCTACGCGCCCGAGGGAGCCCCGATGATCTTTCCCTTTCTCTTTATCACGATCGCCTGCGGTGCGATCTCCGGGTTTCACTGCCTCGTCTCCAGTGGAACCTCCTCGAAGCAGATCAAGTGTGAGACTGATGCCCAGTTTGTCGGATACGGATCGATGCTGACGGAAGGATTTCTCGCCGTTCTCGTAATTCTCGCCTGCGTGGCCGGCTTGGGCTTGGGCGTGGTGGGCGCGGATGGAAATCTCGCTATCGGAGCTGCGGCCTACGATGCGCGCTATGAAACATGGGGCGGCGCAAACAGTCTCGGTGCCAAGGTCGGAGCTTTTGTAGAGGGATCGGCCAATTTTCTGAAAGCACTGGGTGTGAATCCCGGCTTTGCGGTGGCACTGATGGGTGTCTTCGTCGCCAGTTTTGCCGCGACGACTCTCGATACGGCCTGTCGATTGCAGCGCTATGTGATTCAGGAGCTGGCGTCGACTTTCGCTCCGAAGGTTTCGCCGACGGCGCTCGCCTCCGAGGCCTACGACTTTGATGACAACCGGGCGGGGGCCGATCGGGCCACCGGTGCCGCCTCCGACGGAAAGCGCCATGCTCTTAATCCGTTCACGTGGCTGACCAACAAACACGGGGCGACAATTTTTGCCGTGATTCTGGCAACCTTCATTGCCTCCCTGCCGGGAGGTGCCGATAAACCGGCCGGAACAGGGGGGCTTCTGCTGTGGCCGCTTTTCGGTGCGACCAATCAACTCCTCGCCGGGCTGGCCTTCCTCGTGATTACCTTCTGGATGTGGAGAAGAAAACTGCCGGTCTGGTTCATCGCGATACCGATGGTGTTCATGTTGATCCTTCCGGGCATTGCCATGACGATCAATATCTTCGTCGGGGAAAGCTCCTTTCTTGCGAAGGGGAACTGGCTTCTCGTTGGAATCGGGGGCGCGACCCTGCTGCTCCAGATCTGGATGATCATTGAAGCATCGATCGCCTGGCCCAAAGCCAAGGGAGTTCTCGAGGAGCAACTCGAACCGCTTCCGGTGGGAGAATTCGCGAACGAAGGGGGCCGATCCTGTTGATCGGCCGGGGAACGGGAAATCGGCTCAGTCTTTCAGTTCCGGAAGAACTTTTGCGACTCTTTCCTTCATCTCTTTTCCCGGCTTGAACTTCACCACGGCACGGGCCGGGATGGGCACTGCTGTTCCCGGGTTGTTCGGATTGCGACCGATCTTGGGTTTCGTCTTCGTCACCTGGAAAGCACCGAAGTTTCGCAAAACAACATCGTCGTTCGAAGCGAGGCTTCCCGTGACTTCCTCAATGAAAGACTGAATTACGTTGAAAACTTCCTGCTGCGTGAGTCCCGTTTCGTTGCTGATGCGGATCACGAGATCTCTTTTCGTAATAGTTGCCATGATTAGTGCTTCTTATGCTGGAAAGTTTTGATAACGGTTGGTTCGAAACGGTAATGTCGCAAAGGTTTCTTTCGTCGCAATCGAGATTATACCCGAACAGAGCCGCATCTGTACATACGTCTCGAAATTTTAAAACGGAACAGTTTTACGGTAGCTATATTTATACCAAGCGAATTAGAAAAGTGACAATCCTGCCCTGAGTGCGGAGAATTGGTCTTGAGTGTGCCTTTGGCAGGACGAAACGGGTTTGCCGTCGTAGCAAAGAGGGTGAAGCCTGCTGTGACAATACCAATGGAAATCGAAGAGCTCTGTAATAAAGATTCTCTGTTTGCCTCCGGATTTCCGAATCGGGAGGCAGTTCGAGATTTCCAGCTTTGCTTGAAAAAGTGGTTTGTGAGAGTAGGGGAGGACTACCCGTGGAGGCAGACGACAGATCCCTACGCCATTCTTGTTTCCGAGCTGATGCTTCAACAGACTCGGGTGGCGACGGTTCTGGGGCGGGGCTACTTTTCCCGGTGGATGCAACAGTTCCCCGATTGGCGATCGCTTGCCGGAGCGGGGGAAGGCGAGATCCTGAAAGCATGGGAAGGCCTCGGGTACTATAACCGGGCGCGAAACCTGCAGACTGCCGCGAAGCAGGTGTGTCACTTGCATGGAGGGGAATTGCCTTCTGACTACGAAGCGATCCTGGCGCTGCCCGGGGTAGGTCGATATACGGCCGGTGCGGTCCTGAGCTTTGCCTTCGACCAGCGGGCTGCGATTGTGGATGGGAATGTGATCCGGGTTCTGACACGAATTATGGGATTCGAGGAGCCAGTCGATACCTCTGCTGCCGGGAAGCGCATTTGGGAATGGGCCGGGGCTCTCACTCCGGGAAAGGAAGTCAGAGTCTACAATTCGGCGATCATGGAGCTGGGGCAGCATTGCTGCACGAAATCTTCCCCCCGATGCTCGGAATGTCCGGTTTCCGGTGTGTGTGCGGGATTCCGCAGCGGAACCGCCGAAAAGATTCCCCGTAAGAAAAAGAAACAAACCATCACAGAGAAGGTCGAGTGGGTCGGACTTCTCATATCGAAGGGGAAAATCCTTCTGGAAAAGGAAGGAGGGACTCGTCGAAATGGGCTCTGGAGTCTCCCGCCCATTGAGCCGGAGGAGGCGGCAGACTGGGTGGAGTATTTCCGGTTTTCCTATGCGATCACGCGGTATCGGATGGATCTACGCGTGTTTCAGGTGCCGGAGTTGAGCTCTGATCCTCTCGCCTCGCGCTCGTCAGCTGCCTGGTTCCCGCTTCACGGCGATCTGTCCGGACTTCCGGCCCTGGGGTCCCCCTATCGAAAGGCGATAGAAAAATTTCTTCATAACAATCGGGAAGAATTGGAATGGAGATGACTTTAAAGGGGTAAAAATACGGCAGATACTGCTTGTGTTGTGCTGAATTTTTTTTAAAAGTGATCGCTCTAGAAAAATTTGGAGTTGTTTTTGCGAGAGTTGGACCCTAATTAGGGCTCAGTCTCGACTCCGAAACAAAACATTCAGGACCAAAGCCATGTGGAAGGTATTTCTCGTCATTTCATCCGTAGTTCTCTTGGGGGCATTGTATCTTGCCAACGAGAACCGGAAAGGTAAACTCGAAACTCAGGCACAGGTCGCGACGCAGGCGGATACCCTCGCTGCCCGGTCCGAAACTTTGGAGAAGACGGAAACTCAGATCGCAGAGTTGGAACAACAGATCCAAATGCTTCAGGACCAGACGGAAACGCTGGAGACCGAAAAAGTGGATTTCGATGCCAAGGTCGTGGAGGCTAAGTCGAATCTGACTGCGCAGGAAGCACAACTCGTGGCTGCGAAAGAGAAACTCGACGGTGCGAAGTCGCTGATTACGGATCTCCAGGAAATTGAAACCCTACAGAAAGAGATGGCTCAAATCCGGGTTCAGATTGAAGAATCCGAAATCGAACTGACCCAGATCGAAGGAGCTGTTGTTGCCGCCAAGGTAGATCAGGAAAGATTTGAGAAGGTGGCCGCCGAGTTGACCGCTCTTCGAAAAGATCAGGAGGCGGGTGTCATCCGTGGAGAATTTCAGACCACGGTCAAGAAGGCCTACAACCAGTGGGGCTTTGTGATCGTCAATGGCGGATACGATCAGGGTGTCGTGAATCGCGCGCAACTCGATGTCTACCGTCGCGGTCAGCCTATCTGTAAGCTCCTCATTACGTCGGTTGAGCCCGGTGAGTCTGCAGCAGACATCATTCCCGGATCGCTCGTCGCCGGTCAAACGGTGCAGATCGGAGATACGGTAGTGAAAACGATCGCAGCAAGCGCTCCGGCCGTAATCCCCGCTGCGGAAACGGACGTTCCTGCTGGAGGCGCCGCAGCCCCCGCTGATGCAGGTGCCGGAATGGGTGCTGGAGCTCCCGCGGATCCTTTTGGTGGAGCCGCTCCCGCTCCGGACACAGCGCCTGATCCCTTTGGTGGAGCCGCTCCTGCGCCTGCCGCGGACGCAGCACCTGATCCCTTCGGAGGCGGTGGTGCGATGGAAGAGAAGCCCGCTGATCCCGGTGCCGCTCCTGATCCATTCCAGTAGAATTCTCGAAGAAACCTTCCAAAGACACGGATATTTAAACAACTGTAGGTATGAAGAAATTTATCATGATCCTCGCCGGCCTCGCCATGATTGGTGCGGTTGCTGTGGGATTACTCAACAAGGGGGACGTGGAGGAACTGCGCACGAAGCGGGACAGTCTGATTGTTCAGGTCAAGGAAACGACGGAGAAGCTCGGAGAGGCGGAGGACAAGCGTGACGATTCCCTCGAAAAAGAAACGCAGGCCAAAGATGGCCGCAATCAGGCTGCTGCAGCTGTCGAAGGCGTGAAGCAGGAACTGAAAATCGTGGAGCGCTCTCTTGAGGACGTTAGTGCCGAGCTGAAAAAAGTGGAGATCGAGCAAAAGGAGATCGACCTGGCTGTTCAGCGACGCTTTCCCGATGGCAACATCAAGTCCGCGGCGGATTTGCAAATGACTTTGACGATGCTCAAGGACACTTTGACGGAACGCCAGAACCGCAAAGCAGAGCTGGCCGCCCAGATGGAAGCGGCGAACCAGTCGAAGCAGGTTCAGGTTTCCAAGGTGAAAGAGGAGGAGAAATTTCAGATGCAGCGTGCTCAGCAGCTCGCCCTGAATGGTCTCGTTGCGACGGTGATCGCGGTGAACAAGGAGTGGGGATTTGTCATGGTAAACGCAGGGCAGGCTCACGGGGTTCGTGCCGATGCGTCTCTTCTTGTGAAGCGTGGCAATTCGCGGATTGCCCGTCTTCGGATTGTGAATCTTGAGGCGAACAGCACGATTGCGGATGTGATTGATGATTCGATTGTCCCCGGGATTACGGTCCAGCCGGGAGACAAAGTGATCTTCGAGAACACCAAGTGATTCTTTTCCTTCCCTTGCTCCGTCACATGAAGTCCTTTGTATTTTCTGTTCTCTCGATCGCATTCCTGTCGATGTTGGCGTCTTGCGAAACGACCGATTCAGGTCCGGAGCCGGAACGTGAGAAGTTGAGCAACATGCCTCACAACTTCCCTCAGCCCTGGGAAGGACAGGCAGGGATGCCCGGACAGATGGGTGGATACTGATCTCACCCCGGTCTGATCTCCAAATTCTTTTTCAGAAATTACAGAAACTACTATGTCCGACGAGAACGCAAGTCTTCCACAGATGGGTTTCGCCAGCGAGTTTGATCCCGAGGAACGGGCCCAGCTTGGAAACTTTGGTGAATTCATTTCTCTTTCGGATGGGGATACTTTGATTCATGAGGGGGATAATCAGGATTCCCTCTTTCTGGTTGTGATGGGGACCTTTCACGTTCAGACGCAGGTTACGGGACGTCCTGTTCTTCTCGGAACGATGAAAGCCGGCGATACCGTTGGTGAGGTAAATATCTTTGATCCTGGAAGCGCGAGCGCCAGCGTTGTCAGTCGCTCCATTTCCACCGTTTGGAAAATCGATCGGGTCAGGTTGGAGCAGTATTTGGAAGCTCACCCTCGAACGGCTGCCCGACTCCTCGTCAATGTTTCGACTCAGTTGAGCAAGCGTCTGCGCAAAACAAACGAGAAAGTGGCGATGGCTCGCGAAGCCATGCTCGACTCGTTCTAATTTGCCATCTTTGGTAAAACCCGCGAAGCTTGTGTGACTTGAGCCGGTCTGCTTCGAAGGAAGCGACCTGTTTTGATCTATGCTGGACCCTTTGACAACTTCTCTTCCTCAAGTTGAGGGCATTGCCTCCGCGCTCACTTTGTTGTTTGCCCTGATAATCGGACATGCCCTGGCGGACTTTCCGCTTCAGGGGGATTTTTTATCCCGGGGAAAAAACCGTCATACGGAGCCTCCCAAGCTGGCGGATGGCAAATCGAGTCCCGCTGATCTTTGGGTCTATTTGATGACGGCACACTGCCTGATTCATGCAGGATTTGTCTGGTTGATCACAGGTTCTGCTTTGCTTGCTCTGGCGGAGCTCGTTTTACACTGGGCGATTGATGCGTTGAAGTGCGAAGGAAGGACCTCGTTTGCGATGGACCAATGGCTCCATGTGCTTTGCAAAGCGGTCTACGTGGGACTGATCTGGGCCGTTGCCTAGCAGAAAGGGCACTTTCGCCGGTATGCCTGAATACCGACCTTGAAAACTCGGCTGGGTATCGGATCGTTCGTGAATGAACGAACAGAGATTCTTTTTTATGCCCTTTCTCCTGCTGGCAGTTGCCGCATGGTTGGCTCCCACCGCAGTGGCGCAGGATTCGGCCGAAGAAGATACGGGCTTTAAAGAGATCGAGCTTTTTACCGAAGTTCTCGAGACGATTCGGCAGGGATATGTCGACCCGGAAAAGGTAACCTATGAAATGCTGATCAACAGCGCGCTGGAAGGGATGCTGGCTGATCTCGATCCTCACTGTCAATTCATGCAGCCGAAGGTTCTGGAGCAGCTCAAGCGCCATACCGACAGCACCTACGAAGGAATCGGCGTCACCATTTCCACCAAGAATAATGCGCTGACGATCGTGACGGCGAGAGAAGATGGTCCCGCGGGGCGGGCGGGCATTCTTCCGGGCGATCAGATTCTGAAAATCAACAATCAGCTGACGGAAGATGTGGGGATTTCGCAGGCGGTCAACATGTTGCGGGGGAAACCGGGAGAGTCGATCAAGCTTACAATTCGTCGCCCCGCTACCCAAAAACTTCACGAGTTCGATTTGAAGAGGGAGGTCATCAAGCAGTCTTCGGTGAAGGAAATCAAAATTTTGAATACAAAACTGACTGCTCCCTACCGGATGGGCTATGCCAGAATTTTGCAATTCAGTCAGCCAACTGCTGAAGAGTTGGCTGATGGCCTCGATCAGCTGGAACAGGAGGGGATGGACGCATTCATTCTGGATTTGCGGAACAACCCCGGGGGACTGCTCGGTTCGGCAATCGATGTCTGTGGGGAATTTGTGAAGGCGGGAACGGTGGTTCTGACCACGGAAGGCAAGCCCGGTTCAGGCAAGATCAATGTGTATCGCACCAGCGTGGAGAAAAAACGCAGAGACCGTGACTACCCGATTGCAATTTTGGTCAATCACTCCTCTGCGAGTGGTTCGGAAGTGGTCTCCGGCGCGCTTCAGGATCTGAAGCGTTGTATCGTGGTGGGCGAAACGACTTTCGGTAAAGGATCGGTTCAGTCCATTATTCCCATTGGAGAAGGCAAAGCGATTCGAATGACTACGGCAAAGTACTACACGCCGAGTCATCGTACGATTCATGAGAACGGGGTCGTTCCGAACATTGTTGCCACACTCACACCGGGACAGGAAGAGATGTTGGCGCGCTGGTTCAGTCGCGACACGCTGAGTCCGGAGGAGCGAAAGAAGATCGAGAACTTCCGCGATCCCCAGATGATCCGTGCGGTCGATGCCATGAAAGGGGCTCTGGTTTACTCGAAAATTCAGGATGGCGATGATACGCCGGCTCCCAATCCCGCGGGCAAACCAGAGGAGAGTGCGAAGCCCGTTGCCGAGGCATCCGTGAAAGACGCACCTGGCAATGCGGAATCAGGGAAAGAGGCTCCGGCCAAGGTGGCTCCGGCCAAGGCGGCTCCCACGGGAGCGGATCAGTAGGATCGAAATTACTGACAGGATGGAAGGCGGGATTACCCTCGCGATCGAAACGTCTTGTGACGAGACGGCGGTAGCCCTGGCGGATGCAGAGGGTTGCATTCTGGTCAGTGAAGTAGCTTCGCAGATCGCGATTCATGCTCCGTATGGGGGAGTGGTCCCCGAATTGGCTTCTCGAAATCACAATGCGGATCTCCGGCCCATCGTGCAGCATGTTTTAGCGAAAACCGGCGTAGACTGGTCTCAGATCAGTGCAGTAGCAGCTACATCGGGACCGGGGCTGGCGAGCTCGCTGCTGATCGGTGATACTACGGCAAAAGCGATGGCAGCGGCGAAGGGTTGTCCTTTTTACTCTATCAACCACATGGAAGGGCATTTGCTGTCCCCCTTTATCGGAGTCCGAACCGACATGCCGCCCCATACGGCACTGATTGTAAGCGGGGGGCACACTCTCCTTGTGCGAGTGCGAGGGGTCGGGGATTACGCCTTGCTGGGTTCAACGAAAGACGATGCCGCAGGAGAGGCCTTCGACAAAGTCGGGAAAATGATCGGGCTTCCCTATCCGGGCGGCCCCGAAATTGCAAAGCGGGCTGCATTGGGAAACCCGCAAGCATACGACTTTCCGCGCAGTATGATTGACAGCGGCGATTTTGAATTCAGTTTCAGCGGGCTGAAAACAGCGGTACTCTACCAGTTGCAGAAACTGGGAGATTCTCCTTCCGAAGAGGTGATCCAGGATCTTTGCGCCTCCTTTCAGGAAGCGGTGGTGGAAGTGTTAGTAACGAAATTGTTCCTCGCGGCGGAAGCGGATTCTTCTTCTCTGGTTACGGTCAGTGGCGGGGTGAGTTGCAACGTACACCTTCGAAATCACATTGAGACAGAGGCAGAAAGCCGGGGAATTTGCTCCCTTCTGGCGCGTCCTGATTTTTCGACTGACAACGCGGCGATGATTGCCTACGCGGCGGTTCTTCGCAGGCGGAAGGGAATTCTGGGCTCGTCCCTTCAAACCGATATCAATCCGAATTTGGCCCTGGCTGATCGAGTGTGATGATCAGGAATCCGGATCAGGAATGGATTGCTTTGTCCCAGCCGGCTTGATACTTTTTCTCTCCACCTCTCAGTTTCAAGATCGCAGAAACAAATTCTCTTTCACCTCCGATATCAAAACTATTTCCCTAAAATCTATGAGCGAAAAGAAAACCACCCATGAATCCCCGGTAAGCCGTCGCAAATTTGTCGCCGGTGCCGCTACTGTCGGAGCTGTTGCCTCAGCCCTTCCCGTTGAAATGTGTGCCCAGGTTGCCGGAAGCGACGAAGTCAAAGTCGGCATGGTCGGTGTCGGAGGCCGGAACTCCGGAGCAATTATCCAAAACCTGACGGCCAATGACGGTGCCCGACTTGTCGCCGTGGCCGATGCCTTTCAGGACAAAATTGATGGAACCGGACCGAGGGGAAAAGGTCTTCCGGTAATCCGCAAGCAGCTGGAGTCGAATGGTAAGGAGAAGCAATTTGATGTGCCTGCGAGTCGTCAGTATGCGGGATTTGACGCCTACAAGGCAGTGATTGATCAAGTCGATCTGGTCTGTATTGCGACGCCTCCCGGGTTTCGCCCGATTCATTTTGATTACGCGATCCAGCAGAACAAACACGTTTTCATGGAAAAGCCCGTTTGTGTGGATGCGGCCGGCTTCAATCAGATTGTCGAAACGGCGAAGCGTGCCGATCAACAGGACCGCAAAGTGGTCGTCGGACTGCAGCGCCATTACGAGACTTCCTATCTGGAGGCCTACAAGCAGGTGCACGAAGAAGGTCTCCTCGGGGAAATCGTTGCCGGTTACGCTTGGTGGAATACTCAGCGTCCCTGGATTATTACCCGGCAGCCCGGTTGGACGGAAATGGAATACCAGATGCGCAATTGGTATCACTTCAACTGGCTCTGCGGAGATCACATTACCGAGCAGCATGTCCACAACCTCGACGTCATTAACTGGTTTGTAAGTGGCGACCCGGTAGCGGGAGGGAATCCGGTTTCGGCGTATGGATTGGGCGGTCGTCAGGGCCCTGAGCCACGTTCCGTTGGAGAAATCTATGATCACCATGCGGTCGAGTATCGATATGGTCCGGAGCACAACAATGTCGTCATGTCGAGCCAGTGCCGCCACCTTCCCGGATGTGACAATAAGATCGCTGAAGAGATTCATGGCACGGAGGGAATTCTCTATCTCGAAGGGAATAAGACCCGCATTACCGACCCAAGCGGCAAGGAAGTAAAGTGGTCGTATCGTGCGCCACGGACGCCGCAGACGCCGTACCAGATCGAGCATGATGCTCTGTACCAGGCGATCCAGGAAGACAAGCCGCTCAACAACGCCTACTACGGTGCGAAGAGCTCTTTCACCTCGGTTCTCGGTCGATTGGCCACCTACAGCGGAAAGAATGTTTCGTGGGATGATGCTGTGGAATCCAATTTCTCCATCATGCCGGAGGAATTTGATTTCAATGGAGAAGCTCCCGTCAAGCCTGACGCGAACGGTGATTACGAGGTTGCCGTTCCCGGTCAGTGGAAACTCTCCTGGGATTCCAAGGGCGGGGGTCAAGGCGCGAAGAAGAAAGCCTGATTTCGGGCAGATTCTCCTTCCCGGAGAATAATCTCAAAAGCGGTTTCGGCGCGAGTCGAAGCCGCTTTTTTGTAGCCTCAATCACAGTTGCGTTGCCCTGAAAAGTGAAGAGACCGCTCACCCCGAAGGATGAGCGGCCTCGAAACACGAAACACAAACAGACAGTTACCGAGAAAGTAACCAAGAAAAGGGTAGCTGATATTTAAGAAACGTCAACTATAAATAGATAAAAAATTCATTTTTGCGGTTTTTTTCAACTTCTCTCGCTCTGAGACGTAGTTGGTGTAACTTTCCGACCGATTTACGAGACATGAAAATGCGTGATTCTATCCTTGGCCCCAGTGGCCTTTCCGTCCTGGCAATTTCCGTGGGAACGGTCCTTTTTGTGACCGGGTGTGCTACCAAGCCACCGGAAATTGAAGTGCCGACCAGCATGGCGGTTCGGTATGGAACGGTCCAGAATTTGAGTAATGTGAAGGTTAAGGTCAGCTTGAACCACCGGGCCGTCTACGTCTACGAAGGCGATGAGCCCCGTTTTGTTGCTGCAGTTGCGATTGGAAAACCTTCGGACCCGACTCCGACCGGCACTTTCAAGGTGCAGCACAAAGAGGTGAAGAAGCGCTCCAGTGGCTACGGCTTCTTTGTGAACGGAGACCATGTGATCCCAGGGGAGCGTAGAAACATGCCCTCCGGCTATCGATACGTGGGATACCCTCTGCCCTATTGGGTCTATTTTTCCCATGGTTGCGGGTTTCACGCGGGAGCGGTTTGGCCTGAGCCCAGAACTCATGGTTGCCTCCGCCTCCACAAGTCCGTCGCGGATGATTTCTATCACATGATGAAAGTGGGAACGCCGGTCCACATTGCTAACAGCCTGCCGGAAGACGCTACTCTGGGGAAAAACATTCCCCGCCCTGCGGATTACGCCCACCCGGATTCTTCTCCGGCGGTCAGGGCATCCGATGCTGTTTTCACGGACATGGAGAATGTCTGGTTCTAACCAAGGAATGCCTGCAGTCCCCAAAAAGAAACGGCGCGTCAATGTGCGCACGCCGGAAGTGATGGAGCGGGTTCAGGCCGAGGTCGCGAATCACTATCAAAGTTCCATCGTTGAGAAAGTGAGAGCCCGGGGCGGGTATCTTACGATTGGCGATACGACCATCCGCCTCGCAAAACAGTTTGGCTTTTGCTACGGGGTCGAACGTGCCATTGATCTTGCCTACGCTTCGAGAAGGGTTTTTCCCGACAATCGTATTTTCCTGATTGGCGAGATCATTCACAATCCTGAAGTGAATCGCCAGTTGGAGGAGATGAATATCGTGTCACTTCCCTGGCGGAAGATGGACGAACAGTACGACGATCTTACTGAAAAAGACGTGGTCATTGTTCCTGCCTTTGGGGCTCCAGTTTCTTTCATGGATAAGGTCGAGTCCCAGGGCTGCCTGACGGTCGACACTACCTGCGGTGATGTCATGAAGGTCTGGAAGCGGGTCCGCAGCTTCGCCAAGGAAGGGGTGACTTCCCTCATTCACGGCAAGGCGGATCATGAAGAGACGCGTGCGACGGCTTCACGGGCGGCGGGCGAAGACGGCAAGGGAAGCTACCTCATTATTTTGACCCTCGAAGACGTGGACTACGTGTGTCACTATCTCGTCAACGGAGGAGATCGGGAGGAGTTTTTGTCCCGCTTCAAGGTGGCAATGTCGGAAGGCTTTGACCCAGACAAAGACCTGAAACAGATTGGCGTAGCCAATCAAACGACGATGTTGAAGTCGGAAACGGAAGAGATTCAACGGCGGGTTCGCTCCGCGATTGAAACCCGCGACGGAGGAGCCGATAATTTCCTTGTTTTTGATACGATCTGCGGCGCCACTCAGGAGCGTCAGGATGCCCTTTTCGAGATGCTCGAAAATCCCATGGATGTTTTGTTAGTTGTTGGGGGCTACAATAGCTCCAACACCACTCATCTCGTGGAAATCGGGGAAAAAGAACTTCCCACTTTCTTCATTCGAAGTGCAGAGTGCCTCCGCTCCCTTGAGGAAATTGTTCACTTTGACCTTCAAGAACGAAAGGAAGTGAACAGCGAATTTCGCGGTTTTACCGATGAAGGAGAGATCGTTGTCGGAATAACGGCCGGTGCTTCGTGCCCCAGCAACCTCATCGAAGATGCAATTCTCAAGGCCTTCGAATTGCGGGGCGTTCCAAACGATGCGGTTCGGGAGGCCTAGGCTGCGACTAGCGAAATAATTCTTCGCTTTCCGGGTAGAGTCTAGTGAAGACGGAACCGAGCAGTCTTCGGAATTCCTTTTCGAGAGGTTTCTTCAGGTCTTCCGGGTCAGATTGGAGACCTCCCTTTTTCCAGATTTTCGACCAGTTTTCGGATTCGGCTCCCAGTTGTTGCTGGAGAACTTCCTGCCAGTGGGCCGGATTGTTCACCGGGTCCTGCCAGATTCCCCGCCCCCGGCCGTAGTGGGATATGGCCAGGTAGAGCATGGCGACGAATTGCACCTGATTGGAAAAATGGCCCTCAGTCCAGCGGACCATGTTTTGACCGGTCTGGGTCAGGTTGTATCCACGGGCCAGCGCGTAGGTGGTGGCACCGCCCAGCAACATCCCCACGATCGCTCCGCCGCCGAAGGTCATGCCCCCGGAAATGAGATCGGCCGACAATCCTCCGACCAGTCCGGATACAGCGCCCCCAAGAGTGGCGGCGAAGGGTTCTTCGACGTCCCGTTTCACGGCAAATCCCTCCTTCGAAGACTTCTCCAACTCGGCCGCCGTTTCCCCGTCGAGACCGTAAAGTGAAATCAGGTCATTCACCGTGGAGGAGGTTCTTTCGGCGAGACGCTTGTACATCTCCTGCTGAATCCGTTCGAGATCGCGATTCCGTTCCGACCTCGAGAGAAGCTGTCGAAGTTGATCTGCAAGTCCCTTTCGTGGAAGCGGTTCTGTGTCGGTCAGGGCAAACTTCGCCCAATCTGAAAGGCAGGACACTGCGGTCTCGAAAGTTTCCAGACTTCGTTCGGCCCAGGCATCTCCGAGAACGCGCGCAGCTTTTCGTTTCGGACCGGATAGAATTTCCGCAGCTTTTTCCAGAATGTGATGCTCCTCTGTCCAGCAACGCGTAAAGGCATCCAGGGTGTCGACGTGTCTGACGATCTCAAATTTGGAAAGGTGGGCGCGCCACTCCATTTCGTTGAGTCGTTCCTTTTCCGGATCCCGTTGTCCCGCTTGATTGAGAAAAACGAGGACCGGTTTTCCGATCCATTCAATGATTTCAATTTCGAGATCGACATAACCGACTGCCGACGGGGATTGGGAAGCGTCTACCAGATAGAGAACAACATCGGACTCGGACTGCACGTTGCGGATCGCTTCCTGACTGCACCAAAGTGATTTGTCCGTCGTTCGATCCCACACTTGATGGAGTATCCAACCGACCGGGTTGTCGTTCGAACGGAGTCGCTTCGCCAATTTGGCGAGATTTGATCCGAATCCCGGTGTGTCCCAAAGGCGGGCTGTATAGCCCTTGCTCTCGATCAGATCGTACGCTTCCGGCACAACCGTGACATGGGCACTGTCGGCGACCTCTCCCACGTCTTTCCGGAGAAGGGTTCGCGCCAGTGCGGTCTTTCCCACGTTGGTGTGCGAGATCAAACTGAGGACGATTTCCTGGGAGGCGTCGGTGGACATAGCTAGGTAGTCTTGTCAGGCTCCGGCAGTTGGAAAGGATGGTCGCGGGAAAAGAAAACCGGCTCGATTTGCGTTCGCTGAAGGAGCAATTCCCACGCTCTCTCACGGTCGGACCGTCTTTTCTCTGCGTCAGCAAAGGAATCAGCTTTGCGATCAAAGGCGGTGGTGTCGAGCAGAAGGTAGGGAACCCTGTTGAGTCCTTCCCCTGACAGGGTTTGCAAAAGGGTCAGGTGGGTTTCCTCTTCGGGAGTTGATGCAAAGTTGAAAAGAGGAAAGATGGAGTCGTTTGCATCCGGCGGGGAAATCTCTTCTTCCTCCCCAAATGGAATCGTCGGCATCCAGGTGATTTCGACGGGGCGTTCGTGAAGTGTTTCGAGACAGTTCCGGATTGAGCGTCTCAATTCGTCGTCGAGATCAATCGCGTAGGGAATGACTTTGGATTCCAGCGCGGCTCCCGAGGAGGTGGCAAGAAGATGCTCATAGTAGGGAGGGGAGACTTCACGGAAAGGAAGTGTCCGGGCGAGTCGGACGGCGCGCCATTTCCAAAGCAGAGCAAGGACTGCTCTCGGAACGAGGACGAACATACCCACGGTGATCGCATACCAGTGAATCCAGCGTGCTGCATTCTCCCCGGCGACTTCTCCCTCCCCGCCAGTCTTCCAATGCATGGCATCGAGTTCCGAGGCCGTCGGGATCCCGTTACCCGTCAGGCTGGCCGCAGGCCCAAGTATGGCCTGAAGAAATGGACGGAACGACTCGCTGTCCGTGAAGAAGGTGCTTTCCCAGACTGCGCGATACTCATTGGCGAGCCCTTTGACATACATCCCCGCAATCGCTGAAAGCGCGAGAAGCAGCGCGACGAGATGCAGCAGGGCTTTGAGGCGGGCGCCTGTGACCGGAACGATCAGATCCTGCCAACGGGATTGAAACAAGTGAAAGGCACGGTTGAGAATCGAAGCTTCATCCCCGGCGTCGGAGGTTTCCGGAGCCTTTGCCTTTGGCTGCATCAACCGGATGAAGCTATTGAGCCAACTGTCGCGAAAAAATTGATTCCGGTCTTGGGAAAACAAAAAGATTTCGCGGAGATAGACCAGTAAACTCCAGGCAATGATTCCGAGCAGGGGAAAGGCGAGAATGTTGATTCGCTTTTCCGGCCCGAGTTCGTTGGTAAGAAATCCAATGACCACGGCGAGAAGACAGAGAAGGAGCGCCACCCACGTGAAGCGATAGTGATCCGGTGATCGCCGGAACCACCTCGTCGAATCCGGAAATCGGGAGCCGGCGCGGACCAGCATCAGTTCGGCGCGTTCGGAGAGAAATACATTTTCCTCCCTTCTTGAAAGATCTTTGGGGAGCGGCGCCCCCGCGATCATTTCGATTTCGCGTTTGTCAGGGTCGGAGAGGATCAGATCGTTCGGATCCGATTGCTCGACCGACTGGGCAGCCATGATTGTCCTGACTTCGTCGACCTGATTCATTTCCTAGAGGGAGACGGGTTTGTCAGTGATGGCGGAAACGCGACTCGGGTCCTGCTCGTAGAAATGAGCCATTCCGATCGCGAGCGCATCGGCGGCATCGGATTGTGGTGTCTCCGTTAGTTCCAGAAGCGCCCGCATCATGAAAGCAACTTGCTGTTTGTCAGCGTTTCCCCGGCCCACGACTGCTTGTTTGACGCGACGGGGCGCGTATTCGAAAACCTCCATGCCATGTTCGGCGGCGGCGAGGATGGCGGCTCCGCGGGCCGCGCCCATCGTGATCGCGGTTTTGTAGCTTTGCACGTAGATCACTCCCTCGACCGCGCAGACCTCGGGTGAATGGGCTTTGATGACATCGTGCAGTTGCTCCCGGATTGCGACGAGGCAGCCGGACTGCCGCAATGTCCTCTTGTTTTGAATCACGCCATAGGTCACCGCCCGATAGACCGGTTTCCGACCCGTCGAGATTCGTTCCAGCACCGCATAACCGGTATTCCGCAAGGCGGGATCAATTGAGAGGACACGCACGGGAAAGCCTACACCGAATTCAGCGGGATTCTACGCAGGGAATGAGCAAAAGAAATACCTTCGATTCAGAGGGGGAAACCTCTTTCGAAAGTCCGGGGAGAGGATCTCAGTCTTGGTAAATCCGGACGTTGGCATCGCGACGGAGTTTCGCCAGCCAGGTCTCCATGTTCTTCTGTCGTTTTTCGACCGTAAGCCGCTTATCCACTTCGTCCTCGATCTTGTCGAAGGACGGGGTTGTTTTTCCGACTCTCTCAGAAACATAGACGATCCGCCAATGGGTCCCATGATCCATCGCGGGAGTCATCTGGCCGGGAGGAAGACTGTAGGCAAGGTCGTGCAGGCCCTGGGCCAGCTTTCCGGATTTGTTCAAGATACCGACGTAACCGCCATTGCTCGCGAAACTGTCGTCGGAATATTTTTTTGCGAGAGAGGTGAAGCTGGCGCCGCTCTTGAGCTGGGCTCGAACATTGGCGAGCACTTTTTCCTGCTCCTCGGTGGTGCTGGTCGGAGTCTGCTTGGGAATCGACATGACGTAGGTCTTGGGCTTTCCGTCGGAAGCGTAGTCACTCTTGATCTCATTGTAGACGCGCTTTTTCTCCCAGGGAGTGTTGGGAATGACTTCATCACCGGCGTGCTCGGCTCGAAGTGCCTGGATTGCGATTTGATCGCGCTGTACATCTCGGAACTGGGAAATTGTCATGCCTGTCTTTTTTAACTCGGCGACAAATTTGTCCCGGTCGCCACCGAAGCGGTCCTTCACAAACCGGTTCACCGCATCGTCCACATACTGGTCCTTGATGTTGCCGCCCATCTTCTTGAATTCAGAAAGGATCAGCTTCCGGTCGATTAAATCGTTGAGTGCTTTCGCTTCCATCTCCTTGATTTCCCGCTCGGCCTGGGAACGGCTGACCATGCCTTTGTTTCCCATCAACCAGACCTGAACCTGCGTTCGGACGGCAGAGTCGACCATGGACTGAGTGATGGGCTCCCCATTCACCACCGCCCGGATGCTGTTGAGCACGGTTGGGGCGGCCAGCCCGCAGGAGGTGATTGCGGAAAGAAGGGTAAGGACGAAGACGCCTTTGATGGACGACGATTTGATAGCGCTCATGAGATAGGTAACGGAGTTGCGAGCGGAACGGACGGTTTACAAGTCTAGTATCCAGTCTAGGGCCGACTCAAGCCATTCTTCCTCGTTGTCTCCAATTAAACGGGGAAACTTACCATTTATTTGGATGAATTTCCCGTTTTTCATGAGTTTCAGCTTTCCGTCTTTGATTTCGGCGGAGCTGCAACCATCCTGCCCGGCTCGAATTTTGATCTCGGTTGCCGTGAGAAGATGCTCCACCGCGTCGGGTAAATGGCCGAAACGATCCGACCAGTTTTCCCGCAACACCTCCAGTTCCGGGATCTGACTTGCCTCTGCCAGCTCCCGATAGGCGGTGATGCGGAGTCTCGCCTCAGCCATGTAGTCGGAGGGGATGTAGGCGGGAAGGCTGCCCTCCGGAGCGCGGTGATAGTGTGATTCGTTCGTACAGAGAAAATCGATGTGCAGGGAGAGGTCAATCCGGTCAGCAGAAGGCTCGCCCTTCAGTTTTCCGACCGACTGTTTGAGGAGCTGACAATAGAGATCGAAACCAATCGCTGCGATATGGCCGCTCTGCTGAGTGCCGAGAAGGTTGCCGGCACCCCGGATTTCCAGATCGCGCATCGCGATTTTGAATCCGGCTCCGAGCGACGAATACTGTTTGATCGCGTTGATCCGTTTCCGGGCGTCCCCCACCGTGAGCATGTCGGGGGGGAGCATCAGGTAGGCGTAGGCGCGGCGGTCGGCCCGTCCGACGCGACCACGAATCTGATACAAATCCGCCAGTCCAAAGCGGTCGGCCCGATCAATCATAATGGTGTTGGCATTCGGGATGTCGACGCCGCTCTCGATGATCGTGGTGCAAACGAGCACGTCGAACTCCCCGCGAATGAATCGGTTCATGACATCTTCCAACTCTTCGTGCCCCATCTGTCCGTGACCGACCTCGACTCTGGCGCCTGGAACGAGGGTTTCGATGCGACGTTTCATTCCCCGAATCGTTTTGACCCGGTTGTGGAGAAAGAACACCTGTCCCTGGCGCGCGATTTCTTTTTCGATGGCGGATCGGATAATTCGCTCGTCGTACGGACAAATCGTAGTCGCCACCGGACGGCGGTTCGGAGGAGGGGTGTCGATCACCGACATTTCCCGAACCCCCATCATCGAAAGATAGAGCGTTCGCGGAATCGGAGTTGCGGAGAGGGTCAGCACATCGACGAATCGCCACATCTCCTTGAATTGCTCTTTGTGAGTGACTCCAAAGCGTTGCTCTTCATCGACCACTACGAGACCAAGGTCTTTGAAGGCCACGTCCTTGGAAATAATGCGGTGCGTCCCGATAACAATATCCACTTCTCCCGTGAGCAGTCTTTTCAGAGTCTCCCGTTGCTGGGCGGGAGTGCGATAGCGGCTCAGGGTTTCGATTTTGACCGGGAAATCCGACATCCGCTCCCGGAAGTTCAGATAGTGTTGTTCGGCCAGGACCGTCGTGGGGACAAGAATCGCGACCTGTTTTCCGGACATGACGGCTTTGAATGCCGCACGAATTGCGACTTCCGTTTTTCCGAAACCGACATCCCCGCAAATGAGCCGGTCCATCGGTTTGGGCCGCTCCATATCCTGCTTCGCGTCCTCGATCGCACGCAGCTGGTCCGTGGTCTCTTTGTAGATAAATGCGTTCTCAAACTCCCACTGCCACTTGTTGTCGGGAGGGTGGGGGAATCCCGTGTGGGCATCCCGTTCCGCCTGGATGGACAGCAGCCGGGCCGCATAGTCCATGATCGAATTCTCGGCATCCCGTCGCAATCTCGACCAGCGCTTATCCCCGAGCCGCGACAGCTTGGGCGCATTCTTTCCGGTTCCGATGTAGCGGGATACGAGGTGCGCCTGATCCAGCGGAACGTAGAGCCGGGCGTGGTCGTCGTATTCGATTTCGAGAACCTCTTCCTCCCCGTCGGTAGTTTCCTTCGACTTGATCCCGCGAAATTTCCCGATGCCGTAGTCCACGTGCACTACGAGATCGCCGTAGTTGTATTCGCGGAGGCTGCTGACCTGCTGGCTCGACTGCCGTTCCCGGGCGAGGCGGTAGCGCCGCTGACCGCGCTGGTTCTGATACCGGCCGAAGATTTCCGCGTCACTGAGCACGGCGAGTTTCGCATCGGGAATGGTGAAGCCCCGGC
>JARGNG010000023.1 GCA_029213265.1 Verrucomicrobiales bacterium | reverse complement strand
CGATCGTGTTGGCTATTTTATGGAACTCCGAAAGAATGACGGATCGCTCCAATGGACGTGGGCCGCGATGGATGCCTTCACCGATGACCTGTCCAAACTCGGGGTGCCGACGCTGGAATCGGGCGCGCAATTTCAGAAGCCGGTCGGGAATCTTACGGTTCTGAGCAATGTCGAAAGCCTCGCCGCAGGGGAGGGGCTTTCCGGAAATCTGGAGTTCTGGTCGATGAACTACGGCCCCGCCAACTCGGGCCGGGTCGCGGGTGCTTCCCCCGGAATCTGGGATATCGGGGATGAACCAACCGGATCAGGCGCCGGCTACGGATCGATGCAGATTCATCACACCGCGGCGAAGCAGACCATCTTTGCGGTCAACAATTGGCGTTCCGGACCGAATGCCGACTTGGGAATCGGGAACAGTTCGACGGACAAGCGTGCGAGCGACTGGACCTTTTCAAACAATGCCTCGCAGTATGAGGCGGGCCGGTTGCGAATCCTGATTCGCAGGGGGAAGCCTTGATCCACTGTCGGGGAATCAGAGGCGGGCTGGAATGACGCTGCCTTAAGCGACTGAATCCAAAGGCAAGTGTAGGCCAGCGTTTCCCGACGCGGCGGGGCTGTCCGGGCATGACCGATGCTTCGCTGCCGCCCGGGGACCGTCCGGCCTGCGAAAGCCACCCTGGATGCAGCGCCACTCGAGGCAGGCTACGGGTTTTTCAGCTCGAAGGTCTCGTCCGAATACTTCGCCCAGAGCTGATCGAGCCGTTTCGCAATGGAGTCCCTCGTTCCGACCACGATCCAGTAGCGATAGCTGAGGGTGGAGCGCGGGCCGAGATTCACTTTCGAAATCGGAGCGAGGTGAACACAGGGGGCGGCCAGGGGATCGGGGCTGTTGCCACCCGCATGAGGACCGAAGTTCCAATGCTCCGTTGCCGTCGGGCTGAAAACGGCAATGCCCTGTCCGCCTTTTTCAAAACAGGCGATCGCTTTCTTCGGAGGAACCGCTTTTCCCCAGGGAGGACCGGGAGGCTGCGATTCCGTCCTCCATTTTCCTTCGCCGAGGTAGCTTTGAAACTCACTGAAGTTTCGCGTGAAATAGAGGGCCGGCACTTCCTGGTGGCGGGGCAAAGCGGGTCCCCAGCGGTCTCCCGGCTTCCGTTGGCAGAGCAGTTCGCAACGGACCTCGAGGACGTCGGGCCGTTCTTCATCGAATCCGGTCCACTGCCGCATGACCGCCTCGGCTTCTTCATCCGGCATATCCCAGAGTTTCGGGACGGTCTCGGCGTAGAGGAGTCGAGGGCTCTTCCTTTCGAACGTGGTCACCCGCGCCCACGAACCGACCCCGCCTCCCTGAATCGGATTCCAGGCCCACGGGTTCCATGATTTGCTTTGACCGTCGGCGCCCCGGTCGAGACTTTTGCCGGCGTAGTAGGATTGCTGGATGAGGCGACCCGGGTCATGAATGTTGACCATGTTCTTCGGATAGCCTTCCCACGAAAGCCAGGTGATCGAGGCACCCATCTCGCGATCCAGCCCGACCCGGATCGTTCCGTTGTCGATTGTGAGCAAGTCCTGAACCGCCTTCGGGGCGACGTTGGGAGTTCGAACCGGATCGGCGGCTTTGGTCACCGGGATGAAACACAAGCAAAGCGCAAAAAGGGCCTGGTGGGGACGAATCATGAAGAGATCGAGAGTGCTATCGTGGCTCGGGCACTTTGCCGCAGGAAGGAAAGGCTCGGGAGCAAATGGTTCAATCCGGATCAATCGAGCGGCGCTCACTCCACGTGCGTCATTTCATGGAGCGTGAAGTTTTCCACGGCCCCTTCTGTCGCGGCCATGTACTCCTTCAAATGCGGTTGCTCCATGTGCACGAGCCAGAGTTCCCGCGATTCCCAGTTCTCGAAGAATAGAAAGTGCGCCGGATCTTCGTTGTCCTGATGGAGATCGTACTGGAGACAGCCTTCTTCCGCCAGGGTGGGGGCGATCAGCTTCTCGAGTTCGGATTTCACGAGATCGACTTGATCCGGCCTTGCGAAGATGTTGGCGACGATAGTGAGCTTTGACATGTGAGTAGGGAGCGTTGGCGCTGGAAAGACCTAACAGGGTACGGTGGAGGAGGCAACCCTGTTGGGAGAAGCTCTTGGGCGACCCTGTTGGGCTGGAACATCTGGGGGCAAGGGAGAGGGGATTCGTGTGGAAGAAGCGGGAATGACGAGGCCACCGCATCGCACTAGCCGGGCTCCGAATTTGATCGCCATCTGTCGGAAAACGTTTCACGATCGCAAAAATCCCAAAACACCAAGGCAATGAAATTCAACAGGAAGAGTAGAAACGCGAACGAAATCCCCGTTCGGGTCTGGAAGCATCATTTTCGGGGAGTCCATTTTCGGACGACGGCCCTGATGTGGATCCTTTCCCTCACCACAGTCGATGCGAAACCCCTTCAGGTATTCATCCTCGCGGGGCAGTCGAACATGCAGGGGCATGCCCACATTCGCACGATTGATGCGATGGCCTACGATCCGGAGACGGCTTCGATTCTCGAGGACATGCGTGATGGGAAGGGCGAATTACGGACTTGTGAGAATGTCTGGATTTCCTCGCTCGGTTCCTCGGAGGAAGAGAAATCCGGGAAGCTGGCGGCCGGATACGGCGCGGAGCAGCGGGGTCCCAAAATCGGGCCGGAGTACACCTTTGGGCTTTACCTGGAAAAGTGGATGCCGGATCAGCCCATCCTGATCATCAAGACCGCCTGGGGAGGGAAGAGTATCCACACCGATTTCCGACCGCCCAGTGCGCCTCCCTATGAGTTCAGCGACGCGCAGTTGGAAACCTTTGCGAAGCAGAAAAAGGACATCGACTCGATCAAGGCGGACAAGGTGAAGGCGACGGGCCACTACTACCGGCTTATGATGGAGCACGTGAATGACGTGTTGGCAGACATCCAGCGTGTCTATCCGGAGTATGACGAGAAGTCAGGGCACGAACTGGCGGGTTTTGTCTGGTTTCAGGGGTGGAATGACATGGTTGACCAGGGCACCTACCCGAACCGGGATCAACCCGGAGGATACGACCAATACGGCAAACTCCTTGCGACCTTCATCCGCGATGTGCGCAAAGATCTTTCCGCGCCGAAGCTTCCCTTTGTCATCGGGGTGATCGGGGTGAATGGCGAAACGGAATTGTACGGCCCTGAGCAAAAACGCTACCGGGGAATCCATCAGAACATTCGCGACGCGATGGCAGCACCGGCGGCGATTCCGGAATTCCGCGGCAACGTGTCTGCCGTCCTGACAGAAAAATATTGGGACTACGAGGTCACGGCCCTGAGGAAGAAGGAGAAGCCGATCAAGGAGAAGGAAAAGCAGCTTCGCGAGGAGGGAACGCTGAGTCGCGAAGAGCAGCAGGGGGAAGTGGAGAAGCTCTACGCGGAAACTTTCAATGAGCGCGAACTCGATTTACTCCGGAACAGCGTTTCCAACGCGGAGTTCCACTACCTCGGCTCGGCTCGAATCATGAGCCGGATCGGGAAGGGCTTCGCCGAAGCGATCATGGAAATGCAGAAGTAGGCGGACGATTCCCGGAAACGAAAAAACCCCACTTCAACCGGAATTCCGGTGGAGTGAGGTCGCCTGCGGGACTTGACCCGCTTTCGAGGAGGAATCAGGTGTCGAGGTCGAACCGGTCGAGGTTCATGACCTTGGTCCAGGCATTCACGAAATCATTGACGAATTTCTTTTCTCCATCGGCGCTGCCGTAGACTTCGGCGATGGCGCGGAGTTGCGAGTTCGAGCCGAAGACGAGGTCGACGGAAGTGGCGGTCCACTTGAGCTCGCCCGAGGCGCGGTCGCGGCCTTCGTAAAAGTGTTCACACATGGGCGACACCTTCCACTCCGTGCTGATATCGAGCAGGTTCTCGAAGAAGTCGTTGGTGAGGCTTCCTCGCTCCTCAGTGAGAACACCGAGCTCAGGATGGCCGACATTGGTGTCGAGCACGCGCATCCCTCCGACAAGAACGGTCATTTCCGGCGCAGTCAGGGTGAGCAACTGGGCCCGGTTGACGAGGTTTTCCGGAGCAGGCCGGTCCAGTTCATGACCGAGGAAGTTGCGGAATCCGTCGGTCTTCGGCTCGAGGTAGGCAACCGAATTGACCTCGGTCATCTCCTGGGTCGCATCGGTGCGCCCGGGTGAGAAGGGAACTTCGACGGAGTGTCCGGCTTTCTCTGCTGCGGCTTCGACGGCGGCAGATCCTCCGAGGACGATGAGGTCAGCGAGGGAAACCTTTTTGTCTCCGGCCTGAGCTTCATTGAATTCCTTCTGAATCGCTTCCAGCTTGGCGAGCACCTTCGCAAGTTGCTCCGGCTGGTTGACTTCCCAGTCTTTCTGCGGTGCAAGGCGAATGCGGGCTCCGTTGGATCCGCCGCGGAGATCCGAACCGCGGAAGGTCGAGGCGGAGGCCCAGGCTGTCGATACGAGTTGGGAAGTGGTCAGTCCGGAAGAGAGAATCTTTTCCTTGAGGTCGGCGATGTCCTGCTCGTTCACCAATTCGTGATCGACGGCGGGAACGGGGTCCTGCCAGATCAACTCTTCCTCAGGTACGTCTGGTCCGAGGTAACGGGCGAGTGGGCCCATATCCCGGTGCGTCAGCTTGTACCAAGCCTTTGCGAAGGCGACTTCAAATTCCTTCGGATTCTCAAAGAACCGCTTCGAGATTTTTCCGTAGGCGGGATCCATCTTCAGAGCGAGGTCCGTTGTGAACATCATCGGCGCATGGCTCTTCGATGCGTCGTGCGCATCGGGCACTGTTCCGGCACCGGCTCCGTCTTTGGGCTTCCACTGCTGAGCGCCGGCAGGGCTTTTCGTCAGTTCCCAATCGTAGGCGAAGAGGTTGGAGAAATACATGTGGGACCAACGTGCCGGGGCACTGGTCCAGGCACCTTCGAGACCACTCGTGATGGTGTCTTCGGCGTTGCCTTTTCCGAAGGAATTTATCCAGCCGAATCCCTGTGCCTCAAGCGGTGCACTTTCGGGATCGGGGCCGACATTGCCTTCCGGCGTTGCGGCGCCGTGAGCTTTACCGAAGGTGTGTCCGCCGGCAATGAGAGCGACGGTTTCTTCGTCGTTCATGGCCATGCGTGCGAAAGTTTCGCGAATGTCCTTAGCCGCCGCGAGTGGGTCGGGATTTCCGTTGGGGCCTTCCGGGTTGACGTAGATCAAGCCCATCTGCACTGCAGCCAGAGGATTTTCGAGATCGCGGTCATCGGAGTAGCGTTTGTCACCGAGCCAGGTGGCTTCCGGTCCCCAGTAGATGTCTTCCTGTGGTTCCCAGACGTCGGCACGGCCACCGCCGAATCCGAAGGTTTGAAATCCCATGGATTCGAGAGCGACGTTTCCGGTCAGGATCATCAGATCCGCCCAGGAAATTTTCTGGCCGTATTTTTGTTTGATGGGCCAAAGGAGACGGCGCGCCTTGTCGAGGTTGCCGTTGTCGGGCCAGCTGTTCAGCGGTGCGAAGCGCTGCGTCCCGTCGGAGGCACCGCCGCGACCGTCCGTGACGCGATAGGTTCCGGCGCTGTGCCAGGCCATGCGAATGAAGAAAGGACCGTAGTTCCCGTAGTCAGCAGGCCACCAATCCTGAGAATCGGTCATCAATTCCCTGAGATCCGTCTTCAGCGCTTCCAGGTCGAGTTTCGCAAATTCCTTCGCGTAGTCGAATTCCTCACCCACGGGATTACTCTTGGTGGAGTTTTGGTGGAGAATGCCGAGATTCAGCTGATTGGGCCACCAGTCGCGGTTGGACATGGCTCCGGCAGCAGTGTGCCGGTAGGGGCTGGCGGGCTTAGCACCCATCACGGGGCACTGGCTGGTGTCGCCCTCCTTTTTTCCGGAGGGAGCGGAGGGTTTCGAGTCTTGAGCCGCCGCGGGGGACAGCGATGCCAGCATCAAGCTAGCGAGCAGGGGAGTCAGGGTTTTAATTTTCATTGGATTGATAAGATAGGGCGAACGGAGTTGTTTTTTGAATTGCTTTTATCCATCAGTTACGACTGTGGGTCAAATTTGGAAATGCATCCAATGAAATTGAGGGAAGGTTGCTATGCGTATCTTGCATAGTAATGCAGTAAGACGATGAATTCGAAGGGATTCGAGGGGAGGGAATCGGCAATGACAGCGGCTGGACTCTAGTCAATTCCGCCCGCAAGAAATTTCCGGAGAGATGCGAGGACTTCCTGGGGGCGCTCTTCGGGCGGACAGTGACCACACTCTGAGATGACCATCAGTTTAGAGGAGGGGATTTTCTCAGCGACTTTCCGGCAGCCGTCCACGGAAACGACCTGGTCCTGATCCCCGGCTATAACGAGAGCCGGCTGGACGATTCCTCCGTACCGAATCCAATCAGTGGTGCCTGTGGCAAAGGTTTTCCCGTACCCAAAGCAGGCTTCCTTGAGCCCCTCTACCAGCATCGACTTGCGATACAATTCGGCCAGTTCATCGGTGAGAACGCCATCCACGTAGACAGCCTGTCCAGAGACCTTTTTGAATTTGTCCCCATTCGTCAAAAGGGCCCGAATCATGAAATAGGCGGAGTGCATTCCAATCGCGTTGCGCAAATACCAGGGCGGTTTTTCGGCAAATTCAGAAGGAGGGCAAATCAAAATGACCCGGGAAACCACTTCAGGAATCTTCGCGGAAAGGACGGCGGAGACCGCGGCGCCATAGGAATGCCCCAGCACAACCGCCCGATCAATTCCCTTCTTTTCCAGCACTTTGGCAATCACGGAAGCCTGCTCCTCGATCCGGTAGGCCTTTGGATTTTTCGGTCGCTCCGTGTTCCCGAATCCGTTCAGGTCGATTCCAATGAGCCGGTATTCGCTGGCAAGGTCTCCAAAGAGTTCCCGGAAAGAATGCGACGTGGAAGCGAAGCCATGCAGGAGGATGATGGGCGGACCGGATCCGATATCGTGAGCAAAGACCCGCTGGCCGTCGATCTCGACGAAGTTTTCCGGGGGAATCTCCGCAACGGCTTCCTCGAAGGGAACCAGAGGGGCAAGGCGAACCAGGCTCATTCGCTGACGACTGGGATTCCGATGCCTCTTGCGATGAGAGTCGCGAGGAGTGGCATCGCAAAAAGCAGAAGAAGCTCGATCCTAACGCACCAGATCAGGCCCCCGGGAATTGCGATGGTTTCTTCAGGATCGCCTTTCTTCTGCTTTCCGAGAAAGACGCTCGGATAAATCGAGATGACCCCGACGAGGAGGAAAAGGGTAATCTTCACATGGAAGACGGGATTGGAGGAATAGAACTGAGCCGGTTTCCCGATCCAGAGCCATTGAGCAAACCCGGTGAGCAGAACAATGATCACGGTTACCGCATAGAGGATATCGAGCCGCTGGACGCGTGCGATTTCGCCTCTCGTCATTTGCTTTCGCAGGAGCAGGTGCTGACCGAGCACCGCCGCGAGTAGCAGAATCAAGGAAACGAAATGCAGGTAGCGAACGAGAATGTCAGTGATCATGGAAAAGGATTACGTCTCCGGGGAAATGGCAACACCTGGGGAAGTCAATTTTCCGACGATTCCCGGTGGGGCGTCTCGAATTCGGATCGATCTGCTACTGATAGATAGCAGGATCGTAACCGGCTTCGTCCCGCTTCGCTTCGAGAAGGGCTTTCAGTTCTTTCCGCTTGGCCGCGTATTCGGGATTTTTTGCGAGGTTCGTGAATTCCCCCGGATCATTTTTCCGGTCGAAAAGCTCTTCGCCTTTTTTACCGAATCCCCAGTGGGTGAAGCGCCAGTCTGCGGTGCGAATCGATTCCCCTCCGCTCCGGCTGATCGTAAAAACAAGATCCTTGCTCCATTTGTCGGTAGACGGATTCTTGAGCAGCGGAATGAGGCTGGTTCCGGGCAGGCCTTTTGGTGGCGTCAATCCTGCGAGTTCGGCGACAGTGGGATAGAGATCGATCAGTTCCGTGAGATGGCCGGTTGCTTCCCCGTGAGTGTCCTTCATCCAGGGAACACTGAGAATGAAGGGAACTCGGGTGGCCTCCTCGAAGAGGTGCTGCTTCTGAAATTTGTTGTGATGACCTAACAGATACCCATGGTCACTCGAAAAGATGACAATGGTGTTTTCACTCAGGCCCAGTTCATCGAGGGTGTCGAGAATCCGGCCAACCTGGGCATCCATGTAGGAGATGCTCGCGTAGTAGGCTTCCAGCAGGCCTTTGTGCAGTTCGGGCGTGACTCCATATCGGGAAATGGATTTGTAATCGCGGATGATTCCCGGCACATCATCGAGATCACCCTCGGGAACAACGGGAGCAATCATGGCCTCGCGGTCGTAGATGTCGAAATACTTCGAGGGGGCGACCAGCGGAACATGAGGGCGGACGAAGCCGCAGCCGAGGAAAAACGGTCTCTCCTGATTCTGCTTCAGAAATTCGATGGCCGCCTCAGCCGCCATCCCATCAGCGTGCTCGAGATCTCCGGTTGATGCTTCGACTCCGGTAAAAGTTTGTGACCCCTTGTCTCCGGGCGACCACTCCGTTCTCACGCCCGGAGCGTTTTGCTCCAGGGCTTTGATATTGACCGTTTCATCCCAGGACGGAGGGTCGTCGTGATCGGCCGTTCCGGCGAGGATTTCCGGGGGGATTCCCATGTGGTAGATTTTGCTGACCCGCCCTGCGAGGTAGTCATGGTTTCGGAAGAGCTGGGACATCGTCACGACGTCCGGAAGATTCTCCCGAAGGTTGCCGGTATTTCCGAGCATGCCGTTGGTGTAGGGATACAGCCCGGTCATCATGGAGGCGCGGGACGCCCCACAGACGGGATACTGGCAGTGCATGTTTTCAAAGCGAATGCCCCGCTTTGCCAGTTCATCGAGTTGCGGGGTTTTGCACTGCGGATGACCGAATCCGCTCAACGCGGTATTGAGGTCGTCTGCCATGAGGAGGAGGACGTTGGGTTTGCGCTCCTGACCGAAAGTCAGAAAACTGCCGCAGAGGAAGGCGAGAACCAGGGAAAGAAAACGTTTCGTCATTGCGATAGCTTCACCCGTTTGCGGGTTTGATCAAATTGCGGAATCAGGTGCGGCGGGATTTTCTTTTTCATTTCGAACGACTTTCGTCTTGTTTGCCTTCTGCCGACTCGTAGTTTCTTTACTATGATTCGAGCGTGGTTCTTTGCATTCGCGATTTTTCTTCAGTCAGACGTCGCAGTTCAGGCGGACGAGTTGGATCTTACTTCCCGTCCTTCTCCGGAGGGCGTCCCCATTGAAGTAAGCGTCCGAATGATCATCCTGAACATTGAGCAGATTAGGGGGGTTGAGCAATCGTTCACCGCAGATATTGCTTTTCAGGCGGAATGGGAGGATGACAGGCTGAAGCATGAGGGAAAAGGGCAGATCACAAAGGACCTGTCAGACATCTGGCACCCCGGATTTCAAATTCTGAATCGTCAGCGCATTCAGACGACCTTTCCGGAAGACGCTGAGATCTCTGCCGACGGAAGCGTAAATATTATGCAAAGGGCGTGGGGGCAGTTTTCCCAACCACTCCAACTGATTGACTTCCCTTTTGACACCCAGGCCTTGCGGGTCACTCTCGTTTCGCCGGGTCATGAGGAAGGTGCGATTGTATTGAAGGAAGATGCGGACTCCCCTTCGCGGACCAACAATAACTTTTCAATATCCGACTGGGCGATGGTTGATTGGAAATCAGAAACGAGCAACCGCCCGGTAATGGCCGGAGAGCGAAGCATTCCTACTTTTGAGGCCACGATTACGATGAAACGCAATTCACGCTACTATTTCATCAACGTCATCCTTCCGCTGTTCCTGATCATCTGCATGTCGTGGATCGTGTTCTGGATCCCGTCTTCCCAAATGGGCCCCAGAATCAGCGTCTCTGTGACGGCGATGCTTACCTTGACCGCATACCGCTTTGCAATCGGGGCGAGTTTGCCCAAAATTGCTTATCTGACCCGACTGGATTGGTTTATCCTGGGGTCTTCGGTTCTTGTTTTCGTGAGCCTCGTGGAAGTCGTGGTCACTTCCAGCCTGGTCGAGAAAGACAAGGAAGCGCTCGCGCGCCGGATCAACCGATCGATGCGGTTTCTGGCACCGGCGATGTTCCTTGTTGTTGCAGTGCTAAGCCTTTTCTAAGCGCATTCTTTCTCTTTCAATCGCTCGAATTTCCGACAATGATGGGAAAAAGATAACATGAATCCTGACTTCATTTTTTTCGGAACCGTTTTTGCGGCATTTTTTGCGATTATGAATCCGCTGGCGAATACCCCTGTATTTCTGGGTTTGACCGAGGGGATGGACGGTCGCACGACGCGTCAACTGGCATTGAACTCATTGATCCTGACCTTTATCATTGTTTCGGTTTTCGCATTGCTCGGGAATGCCGTTCTCAATTTTTTCGGTATCACGCTCTATGCCTTTAAGGTAGCAGGGGGAATTCTGGTGGGACTTGTTGGATATAATCTTCTCCATGGAAACCATTCCAGTGTTCAAAAGCCGAGCGATGAGCATCTTGAGAAGAGTGGTGATGCGACTCTTGGAATGGCAGTGTCGCCTCTGGCTATGCCGATTCTGGCAGGACCGGGGACGCTCGTCACGGCTATGAATTACGCGGCTGATGGAGGCTTTAAACATCTTTTAGCGGTAATCCTATCCTTTTCTCTGGTATGCCTCATGACCTTCTTCTGTTTCGTTTCAGGAAACGTCGTTACGAAATTTTTAGGGCAAAATTTCATCATGGTTATCAGTCGGATCATGGGATTAATCCTCGCTGTTATTGGTATTCAGATGCTGATCGACGGGATTCGGGCAGCAGTTGCTGCGACTGGTTGAGGATTCGCAGCGGCGGTCGCTTTGTGGGGGGCGTGAAGAGCCCTCTCGGCGACTCGTATTCCGTCCTGAAAGCAGTTTATGTCATTGCTCCAGGCTGGTGGAATATATTATAAGACCGTATGTCCATTCGCCTGGTTCTTTGCCTTTCACTCCTCCTTTTCGTCGTTGCCGATTCTGGTATCGCGGCAGAGCCTCCGCCCATTCCTGACTTTACTAAGGGCGTGCGATTGGAGCGTGATGCTCCTCATGACTGGAATCTGGGTCCGACCGGCGCCCGCGGTTGGGTCTATGCCTGGAAAGGGGAATCGACTGCCAGTCGTCAGATTCTGATCACGGAGGTCGCCAAAGGATCGCCGGCGGATGGAGTTCTCGCGAAAGATGATGTCATTCTGGGGCTCAATGGAAAATCGTTTGAAAGCGACGCCCGCATTGCCCTTGCCAGAGCCATTACTTCGGCAGAGGCGGAAGTTGGTTTGCTCCCATTGACTCGTTGGCGGGACGGCAAGACCGAGAATGTGGAAATTCAGATTCCGGTGCTCGGTCGTTACTCGGGGACGGCCCCCTACGAATGTGAGAAGTCGCAGCGCATTTTCACGAATGGCTGCGAGGCCATTGCGAACCAGTTGAAAAATCCGGATGGGAAACGCCGTCACCCTATTGTGCGTGCGCTGAATGCAATGGCCCTTCTTGCCAGTGGAGAGGAGAAGTATATGCCCCTTGTCAAAGAGGAAGCCAAATGGGCCTCCGAATGGGAGATACGCGAAGACGATCTGCACTCCTGGGCCGCTGGCTGGGTGAATCTTTTTCTCGGGGAATATCTGCTCGCAACCGGGGACGAATCCGTTCGGTCGACCATGAACCGATTGAGTTACGAAATCGCATTAGGGCAAAGTCATGTTGGCACCTGGGGGCATCGATTTGCCTATGAACACAACGGAATCCTGCGTGGCTACGGGGCCATGAATCAAGTTGGCCTGAGTCTCACGACCTCCCTTCTCGTGGCGAAAGAGGCGGGAGTCGATGATCCTGAGATCGACAAGGCGATCGAAAAGAGCAGGCAATTTCTCGAATTCTATGTCGGTCGTGGTGCCATTCCCTACGGGGACCACCACCCATGGTTGCAGATGCATGATGACAACGGAAAAGCGTCCGCCGCTGCGGTGATGTTTGATTTTCTTGGAAACGGGGAGGCAGCCTCCTTTTTCAGCCGGATGGGAACTTCGTCCTACGGGATCGAACGGGAGTCCGGTCATACCGGAAACTTTTTTAACATGCTCTGGGCTTTGCCGGGCATTTCCCGCTCTGGTCCGGAAGCAACCGGCGCTTGGGTCGGGGAATCAGCGTGGTTGCTCGATCTTGCGCGTACCTGGGACGGCCAGTTTGATTTCCTCGGGAAGCCGGGAGCGACGGGAGGGGAGCACTCCTACCGCGGTTGGGACTGTAGCGGGGCGTATTTGCTGGGATACTCGCTCGGGCGAAAGAAGATTCGGTTTACCGGTGCGAGGCCGAGTGCCGCTCCGGCGATCACAAGAGAAGAGGCAATCCATTTGATCACGGAGGGGCGTGGTTGGATGCCGGCAGGAAAATCGGAATCGTATAACCTGCGCCCGGTGAATGAATTGCTCGGAAACCTGAGTAGTTGGTCTCCCGTAATCCGCGAACGTGCCGCCATCGCGATTGCAGCCAGGGAAGGGCAGGATTCCGAGATCGTTCCGGCTCTCATCAAAATGGCGCAGGCCGGGGATGCCAACGCCCAATACGGAGCTTGCGCGGCATTCGAACAGCTCGGCCGGCGCGGTGCCGATGGAGTCGAAGCATTGATGCGTTTGTTAGAAGGTGATGACTACTGGCTCAAGGCGCAGGTGGCGGAAGCGCTCGCCGGAATCGGTGAGCCGGCTCGTGTTGCCATCCCGACTTTGCTCGATCTCGTCGCAGAGCCTCCTCATCCTGACGATGGTCGCGGATACCTCCAGCGCTATCTCGCATTTGCTTTGTTCGATCAGCGCAATGGACTCATGGGAAAGTCGCTCGGGACAGTGGATCGGGAGCTGGTACGAAAAGCGGCCCGGGCCGTGTTGAAAAACCAGGACGGCCGGGCTCGAGGCTCTTTGAAGACGGTCTACAGTCAGCTTTCGCCTGAGGAAATCGAACCCATGCTTCCTGCCGTTTTCGAAGCGGTCGTCGAACCGGCACCGAGTGGAGTCATGTTCTCCGATGGGATTCGAATGGAGGGCCTCAGCATTCTCGCGGAGCATCGAATCGCGGAGGGTCTGCCCCTGTGTATTGATTTGATCGAGCTGGACCGGTGGGGTGCCGACCGGCGCTTCCAGGGATGCCTTGCCGCATTGCGGGAATACGGAGGCAGCGCCAAACCTCTCCTTCCAAAGATCCGGGAGTTTGGTCGCGTTCTCGGGGAACATCCGAAATTTGTCGTGCTGGAGCCGGAGAACCGAAGGCATAACAAGAACATGGCGAAACGCTATGAGGAACTCCTCGCGGTTTACCAAATGATCACAGAGGCCCCGGAAAGTGAGTCGCTCAAGCCATTGCCCTCCGAGTAGTGCTTCCGTTGGAAAGGGTAACCCGCCTGTGTGAGTTCACGTCCTCCGCTCCCGACCTCGGACTGCGAACGGGAGGAGCACCCTCTTTATTCGGGATTGCCTGCGTATCTTGGATTTTGTACAATTCCAGATAAGAGCAGGGGAAGGCAATGAGCCTGGATATATCCGAATTTCTTCGGAGCTTCGTAACCTGAACTGGTAGTATTTCAGAAGTAAATGGCGGCAGGTCAGAGAGTGAGAAAGTTGGTGACGGCAGGATTTTTCCTGACTCTCGTTTTTTTTGCCGGATGCAAAAAGCCAATGCTTCGCTCGGACCGTTCAGGGGAGCTGCCGGAAGAAAAACCGGAAGAGATCGGATCGAAAGCTCCCACCGATCCCTTTCAGGATTCACCGGCCCCGGAACCAATCGGGGAAATGCTGGTCGTCGATCCACCGAAAAATCCGGTCGAGCCGTCCCCGCCGATCTCGTCGAAGCAGCAGGCAGAACAGGTCGCCCGGCTTGCCAAGATGCTGGAAGCGCAACTTGCCGGGATTCGCAGCCTCGAATCTGATTTAGCAAGGCATTCACAACCTCTGTATGAGCTGCGCACGAAACTGCAGGCGGCTCGTATGCGACAGTCGGGGCAGCGCTCCGGCGGAATTCGTGTCGAGCGCGTCAATGGAAAGTCGATCTTTGTCGATCACGCAGGCGAAGCGAGGAAGTTGGAAGGCCAGATCAAGGAGCAGGAACGAGTGATCGAGCCGTTCCGGAAATCACTGGAGATGGCTCGGAAAAAATACGAGGAGTTGCAGCAGCGGATGGCAGTGCTACGGGGCGGGTAAGGCACGAGGGTGAAAAGCGAGGTGGTCCGAATTCGGGATCGACTTCGCAGGCTTTTGCTCCAAATTGGAGGTGAACTCACTCGCGTCCACTCCTATGCCGCTTCATGAACATCAGCGGCACAAACTCCGTTCTACGCTTTCCACCGATCAGGAACTCGTCGTCGCCTGCGTTCCGATGCGGAGCAACGTGAACCTCTCCGGAATTGCCCGTACTGCCAGTGCCAGCGGGATATCGAGGCTGATCCTGACGGGCGATGCGAAGTTGATCAGCAAAATCGCCCGGGACGGTGCTGACGAGCTCTCCGTGGAAATTCACAGGACACTCGCACCCGTGCTTCGAAAACTGAAAAAGAGCGGATATCGACTCGTCGGACTCGAGCAGACCACAAATTCTCAGGATCTGAATTCCTATCAGTTTGCGGCAAAGACAGTTCTCGTCGTGGGCAACGAACGTCTCGGATTGAATGAGGAGATTCTGGCTCTGTTAGACGATGTGGTCGAGATTCCTGTCTACGGGTTGCCACACAGCTTTAATGTGTCTTCCGCGACCGCGATGGCTCTTTACGAGTATCGTCGCCAGCTCAGTTCCGGCGTTTGAGCGAAGGCCGAAGCACGGGATTCGAAGCTGTATCAGGGGATGGGCTCCGCAGGAAATATTTCGGCGCCGTCGCTTCTTGGGCTGATACCCGATTTCTTTTGATGGTCGTGGAAATGCGCTGGAGTAATTCGTGCTCACAGGGAGCAAAGGGGGGAAAAGTGCGGCGATCAAATTCAGCGGGATATTTGGTTGTTGGCGACATCTACTGCCAGTGGATCCGTCGGCATTTTAATCCAACCCATCCTCCTGGTGACCCATTCATATCGCTTCTCCACTCCGGTCTTCCTTGTTCTCGTCCAAACCCGGGTGTCGGCGGATCCGATCTCTGCCATCGATCGGGTTTCGAATACCTCGGCGGGGGGCGAGGCCAACGGGCAATCTCAGTTGGGAGGTCTCTCCGTTGACGGGAGCTACGTTGTTTTCGAGTCTCTTGCGACCAACTTCGTTGGCGACAAAATTAGCTAAAGTCGTGATATCTACGTGAAGGACCGGCTGACCACCGGCGATTTCGATTCGGTAAGGGGCTCCGCGTGAGGCAGGGGGGGGCTGAAAACCGTCTCCTGCTCTCTCTTCATTCCCGCCTTGATCCCGCACTCAAGGGGGTAGGAACCGGGCGAATATCGAGCTAAGCTTCCTTTGCCGACTTTCTCAGAGAAAACATGATTCCCCCTCCTGCCCGCCTCCTCTTCCTCATCCCGACCGGCCTCGTCGTGATGGCTATCGGAATGGTGGCGATAGCGGAGGAAACTGCCGTCCCGGCCAGGCCAATCGACTTCAATCGGGACATCCGACCGATTCTTTCCGACAAGTGCTTCTTCTGTCACGGTCCCGACTCCCACGAGCGCAAAGCCGACCTGCGCCTTGATACGGAGGAGGGCGCCCTCGCCGATCTTGGAGGCTATGCCGCGATCGTCCCCGGCAAACCGGAAGAAAGCGAACTGGTGTTACGACTCACTGACAAGGATGACCCGATGCCGCCGGTGGATTCCCACAAAAAGCTCAAACCGGCCGAGATCGCTCTTCTCACCCGCTGGGTTTCCGAAGGCGGGGAATTCTCCGAGCCCTGGGCCTATGTTCCGCCGAAAAAGCACGAGGCGCCTGCGGTCAAAGACACGAAGTGGCCCGCCAACGTGATCGACGCTTTTGTCCTCGCCCGGCTCGAGTCTGAGAAACTTTCCCCCTCACCCGATGCAGATCGAGTTACCCTGATCAGACGTCTTGCGTTTGACTTGACCGGTCTGCCCCCGACGCCGGAGGAAGTCGCCGCCTTCGTGAATGCGGAAGGCGACTTTGAGAGGGTGTGGCAGGCGAAAGTCGACGAGTTTCTCGCCTCGCCCCGTTTCGGGGAACGCCTCGCGATCTACTGGCTCGACCTCGTTCGCTACGCGGACACGGTCGGGTATCACGGGGATCAGGATCATAACATTTCCCCGTATCGTGACTGGGTCATCCGTTCGCTCAATGCGAACATGCCCTTCGACCAGTTTACCCGCGAGCAACTTGCCGGAGATCTTTTGCCCGACCCTGACATCAACCAGAAAGTAGCATCGGGTTACAACCGGCTTCTCCAGACGACTCACGAGGGCGGGCTTCAGAAAAAGGAATACGACGCCATTTACGCGGCTGACCGTGTCCGCAATGTCTCCGCCGTATGGATGGGTGCCACCGTCGGCTGTGCCCAGTGTCATGACCACAAGTATGATCCCTACACGATCAAGGATCACTACTCCCTCGCTGCCTTTTTCTCCGACATTCACGATGAGGGCTTCGCCGGAAATTCTCTTCCCTCCCTCCGTCCGCCGGAGATCCCGGTGCCGTCGCCGGAAGAGAAAGAGCAGATCGCAGACCTCAGGGAAAAAATCGAAGAGATCCTTCCGGCCGATGTCCGGAAATTACTTGAAACGCAGGAGGTCGAGAAGACCAAGCTGGAGGCCGCCCTGAAGAAAAAGGGGACGCCGGAACAGATGGCCGACTGGAACAAACACCTCGCCGCCGCCAACGTCGTGATCAGACAGGCTGCCCCCGAAGCGAAGCGCGCCGGCTGGAAAAGGCTGCGCGCTGATCTGGCTGCGGCGGAAAAGGCAGTCCGCAAGACGATGATCACCGTTGCCAAACCTCCCCGGACGATGCGGGTCCTGCCGCGGGGAAACTGGCAGGACGAAAGTGGGGGAATCGTAAGGGCCGCAGTGCCCTCGTTTCTCGGGAAAGTAGAACCGGCAAAGGGTGACCACGCGACCCGACTCGATCTCGCCAACTGGCTGACCGATCCCGAAACCGGCGGCGGGGGACTTACTGCCCGCGTCTTCGCAAACCGCTTCTGGTATCTTTTCTTCGGAACCGGAATCTCCCGTTCACTTTCCGATTTTGGTGGACAGGGGGAAGCTCCGGCGAATCCGGAGCTGCTTGATTATCTCGCCGTCGAATTCTACGAAAGCGGATGGGACATCAAATCGATCTTCCGCCTGATGGGGACAAGCCGCGCCTATCGCCAGTCGTCTCTCGCTTCCCCGGAATTGCGGGAGCGCGATCCGTTCAATCAACTGGTGGCACGTCAGTCGCGATACCGGCTTCCCGCCGAAATTGTCCGCGACAACGCTCTCGCCATTAGTGGATTGCTAGTCCTGGAGGAGGGAGGTGCCGGCGCGAAGCCATATCAGCCTGCGGGTTACTACCGGCACCTGAATTTTCCCCAGCGGAAATACACCGCCCATTCCGACAGCAACCAATGGCGACGCGGGGTCTATGTTCACTGGCAGCGGCAGTTTCTGCATCCGATGTTGAAAGCGATGGATGCGCCGAGCCGCGAGGAATGCACCGCCGAGCGACCCCATTCCAACACTCCCACAGCCGCGCTCGTATTGCTGAACGACCCCACCTTCATTGAGGCGGCCCGTGTTTTTGCGGCGCGGATTCTTGCAGAGGGCGGAAACGAAACTTCCAGCCGGATCAACTATGCCTTTCGACTTGCCCTGTCCCGCGAGGCCGATGCGGAAGAACGGAAACTCCTCGAAAACCTTCTCGCCAAAACGCGGGGCGAATACGAATCGAATCCTGCCGCTGCGCAACGTTTTCTCGAGACCGGTCTGGCCCCGCTGCCTGAAGCCTATGCCTCCGTCGAACTGGCTTCGTGGACCTCGGTGGCGCGGGCGGTGTTGAACTTGAACGAATCCATTACCCGGAACTGACGCAATGAATTCTCCTTTCGATTCTTCCAACCCGCTGCAACGTCGCGCCTTCCTCGGACAGGCCGGGCTTGGACTCGGATCCGCTGCGCTGGCTAGCTTGATGGGCAATCAGGCATACGGAGGCATTGCCGGCGGAACAACAGGGCTTCCTCATTTTGCGGCGAAGGCAAAGCGGGTCATTTTCCTCTGCATGGCAGGGGGGCCCTCCCACCTGGAGACCTTCGACTACAAGCCGAAGCTCGACGAACTCGACGGCAAGCCAATGCCGGAGTCCTTTACGAAGGGGCAGCCCATCGCTCAGCTTCAGGGAAAAGAACTCAAGGTGCAGGGGCACCTTACCAAATTCAACCGTTGTGGTGAGAGCGGGCAGCTCATCAGTGACTTCCTCCCCTGGACCTCGAGACTGGCCGATGATATCTGCATCGTGAAGTCAATGGTGACCGATCAGATTAATCACGATCCGGCTCATACGTACATGAACACGGGAACCGCGATCAGCGGGCGTCCGTCGATGGGATCGTGGATCAATTACGGACTCGGATCCGAAACCGCGGATCTGCCCGGCTTTGTCGTCATGACCAGTGTAGGCGGGCGGAATCCGCAGCCCATTGCCTCTCGCCAGTGGTCGGCCGGATTTCTCCCGAGCCGCTACCAGGGAGTGGAATTCAACTCCTCCGGCGATCCGGTGCACTACGTGCGAAATCCTGGCGGTGTTTCCGCAGACCAGCAGAGTGCGCTGGTCGATACGATCAGCCAGCTCGACCGGAAGCGGAATGCGGCGGTTCAGAATCCGGAGATCGACACCCGCATCGCCGCCTATGAGATGGCTTTCCGGATGCAGGCCTCCGTTCCCGGGTTGATGGATATCTCGAACGAGCCGCAACACGTTCTCGACCTCTACGGCGCTACGCCTGGTGACGGGTCCTACGCCTCGAACTGTCTCCTCGCACGGAGGCTCGCAGAGAGAGGGACACGTTTTATCCACCTCTACCACCGCGGTTGGGATCACCACGGCGACCTCGCCCGTTATATGGATATTTGTTGCGGCCTGACCGACCGGCCCACGTGGGCGCTGCTGACCGACCTGAAAATGCGGGGTCTCCTTGACGATACCCTCGTCATCTGGGGTGGAGAATTCGGCCGCACGCCTATGTTTCAGGGCAAGGGCGGAGCAGGGCGCGATCACCATATCAAGGGGTTTTCCATGTGGATGGCCGGAGGCGGAGTCAAGGGCGGGATCAATCACGGTGCGACCGACGAACTTGGATATCATGCCGTCGAGAATGTGGTTCATGTGCGGGACCTCCACGCGACCATGCTCCATCAACTCGGCATCGACGGAAGCCAGTTCACCTTTCCTTTCCAGGGACTCGATATGAAACTGACCGGGGTCGAAAAATCACGCGTCGTAAAAGAGATTCTCGCCTGAGCCGGTGGGGTGGCTTGACCTGTCCAAAACGGTAGCGGGTCGATCCGGGAATTTCTCTACTTTCTCTCCTGCAGGAGGCCGGAAGAGAACGGCTCAGAAGGACAGGGGGGCTATTCCTTCCACGGTGTCGTCAGACAGATGGCCCGCGCATCGAGGAGTAGAGAGATGACTCGAACCGCTTCCTTCGGAATAAAGATTTCGCCATCGGCGTGCTCGTACTTATCCATGAGGAGTTTTCTCTTCTCTCCCGGGAGATCGTAAAGATCGACCAGACGCATGCTCCATTCCTGAAACAGTGATTCGGCAGAGACTTGAAATTCGATCAGCTCCACGGTGTGATGGCGGGAGTCCACACTGATTTTCTGAAAGAGAGCGTTCACCTTTTCGGGAGGGCCTTCGAGGACCTGGAGAAAGTGGCGGCCACAAAGAAGAAGGAGACCGGTGATTCCCGCGTCGCTGTTTTTCTTTGAGGAATGGTCAATCAGATCGCGTATCGACTCATTGGATACCGGAACTTCCACCGCGGTACTCTTATAGATCAATCGACAAGGGTTCATTTTCTGGAAAGACTACACAGATCCGAAAAGCGGGATCAAGCCTGGAAAGGTAATGCCGCTATGGGAGAAGGGGTAATTCTATACTTCCTGATTTGCGGTTTGCGATCTTTCCGACCGTGTTTTGTAAATCGACTCCGGGTAACTATCTGGAATCCTGTCGGGGAGGATTTCCCGGAAAGGGAACTAGCGTCCTTCCAGTAAATAGGCGAGCAGATCGCGAATCTCCTCCGGCTGCAGCGGCAGGAGGAGGCCGGGAGGCATCAGGGAAAGGTCCAGTTCCGTGCTGCTGACGATCTGGGGTTTGTTGACGGAGAACTCCTTGCCGTCGATACCGAGATAGGTCTCTTTCGTGCCGCCTTTGCGAAGCACGAATCCCATCACGGAGGAGCCGTCGGTCTTGAGAACCTGCCACGGGAGATATTGCGGCGCGATCGCTTCGTTGGGATTGAGAATGTGAGTGAGGAGCCATTCCTCATCGACGTCTGACTGCCGGTGAATGGTGGAAAGGTCAGGGCCGACGCGGTTGCCCCGGCCATCCATTTCATGGCAGACGGAGCAGGTCGCGAGCCGTGGATGAAAGTAAATGCGGCGGCCGGTTTCCGGATCCGCTTTTCCGGGAAGGGCGTTCAACAGCGCCGACCACTCGGCCGCGTCGAGGGATGCCGGCTTCTCTGCGAGCGGGCGGCTTTCCAGTCCCGCTCCCGCGAGGGCACGTTCTGCCTCGGCAGCGACAGCGGAATCGGAGTCGGAAGAAAGTTCCTTCAAGAGATCCTTCCTCTTATCGGCGGCCGATGCCAAACCGAGGACGGCTTCGGCGCGGATTTGTGAAGGCTGTTGGTCATCCGATGCCAGGGTGGAAAGCGCGGCGGTGCGTTTTGGAGAAGTTGCTGCCTGTAGATTGCGGACTGCCTCCAGGCGGATGGCGGGCGGGTTCTTCAAGGCAATCTGCGCGAGGCGTTCAATGGGGATATCATCGGCGGGCAGCAGCTTGAGAGCGAGAGCCCGCAGGGCAGGGGACCTGTTCGGGTCATTGAAGATCGCGCGCAGTTGTCTCGAGTTGGGCCTGTCGGATGGCTTCCCGCCGTTGAGCGTCTGTTCCGCGGCGAGGATGGCGAAGAGAAGCGTTTGCGAAAGCGCAGGACGGTCGAGTTGTTCCAGGAGCTGCCGTCGGAAGGCGGTCAGCTTCTCGTCGGCAATCCACTTGACGGCGACGAAGCAGACGTCCTCGTCCGAGTCTCTCAGAAGCTCTGGGATTTGCGAGCGGGCCGCCTCAGTTCCGGAGCGTTTCAGGGCGATGGCGTAGTGAGAACGGGCGAGGGGATTTTCAATCGCCTGCCAGTCATGATCCGGATCTTTCGCAATGACCTGAACTGCCTCGGTGCGAATATAGGGATCGGGATCACCCAGCGCCGTGAACGCCCTCTCGCGACTCAGTTCTCCGCGCTTCTCGATCTTGGTCACGATCTGATTGATGGGTTCCTTGAAGGTCACCTTCCAGATGCGCCCGTGGCCGTGGACCGGATAGTTGCGAAGGACCCAGTCGGTGAAGTAGAGCGCGGTGGCATCCGCGTTGTAGCAGAAGTGGACAGGGCGAAATTCATTGGAGCCGGAGAGAAAGAGCTCTCTCGAAGCCGTGTAGCTGCGTCCATCGGGTTCGAGGACATGGCGGTAAACGCGATTGTCGGCCCAGGAGGCGACGAGGAGTTCGCCCGGGCCGAAGGGGACTACGCCGCAGGCGGCCTCGCCAATGGGAGCAACCATGCCGAGCGATCCCGGGAATTCGCCCGTCCACGTCTGGAGCGGATGACGGCCGGATCTGCCGTAGCGGAATTCGTAGCCGAAGTCGCCGCCTTTCACGATATGAAGGAGACGGTTCGGAGGACAGCCGCTGGGGTCATTGTCAGTCGCAAAGAGATTGCCGGCAAGATCGAAAGTCATGCCAAAGAGGTTCCAATGACCGGTCGAAAGCCGCTCCAGCTCCGAGCCATCGAGACGACAGCGATAGGAGGAACCTCCCTCCCCACCGCCGGAGATGCGCGTCTCATCCGCGCCGATGAAGGTGTAGTCGAAGCCGAGATTTTCCCCGAATCCAAAGTAGAGCCAGCCGGGTTCGCCGGGATTGATCGCGAGTCCGCTGATGCCGTCGTGCGGATAATCGCACTCGGTGTCACAGTGGACAAGACGCTCGGGATCCCCGGCCGCGACCTTGAGCGTTGCGGCGTCGGGGAAGCGAAAGACATCCCACCGGGTCGTCGCGTAGAGGCTGCCATCGTCGGCGAAGAGCAGGTCGGTGCTGGTGACAAGTCCTTCGTAGAAAATGGAACGCTCATCGTGAACGCCGTCACCGTCGGTGTCGACAAAGACGTAGATGCGATCTGTCTCCGGGCCTTCGTAGTCGTTGGGGCGTTGGTGGGTGTGGTTCTCCATAACGAAGATCCGCCCGTCCGGAGCAACCGCGATGCCGGTCGGGGTGACGATGTCAGGATTTTCGGCAAAGAGTGTCACCCCGGCGATGTTGGGGTGGTGCAGGGTGAGTTCTTCGGCAGGAAGCGGGCCGGGGGAGAGCAGGAGGATCGGAACGCCGAAGGTGGCAAGCAGGAGAACGAGACGGGGGAATATTCTGGGAGTCATAGGAGGGGGCACTGCAGGTAGCAGGATACGGGAAGTCCGGGTGGACGACCAGTCCGCAATTCGGCTTGGCCGCGGGAACGGAAAGGAGAATCGCCGGTGACCCGTCACTCCGGATGCCTCCGCTTTTTTCGGATTTGGAGACAACCAATACGACTCCGGCCCCGAGAACGCTACCTTCACCGAATGAGTATCAAAATTTCTCTGTATACGGCCAGCCCGGCACCTTCACTTTGATCGGGCGGCGCTCCTCGTTCATCGGATGAAACTGCAGTTCGATCTCCCGCTTCCGGGTGTCGAACAAGATGATGCCGTACCCATTCAATCCATTGCCGGCTCCATACATCGTGATCTTGTTCCCAAACCGATCCTCAAATTCACCGGTGTCTTCCGGAGCGCCGGGTGCCCGGTTTTGTCCTGCTTCGAGCGGTTCCCATTTGCGGCTCGCCCGGGAGGAAAACGAGGGCAGCGAGTAAGTGACGGGACCGTCGTTAAACTCGTCGACACCATGACGACCCAGGGTTCCGAGGTGGACGTCTCCGTGGAGCATCACGACCGGAGCGTCGCCGATCGCATTGAGGGCACGGTTTCTGCCGGACTGCGGCCAGGCATTGGAATCGGTATCTGCTGAAGTCGGCGAATACATGGCCGTATGAGCCCAGGGGCTGGATGACAGAACCGCACCGATCCTGCTGGATTGCTTCAGATCCTCCGACCACTCCTCGAGAAAGGCTTCCTGTTCCCTGCCCAGAAGTTGCAGATCAGGTCGGTCGAGTTGTGTGCAGTCGTAGTCGGGATCCAGCACGACTTCGATTTCAAAGTCGGTGACGCGCTCTTCGGGAAATTGAAATCCCGGCGGAGCGATTAGTTTTTTGATCACCTCCGATGGTGCGCTCTTGAACTTCCGGTCCTCCAGGATCGCAAAATCCACCCCTCCATAGTGAAGGGACGTGTAGTAGGCGAGTACGCCAGCCCCGTGCGGCCCCGGGTTGACGGGGTCAGGCAGGTTGCCGGTCTGGGTAAACTCGGCCGCATTGACCCAATCAGGATGGGTTGGGTAGCCACCCGTCGTGCGATCTCCCTTCATGCGAATACCGCCTCTGCCCCAGAGATCGTTGGCGAACACATCGTGATCATCCGTGATCATGATCGTGGGGCGATCTCTCATCAACTCGCGGAAGGCCTCTCCGAATTTCCGGTATTTCTCGAGGTAGTTCTGCATTCCCTTAGGAACCTCCTCCTCCGTCATGGCACGAAACATGGGGCTGCCGTAGTCGTTCTCGTAGATCTGATCTCCGGAGAAAAATACCAGGTCCGGATCGTGAGCGATCACTTCCGCGATCGCTTCCTTCCATGGCCAGGCGATGTCTTTGTGGCACGACAGCCCGGCCAGCTTCAGGATCGAGCCGTCCTCCGGTTCCGCGCGAAAGATCCCTTCCCAGGCGGAGTCACCGCAAGTCACCTTGTAGAGCCTCTCTTGGTGACGGGGCCAGGATTCGATTTCAAACAAGGCCGTGGCGGTGAGCGAATGAATCGGCTGAGACTGCGCGAACTCCCAATTTTCTTTGGCATTTTTCCGCAGCCAAAGCTTCACCTTTTCCGATTCGTCTTCGACCGGGACGGTGGGGTCCGAATCGAGATGAACCAGCATCTTCATTTTGCCGAGGTGCTGGCAGTATTGGCTCCAGAGAATCTCGGCGGCACCGATCGGGTTGGTGACGGCCCCCAGGATGAGAATCAGAGTCAGGAAACGAGCGAGAGGAATGAGGTTTCGCATAGTTATGGTGCGGTAAATTCGATCATCCTGAATTGGTAAGCGGATAGCCCGCCAGGGGAAAGATCATTCTGACGGGCAGAGTGTGGTTTAAAAGTGGCGCATGCCCCCGTGGCCTGGAGACGGCGCCGTCGAGGTTGAGTTCGTGAAGCAACCGGTTTACTAAGATGGGCGACGTAAAGAAAGAAATATTGATGAAAAGACAATTGCCCATAGTCCTCACCGCAACCCTGATCATTTTTGCAGCGAAGGGGCTCAGCACGCCGCTCACAGCTGCTGATCAAACGCCCAATGTAATCATTCTTTACGCGGATGACATGGGAGTCGCGGACGTTTCCTACGGAGACAAAGAGGCGAAAATCCAAACCCCGAACATCGATCGACTCGCGTCGGAGGGGATGACCTTCACCGATGGGCACAGCTCTTCCGGAATTTGCACACCGAGCCGTTTTGCCATGTTGACCGGCCAACACCACTGGCGTCGCTTTCATGGGATCGTCGGTGCTTTCGGCGGCACCGTTTTTGAGGACGGCGAGTATACCATCGCCGAAATGTTTCAAGGCAGGGGCTATCATACGGCCTGCTTCGGAAAGTGGCATCTCGGATGGGACTTCGATGCCATCCGCAAACCGGGAGTCGAAAAGAAAGACCGGGTCAAAGCGGAATCCTATGATTGGACGAAGCCGTTTCCCGGCGGTCCGCTCGAGCGGGGCTTTGATCACTACTTCGGCGACGGAACAATCAACTTTCCGCCCTACTGCTGGATCGAGGGCGACCGGTTTCTGACGATCCCGACGATGCCCGTCATGAAATCGAAACCACTCGCCGGCTCCGGATCGTTTCGTCCGGGGCCCATGGCCGGGAGTTGGAATCCTTTCGATATCCTGCCGACGATCACCGACAAGACGGTGGAGTGGATTGCGAAGCAGGAAAAGGAGCAGCCCTTTTTCGCTTATCTTGCTTTCAACTCACCGCACTACCCGATCGTCCCGAATAAAGAATTCCACGGGAAATCAAAAGCGGGATACTACGGCGACTTTGTCATCGAGACGGATACGCAGGTCGGCAAGGTGTTGGCTGCCCTCGACGAGAAAGGACTCGCGGAGAATACGATCGTAATTTTCACGGCAGACAACGGGCCCGAGACTCACGCTTTTGAGCGCCTCGAGGAATTTGGACAATGGAGTTCCGGGGACTTCCGGGGCGTCAAACGCGACATCTACGAGGGCGGACACCGCGTTCCCTTCATCGTTCGTTGGCCCGGTCAGGTCGAGGCTGGCTCTAAATCTGATGAAGTGGTCAGCCAGGTGGATTTCGCAGCGACTTTCGCAACGATCATTGATTTCCCGCTGGGGGAGGACGATGCCATCGATAGCTACAACCTCCTGCCAGTGCTGACCGGAGAGGAATATGAGAGCCCATTGCGAACGGCTACCGTGCAAAACACCAACCCGAAACAGTATGCGTTGCGACAAGGGGACTGGGTCCTGATCGATGCCCCGACCGGGGCCGTGAAGGAGCCCGCGTCCTACCTCAAGCATTTCGAGTTGGATCCCTACGGTAAGGGGCATCCCGGCCTCTTATTCAACTTGAAGGTCGATCCCCGCCAGTCGAAGAACCTCTATGATCAGCACCCCGATAAGGTGGGACGTATGCGCAGTCTTTTGAAACGCTATATAGGCGGGGAACGCTGTGCGCCTCCGAGGTGACCTCTCTTCCATCGTGTGCCGCCCGGTGTGGTTCCTGGCTGGGGGCGGCACTCGTGGAATTAGTCAGGATCCTGACGGCGAGGTCGAGAGTGAAGACGGAGCGAGGTAGCAGTAAGATACGTGAGCACCCGCCTCGAAGACTTCCTATCGGTTTACCTTTGCGCACCGGCTCCCGGAAACCTGTCAGAGGCCGGCTGCCGCGCAGTGCTATTCGGGTCCGGGACGCAGATGGGTCAGGAGATAACGAACCATGTGGAGTCGCATGTGGAGAGATGTCCCTTTGCCTTCGCTGATTCCATGATTCCGGTTGGGGTAGGCCATGAAATCGAATGGTTTACCCAACTCGATTAATCGATCCACCAAACCCTCAACGATCTGGAGATGTGTGTTTGTCTCTCCGCTTCCGTGAATGATCAAGAGGTTCCCCTTCAGGCCATCGGCATAGTTGATCGCGGCGGCTTTCTGATATCCTTCGGGATTCGTTTCGCGGGTCTCCATGTAGATTTCCTGGAACCAGGCGTTGTAAAGATGGGGTTGGGGTTTTGGCACGACGGCAATCCCGACGTGATAGGTATCCGGTTTTCGAAACATCGCGTTCAAGGTGTTGGACCCGCCGCCACTCCAGCCCCAGATCCCGACTCGTGACAGATCGATATACGACCGGGTGCGAGCCATCTCTTTCAGTCCCGCCGCTTGCTCTTCGGTGGAAAGCGGCCCGAGACTTCCGAAGACTTCGCGGCGCCACGCGGCTCCTTTCGGTGCCGGGGTTCCCCGATTGTCGATCGACACGATGAGATAGCCAAGCTCTGCCACCGCCCGGTGGTAGTCCGAACTGGAGTTGCTCCACCGATCCAGCACCGTCTGCGCGTGCGGTTCCCCATAGACATAAACCAGGACCGGATATTTCTTTTGCGGGTCGAAGGTGGACGGCTTGATCATCCAGGCATCCATCACGACGCCGTCCCCAATATCGAGTTGGAGGAACTCAGTCGATTGCGTGGCCAGGGACGCCATCTTTTCCTTCAATTTGCGGTTGTCCTCCAGTTGACGGACCGAACGATGATCCGGAAACTGGACGAGTTCAGTGACGGGTGGCGTATCGAAAGAGGACCAGGTGTGGAACGCCCACTGGCCATCCGGGGAAAAATCGTAGTCGTGAAAGCCGGGCTGTCCGGAAGGGGTAACCCGCACGGGTTTCTCCGGGCCGTTCAGGGAAACCCGATAGAGATATTTCTGCGTGCCGTTGTCGGGTGAGGCGTTGAAATACAACCAGCCCCGCTCTTCGTCGATTTTCACCTTTTCGATGATGTCGTAGTCGCCGGGGGTCAGTAGAGTCTCTTTCTTTCCATCGCGCGAATAGACATAGGCGTGTCGCCAGCCATCCTTTTCGCTCAGAACCAGAAACGACTGGCCTTCATGGATCCAATCAAGGCCGGCATTTTTTGCGATGCTGGCGACTACCCATGCGGGATCACTTTCGTGGAAGATGCGGGTGCGTTTGCCGCTGGTAACATCGAAGAGGAAAAATTCCCGCTCATTTCGAAAGCGGCTGAGTTTTTCCACCAGCACTTCCCCGGAGTTTCCTGCCCAGTCGACCTGCCCGAGATAGAAACCTTCCTCCGAACCGGGAAGGGAAAGCCATTTTGTCTCTCCCAGCGCTGCGTCCGCCACCCCGACTTTCAGAGCGGGGATCTCTCCTCCGACCCGGGCGAAACGCATTTCCTTTACCTTGGGATAGGTCGGATCGCCCGGAATGAGCATGGGGCGCAACCTCACTTTCGAGGAGTCTGTCTGCACATACATGATGCGTTTGCTGTCGGGGCTCCAAATCGCCCGGCCGCTCGAAACCGCACTCCCTTGTTCCTCTGCGGTCAGCACTACGGTGGTTCCGGATTTGAGATCGCGCACCGCAAGGTTTCCCTTTTCCCGAACGAGAACGCTCTTTCCGTCCGGTGAAAGTTCGCCGGCCTGATGAGTCTCGTTACGCTCTCCCGGTTCCATGACCTTGCGATCTCCCGTGGCCGCATCGTAGAAAACCGGGACTCGCTTTCGCGATTCGCGATCGGATTCCATGACCCTATATCCAGAGCTGTCAGGAAGCCATTCACCCGGAAACCGTTTTACCCGGAATTCCCCCTGCTCATAAATCGCACGCAACCGCGGGGTAATGCGTTCGAGCAGGGAATCCGTAGATTCCGCACCGCGGACGTCAGGATGGGTAATGGCGGCAGCCAGGAGAGAGACGGCGGCGGCGAAAAACTTGGGGGTCATGTCGATGAGGGAATGGCAAGGGAGGCGGATAGCAGTAGGCACAGGATTTCCCCGTGCCTCCGCGATCCTAGTTGTGAAGGCCCCTGGATGGCAAGATATCTCCCACAGATGGTAGCGGGGAATGATCGCACCGGGGGATGGCCAGATAATCAGATGGTTTTCGAGACCATTTTCATCAGCGCGGGTTCCGGAATTAACTGATCCGGATGACGATTGCCATTGTCCCTGCTTTCCATCGTGAGGGATGCGGTTACAGTCGGGCGACGACATCCCCATGGCTACGCTGACTCCAGACCAGGTCAAAGATCGCCATTCCAGTGATGCGATTTTTGATCAATTCCTCACTTACCTGATCGATTCCGGAATCGAGCCCTATGAGCATCAGGAGGAGGCAATCCTCGAGCTCTTCGGCGGGAGTAACGTCATCCTCAATACTCCGACCGGTTCGGGGAAGACTCTCGTTGCGCTGGCGATGCAGTTTCGGGCGATCTGTCAGGGTCGGAGGAGTTACTACACCGTTCCGGTCAAAGCGCTAGCGAACGAGAAATTTCTTTCGCTCTGCGCCCTCTTCGGTCCCGAGCACGTCGGGATGATCACGGGCGATGCGACGGTGAACGCGGAAGCCCCTGTGATTTGCTGCACCGCCGAAATTCTCTCGAACCTGGCGTTGCGGGATGGAGAGGCGGCACCCGTCGATGATGTCATCATGGACGAGTTTCACTACTACTCGGATCACGAGCGCGGCGTTGCCTGGCAGGTGCCGCTCTTGACCCTGCCCAGGGTGCAGTTTCTTCTCATGTCCGCGACCCTGGGGGACACCGGGTTTTTCGAGGAGGAACTCACCGCCCTCACGGATCGCCCCACGGCTCTCGTCAAATCAGAGGATCGTCCTGTGCCTCTCGAATTCGAATACAGCACGACCGCGCTGGAGGAAAAGGTGGAGGAACTCGTGGTCGCGGAACGGGCCCCCATCTATCTCGTGCACTTCACGCAACTGTCTTGTGCGAGGACGGCGCAGAATCTGATGAGTCGGAATTTTTGCACCAGGGAGGAAAAGGGCGAAATCGCGGAGCTACTCGTGGACGCCGATTTTCGCAGCCCGTATGGGAAGGAGATCAAAAAGCTGCTCCGGCACGGGCTCGGAATTCATCATGCCGGACTGCTCCCGAAATATCGTGTGCTCGTCGAAAAGCTGGCTCAGAAAGGATTGCTGAAAGTCATCTGCGGAACCGACACCCTCGGCGTCGGAGTGAATGTTCCGATCCGAACGGTCCTGTTTACGCAGCTTTTTAAATACGGAGGACAAAAGACAAAGACGCTTGCAGTGCGTGACTTCAAGCAAATCAGCGGTCGGGCGGGACGTCGCGGTTTCGACGATGTTGGCTATGTCGTTGCTCAGGCTCCTGCTCATGCCATCGACAATATCAAAGCGGAGAAGAAGGCGGAGGCAAAAGGGAAGAAGAGCCGGGCGGTGAAGAAAAAGCCACCTGAAAAGGGGTTCGTGAACTGGGACGAAACGACCTTTCGAAAACTCATTGAGTCGCCCCCGGAAAAGCTCTCGTCCAGTTTTTCGGTGAATCACGGAATGCTCCTCAATGTGCTGAGTCGCTCCGGGGAGGATGGCTGCGAGGCGCTGCGGGATATTTTGCGACGCAGTCACGAAACGCCGGTGACGAAACGCAAACTCGGACGTCGTGCCTTCGCCTTGTTCCGGGGGCTCGTGGAAGGAGATGTTCTCAAGATTCTCCCGCCGGAAGAACGTAAAGGTGCTGCGAAGATCGCCCTGAATATTGAACTGCAGGACGACTTTTCGCTGAACCAGGCGCTTGGGCTGTATTTGCTGGAGGCCATTCCCAAGCTCGATGCGGAGGATCCGGAATACGCTCTCCAGGTGCTTTCGCTGATTGAATCGATTTTGGAAGATCCGACTGCGGTGCTGCGGCGTCAGGTCGACAAGTTAAAAACCGCACTGATGGCGGAAATGAAAGGCCAGGGTGTTGAATATGATGAGCGGATTGAGCGTCTCGATGAGGTGGAGCATCCCAAGCCGGGGAAAGATTTTGTCTACGATACCTACAACGAATTTGTGCTCACGAATCCATGGGCGAAAGAGGCATCGGTGCGTCCGAAGTCGGTCGCTCGTGAGATGTTCGAGGATTGGAAATCGTTTGAGGACTATGTGAAGATCTACGGATTGGAGCGAAGTGAAGCGGTTCTCCTGCGGCATCTTTCCGAAGTCTACAAAGTGCTCGATCATACCGTTCCTCCTGCAATGATGACGGAGGAGTTGGAGGAAGCCCGGACCTTTTTCGGGACAATGCTTCGGGGAATTGATTCCAGTTTGCTGGATGAGTGGGAGCGGCTGAGTCATCCGGATGCCCCGGTCATTCCCGGTGAGGAATCTGCCCCGCCCGAGTCGCCGAAGTTCACCCGCGACTGGGGCGCATTTGAGCGTCATGTCAGGACGGTTATCTTTGATTCGTTGAAAGCAATCGCGCAGGGGGAGTTTGATCAGGCCGGTCGATTGATAGGGGACGTGCCTTCTGATATTCGCGCGACCGTCGATCAGTTTCTGTCGTCCCATCGCGGACTCCGCTTTGATCCTGAGGCGAGAAATCGCAAGCACACCCGCATCACCGGAGACAAGGGGAAGCGAATTTGGAACGTGGAACAAATTCTCGTCGATCAGGAAGACCTGAACGACTGGCGTCTCCTTGTAACCGTCGACCTGGAGGCAAGTGACGAGCAGGAGCGTCCCGTTCTCCAGTGGGGAGCGCTCGAGCCCATTGCGTAGGCGCGCCTTCCTCCGGCCTAGCCGGTCATGGATCGGAAACGGGCGAATGCGGGTAAAGCCGCGGCCAAAGAGGATTATTGAAATTGAAAAGCGAACAGGTCGGCATCGCGCAGGCTGAATTGCAAGCGGACGGTCTTTCCGGAAAGCGTGGAAACATCGCACCCTTGGTCGCCCCAATAGACGGGGCGATCGATCGTGTCCCCAAACACTTCGTCGCAATCATCCTTGGCGTATCCGGGGATCGCCGTGCCGGTTTCATCCTGGATTTCCACCCGGATCCCCCCGGCAGCGGAGGAGGAAAAATTGAGATGGAGTTCTTTGCCCTGGAAGGTGATGGGCCTTGTGACAAAAGACCCGCCGCTGAGTGGAGCGTTGGCCGACACAAAACCATCGAGGCGCATCGTGTAGCGGCGAAGCTGATCACTTTTCCCGGTCCAGTATCCTTCGGTCGCATAAAGGGACATTTCGTTGGGTGCGCCTTGGAATGGCGAGGCGGTTTCCACAATCTGCCAACCGATGTATTGATGTCCGTAGTGCCAGGTCCCCGGACGCTCCACCCCGGGACGGAGAAAGGCCTCGGGCCAGCGTTGGAAACTGACTCCGTCACGGCTGCTCATGAAGAGGCCCTCGGTGATTGCCATCCCGTATCGGTCCGATATGGAGGAGCGCAGTTTCCGGTGCTCGAGTTCAGGAAGGACCTCCATCGACTTGTTCCAGCCCCGCTCGACATACCGGGTCGGGAATCCAACGAAGAGGTGAGGGGCCCGATAGTAGGGCTGGATCTGGTTGGTGTAGAGTTGCTCCGCGGTTGAGCCGGGATAGGTCAGGTCCTTCTGATTGGTCCAGGTGATCATGTCCCGGGAGGTGGCGGTCCGAATGGCCCGGTTGCCTTCCGAAAAGTAGCGCCAATAGGCACGGTATTCTTTTCGAACCGGATCCCAGAAGGCGAGGTTCTGGGAATCAAACGCTCCATCGGTGATGACGGGCTTTTCCGAAAGGAGAGACCAGCGCAACCCGTCCGGGGACTTCAGGGCCAGCAGTCCTTTCTCGCCCCGCGAGCGAAGGATCGCCTTGTAACGGGCATCGGTCGGACAATCGGGATTGGCATCCTTGAAAATGGCGGGGTGAACGGCGTCGGGTTTGGCGTCTTTCATCCACGGTTCCCGAAACAATCCGATCACGATGTTGTTTTCTTTGTTGCCGCTTCCCTTGGGATACTCCACCAGACCGAGTTTCGGTTTCACCCAATGGATTCCATCCGTGCTCTCGGCATAGCAGGTGAAGTGGGAATCTGCAGGCCTGAGCTTGCCCTCCTGAACATCGAGGTGCCATGCCTTGTAGTACATCCGATACTTGTCGCCATCCTGAAAGATGCTGTGATACCCGCAGCCAGTGCCTTCCCACGGAGCGTTGTGATCGATCGAAATTTCTTTCTCCACCGGATGATGGAGTCGCAGCGAAAGGCCATCCTTCGTTGACTCAATCAGGTAGTCGTCGACGAGAAGCTCTCTCCGATCACCGATATCGATGGGGGCCCCGAAAGAAACGAGGGTCGTCAGAGCCGGAACGAGGACGAGGGGAAGCGTGGATCTCATCCTGCAAAAATGCGAAACGATGCGGCGGCTGCACAGAAAAAATTCGCCGCTATACGGCCAGTGAAATTCGAATTCTCACTTTTTCTCCGCAGGAAAGAATCTCAAATTCCGAAAGTAGGATCCACTGTTCCCCCAACTGTAGAAGCCAATCGCTCCGTTGGAGAAAGTGACATCGCTGACGGAGAAATCTTTCACTCCGTCAAAGAAGCAAGTGACCCTGCTTCCCTCCAAAACGATCCTGACCTCGTGCCAGGCTTTCACCTTGAAGCCGGCCTTCACGCTGCCGAAGACGGAATATTCCGGCCCGTTTTTCAGGGCGAGTGAGCGATACGGTCGCTCCGCACACATCGACCAAAGGTAGAACTGGTCGGAACTTTGATGGCGGAAGACAAAACCGAGAGCGTCGTTGTCCGTCGATTGAATCTCGAAAATAATTTCCCCGTCGCTGAATTCCTGAGCTTCATCAAAGGTAAATAGACTCCCTGGTCGCTCGACATGGGGAGTGTCTACCAGGGTCGCTTTTCCACCCACCATCACATTCGACGTTTGCTGAATGATTCCTCCTTTGATCTCCCAGTTGCTCGCTGGTGAGGCCTTCGGGTGATCCTCGGCCTGCCAGCGTTTCGGATCGAGTGAAACCAGGTTCGGATCGATCGTGAACTGCTCTTCGGCCACCTGGCTTGGACGATCCTTCTCGCCGAAAGAGCGGGCCCGGAACAGGGTGGTTTCGGTAAGTGTCAGGGGGGATTGGTAGGGCGGGGAATTCACCGTGGGGGACGTACCGTCCATGGTGTAGTGAATCACCCTGGTCGCGGGTGAATCCGGGATTAGCTCCACGGTGACTTGCTCCGCATCTGAGATGGCAGAAGGGACAATCTTCGGAGCGCGAATTCCATCGGGACGAAGGGCGATCCAGGACTGGTTCAGGTAGCTGCATTTGCAACCGGCCGAAGCATCAGGCACGAAAACGAGACCTCCCGCCGGAATCGCGTTGATCCAGCATCCGGGGCGAATGCCGCCGAAATCCTCTGTCGATTCGTTCCGCGTAAGATCAAAATAGCCGAGCGTCGCCGAACGAAACACCATCATGTCGCGCGAGCCGGCCAGGACACCGCAGCCGTAGGACCGCTTGAAATTGAAAGGGCGCTCGGCACCGGTCAGGATGTCCCAGGCCCCGCCCTGTGCGTAGATGGTGTCTTCATTGATCATGGGACGGGACGCATACTTTTCTTCCACTTCCCATTTCAGTTTTCCGTCGGACAGATCAAAAACGGAAAGCCGTCCCCCGATTTCACTGGCAAGCCGAAATGCAGTGGGCTGATAGCTCATCATCAGGGCATGATGTTCTTTCGAAATTGCGAGGACGGTTCCATAAATTTCCTTGTCGTTTTGCCAGAGTTCCTTTCCCGTGGCGGCGTCCAGCGCGATCAGCTTTCCGGTCGGATGTTGGGCCTCGTCTGCCTTGGCCTCCTTTCTTCGGTCAAAAGCGGCCTGGGCCCGGTCGATCAAAACGACCGCCCTGTTTCCGATCGAAATGGCGTTGTGGCGAATGGAGTGTTCCGCGTCGTAGCGCCAGATCAACTCTCCTGACTTCGCGTCGAGGGTAAAAAATGTTTTCGACTCGGTGAGCTGTTGATTCATGTCGCCGCCGGGCCGGTATCGATAGGTCGGGACATGTTCAGGGTCGGACAGCGTGCCGAATAGCAACCCGTCTTCATGGGCCAGGTATCCCCATACTGCATCGCCTCCCGCTTTCGGCCGGGGAGCCTGGAAACTGGCGAGAATCTCACCGGATTTCGCATCGATCCGTAAACAATGGCCTTCCCGCCTCACGAAGACCGCATCATCCGAGACACAGTAGTTGCTTCCGGTTCCGCTGGTTCCCATGAGGTGGTCGCCGTCGAACGCGGTCAGGATTCCCGGCAACTCGTGCTCCCACAGCAGCGTCCCGTTGTAGGCATCGACCGCGATGAGGGAATTCAGACCTTCGGAATAGAGCACTCCCTTGTTGAACAGGGGAGCAGGAGCACGGCCGTGCCGCTGGGTCATTGCCTGCTCGAGGTCGCTGAACCAGAGCATGCCGAGCGGCCCCTGGATCAATTCATCTCCGGAGTTCACCGAGTTGGAAGCATCGGCGTATTGATGTGTCCATTGCCCCGCTCCCTTGAGGCCTCCGCGACGCTGCACCTTGATCGCTCCCGGACTTCCCGTTGCCAGGGTTCCTCCCCAGGGCCGGGTCGACCGGTGCGCCTCCTGAATCACAAGTTCCGGAACTGTTGCCTTCGCGATCGAAGCGGAGGAAACAACGAGATTCGCAAAGTACTCCGGCAATTTCGTATCGAGGGGATCGCTCTGAAGAAACATGACACGCGATCCATACACTCCCGCAGCGATTGCGTTCCCACGTGCCCGCTCGATCTTTCCGGGATCCGCATCGACGCCGTAAATAAACAAGTCCGTTCGCTTTGCCAGCTCAATCGCGAGATGACCTTCTCCGCAGCCAATGTCGAGGGCGTATCCGGAATCGATCTTCGATTTCTCGACGATTTCCTTCGCGGCCCTGACAAAGACAGATGCTTCCCGGTATTCTCCTTTCTCTATCGAAGTGACTTTCGGGTTGGGGCCGGAGTCTTTTCCAAAGCAATAGAGATTTCCCTGATCGGTACTGACATAGAGTTCTCCGTTCGCCGCCGCGAGCCCGTAGGCAGTTCCTGAAACTTCCATGCGATAGGGCACCTTTTCGCCCACCATCGTATTCTCGATCAGAACAGAATCCTTCCTGCCGATCACAACCCGGTCTCCCGCACCGATCATGCTGACCGCAGTCCCTTCGATGGGAGCAGAACTGAGCTCCTTCAATCCTCTAACGAGAGTGGGTTTTCCTTTTCGATCAACCTTTTCAAGATCAGACCACCCCTGCACGAGCAGTTTACTTCCTGACACTCCCATCAATAGATCGCCCGCCTCAACAACCGGCCCTTTTGCGACCGGTCCGAGCAAGGCTCCGGTCTCCTGGAAAAATGCATAGCCGTGATTCACAAAGAACTGATCCGAAAGCATCACATCGGCTCCGCCCCGGTGCGTGTTTTGCTGCAACAAGAGATACTGAAATTCGCCCGTCGCCCGATCAAAGGATGCCGGCACGGCCCGACCTGTCGCCATGAAAATCCGGTCTTTTGACGCCACGAGATAACCCTGCGCAGCGGCCCCGCTCATGGCGAACGCTCCCCCGTGCGGCTGCCCCATGTAGATTGACCCGGCGGTGTCGTTCATCCACAGGACCTTTCCGTCCGCCGGATTCAGAGCATAAAGACTGACGCCGTCAGACGGCCAGATGCCTGCTGCGAAATAGAGTATCCCGTCGCGAATTACGACACCTCCCCGGGCGGGCCATCGTGAAATCATCCGGCCATTTCCGAGAATCATTTCATCCCCGGGACCGCCCCGCTTTTTCCAGACCAGCTCGCCCGTTTTTGCAGCGAGGCAGTAAAGGTAGCCATCGTCACTCGTGGCGTAAATCCTTCCTTCGAAGAAGGTGGGTGCCAATCGAATCGGAGCCCGCGTCGGAAAAATCCAACGCGTCTCGCCCGTTGCGGAGTCGAGCGCATGAATCGAACTGTCGACGCTGCTGCCGAAATAGACAAGGCCCCCGGCGACAATCGGTTCCGCAGCCCGATCAAAAATCATCCGATCGGAGCGGGGCCAGGCGGGCCGGGCCGGGTCCGCCATTTGATGCGTCCAGCGAAGCGTCAATTTTTCAGAGAGCGGCTCTGTCGTGTAACCACTTCTCCCGGCATCGTGTCGGAAGGTGGGCCAATCTTCACTCTGCGCCGTACCTGCAAGAAGAGTTGCTGTGAAGAGTAGGCAGGAAAGAATGCGCATACCGACCGTTTTACACGAACGTCGTACACTCAATTGACGTCTTTGCGCTGTCGCGCTTGAAGCGGCGCGAAGCCAGTCCGGTTCCTCATGGCTTCTTTCTCAGGCGAAGCTTTCGGATCGCTTCCTCGTAGATCTGTTCCACGCTTTTCCTTTCTTCTTCGGAACCGAAGGTTCCCTCTTCTCTAATCGCCGAAAGGTCTGCCTTGATTTCCTCGAGCAAACCGACCACGACTTCGGGATCGATCACTTCCCCGGCTGTCGTGTTCACGTAGACGGGGCTGGTATGCGCAAAAAGCTGGCGACCGAATTCGTTCTTTGCCGACGTGGCGGGGGAGATTCGAAGAGCCACCCATGACGCACCCTGGATCGGCAGCTCAATCGTTCCTGCCGATTCATACCAGCCGCCGGGTTTCTTCCCCACCGGATTCGAAAGAGAAGTCACATTCCCGTTTTGAATCAGCTCCAGTTTCCCGAAATTCTCCCGGCTCACCGCGCGATATTGAACCTTCACGCTGTTTTCGGCGCTGAGCTCTTCGCCGGGGAAGACTCCATTCACGTTCATTTCCAGGAGTGGACCGTTCGTGATGAACGTCCTGCCGTTGCGGAAGCTCCCCAACCAACGGGACGCCGTGACCTCTTCGTCTTCCATCCGGGTGTAGACGCGCGAATAATCATACAGAAACCAATCGGTTCCGGTCGAAAACGGAAGACGAATCCCCAGGTTTAAATATCGATAGAAGGTGTCTTCGTAGCTGCCCCGGTTTCCTCCATCGAAAATATTCTGAGCCTGAACCAGCCCCTCGACCCAGTTCGGAATGTCTTCGAAACCGAAGCCGTTGTGACACCACACGACCGTCGCCTCCTGATCGTTCGCCTGTTTGATTCCACTTTGCAGCGGCGTTCCGTCGGTTCCGATTCCGGTGATCCCGGGTCCGATGCTGCCGGGGAGAATTCTCTCTCTCAGATCAAGAAACAAGACGTGACCGTAGCCCTCTCCGCCCCCTCCGAAGTTATGCCGGTATTCCTGTCCATTTCCGAAGCGAAGGTGCTTCAACGAAAGCTGCTCGAGATCGTCCCTCGAATGCTGGTTGGTCACATAGGTTCGGTCGACGACCGCCCTCTCCAGGTAGGAGACAAACACGACCTCCAATCCGTCTGCCCTGGAAACCTCCTGCAGATATCGATCGGCCTCCTCCCTGCTCAGGTCCTTCAGATGGAGATGGGTATTTCCCGCCACGAGCCCCCGCTCCTTCGCATTCCAGAATCGAGTCAGGGGTAGCTGGCAGGATTGCTCCTCCTGGCCGGCCAGATCCAGCGTTTCCATCAGGCGGACATACTCCAGACCGGATACCGCTTCGACGGTCAGCTTTTCGCGTGGAGCCGAAATTTCCGTCGATTCGAGGAGCACATGCCAGCCCAGCTTTCGGGCTCCGCGCGGCAAACCGATGCAACGATCCAGCAATTCGGGAATCCCGACCGGGGTGCCCGCTTCATTCAGCAGGCGGATCATTCCCGGGATGCTTTCGGCAGAGGCCGCGTCCAGCAATTCGATCTTGAGTTTGCAAACTTGATCGGATGCCCCTGTTGGCCCGCCCTCTTTGGCGTTCTCATCCGGGCGGGTCGAATCGTGGCAGAGCCCGATTTCAGAAAGGGCTGCCAGGGCAATCAAAAGGATGAACGTTCGGGGCCTCTTCATGAATCGAACACAAGGAAACGGGGGCGGGGAAGTGGATTGGCGCGGGTGCCGGGATCTTAATCCGGGAGAGGCGTCACTTCGGTCGTTTGAAAAAATACAGCATCGACGAGGAGTTTCCCGCCTGGGTGCGGATTTCGACGTCCACCAGTTGCCAGCCATTGTCTCCGAGTTGGTTGATTTTTTCCGCGAGCTCGGGATCCCTCAAAGAGGTCTCATGACCGACTTCGAAAGCAAGATGCTCCCAGGCACGAGAGGGTGCCGCAGGATCTTCCTGGGAAAAGAGGTTCCATCCGAAGAGAAAAACGACGCCTGCGAGGGCGAATAGAATCGTGGTGGTTCGGGTATTCATGATGTCGGGGGTTGGGGGTTACCCGCCAGTATACCGGATGCGTTCTTCGATTCACGAGCGCAAAAGGGTGCCGGGGGAGCCTTCGACTATTGCCTGGTTCGTGCGGCGGGCCACTGGGGTGACTCATTGTGAAAAGACGGAGTGACGGAGAATTCTTCGAGCGTTTCACCGTCCCTCTCGAGAACCCGGGCAGCATGGCGAAGGTCTGGCGGATCGATTCCAATACCGATCGTGAGAAGTGCGTTCTTTTTCCTCCGCAGCGAGATTTTCAACCGCGTCGAGCGCGGGGCGCTGCCTGCTCATTTCATCTTGTTCGCTCCTGGGTCCGCTTTTGATAGGCCCGGTCAATTCCGACTCGTTCTTGGTCGAGTCACCCGAACTGGCCCACTGGGAATGTTAGTCTGGTAGGGTTCGTATTGGGGTTGGAGTATCGCTCCACGAGGGACGATATGTCAAGCTGCGGACGCAGGGAGGGCGTGGCCCGACCGGAGGCCGCAGCTTGACTGGCCACCATCGCGAAGGCCCTCGGGGTTTCCAGCCCGAGGCTGCGATGAGGACGTTTCTCGTTGTATTCTCGACGCCAGTCCTCGATGACCACGCGTGCCTCGGACAGCGTCCAAAGCTGCTCCCGGTCGAGGCACTCGGCTCGGAACCGGGAATGGAGGCTCTCGATGAAGCCATTTTGCCAGGGGCTCCCGGGATCAATGTAGAGCGTCTTAATTCCGGCTTCTTTCAGCCATGCCTGGAGTTCCCCATGGATAAACTCGCTTCCGTTGTCACGTCGGATGTGCTCGGGAGCGCCGTGGATATCCATCAGACGCTCAAGCTGCCGGCGAACATCGCAGGGGCGGATCCGGCGATCCACGTGGATAAGATGGTTCTCCCGGGTCAACTCATCGACGATGGTTAGCATTTTCAATCGACCTCCACGGACGGTGCGATCATGAACGAAGTCCCAGGTCCAGACATGCCCTCGATGCGTCGCCGTAGTTGGCAGGCCTGTGCTCGTTCCTCTCCGACGCCGCTTTGGTTTGCGCTTTGGAACCCGTAGGCCTATCTCACGCCGTAGCTGCTGCACCACTCGCTTGCCGACCTGCCATCCCTCATCCTGAAGGAGGCGAGTGATCTTCGTGTATTCCCGCTGGCTGTGTTCGCCCGAGACACATCTCACTGCTGCCCGGAGGCGCATCATCCACGCATCCGGCTCTCGAGCCTCGTAGCGCATGCTTGATCGGTGCAGACGGAAGTAGCGGCAGGCCTGTCTCTGGGTGCATCGTCGCTTCTCGACGAAACCCTCAGCGACCTGCCGCTTGTGTCCCGGGCTCACAGCTTTTTTTCCAGGGCCTCTTGCAGGATCTCCATGCCGAGGATCTGGTCGGCCACGACCTTCTTGAGGCGAGCATTCTCTTTCTCAAGTTCCTTCAGCCGCTTGGCCTGGCTGATCTCCATCATCCCAAACTTCCGCTTCCAACGGTGGAAGGTTTGTTCGCAGCAGAGCGCAGAGATACAGCCAGCCGCTAGGCTGCCCGGAGGGCGAACGAAGTGAGGCAAATGTTGCGTTCTCGGCAGACATCAAGAATGCTCTTTGCTCCGTCTGCCTTCCGCAGGATGCGGATTCTTTCTTCGGTCGTGTGGCGTTTGCCTTTCATTTTCTGGGTCCTTTCTATAAGGTCCCAGACTATCATTTAAGATGGATCAGATTTCCGAGGCTCAACCAGAGTGCGCCATGGATCAGAAACTGACACGGGCTCGAACGCCTCCGAGAAAAATGACATCGTCAGATTGGTTGCGCGCCGGATCGATTAAAGCTTGAACTGACGGCGTCAAAGAGAAGTTTGGAGTCAGATCCCAGCGGAAGAAAACCTCGACCGCCTTTTGGTCTCCCAGGCTGTCGTCCGAAAGGCTTTCCCAGCCCAACGCGCCTCCAAACTCGCCGATACCACTTTCCGGTCGGTATAGCAGGCCCGCGACTACCGTCGCGTCGGCTCGAGACGCCTCACCGTCTGCCCAACCTGCCCTTACAAAGGGCATCAGACCGCTGTCGAGCATCCAATTCGCGGAGAAAGCCACCCCCCAGCCATCTTCAACACCACTCCCGGTCCGCTCGTCGGCGTGCCAGACGGTAAGGTGGGCTGCTCGGTCCAGACGTTGAGCACGATCAGGAGACCAGCTCAGGTAGGCCTGCTTGAAGAATTCCGCTCCATCGACAAGAAATTTAAATTCACTTCCCGTGCCGTTGGCGTCATGAACTGTGGCACCTGCAACCCAGTCATCACCAAACTTAAAACCAGCCCCTGCCCCAAGGCCCAAGTCTGGGTAGGGTATGGTTGAGTTGACGAGCAGGGAGCCATTCTGAAACCTTCGCCATTGGCCCGAGTATCCCGAGATATCGACAAAATCGAGACTGTCGAGCCTTCCCGCCACGATCCCGACTCGACCATCGCAAAGGAATTGTTCCCAGTAGAGTGGAGCGAGAAACCAGCCGGCATCGGAGAAGCTTGCGCCAGTGACGCCGAGATACCCGAGGTTTCCGCCAAGCGCCCCCGGGGTGACATCTCCACCAAGTTGATCACGGCTCTCGACCTTCCATACGATAGACCCGGTATCATCCGTACCACGCCCGAGGACTTCCCACTTTCCGTAGATTCGAAAAACGCTACTAAAGGCATCGTCGTTCCCGGTCAGACTGGCGTCGGCAGTCTGATAAAGTGTCGCGTAGTCGAAGCCGAAGTCGAAACCTGCCCGCTCTCGAATCTGGTTCTTGAAGGAATACCAGGGGTCAAGAAACCCGGTTCCCGGCAGTTGGTCGTCGAATTGCAGTTGGGAACCAACACTTGAGATGCCACCAAGAAAGTCTTCTGCCGATGGCGCGGGACTCTCCCCATACGCTCGGGTTACCCACACGAGGCACCACAGGCAGACGGCAAGCTTGCGTATAATTATGGGTAAGATTTTCAGATCGGGATATGCTTCACGGAATACGGAGCCCACTTGCTCTTCCAGGGACGAGCCTCTTCCAGCTCAAAGGCCATTTCGTAGAGCATTCTGTCATTCCCAATCGCAGATTGAAACATGGTTCCGACAGGCAAACCGGATGACTGCTCCCAGTGCAGTGGGACGGACATGGCCGGTATGCCCGCAACGTTGGTAGGAGCAGTGAATTGCATTCTGTCCTGGAGGAATTCCAGGTGCGAATCGTTGACCAGATCCACTGGGCGCAACTCGTCGCCTCCCACGGAAACAACCGGCATCACCGGAGACATCAGGATGTCTACCTTTTCGAAGAGGGCTCCAAACATTTCAGGCACCTTTGCAAGATAGGCGAGACCATTCCTTTCTTCCTCCTCGGTAATGCTCGCACCATAGGCGATGAGAGAGGCCGTCCACGGGTCGAGCAATCCGGAGTCCGCAGCCGAACGCCCACTCAGGCCAGCGGCCATCTCCGAGAACACTCCGAACCGGCGCAGAAACGCACCATTGAAATTCTTGAAGAACTCCTCGGAATCGATCGGCATTTCCACCTCGACAACTTCATGGCCCAGATCCTGTAGAAGCTTGGCAGAGCCTTCCATCGCTCGCAGGACCCCGGCGTCACTCTTCAAGCCTCCCTTCATGTTGGCCGCGAATCCAACTCTGAGTCGACGCTTGCCAGGGCCCTCGACCAAGCCGACCGGCTCGAATATTTTTCCCGACTTGTCTTCGGTCTCATTGCCTGGTTGGTCTTGAACTGACTGTGACCGCCGTCGGCTTCACCGGACAACATGCGCTCGCGGCTCGGTTTCATGCCAAAAACCCCGTTGGCACTTGCCGGGAGCCTGTTTGAACCACCTCCGTCAGTACCGTGAACCAATGGCAGGATACCCGCGGCCACCGCCGCCGCCGCACCACCGCTCGACCCCAATGTAGACTTGGACAGGTCCCAGGGATTCAGGCTCTTCCCGAATGCGGAATTGTTCGTGACAATGCCAAGTTGGGCAAACTCGGGCACGTTGGTCATCCCAATAATGTTCATCCCGGCCGCCTCAACTCCGTCAATGTAGGCGACATTTTTTTGAGGAACATTCGTGAGCAACAAACGTGATCCGTCCGTGCGGCGCACGCCCCCGACATCGATCATATCCTTGATCAAAACCGGCACTCCGGCAAAGGTGCTGTTGAGGGTGATCTTATCTGCTTTCCCCCTCGCCCGCTCGAAAGTCCGGGTGGAAATAACGTTGATGATCGGGTCGACCGCCTCAATGCGGCGGATGATCAACTCCGTCATCTCTCCGGCACTGATCTCCTTTTTCTTAATCAACTGCGCCAGTCCCAAGGCATCGAAATCGATCAACTCGTCGTGGCGCCGCGGACCCTTTGCAGTCGCTTCCGCCCATGAAGCAAGGGGAGCTACAACCGAAGCAAAAACGCCCCCGGCCGCAGATTTGATAAAACCTCTTCGATTTCTGTTCATTATTCTATTGTCGATGCGTGCTCATTTCTGAACCGAACGTTCAAGAGCACTCAGCCCTGACGGAGAGCGCGGGTTGATTGTGGTATAGTCTGGCGATTCCGGAAAGTCAATTTGACTCGTGGCGGTCAGGGCTTGAGTGCCTCGACTTGTTGTGCCGTTGGGTCGGTCTGCTCGCGACGGCTAACCATGTGAAAAATACATTCGGATGTAGATGTCTTTCCACGCGGTTCGGAACTCATCTTCGGAATCGTGAAAGCTGATGTCTGAATCTGACCCTCGTTCATAAAAATATATTCGGTAACTGCCAGAATCCTCATCCCAACCGAGGCCATCTCTTACATCTCGAAACTGTGAAACTTGGTGGTCGATTCCAGGGTATCCGCGGCGTTCGAGTTCCTCGGAAGCTTGCTCTTTGGTTAAGGTTAAGACGCGTGAATAGCGCAACGGCTCTCCTCGGGCGATAATGCCATTCGCAACGGCAAAATCGTAGACCTCTCCTTTGATCACAAGGTCAACTTGCTTGGAGACAGAGAGGTTCATTTTCTGGCACAACAGTATTTATTCGTATCACCTCACGAAATCATATCCAATAAGGCATTCTTCACCCATAGTCCGCAGAAAGCCCTGATCTAGCAAGGGGTTTTCGGCATGGCGTTCGTATATCCGGGTCGGCGGAGACCGAATTTCCGCGTGGCATGGGGTTCCTGATATTACGGTGCCGCAGGCGCCCCGGTGGACGGGTTTTCCAGAAGAAGTGGCACCGACAAGGATTCGTCTTTCGCCGGAGTTCTCCCGATTTCAGCGGCCGATTGATCCGGCTCGCAAATCTACCGCGATCCTCGCCCCGCCCAAACTCAAGCCTACAAAAGAGCGATCATACTTCACCCGCTCGACTCGAAGGCCCGGATCAGTCCGCTTCCGGCAGGTAGCCGTGATACAGGTAGAGAGCTCCGTAGGTCCAGTTGGGCCGGGGCATTCCGGGGAAGTTGACCCGGTCCATCATGAGGGCGAGAAAGGGGGAGGGATAGCCTTCGGGGAGGGGGATGACGTTCGGCCAGATTCGAGTGCCGGTGCCCTCCCTCCAGGGAGGCAGGAGAATATTCAGCTCGCCGGCGGGTTGCAGATCGGGGTAGGTGGCGAGATAGACTTTCCGGTCGGCGCTTCCGTAGAGCGCGTAGCGAGTGCCATCGAAGTTCTGAATCATCGTGCCGGTGCTGTCCATCGGGACCGGTCCGGCGATCCGTTCGAAACCCCGGTCCCAGTGGTCGCTTTCCCACATCCCGGCGCGGAACTTCTCGTGTTTCTCGCAGAGGAGCATCCGCCACTTCTTCGCTTCCGAATCGTAGATGCCATGGGGGTCTTCGTGGGCGCCGTCGATGCCGACCGGTTTTGCCTTCATGATCGAGAATCCGCGGCGCGGGTCGCGGGTCGAAGAAACCGCGAGGATGGTTTTTTCGTCCTCGCCGCCTTCGCCGCCATACGCACTGAACCCGGTGGTCCATCCGCGCCATTCTCCACTCTCCGGATCGTGGAACAGGTGCGAGGCATGTTCGTTGCGGAGCAGGCCGTCCCCGAGATCGAAGGCAATGAGCCCCTCGAATCGAATGTCGAAGACGGAGGGGTTGAGCGAAAAGACGGCCTGCATCGGGTTGGGCAGGGCCCGACCTCTCACCGTAGCCGTGAACCAGAGACGCCCCTCGTCGATCAAGGCGTTCCCTTCGGGGTCGGTGATGGCGCGGATGTCCGCCTGGCCGGTGCCGGGAGTCAGGGCCGCGCCGGCACCCTGAATTTCGACCCGGGAATGGGGCGTGAGTTCCACGCCGACTCCGAAATCGTAGCGGCGCAGGTGTTTCTTTTCGCGCAGATCGATGTGCCCGGAGAAATCAGAAAAGCCAACCAGACGCGATTCACCGGCGGTCTCGATCAAGAGGTTGACTCCGACCACCGCCATTTGCACGCGGAGTGTGAAGGCGCCGGGAGCGGCCTCTTCCGGAAACGGCCATTCCCTGGAGACAACGCACCCGCCATCCAGTTCCACGTCCCAGGTGATGCGATGCGCTTTGCCGTCCCGGAAATGAACCCTCGCACTCATCAGGTCACCGTTGGACGAATCTTGAAAGGCGATTCCGGTGCTGACGGTTCCCTCGCATTTTCCGACCGAAAGATCATAGGTCGCGAAGGGGTTGAATCCGCCGACCCATCGAAGGGATTGGCTGGCGACATCGCCCGACGTTGCGATGAGAAGGCCTTCGACAATGCTCCATTCCGTTTGCGACGGATCGTCTTTCTCTCCGCGGAGCTCCGGATGCATCAAATCAAAATCGCGAACTGTTGCCGGGCGGAGAGATGCCAGGGGGATCGCCTGATCGGCGTCGAAAATCATGCGGCGCACCGCCTGTCGCTTGAACGCAAGCTCTCCCGGATGGACCGGATCTTCGGCCCGGGCAGACTCGGTGGTGAAGATCGTGGCGAGGAGGAGAAGGGGGACAAGGAATCGGTTCATAGCAGGTCGAAAAACCGGGGGGATGATGGAACCTAGGGCCGGACAGGCGAAGTCCGCAACCGGGCTGTTTGGAGAGAACGGGGGGAAGTTTGTAGAAATGGGTTGAATGGTCAGGGATCAGTTCCTGGCAGGGCGTGCGGGCCGATTTGGGATTCCTGCCAGGCCTATGGACACAGCCGGGGTTCCTCTACTGAATGTAGTTGACAGAATCGCCGTTTCGGTAATCACTCAAGCTGTCCGGGTACCACTGCCCGGAGGACTACTAAGTAGAAATCGGTAAGGTTCAAACGGAGACTGTGTAAGAGAATGAGGTGTGGGAAACGAATGGCCAATTTGCTCCTGGAGCCGGCCAATCCCAAGCCTCTCGGCGCTTTCCGGATCCTCTGGGGAATGATTCTCCTCCTGGAGTGTTGGACTCTCGTGAAATGTTTGGAGGACATTCACAACGTCGATTACTTCCACTTTACCGCGAGAGGGGTCTCGTTTGTGGAACACCTTTCTCCTCAGGTTTTCACGACAGCCGAGGTCGTGATCCTGATTGTCTGTGCTCTCCTGGTCACACTGGGGCTTTGGTTCCGTTGGGCAGCGCTTCTGTTCACGATCGGATACACCCATCTTCTTCTGGCCGAGGCGGCAAAATTCAATAACCACTTTTACCTGCTCAGTCTGATCACGTTGCTGCTCTGCTTCACCGCGGCCGACCGGTCCTTCAGCTGCTCCAAAAAAAATGGGAAACTCCCCACCGACCCCATTCCTTTCTGGCACTACGCGATCCTCCGGTTGCAGGTGGCGGTGATCTACTTTTTTGGAGGAATCGCCAAACTGGAGACGGACTGGCTGATCGTGAGGGAGCCGGTCCGGTTCTGGATGAATCACAGCCCGACGATCGTTGCGTCGATCAAAGCGATTTCCTATCATGAGTGGTTCGTCTTCCTGATCGCCTGGGGAGGCCTCTTCATCGATTTGCTTTGCCCGTTTTTGTTGATGTTCCGAAAAACGCGGATCGTCGCATTCGTGGTTCTGATCGGGTTTCATCTTCTTAACTCGCAAATGTTCCTGATCGGGAATTTTCCCATGATGGGAATTCTCGTGCTCCTGCTCTTTGTGCCGGTCCGCCGCGGTGGCCAGGAGATTTTCCTGGGTCGGTTGTTTCGCAGCCGGGACATGGAGGAGGCGCGGAAATTCGGGATGCCTGGCAAATGGATGGTGTCGATTCTTGCCGTCTACTTTATCCTTCAGTTTCTCTTTCCCCTGCGTGGGCTGTTGCATCGCCCCCGGAATCCCTCGTGGACGGATACCGGGCATTTGTTCTCCTGGCGAATGATGCTGATCGAGAAGCCAGTACACCTCCATTTTTATTATGATCTTCCCGGAGGATTGCCGCCCGGCACGTCTGCGTCGGAGGTCTACCCGAAAGTGGCCCCCTACGCGTCGATTTTCGGATCGAGAGCTCCCCATATGATTTGGCAGTTTGTTCAGGGGATCAAAAAAAATCTGGCGAGAAAGGGATACCTGGATGTGCCGATTTATGTGTATGCGGTCTCGTCATTAAACGGACGTCCATTCCAACCCTTGATCGATCCGAATGTGAATATGGCGGAAGTAGAGGTGCCGGCTTTCGGGATCCCCGATTGGGTGACCACGCTTCAGGAATATGACGGCCCAAGGTACTACCCTACGGAAAAGTCGGAGCAGGAACTGGCGGTCTACGAAGCGATGAAAGACTGGTTCGAGAAAAATCCGGGACCGGGAGCGAAGTTTCTTTATCGAATTCGACCGGGAAGCCCGGACCTGTCGCGATAGGGCGCGATTCGAAAGGCAAGCCCGGGCCGGCGATTTTGGCGATTTTCTTTCCCCGATGAATCAGGGGAACCGACGGCCCATGGGATGACGCAGCTACGGCTGGTCGATGGAGACGCTTCCACTCAAAAAGGGATCCCACGGAATCCGGCAGGACGCTCCTACCATCCGACCTGATAGGTGACCTGCCATGGGATCTTTCCGGCCGCTTTGCAGTCAGAGCAGGGCATCTTTCCATCCGGAGAGCGGGATCCGGGAGGTCGGGTGTCGGACACCTTCCCGAATCCCCGGCAGTTTTGACAGCGTCGCTCTTCAAGCGTCTTTACGGAAAAGACCTCGCCGTTCTTGAGCTTCTTTACAAAAAGGTCCTGGGACATGGGGGGCGGTGCCTTTTCCCGTTCGACGGTCGAGATCGAAGCGCTGAAGAGGGGCAGTGTTCGGACTTCCGTGATCTCACGTTTCTTCGGCGTTTCGTCGGCTTTCGGTGATGATTTGGCGACTGGCTTTTTCGCGGTCCCGGAATCCATCGGGATCCCGAAGAAGGTGACCCCGCCGCCGGTATCGACTTTCTCCAGGGTTGGCTGATTCCCCCCAGTCGCAGATGGTTCTACGAAAACGCGGGTGATTTCGGTCGTATGTTCTCCCTCATTTGCAATTTGGTTCAATGGGGGACTGAGGTTGCCTCCCTGCAATTCGGCCTGGCCGGAAATACGGAACACGGAAGGAGTGCCGTTGTAGGCGCAGAGGTAGAGGTTTCCGTGCGGGTTGTTCTGCTTCAATTTTCGAATCACTCGAATCTTTTCCCCTTCCAGTGCTTTGCTCGCGTTTTTCTTTGCGAGCGCGGCCTTGAGATCAGCATCATAGGAGGCCGCCACATCCCGGTAGAGAAGATCGAGTAGCTCCCTTGTTTCGGCCGCGCCGTGCTGCCCTACCCGGCTGACCCGGAAAATTTCCTCCGTGGGAAGGGCGTCGCTTTTGCCCTTGCCTTTCCCTTTGGGCGCGGCCATCGAGATACCGGAAAGGAGGCAGCAAAGGAATAGACAAGCCGCCAGCGAGGTGGAAGCGGAGCCTGGAGAGTGAGGGAACGAAATCATCGGGGAAAAAGATCTGCGAAATCATGAACCAGATCCCGGATCAAGGCTATGATTTTTCTTTTTCCTCCGAGCCATGTGAGAGTGGCAAGGTGCCGGTCATTTCCTGAAGTCTCGAGCAGTCGCCGCAAACACGAATGACGCCATAGGCATGGGGCGCATGATCCGCTAGTCTTCGTCCATGATCACGATTCCCACCAGCGGCAGGACCCGGTTTTGTGACGGGGTGTCGAGGCGAAACTTCCTCCGGATGGGGACGCTGGGGCTGGGGGGCATTTCGATGGCGGATCTGCTGCGGGCGGAGTCGAACGCGTCCGGTGGTGGATCGAACGAAGGCTCTGTCGTTATGGTGTATCTGCCGGGAGGGCCGACTCAGCATGAGACCTTTGATCCAAAACCGGATGCCGGCCCGGAGATACGGGGATCCTTCGGGACAATCCCGACGGCGATTCCGGGAACCCATTTTTGTGAGCTGCTTCCGAAGTTGGCGAAATCCCACGAGCGATTTTCGGTCATCCGGACCCTGACCGGTATGGTGAACCGGCACGAGTCGTTTCACTGCTACACGGGACGTCCGGGTGGTCGTGCCGAAGACAACGAGCCTGCCGGCGGTTGGCCGGGATTCGGTTCCGTGGTTTCTCAACTCCTCGGTCCCCGCGACGGTATGACGCCGTATGTGGATGCTGCGCCGAAGATGTCCTACGCGCCCTACAACAACCGGGGCCATCACATCGGTTCCACCAAAATTTCGTGGCCGGGTTTCACCGGGCCTCAGCACACGCCGTTCGCAATTCAGGGAAAAGGCCGTGCCGATCTGAAGTTGGACAAAATTGATCTGAGTCGACTCCACGATCGCCGCCATCTGCTGGAATCCTTCGAGCAGATAGGAGACGCGGTGGAGGACGCGGCGATGGATGCCTACCAGAAGCAGGCGTTCGAGATTCTCACCTCCGGGAAAATGGCGCAGGCGATGGATCTTTCGCGGGAACCCCAATCAGTGCGAGATCGCTATGGACTGGGGCAACCAACCGACAAAGCATTCGGCGGCGCGCCGCAGGATCCCCAGCAGTTTTTGCTCGCCCGACGACTCGTCGAGGCCGGGGTTCGTTGTGTCACTGTTGCCTTCGGTGCCTGGGATTGGCACGCGAATCGTGAAGGGACGATCGCGAAACTTTCCAACAAATACCTGCCAGTTTACGATCACGCCCTGTCGGTGTTTCTCGAGGACCTCGATGAAAGGGGGCTTCTCGAAACGACGACGGTCGTGGTTTGGGGCGAATTTGGAAGGACCCCGAAGATCAATCCGAAGGGCGGTCGTGATCATTGGGATAAGACGCAATCCGTGCTCGTGGCCGGTGGAGGAATTCAGGGTGGACGTGTCATCGGCGAAACCGATTCCGTGGGTGGCGAACCAGTGGACCGCGCCGTGCACGTGCAGGAGGTGTTTGCGACGATGTATCAGAACGTCGGGATCGATGCCAAAGCTACGATGGTCACCGATCTAAGCGGTCGCCCGCATTTCCTCGTCGACGGGAGTTACGGACCGATTGCGGAACTGCTTTGACCCGGGTGGCCGGGGCTTTGGGCATGCAATCCTACCGTTCTTCGGGGGCTTTCACTCCAAATCCGGAAAGCCTCCGAAAATCCATTTCCGAACCCGTTCATTGTACTCCGCCGGGAACTTGTGACCGACGCCCTCCATCGTGATCAGCTCGAAATCGATCTTCTGGGCATCGGCAGTGGCTTTCATCGTCTGGAACTGCTGAATGATGACGGGACGGGTCCAGTAGGTGTCCGTATCGCCGTACAAGCCGAGGAAACGGCGGTCTCTTATCGATTGTCGCAGCAGACCGCTCAGCCAGACGCCGCCGTCTGCGAAGATGAAGTGGGAGAAATGTTTCAGGGTGGGGCCGTCCTGACATGATAGCAATACGGACGTGGTGTGAGCGCCGTTGGAGAATCCACCCATCACGTTTCCGGTTTTCCGGGCCTGGGGAACCGTCTCGAAGAATTTCGCAAACATCTTCGCGTAGGCGTTTGCGATCGGGGGATAGTCATCTACGCCGATGAGGAGATCATCGAAGGTCGCCTCCGGATCGAGAGCCGCAGTGTTGCGATAGAGGGGAAGGGAGACGGTGATGAAGTGATTCCGGCCGACGATGGCGCGCGCGCGTCCGAGTCCGCCGCTTCGTTGTCCGGCACCGGTTCCCCCCGCCAGGAAGACGATCACCGGGAACTCCCTGTCCGGATCAAAGTTGTCCGGCAACTGGTAGAGGAGAGTGGGGGTGGATTTCTCTCCGGTCGAGAGCTCCACCAGGGTCGGGCCCAGATCAGGGAACTTAAGTTCGTGAATGGGCAGCGCGTCTTCTGCTGCCACCGTGTTGAGAAAAAGGACGAGGATACCGATGTGGAGTTTCATGAGGGTAGGGGATTGTGTCTCAGGAGGAGCCTATGGGCGAGACCGTTTTTACTCACCTCCTGTAGCCCGTCTCTGTGAGGCGGGAATGGGCGTCCGTTTTGGGAGGAAGATCCTTCCGGGCTTGCCAACCCCGGCTACAGAGTGGTCGACGATTTGGATTCCCTGAATGAGATTTTTACTTCCAACCGGACGGGAGTGTGGGATTGCGTTTCCCTTCGGCTTCCGTCACCTTCTAACAAGGCTGTCGGGAGGACAGTCCACTGGATTCCATCACATGAGTAGCTTTTTTGAAGATTTAGGACGCAAGCTGGGGCGCGCGGCGGTGCCGACGTATCGCAAATCCAAATGGATCTGGGAGGGCCTCACCGGAACGGAGGAGGAAGCCCTTGAATCGGAGAGAGAGCTCGGGGAGACGCTCGCGGCGGAACTCCGGCTCGCCACCGAGGTTCTCGACGAACCTGAGTTGCTCAAGTGGATTCGGGGAATCTGCGGACGCCTCGCGGAATTCGTCGACCAGCCCGGATTCCAATACCATTGCGAAGTAACAGGGGAGAAGCACCCCGGCACGATCGGGCTTCCTGGTGGGTATCTGTTTGTCAGTCGATCCCTCATCGATTTCTGTGAAAGTAAGGAAGATGAAGTGGCCTTCGTCATTGCCCACGAAACGGCACATGTAGTTCGCCGTCATACCTGGGACCGAATGATCCAGCAGTCGGCGCTTCGGGCCGCTTCTTTCGCGGCAGGACGGGCGGGAGTGCTCTCCGGCTGGGTGCGTCAGCAGGGGCTGCCGATGCTCCGGAGTGCTCACTCCAAGGATTTCGAGTTCGAAGCCGACCAGGATGCGGTCGGTCTGATGCGCGCTGCGGGGTTCGATCCGGAGGGGGCAATTTCCTTCCTGCATCGAGTGGGTCAACTGGCAGGGGAACCAGAGGAGGTCGGCGAATACCTGGCTTCCCATCCGGCTCCCGGTGAGCGAATCGCGAGGTTGAAGTCGTCCGCCGACTGAAATGGGGGGATTCCCTTCCGGAAACTTCGATCTTCTTTTTCTCTTTTCGATGGTTCACAAAATCGGTAGAACGAAGGGAATGAGATCGAATGGGCGCATTGTTTCTCTATGTGTTTTTGTCTCTATCCTGAAGGCCTCCTCACTGGCTCTGGCCTCGGATATAAATGCATTGACCGCTGCCGTGGAGGCGAAAGACTTCGAATGGGTGAAGGCGATCGTTGAGGCGGGTGCCGATGTGTCGGGAAAGGACTCCCGGGGCTGATTTCCACTTTTGAAAGCATCGTCGGTCGGGGATGTGAAAATCATGGCCTCCCTCGTTGAGCAGGGGGCGGACGTCAATGCCAGGACGAGTCGACACAACACCCCGCTCATCCTCGCTGCCTCACGTGATCATTTCGAGGCGGTTATGTGACTCGTGAATAAGAAAGCCCATGTGCATCAAAGAAACCGTTCCGGTCAGACTGCGCGCTCCGCAGCGGTCGCGAATGGATCGGAAGAAATCGCTGCCCTGCTCGAGGAAGCCGGGAAGGTTGACGCCAAAGACGGAACCGAAGCCGGCGAGCGGTCCCAAAACGCCGGCGTCGTTCACGGTGCCGGGCTTGAAGTAGCTTTGCGGCCCGCTTTCGGGGAGCGGTTTGCCGGGCGATTGATTCCTACTCCTCCCACACAAATTCATCCGTCGACTTCCGACCGAGATCCCAGGCTCGAGGTGGCAGGCGTTTTTGGTTGGCCAGATCCATGTAAGCAAGGATGCCGTCGGCGACAGCCTGGGCGAACTTCTCCCGCCACGTGGCCGAATGAATATTCTTCGCCTCCTGAGAGTTGGTCAAAAAAGCCCCTTCGATGAGAATGGACGGGACCTTGGAATGGCGGAGTACGGCATAGCGGGCGCGTTTGACCCCGCGATCGAATCCTCCTGTTTTGCCGAGGAGAGTGTGATGCACTGTGTTCGCGAGGACGAAGCTGGCCGGCTCAAGCGGGTTGCCTTCACTCGGGCGGCGGTCGAGGATGGGGTCAGGAGCTTTTCCGGTGGTGGGGAAGCCAAGGGGAGGAAGGGCGTAGACTTCGATGCCGTTGGCGGAAGGTTTCCAACCGGCCGAGTTGAAATGTATACTGACAAAAATCGGGTCCTTGTAGTTGTCCGTCATTTTCGGGCGTTCGTAGAGTTCGACGAAAGAGTCGGAGAGGCGACTCTGCACGACCTTGATCTTCTTCGCTTCGAGGATGCGGCGGGTGCGCTTGACGATATCGAGAGTGTAGTCCTTTTCGTAGCCGTAGGGGCTTTTGCCTCCACGGTCGTGGCCCCCGTGCCCGGGATCGAAGACGACCGTTTTCACCTTACCGATCTGGCGAACGGAGGCAGGGCTCATGGCGGGACCGAGTGTCGAATTGATGTCCACCAGCGACACATAGGCTTTGCCCCCGCTGGAAAGAACGGGAAAGGACAGCCAGTGCCGAACTCCATCGACAACCGCTTCCCGTGTTCCAGTCTTCACCACCAACTGATGAGACTCGCCCGCAAATCCGATCTCCCGTTTGTCTTTGCGCCGCTTCGCCGTTTGCATCGAAAAGACCGCTGCATAATCAGTCAAGGGCACGTAGCTCATCTCGTTAATCCGGGTCGTGCGCCACTCGGCCACGGCAGTGGATGAGGTCACCTGTCCCAGTCCCGGAATGGCAACGAGTAGAAGGAGGAGGCGGAACGGAAATGCGGAGGAGGATGACATGAACTGTGGGAATGATAGGGAAAAGAAACCAAAGAGCCAATCCACAATTATGTGATGCCGTTTTCGTTTCCCTAGTGAGGCTGACTTCTCTACCGGGTCATTTTAAAAAGAAACCCTTGCTCCAGTGGTGGAATCCGAGCGATAGTTGCCTCATGCGGTATTTCAGCCTTTCCCTGCTAGTTTTTGCGTCTGTCATTCTTATCGGAGCCCCGTCGGCGCAGGGGGAGGAACGAAACTTGATCGAGGTGCTTTTTGGAGAAAAGCAGGCACAGCAAACGCAGAAAGCCAAAAGCGTGAACCGCGGGAAGCGGGTCGAGATCGATCTGACGAAACAACAGCTGAAAGCCTACGAAGGCAATTGGGTTGTCCTGAAGACCCGGATCAGTTCGGGACGCACCGGCAACACGCCCACCGGAAACTTCCGCGCCGGTCCCTACAAATCCGAGACGCATTTTTCCAGCCTCTACCACAACGCCCCGATGCCCTGGAGTATCCAGATTACCGGACATTTTTTCATTCATGGCTTCAGTGTTGTGCCTAACTACCCGGCGTCGAAGGGGTGTGTTCGCGTTCCGATCGACGGAAGAAATCCTGCGAAGCGCCTCTACAAGTGGATCGATGTAGGAACTCCGATTCGGATTTTCTATTGAGGTGGACAATCCTGCGCCGGAAGCCGCGCAAGCGTTCCTGTCGAGCAGGGATTGATCCCGGGACTCCCCCGGAGGGAATGAGGTGTCGGATCCGGATGCCATGCTACACTGTAAGCTCGCAGCCGGAACCGATCGGAGTGTCGGTTTTTCTTTCAGAAATCCTGTGCGCATCGAAGTTCGCATGCCCGGGAGGGTTCCGAAGAAACTTCGCCGGCTTCGAAACTCCATTTCCGACCTTTTCAGAACAGACCTTTCATGACGAATAACGACATTTTGCGCCGCTTGCGCCATGCTCTCGAAATCAACGACTCGACGGTGGCGGAGATCATCGGCTCAACCGGAAAGGAAACGAGCCCGTCTCAGGTTGTTATCTGGCTGAAACGGGAGGATGACGAAGGATACGAAGAACTCACCGACGCCATGCTGTGTCGCTTTTTGGATGGCCTGATTTTGAAAAATCGAGGCGCCCGCCCCGATGGCCTGATCCCCGAACCCCTGGAAATTCTATCCAACAATGAAATCCTGAAGAAGCTTCGCATCGCTCTCGAACTGCGGGACGAGGATATGAATTCCGTGTTTGAACAGGCCGAGTTTGTCGTCACCAAAGCGGAACTCGGCTCGTTCTTTCGCAAGGAGGGCCACCGCAACTACCGGCCCTGTCCCGAACAGGTTTTGCGGAAGTTCCTTCAAGGCCTTGGCAAAAAAGGGGAATGACGAGGAACGGATCGGCCGGTCCTACCTACTCCGATGGTCCGCGCAAAAAACGAAAGGCAGCAACGTAGTTGTCTTCCACCGTTTTGTTGTCATTGAGGCGTGAAAGCTCTGCCTTTCTTCCTGCTGGTTCTCCTTCTTTCATTACCAGCAAACCGCTGACATCCCGCATTTCAAGGCGCCGAACTCGCTCGCCACTTTCCAACCGGGTTCGTCCTCCTGCCTCCACCACCAGGCCACAATCAACTCTGACCTCGAGGATGCCGTCTTCTTTCAGCACCGGATCGAGAAGGCTCCGGAATCCGGGCTGATCATCTTCGAGAATGTTTTCATCATCCAGCCAGCCTATGATTTCAGACCGGCAACGCTGCCCGCTCCGGCAGGCGGTTCTCGTTGAAGCGAGCTTGTCTCGTCCGCTTTTGGCCGAAGCGCCGGACTGATAGTAAGCTGATTCCAGGTAGAGAACATCACCCGCAGACGGTTCCGGTTTTCCTCCACCCGGCGCGGTTGCCGTTCCTGTGAGAAGAAGCCACTCGTCTTTCATTTGCCAACGGCAGAGCAGCATGGGGATCCCGCTTTGGCACTGCGTCTGGGACGTGACGCCTCGTTCCCTGATATCCTCTTTTTTCTGAGTCGTGAAGGAGGCGTAGAAATTGAGATTGATGATTGAGCCCTGCAGGAAGGGGTCGACTTCCACCTCCAGCCCATCCGCTGCTTCGCGCGTGGGCAGGGTAATGGTCGAGTCCTTTGATTTCTTGACGGTTCTCTCATCCGGGGGAGCGGTAAAGGCGAGGGAGTCGAGTTCCGTAACGCGGCCTTGTCGAACAAAGTCAGGTAGCTTGTCCATCGCTTCGGCAGCCGCGGCGCCTCCGGCAATGAGCCGGTCTTCCAGGGCGGCGCCAATGGCGGGCTCCATTTGGTAGACATGGAAGGTGAATTCGATCTCCTCGCCGTGAGCGGGAAGCAACGAAAAACAGGCGAGAAAGAAGATTCGTTTCATCTGGTGTTTCACTATCGCCTGCACCCGGCGACAGGTCGAGGTGCCAATTACGCTTTTCGGGCAGTGGACATTGGGCCTTTTCATGGTTCGCTTTCTTATGAAAGCGGTTCATCTACCCGGGGTTGTGTCCTGCGTCGCGGCCCTGCTTGTCTCCAGCACGAAGGCAGACGACGACATTGCTGAAATCACCATTACGACCCACAAATCCGAGCTTCTCTTCGACACAAAGGAGTTCACCGTCAAGGCCGGCCGGAAAGTGAAAGTGACCCTCGTAAATCCAGCCGACAGCCTCAACCTGCAGCCGCACAATCTTCTCATCATTGAGCCCGGTACCATGGAGGAGGTCGGCATGGCCGCGAACGCCGAGTTGTCCGATCCGGATTTCCTTTCCGAGCGCAATGCCGTTCCCCCCTCCAACTACGTGCTCTACCACACGAAACTGCTGCAACCCGGAGAATCGGAAACGATCGAGTTTACCGCTCCGGATTTTGCCGATGACTATCCATTCCTCTGCACCTACCCCGGGCACTGGTCGGTGATGCACGGAGTTATGACTGTGGAGGACTAGCTCCCGGTATCATAAGGTGAGCTCACCACGGACTCGGCTCTCACAAATTCTGCTTCTTCATCTCCTCCACCGCAAAGTCCGCCGCCCGGGCCGTCAGGGCCATGAAGGTCAGGGACGGATTCACACAGGCGACCGAAGTCATGCAGGCCCCGTCTGTCACGAACACATTCTTTGCTGCGTGAACCTGGTTGTGCTTGTTGAGGACAGAGGTTTTGGAGTCGCGTCCCATCCGTGCCGTGCCCATTTCGTGGATCGCGGTTCCGGGATAGGATTCATTGTCGAAGGTTTTGACGTTCTTGAGTCCGGATGACTCGAGCATTTCGGCGGCGTCGTTTTTCATGTCCTCGCGCATGAGCCTTTCATTCTCGCGGAACTCGGCGTCGAAGACGACGACGGGGATTCCCCACTTGTCGGGATTGTCCTTGTCGAGAGACATCTGGTTGTCGTGATAGGGGAGGGTTTCTCCGAAGCCGCCGAAGCCCATCGTCCATTCCCCGGGTTCGGTGAGGGCGTCCTTGAGATCTTTTCCGAAGGACAGCTCGGCCACGTTGCGTTCCCACCCCTGGCGGCTTCCTCCGCCCTGGAATCCGAATCCGCGGAGGTAGTCACGCTTGTCATCGCCGATGTTCCGATAGCGCGGAATGTAGATACCATTGGCTCTTCGTCCGTAGTAGTAGCGATCAAGATCGCCTTCCCAGTTGCCACGCGCGCCGGCGCGGAAATGGTGATCCATGAGATTGTGCCCGAGTTCGCCGGAGTCGTTGCCGAGGCCTTTGGGAAAACGGTCCGAAACGGAATTCATGAGGATGGCGGTCGAGGCGACGGTGCTGGCGCAGACGAAAACGATCTTCGAAAAGAACTCCCGCTCTTCCATGGTCTGGGAGTCGATCACGCTGACGCCGGTGGCCTTCCGGGTTTCCGGATCGTAAACGATTTCCCGGACAATCGAGTCGGGACGGAGGGTCAGGTTTCCGGTCGAGGCTGCGGCGGGAAGTGTCGAAGACTGGGTGCTGAAGTAGGCTCCAAAGGGGCAGCCGTAGGAACACTGGTTTCGATACATGCAGGGACCGCGCCCGACACCGAGCTGGGCTTCTCCGGCTTTGGAGAGGTTGGCGACACGACCGATCGTCATGTTGCGGCCGGGAAAGTTTTTCTCGAGGCGTTTGCGGACTTCTTTCTCGATGAAGAACATGTCCATGGGAGGAAGAAACTCGCTGTCGGGAAGCTGCGGGAGACCGAGCGCCTCCCCGGAGATGCCGGCGAATTTCTCGACGTAGGAATACCATGGCTCGATATCCTTATAGCGGATCGGCCAGTCGACCGCGATGCCGTCTTTGGCATTCGCTTCGAAATCAATGTCGCTGAATCGGTAGCACTGGCGTCCCCACATGATGGATTTCCCACCGACGATGTCAGGGCGATACCAGTCGAAACGCTTCTTTTCGACATACATTGAATCCTGATCCCGAAACCAGTAGTTCGCGGTCATCTCATTGTAGGGATAGTCGCGGGCGAGTTTGGGGGAACGCTCTTTTTGCTCACGGGTGAGTTGGCCGTTGTATTTCTTCTCCCACGGAGCTTTCATCGCATACTCGTAGTCGGCGACGTGATGTAGCTTTTTACCGCGCTCGAGCATGAGAACTTTGAGCCCCTTTTCGGTGAGTTCTTTGGCGGCCCATCCGCCGGAAACTCCGGATCCGATGACGATGGCGTCGTAGGTGTTGGCCTTTTTGGCTTCGATGTTGAGATTTGGCATGGTGAGGGGCCGTGATGAGGCGGTAAATGGTGAAAAATGGGGGAAGGAAACCCTGTCAGGTGGGGGACTGAACCCTGTCAGAGCTGGTTTCCTTTGGTGGTCTCTTATCGGGAAATTGCCCAGGCTTTCTGTCCGGGTTGCAGGGGAGCATCGCCTTCGAATTTTCCGGGAACGGGGAGATACTCCAGTGCCTGTGTGGCTCCGATTTCGGAGGTGAAGTAGCCGACCTGGGTGAATTGCTTCATTTGCTTGAAGAATGCCTTATTGGTTTTCGTCGCGTCGGTCATGATTTCGATTTTCTGCTCCGGACTCAAATCGACGAAAGCTTTGCCATGGGCTTTCTGACTGGCTTCGTCGATTTTGGCGAGGCCGGTGTAGAAAGTTTCCTGATCCTTCAATTCGTAGCAGTCCCGCAAGACGCGAATGATAAACTGCTCCGCTCCGGCGGCTTTCGCTCCGGGCGTGTCAGTCGTCGGAATGATGACGTCAGCCACTTCGGCGAGGAGTGCCTCCTGTGCTTCGGTGATCTGGATACTGCCTCCCTGGTTGATAACCTGGCCCATCAAAGCGGCGGTCAATTGAGGGGAGAGGGCTCCTCCCAGGATCAGGGAGATTCGTTCCACAGCTTGGCGTCGTTTCATCATGTGGGGGAACGATAAGGGAGACGGCTCCACCTGGTCAAGTCCGGCTAAGCATTGGCGCAGCCTCTGACCGCGTGTTGGAAACGCAGGCTTGTCATGAAATGGAAAGAATATGGTAACAATAAAAAACAATAAAAATTATAAAATAAGTGAAAAATAGGAGTGTCGTCGTATGTTTTGCGCTGTGCTTATGGGAAAACACCTTTTCAGAACGACCTGGTCCATTCTGCTTCTTGCCGTTGTCACGACTCTCCATTCGGAGGAGTCGCCGGAAAAGGAGGAAATTGGCTTTACGATCCAAAGTGGTGAGGATCGGGAGATCCGGTGGGGGGTGAAGTTTTCAGTCGGGGAAGAGAAAGATTTGTCGGAGGAAGAGAAGGCCCGCCTTTTCGAAGAAACCATTTTCCCCCGCGTTCTACGGGATGCGAATGCCGGCAAAAACCCTGAGGTATGGCAAATCGGATTCTTTTACCTCGACGGGCAGGGAACCGGGGCGAATCAGGAGAAAGCGGAGGCCGCCTTTCGTCGGGGACTGGAGTTCAATCACCCGGAAGGTCTTATTTTCCTCGTCGATTACCTGCAGGAACTGGGAGTCGTAGCGAGGGCCGAACCGGCGAGGCGAGATGAGTATTTCCGCCGGGCCGAATCGATTGCTCTGGAGTTGCTCGAGGCCGGCTTCCCCGCTGCATCCCGTTCTGCGATCTATCTGGCGAAAGCGCACCTCTTCGGTTGGTATGACCTGGAGGTCGATCCCGGAAAAGCGGAATCGATTCTCCGGGCTGTGGAAAAGGCGACTCCGGACAATCCGTCGTGTCAGATCTGGCTCGCGAAAGTTTTCATCGAGGAGAAGCGCTATCCCGAAGCGTTTGACTACGCAAAATCGGCGCAGGCGACCTTTGAAGACATCGGGGAAAGGACCGCTGAGATACAGGAGGAATTGAAGCTGTCCCGGGCGGTCAAGATCACGGCCGCTGTTCTTGGCGGAGAAATTTCGAAAATTGATCCGGAAGAATTCATGAATATCAGCAAGGAATCGCTCGGGCTCACCGGAAAGAGGGCGTGGTTTGTTCCGGTGATTCTTTTGCTCGTTCTCTGTTTTCTCCTATGGCGAACCCGCAAAGCATGGGCGGAGGAAGAGGGTGGGGGCCCCGGTCTTCGGCTGAGCGTCATGTGGCTCTCGGCTGCAGTTCTCGCAGCGGGAATCGGATTTAATATTCGGCTTCCAGGACTCGACAATGGCGTGGGTCATTGGATCGGAGCGATCATGGTGACCATCATCTGCCTCGTCGCGATGACGATGGTGGGATGGCCGCGCTATTTTGGTTCGAGGCCTTTGGTTCACGGTATCAAACCGATTCTGAAAGGGCTGCTGATCATCGTCGTGGGGATCGTGGGAATGCAGCTCGTTGCGGCCGGTTACGGGGTGCTCTACAAGATGGTCCTCGGGAAGGCTCTCGATCAACAGCTCGTCAGTCTTTTTCTGAAAAGCGAAAACCCGGTTCAGCTGGCAGGAACGGTTTTCATTGTCGGGATCGCGATTCCGTTCTACGAAGAGATTTTCTTTCGCGGTTTTCTTTACGAATCACTGGAGCGGAAATGGAATCCGAGGGTGGCCCTGATCTGGAGCTCGATCATTTTTGCGATCGTTCACGGACTCACGTTTTTCGTGCCCCTCCTCTTTCTCTCTTTCGCGCTGGGTTGGTTGCGGAGAAAAAATGGAAACCTCCGCATGTGTTTCTTTCTGCACGCCGCGAACAATTCCTTCGCGGTGCTGGTCGGATACTTCAACCAGGCCGGATAGAGCCCGGTGATTGCAGAGCGATTTCCGGCGTCGGTTATTCCGGGCCGCCGAGATGGTGCTGGAAAAATTCGATTCGCTTGCGTCGCAGATAGGGCCGCTCGCCGACTCCGTGCCCGGCTCCCGGAATGACAAAGAATTCGAAGTCCTTGTCCGCTTTGACCAGCGCATCGACCACCTGATAGGTCGAGGAAGGGTCGACGTTCTTGTCCAGTTCTCCCACGGTCAGGAGAATGTGTCCCTGTAGTTTGTCGATATGGGTCAAGTTGGAGTTGGCTTCGTAATGGGGCCCTACCGGCCAGTCCATCCATTGTTCATTCCACCAGATTTTATCCATGCGATTGTCGTGACAACCGCAGTCGGCCGCACCTGCCCGATAGAATTCCGGATAGGTCAAGAGGGCGGCAAGTGCGCTCTGGCCGCCGGCTGATCCGCCATAGATACCAACTCGCCCGATATCCATTTCAGGAATCTGTTCGGCGGCTGCCTGGATCCATTTGATGCGGTCAGGAAAACCGGAATCAATCAGATTGCGGTAAGCGACCTGTTGGAATTTCCGTCCCCGATGATTGGTCCCGAGGGCATCGAGTTTTACGACGATGAAACCTGCATCCGCCATCTCGGACATTGCTCCATGATGAGTGCGCCATGCTTTCGGAGTGAAGGAGCCATGCGGGCCGGCATAGATCGCTTCGATCACCGGATAGCGTTTCCCTGCTTGAAAGTCTGCGGGGCGAAGGATCATTCCGTGAATGTCGTATTCCCCGTTTCGATCTTTGGTGACAAAGCGCTGCGGTTTTATCCAATCCTCTTTGGAGAGCCGCTTGAGATCATCCGCTTCGGCGATCGTGGAGAGTTTCTTCCCGTCGGAGAAGCGACGGATCTCGTGAGTGGGAGCCTGATCAACGCGGGACCATTTCGCCACGTAGTGGGCTCCGTTCGGAGACCAACGCAGCTCGTGCGTTCCATCTCCGTCCGTCAGCGGGATGAGTGTTCCGCTGTCGAGATCGAGCGTGGCGTAGTGGATGTGATAGGGATCCTGTTTCGGGTAAAATCCGGAAACCTCAAGGATCGCGATACGCGCCGCCTCGTCGACGGTGACTACCTTTCGCACGACCCACTTTCCTTTCGTGAGTTGGCGAATCACCTCTCCGGATTTTCCGTTCAGTAGATAGAGATGGTTCCACCCATCCCGTTCCGAGAGCCAGAGTATCTCGTCGCCCCTCTTGAGATCGCGGCGGAAGCTGTTGCCGTAGACAAAGACAAATTTCTCATCCGACTCCTTGACCAGAGTGCGCTGCGTCCGCGCCCCGGACTGCATTTCTACCATGCAGTGACTCCCAAAACCTCTCTCGATGAATTCAAAAAGAAAGCGTTCGCTGTCCGGTCTCCATCCCCAGTTTCGAAGTTGATAGGGATTTTCGATCAAGGAGGGATCGACTTCCAGAGGCTTCCGACCGTCTGTGAAGACAATCACGGGGCGGTCTGCATTGAGTTCGTCTCCGGGTTTGGGATAGTTGACCGAGAAGAACTCCGGTTGCACGGCTTCGTCCGGGCGGGATCGGACATAGTGAACCTGGCGAACGGGATGCTTCGTCGTTTTTCCGATCGCAAAGCGGGAGGAGTCCGGGGCCCAATAGACCTTCTCCTGCCATTGAAGTCCCTCCCCGGCAATTCCGAGGACTTCTTTTCCATCGAGGAGAACCTTCCCGTCCTCCAGTTTTACGACCTGGTTTCCATCGGGGGATTTGAATCCGACCTTGGAAATCAATGAGGGTCTTGTCTGGACTGGCTTCTTCGGCTCTTTCAGGCTCTCTTCCCATTCCGCAGGCTTCTCCTCGAGGGAGCGGGTTTCTCCGCTTTGCAGGTTCAACTCTTTCCACTCCCGCTTGCCCGGGGCTGTTTCGTGGGGATAGAAAGCAAAGGAGCCCTCTTTGGACCAGAAAACCGGAACGGTGTGATTGAGAACCTTCCCGTTCAGTTGGGCGCCGCGGTCCTTCCGGTCCTTTTCCAGAGCGGCCGTTCCACCGTGCTCTCCACGCGCCGCCTCCCCCTGGGAAAGCAGATATCCGAGACAAGCAATAACGATCCAGCGATTCATGGAAGAGTGGAACCTCGAATCCGCAGTAACGCAACGGCGCAGAGTCGTCCTGCGCCGTGAGCGCGCGATTTCCCGAAAGGGACTTTCGCAGAGAGGGCGACTCTGATTCCTTTTTCGACTTTTGGCTGCATTGCGAGTAAGGAAAGCCAATGCCTGAATCCGACGTCATCCTGGTGGAGCATGCCGGGCACGAGATTGCCTGTATCGCTCACCGGAATCCCGACGCGGAGAAATCTCCGGTCGTGTGGATTCACGGCCTGACCATGAGCGTTCGCTTTTGGGAGAAGGGAATGTTTGAGGCGGCGGTGGAAGGCCGGTCCTGGTTTTCGGTCGGGCTGCCTTTGCATCATCCGGGGCATTGCAACAAACCGGGCGGAGTTTGTGAAATCACCGAAGATCTTTTTGCAGACCTTCTCGATGCGGCGATCGAAGAAATGATTCCTGAAGGCCGGTTTCATTTGGTGGGGCATTCGTTAGGGGCCTTTGCCGCTCTCAACATGGCGGCCAAGTATCCGGCCCGGGTCGCTTCGGTCACTTCGATTGGGGGATTTATGCGGGGACGGGCCAGAGGACTTGAGGGAGCGTTGCAGTTTTTGTCCTGTGGCCGATACATCCGAAAGGCCCTCTTCTATTCCGGATTCTGGATGATGCAGCGGCACTGGCTTCTCTTGAAACTGGCCGCCTTTGCCTATGCAAATGATTGGCGAAGCCTCGCGAGTTGTCCCGACCTGGACCCGACGCTCAAGAATGTGTTTCCCGATGTGAAGCAACATTCGATCGCGAGCCAGCGCGCTTTTTGCCGCTACCTGCTTGAAATGGATCTGTTCGATGAAATCAGTGCGATCCACCAGCCTGTGCTCGTTGTGGCGGGGGAGAAGGACCCGATCATTCCATTTTCTCACCAGCAGAAATGCGCCGACGCGCTTCCCGCAGGACGACTCCTGGCTCTTCCCGACGTTGGACATCTCCCTTTCGCGGAAGCTCCGGAGCGAATGTTTCCGGTTTTGGCGGAATGGTTTGAAGAGAACGAGTGACTCGTTATTCTCCCTTCGGCACCATCGCTATTGCACGACACCAGCCCGCGCTGGCACCCTCGATTTTTACGGGTAGGCAGGAAACGAGGAAACCGTGGTCCACCGGGATTCGATCGAGGTGGGCCAGCTTTTCGATCTGGCAGTATTCCTTTTCAATTCCGGCAAAGTGGGCCGGCCAGAGGACCTCGGCATCACCGGAAGCGCGGAAGTCCTTCTTCATCGAATGAAAAGGACGGTCGATGGTGTAGGCGTCGATTCCGATGACGCGAACGCCCTGCTCAACGAGCCAGAGCGTTCCGTCCCGACCGAGGCCGGGTTGTTGAAAGTAGTCTTTGGAGGCGAGGCGTGCATCGGCCCCGGTCTGCAGCAGCACGATGTCTCCGGGCTGGATCCGGTAGTCGATCTTTTCGAGAGCGGCTTGCAGTTCTTCGATCGTAATCTCGTCGCCGTCGTTCAGGTGGCGGAAGTCGAGGCGGACACCCGGAGCGAGGCACCACTCAAGGGGAACCTCGTCGATACGTCGGGCCGGCCTGCCTTCACTCTCGGGGCCGTAGTGATAGGGTGCATCGACATGGGTTCCGGTGTGGGTGATGGCGGAAACCTTTTCCATGGCCCAGCCGAGACCGCGAGACCGGAGGAGTTGTTTTGCTTTTACTCCGAAGAGAAAGCGCATCTGCCAGGCGCCCTTTTTGTGATCGATATACCGAATCTTCGGCTTGAGCGGTTCACTGACAGCGCCGTGCTGGAGCGGAACACTGAGATCAATGAGATCGTAGGGGGCAGTGGCGGAAGGCATAAGAGGAGGCTACCTCCGGTCGATTGGGATTCAATCGGCAAACCGCATCGATCTGCGTGATTGGCCTCGATCGTAAAGTCGGCTAGTCTGCGCCATGATTCGGTATCTTCTCAGTTTTGTCGGAGGATTTCTCCTTTTTCAGTCTGCCGGATTTGCCCGGCCCAATTTTGTTTTCATCCTCGCCGACGATCTCGGATACGGGGATCTTGGCTGCTACGGCGCGCCGGACATCAAGACGCCTCACCTCGATCGACTGGCGGAGGAGGGAATACGATTCACGAATGCCTACGCCAATGGTCCTGTCTGTTCTCCCACGCGGATCGCGTTTTTGACCGGTCGCTACCAACAGCGTTTCGGAATGGACAACGCGCTCTACTACCAGGAGTTCGGGCGCGGGTTGACGCCGGGCGGGGAGACGATCGCGACCCGACTGAAGAAGGCAGGCTATGTGACGGGCCTTTCCGGAAAATGGCACGTCGGATACGATGTCGACCGACAGCCGAACCACCAGGGCTTTGATCATTTTTTCGGTCTGCTGGGAGGGAATCATCATTACTTCAAGCACATGGACCGGATCGGAGTGCCCGATCTTTGGCTCAATGAGACTCCAGTGGAGCGGGAGGGATACAGCACTGATTTGATCACCGACGATGCGCTTGCCTTTTTGGAGAAAAGTCAGGATCAGCCCTTCTTTCTCTTTCTCTCCCACGCCGCTCCGCATTTTCCCTGGCAGGGGCCGGACGATGCCGACAAGGACATCCAGCCGAAGAAAAAGTCGTGGCAGATGGGAGACCGGGAAACCTACATCAAGATGGTGGAGTCCATGGACCGGGGAATCGGACGGGTGCTCGACCGCCTTGAGAAACTTGGTCTCGCCGGGGATACGCTCGTTGTTTTCACCTCCGACAACGGTGGCAGCACCTACAGTCGCAACGATCCGTTTCGCGGCAGCAAATCCACCCTCTGGGAAGGCGGTATTCGCGTCCCCTGCCTTGCCCGTTGGCCCGGAGTGTTCCCGGCGGGAAAGACGACCGGGCAGGTTTCGATGACGATGGATTGGACGGCCACCTTTGCCGCCCTCGCGGGGGAGGAAGCGATGCGGGAGAACGACGAAGGGATCCATCTGGCTCCGATCCTCGAGGGTACGGCGAAACTCCAGGCGCGAACTCTTTTCTGGCGGCAAAAGCCGGGGCCAAAGCGAAAAAGCGTGAAGCCGGCGCAAGTCGTCCGTCATGGAAAGTGGAAGTGGTTCGCCTCGGAGGAGGAGGGATCGTTTCTGTTTGATCTGGAAAAGGACCCGTCCGAGTCGATCAATCTCATCGAGGCCCATCGCGAGGTCGTCGACGATCTCCAAGCGCGGCACCGGGCCTGGGTGGCGGACGTCGACGGGCCTTGAACGTAGTGCTTGTGGGAATGGCCGGAACTTCCTAGATTCTTCTCATCCATGAAAGACCTCTTCCGCGAATTCGACTTCACCAAGGTGGGCTACTACCAATCGATGGTCGAATCGGCGGGGATCAAAACTTTTGTCCGGAATCGTGATCTTTCGGGATTGGCGGGGGAAGCTTCGATCATGCCGGATTTGTGGCCGACCCTCTGTGTCGTTCAGGATGAAGACTATGACCGGGCCATGAAGATCATTCAGGACAGCGTCATGGACAATGCGGGGCGCTCGGATATCGAGGTGACCTGTCCCGCCTGCAAGGAAACGAATCCCGGTAATTTTGATCTTTGCTGGTCGTGTGGCGAAGCGATCGTCGTGCCGGACGAAGCCGGGTGATCGGCTAGCTGCCCAGTCCGACGAGGACGGCCCCGGCAATCGCGAGGAGGACCCCGAGTGTCTTTCTCAAGGTCATGCGTTCCTTCAGGATCAGCCACGCTAACAGAATGATAAAGACCGTCGACATCTGGTTGTAGATGGCGGCCCGGCCCACCGTTTCATACTTAAATCCGGCGATCCAGAAGAGGGTGGCGAGGAAGGGGCCGAGCAGGGCCATGGGAATGGAGTGTTTCCAGATGTCGCGGCGGTGGAAACCGAGAAAAAGCTCTTTTCGTTGCCCTTTGAGAACGGCGAAGAGGGCCAGCGCGGCCGTGGCAATGAGAAAACGAAATCCGGCGATCCAGACGAGGGAGCCTTCCCGGAAAATATCGCGAACCATGAGAATGCCGACGGCCATGATGATGTGAGCCCCCGCCGCGAGAAGCGTTCCGAAAACGAGGTCTTTTGGATTCCGGACTTCAGCGGTTCGGACCATTCCCACAAATACTCCGGATACGACGAGCGCTCCGCCGATCAGTTCCCAGGCGCTGAGCCCTTCTCCGAACATCAGAAATCCGACACAGGCCATCGCCGGAGCGTAGATGCAATCAGCCAGAGCCTGGAGGCTTGCTCCGAGACGATTAAGGGCGGCGGCAAACATGGTATCTGCGATGGAAATTCCGAGAACGGCACTGGCAACCAGCCTCAACCAAGTCATGCCTTCGTAGGAAGGGAAGAGGGGACCGCCCACGAAGAGCAGCGTGACGGCAAAGCCGAGAATGGCGACGAAGCTTTTGAAGAAAGTGAGCGGAAGCGGGGGGATCGAGAATCCGCTGATCCGCATCAGGATGACGGAGAAGGACCAGAAAAATCCGGAAACGATGGCGTAGATGTCCCCCTGGGAAAGCATGAGAAGGGAGCTTCGTCGCTCCTATGCGGGTGGAAAGAGAAAAGTGGTCGGGACCTTGAGTGGGGGAAGGCCTTTTCACGTAGGGAATTTGGTTCGCCCGGAGCGCTTTCGAAATGGAGACTCCCGGATGAAGTTTTTCTTTCTGCCCCTTTTCTTTATGGCTTCGTTGTCGGCTTCTCTGTTTGCAAACGAACGCCCTAACATTGTCGTCATCATGGTGGATGACCTCGGGTATTCTGATATTGGATGTTATGGCGGCGAAATCGAAACTCCGAATCTGGATGCTCTCGCGGCCGAGGGGCTTCGCTTTTCCCAGTTTTACAACACGGCGAAGTGTCACTCCTCGCGCGTTTCCCTCCTGACGGGACAGTATTGTATCGCGGCAGGTGACGTCGCGTTGTCTCACGGGGTGACTTCGGCGGAAGTACTCAGGGATGCCGGTTATTTCACGGCGATGACAGGAAAGTGGCACCTCAAAAAGGAGCCGACTGATTTTGGATTCCAGCGCTACTTCGGCCATCTCAGCGGGGCCTGCAATTTTTTCAAGGGAGACAACACGTTCCGGCTCAATGGAGAGCCGTGGAAGGTGCCCGCGTCTGACTTTTACACGACCGTTGCCGATGTGGACTATGCACTCGAATTTCTGGAGGAATCCCGAAAGACGGAGCAGCCGTTCTACCTCTACGTGGCATTCAATGCTCCGCATGCGCCTCTCCATGCTCTGCCGGAGGACTATGCGAAATACAAAGGTCGCTACGATGCCGGTTGGGACAAAATCCGGGATCAGAGAATGGCCCGGCAAAAGGAGTTGGGGCTTCTCCCGGCGGATTTGAAACCGAGCCCGCGTCCGCCCCATGTTCGCGCGTGGGACGACATGGTTGCCTGGCAGCAGGAATACGAGATCAATCGCATGGTGACGCTGGCGGCGATGATTGACCGGGTTGATCAGGAGATCGGCAGACTGATCGGGGATCTGAAGGCGAACGGGGAGTTGGAGAACACGATGATCCTGTTTGTTTCCGATAACGGGGCCTGCCCCTACGATCGCAAGCAGCCTCTCCTGAATGTGGAACCGACCAACGGGGACATTTCCCTGGCGGACTCCACCGGATGGTCATGGGCCCGCAACGCGCCCTTTCGCTTCTACAAGCAGAATCAGTATGAGGGAGGAATCAGCACGCCCGGTATCGTGCACTGGCCGGCCGGTCTTCGGACGGAGCCGGGTGCGATCGTCGATACGCCGGCTCATCTGATCGACGTGCTTCCGACCCTGGCAGACATTACCGGATCGAAAATTCCGGACAGCTATCCGAATCGTGAGTTGCGCCCGGTATCAGGGGTGTCCCTTCGTCCGATCTTTGAGGGGCGTGAATTGGATCGGGGTGGACCTTTGCACTTTCAATTCACGAGTGACTCGGCGTTGCGGGACGGCGACTGGAAGCTGGTCAGCTTCAAAGGCCAGGAGTGGGAGCTGTACGACATGGCGAATGATCGGACCGAGCGGAATGACCTGGCAGCGTCCGAACCGG
>JARGNG010000105.1:5452-9419 GCA_029213265.1 Verrucomicrobiales bacterium | reverse complement strand
TCTATTTTTCCAGCGGATGCGCTTTCAACAAATCCTCCGGCTTATAGAACATCTGCTGGCCTTTGGTCGCGGCGCGGATTTCGGCCACTTTCTCCGGAGAGATGATGGACGCTTTATTGCCCCAGGAATTCCTGACAAAAGTCAAAACGGCTGCAAGCTCCTTATCGTCGAGCACATCTTTGAAAGCGGTCATTGGGGGGACCCCCTTCGACGGATCGTAGAGTTTCCCGTCTACTTCCATCGGTCCCCAGAGTCCGTTCAGCGTCAGTTTAATTAATCGCTCTTCGTTTTCGGTGACCCAGGGACTGTCGACCAGCGTCGGATACATGTGAATTTCCCCACTGGAAAGTCCCTCTCCCGTCGCCTGGTGACAGGTTACGCAGTGAGCGTCCCGATGGAAAACTTCCGCCCCCAGTTTGTAGATCTCGATCTCCGCCTTGGAAAAGTGCTCCGGAATTTCCAGGTCCAGCTTTTCCTCCTGCTGCTCGATCGGGCTGGTCACGACATTTTTCGTTGGATCAGCCACGTCCCAGTGATGCTTCACCGTGTTCGCCGCGATCACCGCATGTGGCTCAGCTGAACCGAGGACCGTATCGAGAAGATCCCGGTCTCTCACGTTGAACTGCTGGTGCAGCCAGAGAGCTTCAAGGAGAGGAATCGCATCCTCTTTCTTCTTCGGATCGAACTGAGCCGCCCACTTCTTCGCCGCCGGGATCACTTCGTCGGCATCGCGCTCGCTCAACTCGACGCGGGTGCGGTGGCGAACGTGAACCACAGGATGTTTGAAATTATCGAGCAGGGCTGCAACGGATTCCCCATCGATGGCAACCGGCTTCTGGAGCGGACGCGACGGGTAGGTCATGCGATAGACCCGGCCATGACGCTTGTCCCGGTTGGGGTCGCGAATGTTGTGCTGCATGTGCCCGATGATGACATTGGCCCAGTCGGATACATACAACGCACCATCGCCGCCGAAGACGGCATCAGTGGGGCGAAAATTCTTATCGGAACTGGAAAGCAATTCATCGGTCGGCGTTCCCCAGACCTCGCCGAGCTTGTATTCCATCGTAATTTCCTTGTCCGGCTGCCCCTTTTTTCCCCGTTCCGTAGTCTTCACCGAGTAACCATCGCGATGCAGCTCGTATTGCTTGATACCGAGAAACCCGATTGTGTTGCAGACCAGGAAGTTGCCCTGCATCTCGTCCGGAAAATGAGAGCTTCCCACGATCTCATCCGCCGTCACCGGACGAACTTCCTTGGTTAATAGGGGAAACATTTTAAAGCCTTCGCCATCCGGCCGAACCTGGTAGGAACGACCTCCCGTGCCATCGTTGGCGTAGTGATAGCCCCAACGATCAAAGCTGATTCCATGGGGGTTGGGAGAGTTGTTGGCGTGAAACGCGATCGTGTAGCGACGCGGATCAAAGCGATACATTGCCGAGGCACTGGCCTCAAGCGACGGCCCCCAGGGGTGCTCGTGGTTGTGCTGCATGAAAACCCCGCTCTGCCAGTAGATCCCGCCATCGGGCCCCATGATCAGGTTGTTCGCGGCGTGGTGCGTATCCGCACTGTCGGTGCCCTGGAAGAGCACGTAACGCACGTCGGCGACGTCATCGCCATCGGTGTCTTTCAGGAAAATGATATCCGGCTGCGAGGTCACGATGACCCCGCCATTCCAGAATTCAAAACCGAGCGGGTTGTGGACCTTCGCAAATTCGATGCATCGATCCGCTTTTCCGTCACCGTCGTCATCGGGAAGAATGAGCAAAGCGTCGTTCATTTCCTTGAGCGGCTCCCACTTCGGATAGGTCGGCCACGCGGCGACCCAGAGTCGACCTTTTCCATCGACCTGCATTTGCACAGGATTTGCGAGCTGAGGAAATTGCTCTTCATCGGCAAAGAGGTTCATTTCGAAACCCTCCGGAACGGTCATGTGAGTGAGTCCGTCTTCGCCACTCACGTATTCGAGACTGCCCTCTTTTTCCGCGTTGGAACTCTTGCTTCCTCCGCCGACATTGGAAATCACGGGAACCGGCTCGGGAACATTGCTGTCGTCGACCTTCCAGTCACTGCCGTTCGCCTTCGCCCAGACGAGCGGGTCACGGTTCGCGGTCATGATGTCGAGCATCGTCAACTCATGCTGGAGCACTTCCGCATTGGTTTGATCGTTGACGAACTTCAGGGTGGAACGTCCGCCCCAAACATCGTTTCCATCGACGGCACGATACCGATTGTGCCAGTGCCAATTCTTATCGAGAACCGCCTCGCGCGTGGCGCTGAGCAGAGCCTCGTCCTCGCTCGCGGAACCACTCAGAGCTTTCGCGATCACCTGACCGACAAGTCGGTTCCCGTGCTCATTCAAGTGCACCCCATTGATCGTAAGCGGCTTTTCTTCGCTCTTGTAAAGTGCCCTGGTCGGGCCGTACAAATCGACGAAGGCAACGCCTTCGTGGCCGGCCACCTTCTGCATCGCGGCGGTGTAGAGGGCGAGTCGACGATTGTTTGCCTTTCCGTTGGGGAGATTCGGGTCCTCCAGATCTTCGTGGGCGATGGGACTGAACAGCACGATACGCGCGAAGCTCTCCCCGTTCGATTTGATCCCCCGATAGCGTTCGATCATATCGGCGAGTTTCTTTTCAAAGTCCTCGATTCCTTTCGGTCCGGCGAAAGACTCGTTGTAGCCGAAGAAAGCAAATATCACATCCGCCTCGACGTGACGCAGGTAGTCGTTCATTTCGGTGAACCCCTTGTGGCGCGGGTAGCGGTCGATCCGGTCGCCAGTAATGCTCATATTCCGGAAGGCGAGGTCCTTGTCCGGATTCGCAACCTGGAGATAGGTTTCCATCCATCCGTCGTGCTGCATCCGGTCGGCGAGACCGTTTCCTATGATGGCGATCTGATCCGCTTTTTGAAACGCAAACGGACTCGGATCGCGGTAGTCGTCAGGGACACGCTCGGGCTTGACCGGAACTGGGAGGGCTTTGCCTTTGGCGTCGAAATAGGCCACCTCCGATTCTTCGGAGCCGAAGGTAAAAGCAACCGAGCCCACCGGGGCGGCGATGTCCTTCTTTTCCAGCTTCTTCTGCCGCTTCTTGTCGAGCAACTCCAACGTGAATCCGTCGAGACGTTCGGAAAGCGTATCGCGATTCCAGATCTGGATCTTTTCAATCTTCTGCTGTGAACCGAGATCGAGCTCCCACCAGGGGTTGTTGGCATCCTTGCCCTGAGAAGTGTGAGTCTGCCCGCCCTTGTTGTAGTCGGGATCCTTGTTGCCGTCGATCCCGCGCTCGGGGACCCCACCGGCGGAGATGCTGGACTGGGTCGCCTTCCCGGAGGGAGCGATGTTCTTGCCTCCGCTGATCACTTCGACTTCAGCGAGCGTGAGAATGCGACTGTTTCCGGGAATGGAAATGCGGATGAACTGCGCCTGCGGTGTCTCGGCCGGGGAAAGCACCGGAGAAAGCAACAGGGCAAGGGTGAGGAAGGAATAGAGAAATCTCATAACTGGGAAGGCGGGAGTGTTTCAAAATTGCGTGCACTTGGCAACCCCTTGATAGCGTCCCATTTTCTTGGTGAGATGGCAGGGAATACGTCGGCAGGAAGGCCCGCGATGCCGGAGCGGGGTCTGTAGCCGGGGTCTGTAGCCGGGGTCTGCGACCCCGGAATGGGCGCGCTGTTTCTGAAGATCGCACATTCCGGCCTCGGAGAGACCGGCTACAGGATTGCCGCACGAAAGGCAGAATTCCGGGAAGTAGCCGCCGTCGCAAGACGGTGGAATGGACGTCCTTTCCCGCATCCCCACGCTCTCGCGAGCGCGGCTACAGGATTGCCGCACGAAAGGCAGAATTCCGGGAAGTAGCCGCCGTCGCAAGACGGTGGAATGGACGTCCTTTCCCGCATCCCCACGCTCTCGCGAGCGCGGCTACAGGATTGCCGCACGAAAGGCAGAATTCCGGGAAGTAGCTGC
>JARGNG010000105.1:0-5352 GCA_029213265.1 Verrucomicrobiales bacterium | reverse complement strand
CGGGAAGTAGCCGCCGTCGCAAGACGGTGGAATGGACGTCCTTTCCCGCATCCCCCACGCTCTTGCGAGCGCGGCTACAGGATTGCCGCACGAAAGGCAGAATTCCGGGAAGTAGCCGCCGTCGCAAGACGGTGGAATGGACGTCCTTTCCCGCATCCCCCACGCTCTTGCGAGCGCGGCTACCGTGGCGCGGCTGCCGCGGCGTGGCGAGGAAGCGGAGAGACCGGCTACAAGCCCCTACCGAAACATCGCGATCACCGGCACGAGAACGATCAGCACCGACGCTGCCAGTTTCCAGGCATCCGCTGCTGTTTTCACCTGGGCCATTTCCTCGAGCCAGTAGGGAATCCGCAGGGGCAGGTAAAAAATCAGAAAGAGAAGCGAACTCACGAAGAGGTTTACGACAAACATCACGGGATCTTCCCGCTCCATCGACATTCCTTTCGTGATCGCTCCCCAGGTCGCCGACCAGACGATGCAGGCGTAGCAAACGAGGATTAAATCAACCAACCACTCTTTCCCGGAAGGTCGCCGGTAGCGGGGATCGGGCTTTCGATCGTCCTTCTCTTCCTTCATCGAAAAGACAAACCCGAGAAAGATCAGCTCCTTGATCACAACAACAGGAATGAGGGCGCCGAGCCATCCCGGCATCTCGCTGTCTTCGCCCTCGATCCGAACTCCGAAGGATCCGGCGATCAAAAAGAGAAGGATCACCGAAATGACGCAGTGAAACATCCAGAGCCAAAACCCGTTTCCGGGCTGATCCCCCTGCTCTCCGGCCGCTTCGCGGACGAATCGCATTTTCGTCGGAAAGGCATAGATCTCGAGCAGGGAAATGGTGATCAGCAAAATACCCAGCCATACCACGGTTCCCGGCCCGCCGCGCATCGCAAAGTCGCCCGCATCGACCACTTTCGGTGCCAGGGTCAGAAAATAGACTGCGCAGATGACGTTGAAGACGAAGCCTTCCCAGCGATAGGTGCGGAAAGCAAAAGAGTCGGACATGGCATCAGGATTGCGAATGCCGGGCCCTACTGAATCGGCATCTGCAACTCAACCCGCTTCCGGTTGCGCAGCACGACGGTCGGCACCTTTTCTCCCGGTTTCCGGGTCAGCATGTGCCGGGTGAGCAATGAGGATTCGGTCATGGCTTCGTCGGACCCGCCCACCTCGATGATGATATCGCCTTTCTGAAACCCGGCCTTTTTGGCAGCCGCATGCTTGTTGTACTGGCCCACGTGAATGGCTTCGAGGGCGAGCTTGCCGTCCTCAATTCCGGCACGGCGACGAGCGGATTCGTCAAGCGCCTCCAGTTTCATTCCCCCGAAGGCCATGGCCCGCATCGGCCAGGTTCCGACGCGGCGGGAGATGTCGGCTTTCTTTCTCCAGTCGCCTGACAAAGGCAGAACCAGTTCCATTTTCTGCCCCGCCCGGACGACGGTGGCGGTGATTTCGCCTTCCTCCGCTGACTCATGAAGAATCCAGCTGATATCCGCTACCGAGATGAGAGGCTGCCCCTTCAGAAACTGGATCAGGTCCCCGTTCTGAAACCCTCCTGCCGCAGCCGGGGATTCCGGAGCGACGCTTTCGATCGTCGTCACCGCATCCTGCGCCATCGTCAATCCCACTGCCTCGGGAGCGGGATAGGGAGCGATCAACTCCAGCGGGAGTGTCTCACCGCGGTCCCGAATCGCGAGGCGGGCGGCGTCTCCAATCTGGTGACAGTGCACGCAGCTTTTGACAACCTGCCCGTTCCAATCGAGTTCGGACCGGTATTTCCCTTTCAGTTGCGGCATATCAACCGGCGTTTGGTAAGGCATCGGGCTCCCCTTCTTCCCGGAAAGAGCCGTCTTGTAGTTCTCGAAACCTTTGTGCAGAGCAAGGACTCGCTCCATCGCCTGTTTCAATCCGGACGTGGCCCGGTTCTGCGAATCTTTCTGATGCTCCCAGGATCCGAAGCGTCCGTAGATGGTTTTATCAGGGTGAAAAAAGAGAACCGAAAAAGACAAGTCGAAGTCAAACTGAAAGAGTGAAAGGTCGAGAGCATTGGCATTGATCACGCGGACGCGGACAAACTGATCCATCAAGGGAGTGAGATCGCGATTCTCGATGAGAACCTCGGTATCGATTCCCATGCAGGCGAGACAGGGAACACAGCGCAGAACGACCATGAGTGGTTTCCCTGTTTTCTCCGCCTCGGCAAATCCCGCGTCAATGTCGTTGTAGATCCAGCGGGAGTTCTCCTCCATTTTTTCGGCATCCTTGCGGACGGCCCCCTCCCGGTCTTTCACCGTTTCGGCGAAGGATGAAGTCGAGAGAAAAAGAAAACCGGCGAAGACAGCGGGAAAACGTTTCATGGCTGAAACTCTATCGAAATCGAAGGATGAAGTTCAATGCAATTTACGAGTTCCCGCAGTCGCGGGAAGATCCGCGGCGATGGCAGGCCGATTCCCGATCTACTGGTGAATCATCCAGAGCTTCCTCCAGGCGTCGACCGGTCCCCGCTCATTCTTTCCAGAGTTTGAGCGGCTGATCGACGGGGGAATCCCCGGTTGAAAGGTACCGGCCAAACTCGTCGCGCTCAAAAAAGACCTCGATCAGCCGGCTATTCCCCTCGTTATCGATCACCTGGAGCGCGGCGACCATTTTCTTCTCGTCGTCGGCAAGGGCGAGATGGCGAACTTCGACCCGATCCGGTCCGCCCATCTGCTCGACGATTTGGGAACGGTAGTCGGTCGCGGGAGAGGGAGCGGAATCGGGCGACGCGGTGGAGGGCGTGGATTCCTCCTTCCCCCCCTCTTCCTCTTCATCGGAAGTACCTCCCGCAGTCACCTCTCCGACGACTTGATCACTCAGTTTCCCCATCCAGTCACCGAATCCAGGCAAATAGTGGATCACAAGCCAGAGGATCCCCAGGGCAGGAATCAGGACGAGGGCTGCTTTCAACTGCTCAACCGGAGCAGGCGGATCAATTTTCTGATCCGGAATGGCTTCCGCGATCTCAGGCTCCGATGGGTCTTCCGTTTCACTCACCCTCGAAAATAGACGCCCCGCCCCTTGTTTCCAGCGCAAATCGCGGCTAGATTCGGCCCCTTTTCCGGGTACCCCAGCGAAGCCATGCCGAAAGTGTATCTCAAAACCTACGGATGCCAGATGAACGAGCGCGACACCGAGCAGGTCGCGCAGATGTTCGTCGAACGCGGATTCACGGTCACGCCACAGCCCGACGATGCCGATGTCATGCTGATGAACACCTGTTCGGTGCGTGACCAGGCCGAGCAAAAGGCGATCGGCCGGATGAATCATCTCGGAAAATTCCGGAAACGGAATCCGGACATCGTCTACGGCTTTATGGGCTGCATGGCTCAGAGTCGGGGCGAAGAGTTGCTCAAACAGTCCCCCCACGTCGACCTCGTCGCGGGCACGCAGAAGTATCATCGTGTTGTCGATCATGTCGTCGACCTGATGCGGGCCCGGGAGGAAAAGCAGATGGACGACCTGCGACGGACCATCGTGGACATCGACGAAGAGGAGGAATCGCAGAACACGATTCGCGACCATGTCGAAAAGGACTACAACGTGAGCGAATTCGTCAGCATCATGCAGGGCTGCAACATGAAGTGCACGTTCTGCATCGTTCCCTACACCCGCGGGCCGGAACGGGGACGTCCCATCGCGGAAATCGTCGAAGAATGCAGACGACTCGGCGAACAGGGAGTTCGCGAAGTGACCCTGCTGGGCCAGATTGTGAACCTCTACGGCCGCCACGAATTTCCCAAGGTCGATGGCAAGAGTCCGTTCGTACAACTGCTCGAAGCCGTTCATGAGATTGATGACATCAAGCGGATCCGTTTCACGTCCCCCCACCCGATCGGCTACAAGGAAGATGTGATTGAAGCCTTCACCTACCTTCCCAAACTGGTGGATCACGTTCATTTCCCGATGCAATCGGGGTCGGATCGGATTCTCAGGCGAATGCATCGTCCCTACAAGGCGCAGAAGTTCATCGATATCTGTGACAAGATGAAGGAAGCCCGACCGGGAATCGCGATCTCCACCGACGTCATCGTCGGCTTTCCCGGCGAGACCGAAGAGGACTACCTGGAAACGAAAAAGGCGGTCGAGCACGTGCAGTTCGATCAGGCCTACGTCTTTCGCTATTCCCAGCGAAAAGACACCCCCGCCGCAGAGATGGAGGATCAGCTACCCGAACGGGTCAAGGAGGAGCGGAACCAGGATCTGCTCGAACTGGTCAACGGAATTGTCTCCCGCAAAAACAGCGAGCTGATCGGCTCGACCCAGGAAGTTCTCTGCGAAGGCCCCAGCCGCTACAACAAGGAACGCCTCACCGGGCGGACCCGGACCAACCGCATCGTGATCTTTGATGGCGATCCTGATCGCATGACGGGAGAAATCTTTGATGTGAAAATCACCGAAAGCACCGGCTACACCCTCTACGGAGATCCTGTCTTGCAATAAGGCTTTTTTCCCCGAGTCTTTTCGACCTCGTCCTTTCGACAGTCCCCCACCCGCATGCAGGCGATTTACGATTTTCTCTACGACCCAGGCATTCCTCTCCAGATCATGGGAATCCTGATCGGTCTGTGGCTGATCCTCTCTCATGGATTTTCCCTGCTGAAGCCGGAAATCGTGAAGCCTTTTCTCGAGAAATACCCGCGAAATGAGCAGATTGGGGTGCCCCTCGTGATCGTTTGTTTCGCGTGGGGTTTCATCATCTGGTCCTGCATGGATCTCGGTGAGTTCTTCAAGATCGAGAAGCCGGTCCAGATGGTCATCATCGGCGTCTGCATCGGGGTAATCGTCTACGTGAAGGAGTTCGTCGCAGTGCGTGCGCTCGGCTTCCTGATGATTCTCGCGGCGGCACCCATTTTGGAATCGGCCTTTCTCAAAGAGCCCCAGACAAGGCTCCTCATTGTCGCCTTTGCCTACGTCATCGCCGTCAAAGGAATGTTCTGGGTCGGGATGCCCTACTTAATGAGGGACCAGATCAAATGGGTCCTCGCAGAGGACAAACGCTACCGCCTCGGCATGATCGCCGGCGTCGCGTATGGAGTGGCCGTGTTGGTCTGCGCGATCGCGTTCTGGTAGGGCGCGGTTTTCAACCGCCACTTCCATTTAGTGGGGCATACAAACCTCCACTACCTCCTTGCCCTCTCCCGATCCCTCGCCAAAATTCCCCCATGTCTGACCCTTTCATTCACGATGACTTCATGCTGCAGTCGCAGGCGGCAAAGGAGCTCTACCACCACTTTGCCAAAGACGAGCCGATCCTCGACTTTCACAATCACCTTCCTCCCGACGAGATCGCGGCGGACCGGACCTTCGGCAACC
>JARGNG010000104.1 GCA_029213265.1 Verrucomicrobiales bacterium | reverse complement strand
CAATCCCGCGAAAGAGTGTTCCAGTTGACCGGCACCCGACCTCCCCGTAGATTCGGCGCGATGTTACTGGTCATCGATAACTACGATTCTTTCACCTACAACCTGGTTCAATACTTTGGAGAGCTGGGTGTGGAAATGGAGATCCATCGCAACGACCAGATCACCCTCGACGAAATCCGGGAAAAGGCGCCATCCCGAATCTGCGTCTCTCCCGGGCCTTGCACTCCCACCGAGGCGGGGATCAGTTGCGCGGTCATTGAGGAATTTGGAGAGGAAATGCCCATCTTCGGCGTATGCCTCGGGCACCAGAGCATCGGCAAGGTCTACGGAGGAGAAGTGATCCGTGCTGACAGGCTCATGCATGGAAAGACCTCACCGGTGTTTCACAACGGGGAGTATTTGTTCAAAGACATCCCCTCCCCCTTCGAGGCAACGCGGTATCATTCTCTCATCGTAAAGCGGGAGACACTTCCCGACTGTCTTGAAATCACCGCGGAAACGGAAGAAGGCGAAATCATGGGGCTTCGGCACAAGGACCTTCAGGTTCACGGAGTCCAGTTTCACCCCGAATCCATTCTCACGGCGGAGGGAAAAAAGCTGCTCAAGAATTTTCTCGAGCTTTGATCCTTCGGTATCGAGACCGATAGCAAATCGTGATTCCGATCGCGAGTGTCAGGAAAACCCCGAACCAGCGCACCGGCCCGTCCCCAAACACGACGGCTCCGTTGACGATCATAAAAAGGACGAGGCTGTCCACAAAACGAGCCCACTTTCGCTCGCCCTTCTGCCACTGGGAAAACAGATCCACCGCAAGCAACGCACCGAACGCAAAATTCACGAGAAGACCGACTCCTGAATCGAACCCTGTCACCTCCTCTGTGTCGCGAGCCGTGGACTCCCAGGCAATTTCGTGACTCCACTGATAGAAGGCTTCATAGGCGCACAAAATGTGGACGAGATAGGAAAGAAGTCCCAGCGTCCACAGACCTCGTGCCACCTGTTTGCTGGTATCCCACCCCAGACAAATCCCACAGGTCCACGCTCCCATCGCCAACCAGACCGTCGCGAGAGTGAGCGTTTCAACCATATTCTGAAAACCTACTTCTGGGGGTTTTCATACCAGGCCACATTCCCCGTCGCCCTTCCGGCGTTCAGTAGATCAAGATCGCCATCGCCGTCCATATCGACCGAGCGCAAATCGTAGGATTCCTGGGCATCATCAAGAACATGGATCGTAAAATTTCCTTTCCCATCGTTTTCGTAAACGGCCACCTTCCGGCTCTCGAAGCCGCAACTCGCTCCGTCGAGATCCCCGTCACCGTCGAGATCATCGAGCACGAGACTGTGGGGGGACTTCGTATCAGGATCGATTTCATGCGCTTTCCAATCCGGCGCTTCGAACCAGAGCACACCGGCACTGTGGCCCCGGGAAGCGAGAAAGTCGGGTTTTCCATCGCCGTTGAGATCACCGGTCTTGATGTTCGTTGCGGCGAGTTGATTTTCGGAAATCACCGTTTTCTTCCACGATCCCTCAACGCCGTCTTTGCCCGGGTTCGTCCAATAGGCAAACCAGTTTCCATCCGCGAAAGGTTTCCCTTTTGCCCCGATCGCGATCTCACCCCAACCATCGCCGTCGACATCACCAAACCCAAAGTAGTGGCTGCCTCCCCGTGCCGTTTTATCCGCGAAGACAAAGCGATCCCACTGCGGCGCATCCTTGAGCTTTTTCGGAATCCGGAACCAGGCAACTGAATCGCCAAGGGGACCGTCAGGAACGAAATTATTGATGATCAGATCCAACTTTCCGTCCTTATCGACGTCCGCTTTGAGGATACAATGAATGCCACGAATGTCGTGATCAATGATGCGGGCAGTCCAGGCTCCCGCTCCATTATTGGGGTTCTCCAGCCAGAAAGGTTTTCCGAATGCCTCGGCTCCGGCCCAATCCGGGGCACCGTCTCCGTCAATATCGAAAGTCTCGCTGTGAATGCAGGTCGCATTTGCTTTCGGGAACCGGTGCAAAACCGTCTCCTCCCAGTTCGGGGCGGAAAACAAACTGATCTTCCCAGGATAACTCGTAATCACATCGACATCCCCATCCCCGTCATAGTCTGCCGCGACCGCGGTATTGTTTCTCCCGGCCTCCGTAACGACATGCTTTTTCCAATCACCCGCCCGGAGTCCGGGTAGCAGGAACGAAATAGAGAGAAGAATGGCGACGGGTGAGGTTGAGGATACTTTCATTTCTTTCTGGTTGAACGGATCAGGTTGCGATGGAATCAAAGCATCATCATCGCTGCCTGTCATTCCGGAAAGAGAGGCGACATCCCGCTCCCTTTTATGAACCGATTTCCCTTCTCCCGTCTTTTTGCCTCTTTTCTGAGCTCCGCCTTGCTGGCAGGAGCCAGTATGGCTGCCGCCGATGACCTTCCCTCGAGGGCCCCTATCTGGAAACTCACCGACAAGGATTCGTCTGTCTATCTGGCAGGGTCCGTTCATCTCCTTCGGGAAAAGGATCTTCCCATCCCGGCCGCATTCGACCTGGTCTATGAGAAAGCCGACGAACTCGTCTTCGAAATCGATATGAAGACGATGATGGATCCTGCCACGGCAGTAAAACTGGCCGAACTCGGGACGCTGCCCGAGGGGGAAACACTCAGCGAAAAGCTTCCCGAGGAGGTCATGAACAAACTCACGACTTATTTGGAGCAGGTCGGCATGCCAACCGCCATCTTCGACCGATTCTCTCCCGGAATGGCCTTCATTACGCTGGGTTCGATTGAAGCGGTTCGCAGTGGCGCGAACCCTGAACTTGGCCTCGAATCAACCTACTACCAGAAGTGCCTGCAGGACAACAAGCCAAGTCGAGGCCTCGAAACAGCGGAGTATCAAATTTCACGCTTCAACGAAATCAAGGTCGAAACCATCGCCGAGTTGATTGAGGTTACGCTTGACGATGCCGAAATCGGCTCAGCGGCATTGGACGAGATCGTGTCCGCCTGGAAAAGTGGCGATCCGGAAAAGATTGCAGAACTCGTCGTCAGCAAAATGGAAGAGCACCCCGAGGTGAAGCGGATTCTCCTGACCGAACGGAACTGCAACTGGATTCCCAAAATAGAGAAGGCACTGGCCGGGGAGAAGACGGTTCTTTTTCTCGTCGGCGCCGCCCATCTTGCCGGCGAAGACAGCGTCATTGATATGCTGGAAAAGAAAGGCTACCAGCCGAGGCAGGTGGAAGCCAAAGCCGCCTTGAAAGCGCTCGCAAAATAAAGCCCCCCAACAGTTATGACCGAATCACCCGAACTCAAAGTCTACATCAAACCCGGATGCCCCTGGTGCGTCGAGGCCGTCGCCTTTCTCAGGAAAGAGGAAATTGATTTTGAAGAAATCGACGTCATTGGAAATCCGGACAAGTTTCGCGAGATGCAGGAAATCTCCGGACAGACCTATGCTCCCACTCTATCGATGCATACGGACGGAGGGGATGCGATTCTGGCTGATTTTGATGTGGGAGAGTTGAAAGAGTTCTTTACCGAACACGGCGTGGAATGGGGAGACTCCTAGGAAGTAGAGGAAGTCGTAAGACTTTCTTGTGGTCGACCGGGGCAGGTTCACCAGCAAGCGAAGAAAAACTTACGTGTTCCTTTACCCCAAGGTCGATCGGACCTTTCCGCCGGACAGACCCGAGTTGCTACCGCTTCGCGAGAATCAACTGCAACACTTCTTCGCGGGAAGAAGGATTCTCCCGAAAGATCCCCCGCATCGATGAGGTCACGGTGCTGGTCCCCGGCTTTTTGATTCCACGCATCGACATGCAGAGGTGCTCGGCTTCGATGACGACGGCCGCTCCGCGTGGTTGCAGCTTTTTCTCCATGCCGTCGGCGACTTGTGCCGTGAGACGTTCCTGGACCTGCGGGCGTCTTGCGTAGCCGTCGACAAGCCGGGCCAGCTTTGAAAGACCGGCAATTTTTCCGTGCTCGCGTGGCAGATAGGCGACGTGAGCTTTCCCGAAAAAAGGAACGAGATGATGCTCGCACACAGAAAAGAACGGAATGTCCCGAACGATGATAATTTCATCGTGATCCACATCGAATGTCTTGTCGAGGTGATCAACCGGGTCCTCGCCGATTCCACTGCAAATCTCGCTGTAGAATCGGGCAAACCGGGCCGGAGTTTGTTTCAATCCATCCCGATCCGGATCCTCGCCGATGGCGATTAAAATCTCGCGAACGGCTTTTTCGATTCTGGGGTGATCAATCTCGTGTTTCAAAATGGAAGGAGGGGAAATGGCCTGCGAAAACTGTCTTCGGAAAGCCGGGGCTGTTAACGCATACCAATCGCTTCCCCGGAGGCTTCCGCCTGCTTGAGAAAATCCTCGATCGTAGCATCCCTTGGCACTCCCAGGTGAAGCGCCTCGAAGTAGTGTTTCTCGGCAGCCTTGGGATTCGGCTGATCGCGGGTGGCGTAGAGAACAGCGAGATTAAAATGGGCATCGCCGTATTTCGGATCGATCGAAACGGCATTCGTAAAGGCGCGCTCTGCCCGTTCGACCCAACCCTTTTGTGAGGAGATCACTCCAACCGTATTGTGCGCCTTCGCGTTCTGCGGATCGTACGTGATCGCCGACTCCAGTTTTCCGAGTGCTTCATCGAGTTTCCCCTGAAGGTAATAGGTGCGACCAAGCAGGTAGTAGGCGAGTCCGGATTCATTTTCGACGGCAATGGCCCGTTCCAGATATTGCTCGGCCTCGGAGTAGTTTTTGAGAGCAATCTTGAGCACAGCCAGGTTGCAAAGACAGGAGACGCTGCGCGGCCGGTACCGGAGATATTCAAGGAATCCCGCCTCCGCTTCGGCATGACGACCTTCCTGGAAATCGAGGCGGGCTGATTTGTCGAGCTGAGCCAGTTCCACGATGATTTTCTGCTCCTTGATCACCCCGTCGACCGGAGCTCCGTTGCCCGGGGCGACGAGGGTTGCGGAAATACTGCCACCTACCGACTGCGGCATATTCGGGGCCACCTCACTGGGAGACTCTTCGCTTTCCACTTCTCCCATCGCTGCATTGACGAGTTCCTGAAGCTGCGGTGATTTGAAGAGCTTCTTCTCCTCCTCGGTAAGCTGCGAACCCTTCGCCATATCCTCCACGAGACTCAGCAAGGTATCCGAGCGGGAACCGATCCTGTCCAATTGCCGAAGCAGAAGTTCTTTGGCCTGCTTCATCTGCGCCTGTCGACGGAGTTGTTTCAAGACAATCGACCGAAGCAGTTCATTTTCCTGTCGCTCCACCGGACTGGCCGAGGAAAGGGCATTCCGCTCTTCCGCCGTTAGTCCATCGGACAGTAACTCGAGCTTTCGCTGCAACTGCTCGATGCTCTGCTGGTGCCTCATGTTCTCCGCAAGAAGGCTGTCGCGCTCAAATTTGATCTTGGAAATCTCCGACTTGAGCATCGTTATGTCCTCGTCCTTCTCTTTGTTCAACTCGGAGAGACTGGTCGCCAGTTGCTCCGCCCGATCCAGTTGAGCGGTGAGTTCACGATTCCGGTCCATCAGCTCCTTGAGCGCTTTGCCACCGTTCCCCTCCCCGCGAACGACCTCGGCAAGATTATCACGCTCCCGTTCAACCTCTGCGAGGCGGCTGCGCAATTTCTCCATCTCCTGTTGGGAATGCCCGAGCGCGGATACCAGTTGAGCGTTTCGATCCGTCGCCTTCTGTAACTGGTCGGTGGCGTCGCGGAGCAGCGACTTGAGTTTCTCTACCTTCTGCTGCGCTCCGATTCCCCCGCCGTTCTGCTGAGCATCGCGGATCTCCTGCATTAGGTTCGTTCGACTCGTTTGTGCTTCGACGAGATCTTTCTGGACCGTCTCCAACTGCGCTTTCCTTTTCGAAAGCTCCATGCGGAGTTCCAGATTTTCCTGCTTCAGGAATTCGACCGTCTCGTCCTTGTTTTTTAAATCAACGTAGATCGAATTCGCCGTTTCGCCGGGACTGGGAACTCGAACCTGCGGCATCCCAGGCGCTCTGTTCTGGGGGATCACGGAACTGGATCCGTCCTCCCAACTCGGCAGGAGAACCTCACGACTTGGATTCTCGATCTCCATAGTACGGCTGCGGGTCGGGGCGCCATTTCCAATTGGAGGCGTCGGAATCGTATAGCCCTGCTCCGGATTGACGGGCGTGGCCTGAGGGATCTGCGCCGGCGGCTGCGCCTGCTTCGGAGCACGCATCAACTGCTTGAGAGTATCCCGTTTCTCTTCAATGAGATGGCGGCGTTCCCGAACCATCTCCGTTTGAAATTCGGGATAGGCCTGCCCCAGGTGATCGAAAAGCGGTTTGGCCTCGGTCAGCTTATTCAGGGCGCCGAGATAATCCCGCTGCGCCTCCAGCTCTTCCCCCGCCTGAACGAGAAGGAAACCACGATACCAGATATCCATGGGATCGAGACTCTCCTGGCCACGCAAAAGAGAAGGGCCCACGGATCCGAAGGCCACCGTTGCCGCGATAATCGCAAGCATCGTGACCGGTCTCCAGATAAGGCCGTTCAGAAAACTCATGTAACTGTCTCTACTCGCGCGGTTTCAGGGGCGTTCCGAGTCGGGGAACATGCAACGGATTTGAAACGTAGCCAAGCAGAAAATCCCATGGTTTCCTCTCGTTTTTGAGAACCATTTTAGCCGCCTTTTCTCCCCAAAACTTCACTTTTCCTCCCCCATGCCTGCTCTTATACCAAAACGGCGGGAAATAACCAGCCTTCTCTCAGCGGCGGAACGGCTCGAAGGCTACCGCAGTCCCCGATAGATGAGGCGGAAAATCCCCCAAATCAGGGGCGGTAAACCGGCACTCAAGACGAGCGCCAAAACGGGCTGTTCCTCCCCGCTTGCCCCGATCCAGGCAAAAACGAATCCCATGGGCAGGCTGCCCGCACAAAGTGCCGCGAAAAATCGGCCGAAAGGCATCCGGGCTAGCCCAGCCATACAGGCAACGACCTCCGGAAGCACCGGCATCCACCGGGACAGTGCGACGAGCCACCCCCCCGTTTCTCCCGAAAAGAGCTTCTCCCCTTCCTCAAGTCCCTTCTCCCCCGTGAGCCAAATCGTGGCGCGGCGACCAAGACGTTTCGAAAGGCCATAGGCAAGGACACCCGCCCCAACCGACCCGAGGCCAGAGAGGAGGCCGCCCCAGAACCATCCGTAAACAAGGCCGAGCGCCGACATCACAACAGTTCCCAGGATAGGCAGAAACAAATCGATGATGAGCAATCCCAGCCCGACCGCCCACGCCCAGGCGCCCGCAGAACGCATGGACTCCACCGTCCGATCCAGCGACATTGACTCCTCCAAGTGACTGCCCCAGATCAGAAACGGGACAATCACAAGGAGCGCCAGAATAAGAAAAATCAGAATGAGGCGTTTCATTGCATACCGAAACTGTGTTTACTACGAACTCGACCTATCCGCCCGATATTTTTGCATGAAACCACGCCCTGAACCAGTCGACCCAACGAAGCTCACCGAATTGTCCCACGAAGTGATCCGAACGGCCAGATTCCCCATGCTGGCCACGGTGGATGAGGAAAACAAACCCCGTGTCCGTCCCGTCTCTCCGGTTCGGGTGGACGACGATTTCACCGTCTTTGTGGCCAATCTTGCGTCGTATCACAAGACCGCCGAAATCGCGGCCAACCCCGCTGTTGAGCTTGCCTACCTGTCCGCCGATCACGACCAGGTTCGCATTGCGGGGACAGCGGTTATCGAAACCGGCGCCGAAGTGATCGCGGACATTTGGCAAAGCAATCCACTCCTCAAGCAGTATCTCGGCAGCCCTGAAAACCCCGAATTCATTCTCTACCGCATCGATCCCGATCGCGTTCGATTCATGAGGGAATGGGCACTGGAATATCACGAAGTGAAGCGGAGCTAACCCCGCAGCTGCCGTCGAAAAACAGCGAACACCGCCTCCACGCTCTTGCGAGCGCGGCTACCCGAACCCGGGCGGCCCCGACTTTCCCGCTCGACTTTGGATCAGAACTCGTGAGACTTTGAAGTTTGAAGTTTCCATCCAAGCCTCCTTTCAAAAGATGACAAATCCTGCCGCCAAAGTTGGTCTACTCACTGCCACTGCCATCGTCATCGCGAACATGGTGGGGACGGGAGTCTTCGGTAGTCTCGGCTTTCAGGTCGCTGGAATTCCTTCGGGATTTCCGATTCTCCTTCTCTGGTTCGCCGGAGGAGTCATCTCTTTTTGTGGCGCGGTTTGCTATGCCGAAATCGCTTCCATGTTCCCCCGGTCGGGAGGCGAGTATCACCTTCTCAGTGAGACCTGGAATCCATTTTTTGGATTTCTTGCCGGATGGATTTCCGTGACTGTTGGTTTCGCGGCTCCCATCGCTCTCAATGCCAGCCTCCTCGGCGAATATCTCGGCAGCATTCTCGGACTGACAGAGCCGATTTCGATACTGGGTTTAAAAGTGCCGCTCTTCGTTCTCTACTTTTCCATCCCGGCCGTGATTCTCGTCACCCTCGTCCACCTCGGGCGCATCTCCTTCATTGGGCGATTTCAGGAGGTTTTCACCTACGCGAAAGTCGTCCTCATTCTCGTGCTTGGCTTTCTCGGCTTTCTTCTCGGAACGGGGCAGCCGATTTCCTTTCTGCCGCAAGACGGTGATTTCGATCTGATCAAATCGGAGTCCTTTGCAATTTCACTGGTCTTCGTTCTCTACGCCTACACGGGATGGAATGCGGCGACCTACATGATGGATGAAGTCAAGAACCCGGAAAAAAATGTCCCGCTCGCTCTCCTCATCGGCACCATTTTCGTCACCGGGCTGTATCTCTTCATCAATGCCTCGTTTCTCTATTCAACGCCGATTGAGGCAATGAAAGGCCAGCCGGAAGTCGGTCTCATTGCCGCGGAGTCTTTTCTCGGGCCGAACGGAGGAAGGGTCATGGGAATCCTTATCAGTTTTGGTTTGATCTCCTCGATCAGCTCCATGGTCTGGGCCGGGCCCCGGGTTTCCGCTGCGATCGGTCGGGACCATCCCCATTTTTCACTGCTCAAAGGAACCAACAAGAACGGCGTCCCCGCTTTTGCGATCCTTGTCCAGAGCGTCATCGTAATCGTGCTTCTGGTCTCTGCTACCTTCGAACAACTCATCCACTACGTTCAGGCACTCCTGACCATGTCTTCCCTGCTCGTGGTCCTCGGAATCTTCTACCTTCGCATTCGGAAGCCGGATCACCCTCGTCCCTACAAAGCGTGGGGCTACCCGGTAACACCTTTCGTATTTGCCCTGATGAGCGGCTATGTGCTCTGGTTTCAGATTCAAGGGAAGCCCAAAGAGTTTCTTTTCGGCCTCGCGACGGTGGCTGTTGGAATGGTTGTTTTTCTCGTCGTTTCCGTTCTGGAATCGAAAAAGAAGGCGAAAAGGGGATGAAATCCCGAGAAATCAGGATTTAGACGCACTTTAGAGAAACAATTCACTTGCAGGAGATGGTTAAGTT
>JARGNG010000103.1 GCA_029213265.1 Verrucomicrobiales bacterium | reverse complement strand
CATCGGGCCCAAGCCCATCGGGCCCAAGCCCATCGGGCCCAAGCCCATCGGGCCGAAGCGCCCCGGTTCTCAGAGAACATGTTTTTTTTCGATACAAAACGGACGAGCTACCCCGTGGAAACTGAAATCACAGAGTCCGAATGGGTCGCCCGGGCGCAGCAGGGAGACGAGGACGCCTTCGTCCACCTTGCGAAGAGCTATCACGGTCGCGTTTGGAGCAGCGCTTCCCGGTTCGCCCGATCCCGTGCCGAGTTGGAGGATTTGACCCAGGACCTCTTTCTGAAAATCTGGAAGGGGCTTCCCTCCTACCGCGCCGACTCGCCTTTCGAAAACTGGCTCATGACCGTGACCATTCGCGGCTGCTACGACTTTCTCCGCAAACATCGCCGCCGTCGCGAAAACGAAACGCTCGTTGATCCGCAGGAAAGAAGGGAAACGCCTGACGAAAGAGATAAACGCAATGAAAGCCGCCGCGATGCCTGGGAGACGGTGCAGATTCTTCTCGAACACCTGAACGCGAAAGACCGCATCGTAATCACCCTGCTCGACCTCGAAGAACGGGGAGTGAAAGAAACGGCGCAGTTGACCGGCTGGAGCGAATCCAATGTCAAAGTCCGCGCGCACCGGGCACGGAAGAAAATGAAAGATATTTTTGAAACACTGGGACTGGAACCATGAGCACAAGCGACCCTACCAAAAACCTGTTTAAACGAGCCCGGGACTACGCCCCCTTTGGCGACGCATCTGATTTCGGATTCGAAACCCGGCTCCGCGCCGCTCTTTCCGATGCCAGCCCGACGGTGGCCGACTGGGTGGCCCGGTTTTCGTGGCGATTCTCGGTCGCTTGTCTACCTCTCGCGATTGGTTTCGCCGTATTCCTCGCAACCCAGCAGCACGGTCAGTTACCGGAGGGGATCGGCGGATTTGTTGCCCACTGGTCGTCTTATCTTCCCGTCGAAATTTGATGATGGCCGGAAAAACCAAACTGAAAGCAGGCTGCGGCCTCGCGATGGTCTTCTTTGCCGGAGCCCTCTGCGGAGCTGTGGCTCTGTTTCTTGTGATCGTGAAAGTGATCCCTCTCAGCGAAGGATGGAGAGACGAGGAATCCAAGGAGTTCGTTGTTAATCATCTGGCCAACCAGCTTGCGCTGACCGAAGAGCAGATCGCTGAGGCAATCCCGATTATCCACGAAGCGCTCGACGAGCGGTATGATCATCGAAAGGTCTATGTCGAGGCGGACATCGAACTGACCCGGTCGGCATTTGAGAAGCTGAAACCGATGCTGGATGAGAAGCAGCAGGAAAAGGCCGGACGAATGTTCGAGAACTGGAAACAGGGCAAGCAACGTTTTGTCTTGAGCGTGGAGGAGTAGCCGCGCTCAAAAGGGGGACAAGGGCTTCCCAAATTTGCACTTGCGATACGGTCCATCCGCGACGTTATATCGCCTCCTCCAAGCGCGGAGGCGGCTTCCCGCCCCCCCTGGTCTTTCTCCTCTGCGCCGGCTGCCGGAACGTTCCGGCCTATTTCTTCCCACCGAACCCGCACGTACTGTGATCCAGCTCATCTATCGAAAATTCGGCAATCGTCTTCAAGCGAAAGACGATCTTCTTTCCGGCCTTACCGTGGCACTGGCTCTTGTTCCCGAAGCGATCGCCTTTGCCATCATCGCCGGAGTCCCCCCGTTGGTCGGTCTCTATGCCGCTTTCATGGTCTGCCTGATTACCGCCATCGCAGGTGGACGTCCCGGCATGATCTCCGGCGCAACCGGCGCCCTGGCCGTCATCATGGTCGGACTGGTGAAAATCGGAAACGATAAGGGTGTCGAATTGGGCCTCGGCGAAAACGCGGGATTGGAATATCTTTTCGTGGCCGTGATTCTCATGGGCATGATCCAGATCCTCTGCGGGACACTGAAACTGGGGCGTTTCGTTCGACTGATTCCTCAGCCCGTCATGTTTGGCTTTGTGAATGGGCTCGCCATCGTCATCTTCATGGCGCAATTCCCGATGTTCACCGAATCCCCAACGGTCCCGGGATCAGACTGGCTCGCGGGCGGCTCTCTCTTCCTGATGCTCGGTCTCGTTCTCCTGACCATGGCGATCAGCTTTTTTCTTCCGAAATATACCACGGCAGTTCCTGCTTCCCTTGTCGGCATCATCGTTGTAAGCCTCATCGTGATCGGCATGAATCTCGACACGCTCGTGGTCGGCGACATGTCGTCCGTGAAGGGCGGCTTTCCGACCCTGGTTTCTTTCTCGATTCCCTTCAATCTAGACACGCTCATTTTCATTGCTCCCTTTTCCTTCATTCTCGCCTCGGTCGGATTGATTGAATCGCTCATGACCCTGACCCTGATCGACGAACTGACGGAGACCCGCGGTCAGAGTAATCGCGAATGCGTCGGACAGGGCCTTGCCAACATCGTTACCGGTTTCTTCGGCGGCATGGGTGGCTGTGCCATGATCGGACAAAGCATCATCAACATCCGCTCCGGCGGGCGGGGCCGTCTCTCCGGAATATCCGCGGGCATTTTTCTGATCTGCTTCGTTCTTTTTGCCAGCGGCCTGATCGAACGAATCCCTCTTGCAGCCCTGACCGGTGTGATGTTCATGGTTGTGATCGGAACCTTCGAATGGTCGAGCATTCGCATTCTCAGAAAAATCCCGAAGTCCGATGCCTTTGTCATTCTTCTCGTTTCCATCGTCACGGTCGTGACACACAACCTCGCGCTCGCGGTGGTCTCGGGTGTCATTGTTTCGGCGCTCGTGTTTGCCTGGAAGTCCGCCCATCACGTTCATCGGGAAACCGAAATCCGCGAAGATGGCGCAAAGGTCTATTACATCCACGGACCGCTCTTTTTCGGATCCATTCAGGACTTCAGCAATGAATTCTCCCCCGCAGAAGATCCCGATGTCGTTATCATCGACATGATGGATTCCCGTGTCTGGGATCACTCCGGCCTCGAAGCCATTCAAAAACTTGCCGAACGCTACCGAACCAACGAGAAAACGCTCAAACTCCAGCACATCAGCAAGAACTGCCGTCAACTTCTCGAAACAGCCGGCACGATGGTAGATGTCATCGTTCTCGATGATGACCCTACCTACATCGTCGCCAACCTGAAAAAGGAAAACCGGACTCCCTCCGCCGGAGCGATCGACGGCGTTGATGGAATGTGATTGGATTTCCGGTTAACGTTGCGCCTTCCCTTCAATCTTCGTAAGAAGAGAAAAGAGATAGGAGTCTCGATTTCTATACATCCAAAAGTCTTCGCGCGTCGTTCACTGAGCATGAACCTCTTGCGAACGATACTGGCTCTCCCACTCCTGATCCTCGTCTGGACTCCTGTCCAGGCAGATTGGAATCAATGGCGCGGACCGGAAAGAACCGGCGAAATTTTTTCGGAAACCCCGTGGCCCGATTCCCTCAAGGGAGAACACCTCACCCGGATCTGGAAGGCCGCCCTCGCGGAGGGATATTCCAGCCCGGTCACGGACGGCGAGCTCGTCTTTACCGTCGCGACTCGGGACGAAACCAGCGAAGTGGCAAAAGCCTTCCACCTGGAAACCGGAGAACTCGTCTGGGAAAAATCGTGGGAGGGTTCGATGAAGGTTCCATTCTTCGCAAAGAAGAATGGAAGTTGGGTTCGCAGTACCCCGGCCGTTCATGACGGCGCAATTTACATCGGCGGGATGCGGGACGTTCTCGTAAAGCTCAATGCGAAAACCGGAGGCGAACTCTGGCGTGTCGATTTCACCCAAAGGGAAGAAACTGAAGTCCCGGCCTTCGGTCAAGTCTGCTCTCCTCTGATCGATGGAAATGACCTTTACGTGCAAGCCGGACTCGCCGTCGTAAAACTGGATGCAGAGACAGGCGAAACCATCTGGCGCTCGATGGAAGACGAACGGGCCATGTTTGGAAGCGCTTTCTCGTCTCCGATCCTCGCTACGATCGCCGGCAAACAGCAGCTCCTCATTCAGGCCCGACTCGAGTTGGCGGGACTTGATCCTGAAACCGGGAAAGTTCTCTGGAACACGCCCGTGAAAGCCTTTCGGGGGATGAACATCCTCACTCCCACCGCAATCGGTGAAAACAAGATATTCACGGCGAGTTACGGAGGCGGCGCCTTTCTTTTCTCGGTTCAGGCCAAGGACGACGGGAGTTTTTCGGTGAAGCAGAAATGGAATAACGAAACCGCCGAAGGCTACATGGGTTCTCCCGTAGTGGCAGGTGATCACATCTACCTTCATGGACGCGACAAGAAATTTCATTGTCTCGCGCTTTCCTCCGGTGAAATCGTGTGGTCCAGCGAAGAGGAATTTGGAGAATACTGGTCGATGATTTACCAGGGCGACCAGGTCCTCGCCCTCGATCAGAAGGGCGAGTTACTGCTCTTCCAGGCCCGCCCGGACACCTTTACGATCACAGACCGCCGAATGGTGAGCCCGAAAGATTCCACCTGGGCTCATTTGGGTATTGCGGGGGACAAGCTGTTCGTACGCTCTCTCAAGGGCATCTCTGTTTGGCAGTGGAAGTGACGCAATCGGGGAGCGGGCGGGATTGAGCCTCGCCTGTAGTTATGAGACAATTGCGCTTCCATTGTGAAGCGCTCGTTTTTCCCTTTTCTGATTTTCGGATCCCTCTTTGGTCTCGCGGCCAATGCGGAGCAAGTTTCATTGTCCCGAACCAGTCCCGTTGACCTTTCGGTCGCCACGCCGTTTTTCGAGATCAAGGGGACGGGCGACCGACAAAATCCGGTTCGCTGGAAACTCGATTCCGCCTTCACGGGCGACACCCTGTTTGCCCGTTTTCGTCTTCGTTATTCTGCCGATTCCATTGATACAACCATGGACGGAGATGGAGAGTTCTTCGTGTTCTGGATGGACCAGTTGGAAGGGGTCGAAACCTCAGGTCACAGTGGCGGCGTTCCGAACGTGGGCATTCATGTCGATAAAGAAGGCAAAAACAGATTCATGGTTCGCTATGCCGCCCAGGGAGAAGCCTTTGGACCGGACCTGAAGGGAGATCGCGAATTCACGGTCGTCGCCCGCCTTGAAAAGTCTGTCTCCGGCACGGACAAGCCATTTGATGAACTGTCTCTCTGGGTCGACCCGAATCCGGACAAGCCGGCCGATCCGGATGCTGTCTGCAAAAGCGAAAGTGCGCTATCGACCATTTCCTGGGTCGGATTCTCTACCGCCAGAAAGACGGAAACCGGTGATCGAATTCTCGTTGGCGACGTCTTCGTTGCGGATCAATGGACCAAGCTGTTTGGCGGCGACGGGGAACCTCAACTCTCCGAAATCCCAAAGCCCCCCGCTTACACTCCGCCGGAACCACCTTCCCGTATCGTCGAGGTCGATCCACCACCGGAGGTCGTTCCAGGTGATCACTGGAGCTTTCAACCCTTGCAGCGACCATCCGTTCCCAAACCGACCGCACAGCACTGGGTCCGCACTCCGGTCGACGCCTTCATCGCCGGGAAACAGGAGGAAAATGGATTGGCCCCCTCCCCTCCTGCAGATAATTCCGACCTGACCCGCCGCGTTTCCCTCGTTCTGACGGGCCTGCCTCCGGAGCAGATCATTCCTTCCGCGGAGGTCGACGAGTATGCCGAACAATTGCTTCGCGCAACCGCCTACGGAGAACGCTGGGGACGCCATTGGCTGGACGTTGCCCGCTGGGCCGAAAGCAACGGGCACCAACACAATCGAAATCGGGACCACGCCTGGCGCTACCGGGACTGGGTTGTTCAAAGCTTGATCGAGGACAAGCCATTCGATCAATTCCTGCGCGAACAAATCGCCGGAGACGAGATCGAACCCTTCGATCCGAATCACATCGTGGCGACAGGCTTCCTCGCCGCAGCGCGCTACAGCGGCAACGAACTCGACAAGACGATTCAACGAAACGACATTCTCGTCGACATCACCAACACCACTGCGAAAGCCTTCCTCGGTCTGACGATGGAATGCGCCCAGTGCCACGATCACTTTTTCGATCCGGTTACCCAATGGGATTATTTCCAATTCATGTCGTTCTTTGCGAAAGGGCAACCCGGCGATTTGATTTTGCTAGAGTCAGATCCCAAGGCAAAAAAACTGATCGAAAATCGCTGGGGCTTGTTCGAACGGTCACGATCCCGACTCACAGAGTCACGGCGTCAAAGAGGGGACCCCGAGCCGGTCCTCGTAAGTCCCGAGTCCGTCCCCGGAGGAATGACCGCAGCCGAAAAGCGCGCCTTCCTCGGGATCGAATCTGGGCTCGCCTCCCTTCCGAAAACGTGGGGGTATTACTCACCGGTCACTTCACCCCATAATCTGGAATTTGCCCCTACCGCGATGCGTTGGCCGCTTCCGTTTCAGAAGGAATCTCTTGAAACCGTTGCCGTTCGTTTTCTCGACCGCGGCGACGTATACTCCCCCGGCCCCGTTGCAGAGCCCCGATGGCCGCAGGCATTCGGAGAAACGGATGCCGAAACGGTTTCGGAAAAGCCCCGCCTCGCTCTCGCTGACTGGCTCACTTCGCCCGACCATCCCCTCACCGCGCGCGTCTGGGTCAATCGAATCTGGCAAGGGCATTTTGGAACCGGGCTGGTGGCCACCTCGGGAGACTTTGGAATCGCCGGATCCGAACCGAGCCATCCCCAATTGCTCGACTGGCTCGCCAGCGAACTCATTGATTCCGGATGGAGCACCCGTCACATCCATCGTCTCATTCTGCAATCCAACACCTTCCGACAGAGCTCTGAATTTTCGGCTGAAAACGCCGCCCGGGATCCGGACAACGCCCTCCTCTGGCGGTGGAAACCTCGGCGTCTTGAGGCCGAAGCGATTCGGGATTCGGCCCTGGCCGTCGCTGGATCCATCGATCTTCAGGTCGGAGGGAAGAGCGTTCCGACGACAGAATCAGAGGAGTCTCTCCGCCGCAGTCTCTACCTCCACCAGCGCCGCGACAATCTCCCTCACCAGCAGATGCTTTTCGACAGTGCCAACGCGGTAACGAGTTGCTCCAAGCGCCTGACCTCCACGGTTGGACTCCAACCACTCTGGATGATGAACAGCCCGTTCATGCAGCAACGGGCCATCGAACTCGCGTCCCGCATCAAAGCGGACATCTCGCCCGAAGACGGCCCTGACACGGCAGTAAGGCGACTGGTTCAACAAACCCTGCTTCGCGAGGCCACCCCGGAGGAAATCTCGGGGTTATCGTCCTTGATCCGGGAAAGCAGTCTCGCCGAAGCGGCGACCGTCCTACTGAACACAAACGAGTTCCTCTATATTCCCTGATGTTGTTCCATTTCCCACTGCCCCGGCTCCTTCTCGCCGCGTTCGTAGCTTTGATTTCCGCTTCCTGCGGAAAGCTGGCTCCCGTCTCCATGGCGGAACCGATTCTGGAGAAATGGGTTTGGGACGAATGGGGATATCGTTCACTCGGCACCGAACAAATCGAACAAACGAAGTTTCATCGGGAACGTTTCGGCGATGCGACCATTCGAATCGAATCCGTCAAGTCGGTCAAAGAAATCGAGGGAATGCCGGGCTATTTTTGTTCCTTTGTTGTATGTGAGGAAACCTACCCCTCCGTCGAAGAAGCGGAGTATCGAGCGGAAAACCTGCACGCCCATCCTCCCGGCCTTTCTTCCAAGCAAGACGCCGAATTTGTTCTCCGGGACGGGTTTCGAGTCGCAAACCGAATCATCTACGCCTCGACCCACGCAACACTCTTTCATGATGTCTGCATGCCCGTGCTGATTCAAAATCTCAAACTTCAAAACGGAGTGATCGACGCGAAAACATGAGATATTCAGAATTCGATTCCTACTCCCGAAGACATTTTCTTGCGTCCGGAATCGGCGCCGGTTCCGTCGCGCTTCAATCGCTACTGGCTTCCGATTCTTTCACCCTTCCGGAAGGATCGCATTTCTCTCCGTCCGCGAAGAATGTCATTTTTCTGTTTATGTCAGGAGGCCCGAGCCAGGTCGACACCTTCGACCCGAAACCGGATCTGGCCAGGCTGGCAGGTAAAGACGTGCCTGACTCACTGGCGAGCCAGGTTCCGAAAATCAAACGGGCTGGCTTGAAAAACCTGATGGCTTCGCCCTGGAAGTTTTCCCAATACGGGGAAAGCGGGATCCCCGTGTCCGAGTTACTTCCGGAAACCGCCAGGCATGTCGACGACCTTTGTATCATCCGCTCGATGCAGCACCGGAATCCTGTTCACGGTCCCGGCGAGTGTGTCGCACTCACGGGAACCGGGGCGGGAGATCGCCCGAGCATCGGTGCCTGGTCCCTCTACGGTCTCGGAAGCGAAACGGAGAACCTTCCCGCCTTTGTAACGATGAATCTTCACACCGACGGCATGCAGTATCCGCAGGCCGCCGGATGGGGAGCCGGATTTCTTCCCCCTCAGTTCCAGGGAACGGTGGTGGATCCGTCGAAAGGAATCCGCGATGTGGCCATGCCGGCAGGGCTTTCCGAATCCACAAGGAGGAAACAACTGGGTCTCCTCGAATCGTTCAATCGGCGCCACCTCGATTCGCTGGGACAACACCCTGAATTGGAAGCTCGCATTCGCAGCTATGAAATGGCTTTTCAACTGCAAACCGCTGCCCCGGATCTCTTCGATCTCTCCTCCGAATCCAAGCATACGATTAATTCCTACGGACTGGAAACCTCGCCCACCAAACAATCCGGCCGCGGCTGCCTTCTCGCCCGCCGGATGGTGGAGCGCGGCGTCCGCTTTGTTCAACTTCGAATCGGCGGTTGGGATGCGCATGGCAACATCAAAGGGAACCATGAGCGCATGTGCTCGATTACCGACAAGCCCATCGCCGCGCTCCTCGCCGACTTGAAACAGCGGGGACTTTTCGATTCCACTCTCGTTGTCTGGGCGGGGGAGTTCGGACGGACCCCAACCATGGAAGGAAGGGCGAACGGACGCGATCACTCTCCTGCCGGCTACACGGTCTGGTTTGCCGGAGGCGGAGTCAAAGGGGGGCAGATCATCGGCCAAACCGATCCGATCGGATACGTTGCGATCGATCGGCCCGTCAGCCCTCACGATTTTCACGCCACCATTCTGCATGCCCTGGGACTCCGGGCCGACAAGCTGACCTGGAACCATCACGGTCGTGACGAAGTACCCACGGTATTCGGTGGCGAGGCGGTCACCGAGGTCTTCGGATAAAACGATCCCGTTCTCACACCTTTCTATTTATGAAACTGCTACCCTCCCTTTTCCTTCTCTTCACGTTTTGCTTCTCCTCTTTCTCCGGGGACAAACCCGGAACCTGGCCCATTGAACGACTCAAAACAGAAGTTCCGAAGTTCCGCGTCGACGACGACACCGGACCCATCCACTCCCTGATCTACGAAGGCGAACCGATCGACGGCAAACCAACCGAGGTGTTCGCGTTTTACGCTTCGCCCAAAACGATGGGAACGCTTTCCGACGGAGAAAAGGTTCCCGGCATCGTATTGATCCACGGAGGTGGTGGCACCGCCTTTTCCGACTGGGTCCTGATGTGGGCGGAACGAGGCTATGCCGCGATCGCTATGGACCTGTCGGGGCACCGGCCGCCGGCGCCCACCTACGACAAATCCGGGAAGAAAACTCCGGATCACGGGCACAAACGCGATCTCCGAAAACGTCTTGAAAAAGGGGGACTGGATCAAGGTCATCCCGAGAAATTCGGCAGCATCGGTGGCGACATCGATGACGATTGGCCCTACCACACCGTTTGCAGCGTCATGAAAGCACACACACTTCTGCGGAGTTTTTCCGAGGTCGATGCGGACAGAACCGCCGTCACCGGTATCAGTTGGGGAGGATACTCGACCTGCCTCGTTGCCTCCCTCGACAATCGATTCAAAGCTGCCGTCCCCGTCTACGGCTGTGGATTTCTCCAGGAAGGAGAATCAGTCCAGAAGCCATCCATCGATGCGCTCGGTGATCGGCGTCAGGCCTGGGTCGACGCCTACGATCCGGGAAG
>JARGNG010000102.1 GCA_029213265.1 Verrucomicrobiales bacterium | reverse complement strand
CTGCTGAGCTTTGCGTTGTAGCGATAGCCGGCCGTCTTGAACTTCTTCAATCCGGCCGCCTCCTCGATTCGCTCCCGGACGATGAAGTCGGCCATCATGCCGCGGGCCTTTTTCCCGTAGAAGCTCATGAATTTGTAGACGCCGTTCTTCAGATCCTTGAACTGAGGGGTGATGATTTCCCCCTGTACAAGGACAGGATCGACGGCTTGAAAGTATTCCTTGGAAGCAAGGTTCACCAACACATCCGAGCCCGAGGACTTAAGGGACCGATTCACGCCTTTGGTCAGCGTGTTTCCCCAGAACTCATAGAGGTTCTTACCCCGCTCTGTTTTGAGCGCGGTGCCCATCTCAAGGCGGTAGGGCTGCATCAGGTCGAGAGGGCGGAGCAATCCATAGAGCCCGGAGAGGATTGCGAGGTGCTTCTGCGCATAGCGGAAGTCATCCTGAGTATAGGTGGAGAGATCGAACCCGGTATAGACGTCCCCTTTGAAGGCAAGAAGAGCCGCCCGTGCGTTGTCGTCCGAGAAAGGTGGGGACCAGGACTTGTATCGCTGGAAGTTCTGGTCGGCCAGCTTCTCGCTGATGTTCATCAGCTCACTCAACTGGGAGCGTGATTTCTTCCGGAGGACGGTGATCAATTCAGATGCGTCCTCGAGATACTTTGGCTGGGTCGCCCGATGAGCAGGGCAGGGACTTTCGTAGTCGAGAGTCTTGGCGGGAGATAGAATAGCGAGCATTCGAATTCGGAAATGGAGTCAGGAAAAAGGACTGTAAAACGAAACGGAGAAGACTCAAGGGGATGCCGATTCAAGCGGCATTAAAAGGCAAGTTAACACAACTGGAAAATCAACGCGGCAATAAATAATAAAAAATTTAAATAAAAGATTCCAAAGTTATTAAAATTTGTTAATATTTAAGTTAGTTATGACAATTCCTACTGACTGGCTCCCGTCTGCCGCCACTTGCTTTGCTGTATTCTTCGCCGTCTCGTTTTCTATTCTGGGTCTGATCATGGCCGCTGCGATTCCCGGAGTGCTCCGGTCGATTCGAAAGCTTCTTCAGCAGAGTGTTGCGCGGATCCGTAGATCAGGGCGGACTCTGGCCGATCTTTCTCTCCTGCAGAAACGCGGGCAGGAAATCGAGGGGATGTTGTTTCTTCCCGATGAAGAAGGTGATCTGTTCGAATACTATGATGGCAGTAGCGAAGTCACCTCTGATGCGGCCTGAAGATGGGCGAGATGCTCTGCCGCAATATCTTCCAGCTCGCTGATGGAGTTCACGGTGGAGAATCTTGTTCGCAGTGTTTTTCCGGCCGGAAGTCCTTTCGAATACGCCATCAGCCTTGATCGAAGCGATTGCATTGCGAACTTCTCGGCGGAGAACTTGCCCCATTCGATCAGCATTCGTGCGTGCCTGAAAATCAGTTCCCAACGCTCTTCGATGGAGACGGGTGTGGGGTGCTCTCCCGTGGCGAGATAGTGTTTCGCGTCACGAAACACCCAGGGGTACTGCATGGCTGCCCGACCGATCATGACGCCGCTGACTCCGGTGGTGTTTCGACGGTGCTCGACATCAACTCCCGAGGTGATGTCGCCATTGCCAACGACGGGAACAGAAACGGTGCGGCTGCATTCGTCGATGACTTCCCAGTCTGCTTCCCCGGAATAGCCCTGGGCCCGGGTTCGCCCGTGAATCGCAATTGTCTGCATCCCGCAGTCCTCGAGAATGTGGCAAACTTCGGGAGCATTGATCAAATTTTGATCCCATCCGATTCGAATTTTCGCCGTTACGGGGACCTGATCGCCAACCCCTTTCGCGATGGAGGAGGCAACCTTTGCCAGAACCGGGCAATCCTTCAGGAGGGAGGACCCGCCGTTTCTCGAGACGACCTTTTTCACCGGGCAGCCGAAGTTGATGTCGATAAAGTCAGGTTGTTTCCAATCGATGATTTTTTTTGCCGCTTCCGCCATGCGGGGGCCATCGGCACCGAACAGCTGCACTCCGACAGGGCGTTGTGTATCTTCGAATTCCGTATAGACACGGGTTCTCTCGTCGGCCTGTATGATGCCCTCGGCGGAAACAAATTCGGTCACCATGACATCGGCGCCGAGTTCCTTGCAGATTCGACGAAACACCAGATCTGTCACTCCCGCCATCGGCGCGAGGTAGAGAGGGAATTGATCGTTCTGGAACCAGGGGAGCATGGAAGGCGGGAATGTAGGCTCGAAGTGCGGCAGGGGCAACTGGTGCGGTGGTAGTGCTGCGCGTTTGCGATAGGGAAGCCAAAGCGCTGCCCATTCAATACCGGGCTATTCGGCCCAGTCGAGGTTCCTGTGAAGCATCGAGCGCATCGCGTATTCGATGTGAATCACCCGACGGTGGGAGGGGCTTGTTGCCCGCCCGGAGGAGTGAAGGACGAGTGGTTTCATCAGCAACACGTCTCCGGCTGCGCAGTCACAGTCCACTGCCTGTTTTTGAACGAGCGCCGCGTTCTCCTCGGAGGTGAGTTTTCCGTGCTTGTGAGAGCCGGGAATGATTCGCAGGGCTCCGTTGGACGTGGGGGTGTCATCGAGATGCAGCCTCAAGGTTGTCATATTCTCCAGCAGCTCAACGGGGGGCTCAACGTGAGGCGTCCCATTTTTTGTGGTCCACGGGCCGTAGCCGGGCGTGTCGATGCGCTGTTGGACGCAAATTGTCCGGTCCTGATGCCAGGCGACGGGCCAGTTCGCATCAGGTGTCTTGTCAAAAAGCAGGTAGCGGACGGGCTCCAGCTCAGGAGAGGGAAGCCATTTCCGAAAGGAAGGGGAGCAGGAGAGCTCTTTCAGTTTCGGGAATTCGAAGGCCAGGTTGCGCAGCCCGGCTCGAGAGGAGGGCACTTCAGAAAGGCGCCCGCGAAGGGAGTGCAACGGATCGCCGGAGAAAGCTCCCTGAACAAGGGCGGCACCGTCCGTATCGAGGGAGAGCGGCATCAAAGTCTGCGAAGGGCGCGCCTGAGCTTGCGCAGCTTTTTATCGAGGCGCTTCGCTTTGGACAGTTGCTTCCGGCGTTTTGCGGACTTCACTTTCCTGCTGATTTTCGTGATCTGCCGCTGCAGGCTCGCTCGCCGGGCGGCTCGAAGATTGGCCGTGATCACAATGTAGTTTGGGGCTTCGACCGCGCCGATATCCTGGACTCCGGCGATTATTCTCTCGAGGCCCCGTTGGTCGACGCTGAAAGAAGAGCTTTCGTCGCCTCCCGGGGGATTGAAAGCAGGCGACCCGATCAGAGGTAAGTGCGTCAGAGTCGGTCCACCATTGTCCCGCAAAGGGCCGAGTCGCGGATCTAATGGAGTTTCCAGGGTTCCCACCAGATGGCCATGCGCATTGGGATCGCCGGGGGTTTGAGGCGAAGGAAAGATGGTGGTGACTCCTTCGTTGGAGCCGATCAGGTTGACGCCTCTTTGCGTAATCGGGAATGTTTCGGTGAAAATGTCAGGGCCGGTCCCGTTGTTTGGATTCCCGCCGGATTCGCCGACCCCTCGCTCGTTCCCTGCGATGAGGGAGTTTTCCAGCTTGGCAATCGCGGTGTTGCTCAGGATGAAAATACCGCCACCGGATCCGCCCAGGCTCGCCGCTCCAAGAATTCCGTCCCCGGCCGCGTTCCCGGTAATGGTGGTGCTTTCCAGCGTCAGGGAGCCACTACCAAGATAAATGGCACCCCCATCACCGCCGAACTGATTCGGTTCGACGCCGCCGTTTCCGGCCCGGTTGCCCGAAAAGGTGGAGTGAGTGACCTTCACCGTGCCTACGGAAAAATCGAAAAAGAGTGCTCCTCCGTCGCCTCCGCGGCCGGTCGAACTGGCGAATCCGCCGACTCCGGCACGATTGTTGTGGAAGGTGGAGTTGCGGATCGTGATGGACCCGTTTACCGCGCTGATGGCTCCTCCGTCGCCACTGCCGAGGCCGGCCTCATTGTTGTCAAAGGTGTAGGTATCAATCGTGAGTGTGCCATCGTTCTGGTGGATCGCACCTCCTCTGCCGCCGGCACTGTTGTTAGTCGCGTTGCCAAGGCCCTCGCCGTCGCCCGCTTTGTTGTTTCTGAACTCGGAATTGGTGATCAGAATGATCGCCTGAGAATTGTAGAGGGCGCCTCCATTGAGGTGCCCTTTGTCGATTTGATTTCCATCGAAAACGCAGCGTTCGATCGCCAACGCATCACCTCCTGCGAAAACTGCTCCTTCCCGGAGATTCCGAAAGGTGCAGTTGACGAGGGTGCCGCTGGAGGCGTTGCAGTCGATTGCCCGGAGGCCCCCGTCGAAGGTGAGCGAATCAAAGGTGATGGTGGCGGCACTTTGAACCTGGATGATCTTCCCGTCGTCCGGCGTCGGCCCGTTGCCGGTCACGTCTCCGGACAAGGTGATCCCGTCCGGCAGATCGGAGGCATCGATCGTGGTGCTTTGAGATATGGAAATCGGGCTGCTCAGTTGAATGAGGCCGGCATTCAGGATCGGGGCGAAGGTCACGGTTTCCCCGGCGGAGATATCGGCGACCGCCTGTCGCAGGGAGCCCGGACCGGAGTCGTTCAGATTCATCACGACCTGATCGGCGGCAGGTGCCGTGACCGCTACCAGGCAAAGGAAGAGGAGGGCTTTTGCAAACGAAGTCATTAGGGAGGAAGGGGGAGGCCGTTTCCGGGATCGACAGAGTCGTTGCCGGTGCAACGATGTCAATTCAGCCCGGGCGGCAATCCCGGTCAAGTGACGGGACTCAAATGGCTCAAAGGCAAAGCCTCAAGCCGTTTTTGCCCCGCTGTTTGTAGGGAGATTTTTAGAAAATTACCAGACTATTCCGCTCCTTCGTTCTTCTCCATCCCGTCGTAGACCCCGAAGTCATTGAACCAGACCCGCTTTGCCCAGCGGTAGACAGGGTGCTTTTCCGGAATCTCTTCTCCGGTCGGCATCCACTGGCTGTTACGGGGCGTCATCGCTTCGAGTTCGGCCATCGCGGTCTTGCGAATGGTGGTGTCGGTTGCGTTGTGCTTTTCGGCTAGCGCTTTAACGAGATCAGGGCGTTCGAGAACCACGCAACCGCGGGTGTGCTTGGCGGCCGTCTCGCGAAAGTCTTTCAGAAATTCGGATTGGGTGAGGCTGTCGTAGATGGAGCCATCGCGGACATTCTCCGTCGCGAACTGAATGATGGGGCAGGGCTCGATCCCTCCGGTCGGTCCGATGTGGTGGGAGATTCCGTTCGCCATGGGGCAAAGGGCTTTGCCTTCCCCATCGTAGTAGGCGTCGATGATGCCGAGAGGAAGCTTCGTGCGCATGTTCACGACAAATTCGCGAACGCGGCGGGCCTGCTCAGGAGTGAGGGCGAGATCTTCGTTCGGCTGCGGTCCCACCGGACGATAGGTATGATACCAGGCGTAGTGAACCCCACGGTCAATCAGGGCGCGAAGCCATTTCTCGGTGAGGAGATCGTCGATATTGGTCTGGCACAAGCTGGTCGCGACGCCTGTGAGAAGCTTGTTGTCGAGGCAGTTGTCGAGCCCCCGAAGGGTTCGATTGAGAACGTCTTTGCCGCCCCGTCGCTCGTTGGCGACAATCTCCGTTCCCTCGATCGAAATCAGTGGCGTCGCGTTTCCGAGCTGGCGGAGTTGCTTCGCCTTTTTCTCCGTGATCATCTGACCGTTCGTGAAGACCTGGAAAAAGCAGTCCGGATGTTCTGCGAGGAAGTCCATCAGCTCCGGATGCATGAAGGGTTCTCCTCCGAGGATCCCGAAGAAGGAATTCCCGTGCGCTTTGGCATCGTTGACGATCTTGTTGAGATCTTCGAGATCGATTTTGACCTGTGGTTTGTCGACGTCGACCCAGCATCCCTGGCAGCGCAGGTTGCAGCTGTTGAGAATCGAGATGTAGAGAAAGGGAGGGAAATAGATTCCCTCCTTCATCCGCTTTTTGAAGAGATTGACCGAACGGACTCCCTTGACTCCGAAGTTCCACATGAACTTGGCAAGGTGGAGCGTGTCCGCGGTGCGGAGGATACGGGCGCCGTATTGGAGTGAGGGGAGGAGCATGAGGGAATAAGGGGAGGTGAGCAAATGTCGGCGAGGGAAGGGGGGGAATTACCCCAGTGTTTACGAAACGTGCTTCAGAGCAGATTCGACACTCGCGTCATCGTGGACAATGGCATGGAGCGCTGTAGCAATCTGGAGCGGGTTCGGGTGCTCAAAAACATTTCTTCCCACGGCAATCCCCGCAGCTCCCGCGTCGATTGCATTTTTCACCATCCCGAGAAGAGCCGCGTCATCTCCCATTGCGGCTCCGCCGAGCACGATGACCGGGACAAAGCAGGAATCCACAATCTCGCGAAACTCTTCCACGGAGCCGTTGGTCGGGTAGGCCGTTTTGACAATGTCGGCACCGAGCTCGGCGGCGGCTCGAACCGTAAAGCCGATATTCTCGACCGTGTAGTCATCAGGACGGCCAATCGAGAAGGGGAGGGCTTCGAGAATGACCGGGATATCCGTCTCAAGGCTTTCGCTGATTAGTTCCGCCACCTCGCGGGTGATGCTCGATTCATTTTGGTGATGGGAATAGAGCATATTCATCATCGCGTTGGCCCCGACGGTGAGCGCTTCATCGGCCCCGTAGAGCCGGTAGCTTCCCTCGTCGAGATTGTCCCCGTAGGCGGGCTTGTAGCAGTCCGTGCGGAGACAGACTCCTTTGTCGTCGAGAAGGTCGCCTGCGGTCATCGCCACCCCCAGGTTGACGACATAGCCATCTACAACGGGGTTGAGTCGCTCAATCAACTCATTGGGGTGGAGACCCGGAACCGGAATGATCGTTCCGTGGTCGATGGGAAGAATGACGGTGCGGCCGTCGGATTGGAGAAAGCGGGAGAGATTCTGTTCACGATCCATAAGGTCGCAAATGGAAGCGAGAATTCCGAATTAATCAAGGTGTGGCCTGTATGTCTTTCAGCAGGGCACCTTCCTTTTCCTGGATTGGAAAATTTGCGTCACGTCCCGTAACGATGGCGAGATATCTCGCCAGGACGACAAAGGCGGGAGAAAAAAAGGAAAATCTGGAAATAGGAAAGCATCGTCCTCCCCGATCAGCTGCAGCGGACGCAGAAAGTGCCTTTGCTCAGGCAGTGGTTTTAGTAACAGGTTAACAATCAATTATCTGGCGATTGTTTCGAAGCTTTCAGGGAGTTAGGCGCGGTGGGCTGGAACCGGTGAATTCGTGGAAGTGTCTAAATAATGTTTAAAAAACGTCTGGGAAAGGTCGAGCCGAATTGGGGGGGGGCTGCGTAACAAGCTGCGGTGATGGAATACTTCGATCGCCACTCCTAAACCAAACATCTACCAAATAAAAAATATGAAACTGCTACTCTCCTCCTTGTTCGCAATCACCACCCTTTCCGTCGTCGCGCTGACAGTGCAGGCCGAGGAAAAACAGACGATCGTAGGGATCGCTGCAGGAAATGATGACTTTTCCACTCTTGTCGCTGCCGTCACGGCTGCCGGGTTGGTCGAAACGCTTTCCGGTGAAGGTCCATTCACCGTCTTTGCTCCGACAAATGAGGCCTTCGCAAAACTCCCCGAGGGAACTGTCGAATCGCTTCTCAAGCCTGAGAACAAGGAAAAGCTCGTCGCAATTCTTACCTACCACGTCGTTGCAGGGAAAGTAATGGCAGCTGATGTGGCTCCAGGTGAGGTCGCTACAGTAAACGGTGCCAAAGCCTCCATTACGGTCGTTAACGGTGGTGTGAAGATTGACGCCGCGAATGTCGTCGCAACCGACATCGAAGGCACGAACGGTGTGATCCACGTGATCGACTCGGTGATTCTTCCTGAGTAAACCTCCTCCTACTCAGAAGAACTGCAAGACGGGTACCCGGTTTCGGGTGCCCGTTTTTTTTGTAGGTTTTGATTGGTGGAAAACTCAGCGCCCCCGATGTATTTGTCAGGCTTTGCGATAGGTGTCCCGTCTGCTTTCCCATGTCTACTTCCAACACTCCGATCGATTCCGATCGCCCCTGGGCGGAGTTGCACGATCTGATCGAGGCATCCGATGCGGCTGGAGCTGCCGAAGTTCTTGCCGATCTTAGCGTAGAAGATCAAAAACTGGCTCTCGCGCACCTCGCGGGTGGAGAGCAGGCGATTCTGATGGAATCCCTTCTTGCGGAGGAAGCGGCCGGAATTCTCGAGAATATTCCGGAGGCGCAAGCGGCTGATATTCTCGAAGATTTGCCATCCGAGGCTGCGGCCGACATTATCGAAGAGCTGCCGGGCTCCGTCGGGGCTGATCTCCTCCGGGAGATGCATACCGAGGATTCGGACGCCGTTCTCGCAGAACTCGATGATCGCGATGAGGCAGCGAAATTGCGGGAGCGATCAGAGTATGCCTGGGACACCGCCGGAGGATTGATGCGGGCCTCGTTCGCCTCTTTCGCCGAAACCGCCACCGTCGGTGACGTTCTCAAAGATCTTGGCGAAAACGCCGAGCGGTACGCGGATATGGATGTGCAGTATGTCTATGTCACTTCGGTGGACGGCAATCTGCGCGGTGTATTGCGATTGCGGGACCTGGTCCTGTCGAAGCGGGCGAATCCGGTGACATCGGTCATGATCGCCGAGCCCGTATGCGTCCTTGTGTCCGACAATTTTGATTCTCTCCGGGGAACCTTCGAAGAAAAAGGATACATTGGCCTTCCCGTCGTCAATGAATCGGGGAGGCTCGTCGGAGTGATCACCCGCCAGGAGGTAAGGGAAGCGACCGCGGAGCACCAGACCGAAGACTATCTGCATTCTGCCGGAATTCTCGGAGGTGAAGAACTCCGCTCCATGCCGATGGCGGCCCGGTGCGGACGGCGACTCGCCTGGCTGGGGCCCAACATTATCCTGAATCTCGTCGCCGCGAGTGTAATCGCGATGTATGAAGATACGCTGCAGGCGGTGATCGCCCTGGCTGTCTTTCTCCCCATCGTTTCCGACATGAGCGGGTGCTCGGGCAATCAGGCTGTGGCGGTGAGTATTCGCGAGCTGACCCTTGGATTGATCCGTCCGACAGAATATCTTCGAATTGTCTGGAAAGAGGGAATCCTCGGGGTGTTCAACGGGTTTGTTCTCGGATGTCTTCTCGGGACGATTGCCGGAGTCTGGAAAGACAACGTCTGGCTGGGGCTCGTCATTGGCGGTGCTCTGTTTCTGAATACCGTTCTATCCGTTCTTCTCGGCGGAATGGTGCCACTGTTTCTCAAGCGGCTGAAGGTCGACCCGGCCCTCGCTTCCGGCCCCATCCTGACCACCTGCACCGACATGTGCGGATTCTTCCTCGTTCTGAACCTGGCTTCGGCCGTTCTCTCGAAGTTGAACTGATTCTCCCCCGATTTGTTGTCAGTGTGGAAAACGGGATGAAATTTTGCAATGATTGATATTGCTGGTTACCGTAGTATCAATGCGCCTGCTCCGCTTTCCATTCTGCCGCTTGTTTCTGCTCGGTTTGTTTTTGGTTCCGTTCGACTCCCATCTGACTCAGGCTTCTGATAAGCAACTTCTGAAGCGGTTGGGGGGAGCCTATCGGGGCGACTATGATCTGATCTACAGTCTGCGAGTGGATGATCCCGATTCGGTGCAGCCTTTTGATTCCGAAGGGCGGGTGGTGGTTCCGAAGAAGAAAGGGAAGCGACTTCGCGGAACCATTTCTCTTGGTGTCGGCGTGCTCGATTTCAGGCAGAAAGTGAAGAGGATACGCAGCAGGCGAAGCTCTGCCACCTACCGCGGGCGGCTTGTCATGAAAGCCCGCGGGTCGGATCTGCCACCATGGGTTGGTCGGTTTCGCGCACGAAGTTCGATCAAAGGTGGCGAGACACGATTCAAAATGAATCTTTCGGTTCTTTCGACGATTGATAATGGCGAGGATCCTGCCATCAGTAGCGTTCTGAGCGGGAAATACGCGGGCACCCGCTAAACCATCTTGGGTAAATATCCCAAGAATGGAGCATAGCGGATTTGAACCGCTGACCCCCTGCATGCCATGCAGGTGCTCTACCAACTGAGCTAATGCCCCTCATTCGGGCCGTCGAAAGGACGGGGCGGGATCATAATTTGGGATTTCGAAATCGGCAACTGGAAATTGGTTTGTTTTC
>JARGNG010000101.1 GCA_029213265.1 Verrucomicrobiales bacterium | reverse complement strand
CCTGCAGAATCGGTGACGGTAGAGTCACCGACCAGGGCGATCTTTACCTTCGATTCCTCCGCCTGCTTCAGGATGGGCACAAGATAGTCCACCGTCGCCGTGGCAATCACGTTGTAGCCCGCCAGGTTGGGATGGCGGTCCCCGAACCATCCCGGCAAGTGACCGAACAAAGCATCCCACTCGTTATCCATCACCACAACCTTTCCTCCGTGGACCCGGGGTTTTACAAACGCACAAAACTGCTCCGGAATGTTTTCGAGAGAGTAACGCCGGTAGTTCAGCATGTTCGGCCCCTGCTTGAGCGCCTCTGCATACAGCGGATACAAGTCAAAAACCTCGAGGCCCTCCTTCCCGGCGATCTGAACAATGAGATCATTCATTTCCCGGCTCGCCTCTTCGTTGGAAAATGGAATTACGGTCGTGGGAATGATCCTCGCATTCGGATGATCATTCCGCAGAATCCCAATGAGTTCGTGAAAGTCAGCCGGAAACTGCCCCGAGAAATTCTCCAGCCTGGCGCGATCATTGATCCCGTAGCGAATGAAGATGTAATCGATACCCGGATAATCCGCTCCATTCGATTGGTAGCGCCCGCTATCGAGCATTCTCCGGATGTATTCTCCGCTTTGGCTTGAGTTGATCACCCGACAGGGAGGAAGACCGTCTTTCGCGGCGAGCAGTTCCTCCATCACCGTTTCCAAATGAGGCCCCTCCGGTTGAAGCAGCCGGGGAATCGAACCTTCCGTAGTGCTGTCGCCGAGCAGCAGAATCTGTATTTTCCCATCGTGCTCTGCTCTCAGAGAGAATCCGATCAGTAAAACAAACAGAATAAGAAAGGTCGGGCGGAGATTCATAAGGATGTGATCCAATCACGAAGCCGCTTAGAATCCGATCCGGAAATATGGCGCGATTCCTATGAGGGGAAAACTGACATTGCCGCGATATTGAGGGATCTTTGGTGACGATTCGAAACGATGACTTCCTGCCCTCCATGGATTCTGCCTCTCCTGCTTCTGGTATCTTCCGGATTCGCAGGAGATGAAGACCACTGGTCTTTTCAGCCGATTCAAATTCCTGTCGTTCCCGAAGGCTCCGCAGTCACTCCGGGACGCTCCCCGATTGATGCCTTCATCGACGAAAAGCTCGCCGGGCAGAATCTGAAACGATCTCCGGAAGCGCCGCCCCACACTCTCCTGCGACGTCTGCACCTGGATCTTACCGGTCTTCTCCCCGCTCCGGACGAAGTGACACGCTTTGTCGAAGCCTTCCAATCGAACCCTGATCAGGCCTACGCTGCGAAAGTCGATGAACTCCTCGCGTCCCCGCATTTCGGAGAGCATTGGGGGAAATTCTGGCTTGATCTCGCCCGCTATGGCGACAGTGACGGCTACCTCGGCGACACGCTTCGACCCTGGGCATGGGTCTATCGCGACTGGGTCATTGATGCGATCAACCGGGACCAGCCCTTTGATCAGTTTTCGATTGAACAACTCGCCGGTGATCTGCTGCCCAACGCCACCCAGGAACAAAAAATCGCGGCCGGATTTCACCGCAATCAGTTGAAGAACACGGAAGCGGGCGCGGACCGGGAGCTGGATCGAACCAAACAGGTCGTCGACCGGGTTGCCACCACGGGAGTCACGTGGCTGGGACTGACTCTCGCCTGCGCCGAATGTCATGACCACAAGCATGATCCGATTTCGCAGAAAGAGTTCTTCGAGCTCTACGCTTTTTTCAACAATACAGAAGCCTCCGATATTTCCATTCGAATCGACAGGGAATGGAGCGCCTATGAGAAAAAGCAGGCCGCCTGGGAAGCTGAACTGAAGCAGCTTCTCAGCGGACTCCCTGAACGTCCCAAGCCTTCGGGAAAAACCGCGCCAGTGGGGAACTGGATTCCGGTTCTTCCCGACAAAACCGAAGCAGCCGGCACGGATCTCACAATCCAGGATGATGGATCCATTCTCGCATCGGGAAAAACGCCCTCAACCGTCTCTTACTTCATCGAAGCACCGGTCGCGACGGACCAGACCATCACCGGGTTTCGACTCGACACGATTGGTTCGTTTGGAGACGGACGCGGAAAAGGGAAGACAGCGGGCCGGGGCAAAAACGGCGAATTCATTCTTTCGATGTTCTTTCCCGACCTGATCATCGACGGCAAGGCCAAACGCATCGTCGTCGTTTCGGCGCAGGCAGATCAACAGGACGGGGGCGATATCGCAGAAGTGCTGAAGCCCTCCACCGATGGGTGGAAAATTTCCACCAGCCCCTATCAAAACCACTCCCTTGTCTTTTCGCTTTCCGAACCACTCACGCTTCCTGCAGGAAGCCGTCTCAAATTTTCGCTCGGACACAAATCCGGGGTCGGCAATTCCATCCAACACCTCCGGATCTACACAACCACCGACCCCGAACCGGCACTGCCCCAAAAAGTGAATGTCGATCCTTCCTGGGCCAAACTGAGACTCCCCATTGAAAAGCATCTGACCCATCCCCCCACACCGCCTTCGACGAAGGCCCAATCCTTTGTCGAGTTGGAGGAGAGTAAACGCCGGGAATCCTTTCTCCATGTGCGGGGCGACTACACTCGCAAAGGGGATGCCGTTTCGCCCCGAACACCGGCGATTCTTCACTCCATGCCCGAAAAGGAAAAGCGAACCCGTCTCGAGTTGGCGCACTGGCTCTTCGACCCCGGGAATCCACTCACTGCGCGGGTCACCGTGAACCGAATCTGGAGTCACCTGTTCGGAGAGGGCATTGTTGCGACCCCCGATGATTTCGGCACCTACGGTTCGCGCCCGTCTCATCCCGAGCTTCTTGACTGGCTCGCGATCGACTTTCAAGAGAATGGCTGGAGTCGAAAAGAGATGATCCGGAGAATCGTCCTGTCATCTACCTACCGGCAGTCCTCCGACAACACGTCTCCCGAACTTCCCAATGCACTGCTCTGGAGGCAGAACAGTTTTCGCATTCCCGCCGAAACGATTCGCGACATTCACCTGGCGGCCTCCGGCCTGCTCACACCGACATTGGGAGGCCCCGCCGTCCACCCTCCCCTTCCCGAATTCGTCACCGCCGTCGGCCGCAGCGTCAAATGGCCGGAGTCGACCGGCCCGGATCGATACCGGCGCGGAATCTACATTTTTCTAAAACGCACCGTTCTCTATCCGATGCTGACCGCCTTCGATGCACCCGATACGAGTTCCGCCTGCGCAAAAAGGGACCGCACCAACACGCCGATGCAGGCGCTCACTCTTCTCAATGATCCCGTTTTCTTCGAATGCGCCGAGACACTGGGAAAGGAACTGGCCGCCAATCATTCCAATGGAATCGAGGAGGCGACGCAGGACCTCTATCTCCGGTGTCTCAACCGCGAGCCCACTCCTGCCGAAGTCGCGACCTTGCGTTCGGCCCATCATGATCTTTCCCAATTTGCCAAGTCTCCGGAACTCGCGATGACGGCGCTTGCCCGCATCGTGATGAACCTCGACGAATTCATTACCCGTGATTGATCCCTCCCATTTCCAGGAAGTAGCCTCCCGCCGTAGATTCCTTTCTTCCGGAATCGGATCCGCCGCGCTCGCCACTCTATTGCGCGACGACGGTTTGCTTTCTGCCGAATCGAGTCGCGGACCGCACTTCGCTCCGAAGGCAAAGCGATGCATCTACCTGTTCATGGAGGGAGGGCCGAGCCAGATGGATCTCTTTGATCCGAAACCAAAGCTCAACGAACTCGACGGCCAGCCCATGCCGGAGTCTCTGCTTGAGGGGGTGAAATTTGCCTTCACGCAAAAAGAAAGCGCCCGCCTTCTCGGGAGCCCCCGAACCTTCCAGAAGTATGGACAGTGCGGCATGGACATGTCAGACCTCTTGCCGCACCTCAGCAAACATGCCGATGACATTGCCCTGGTCCGATCGATGCACTGCGATCAGTTCAACCACCTTCCCGGCCAGTTGTTGATGCTTTCAGGCACTCCCTTTCGGGGATGGCCCACCCTGGGATCCTGGCTGAACTACGGGCTCGGCAGCCCGTCCCGCGATCTCCCCGGGTATGTCGTCATGACAACCCTCGGAAGGGGCCTGCCCGGCGGCGCCGCGAGCTGGTCGAGTGGTTTTCTCCCGTCGAACTATTCCGGGGCACTCTTCCGCAACGAGGGAAGTCCGGTTCTCAATCTCGAAAACCCTTCCGGGATCACTCCGGAGATGCAGCAGAAAACCATCGAAGCCGTCAATGAACTGAACCGCCAGCGGTTCAGTTCGGTTGCCCATCCCGAGATCGCCAGTCGAATCAAAAACTACGAGCTCGCCTACCGGATGCAGTCGGCGGCTCCCGACCTGATCGACCTGTCCGATGAGCCCGATTCCCTCAAGGAAGCCTACGGCATTGACCGCGTTGACAAAACGGGCTTCCAATCCTCCTTCGCCCGCAACTGCCTCCTCGCCCGACGGCTCGTTGAACGCGGAACCCGCTTTGTGACCCTCTTTCTCTCGACCTGGGATCAACACAGCAAACTGGATTCCGAATTGGCAACCAACACGAAGATCTCGGATCAACCTGTCGCCGCACTTCTGCAGGATTTAAAGGACCGCGGCCTGCTCGATGAAACCCTCGTCGTTTGGGGCGGCGAATTCGGACGAACTCCCCTTGGGGAAAATCGATCCGGATTCAAAACCGTCACGGGCCGCGACCATCACCCGTATTCGTTCAGCCTCTGGATGGCCGGTGGAGGAATCAAGGGCGGCCAAACGCTCGGGAAAACCGATGAAATCGGATGGGGAGTCGAAGAGGATCCTGTTCATGTCCACGATCTTCATGCGACGATTCTGCATCTCTTCGGGTTTGACCACGAGGAATTGACCTATCAGTTCCAGGGGCGCGACTTCCGACTCACCGATGTGCACGGCCACGTCGTGAAAAAGCTGCTCGCCTGATTTTCCCGTGCGGAAATTGGTTAGGACCTCTAAAATAATCGGTAGCAAGGCTTGTCGAAGCCACTTCTTTTGGCTATCCCTTGGATAGGTGAATCTCGAGTTCCTCCCTCGTCTTACCCGTCTCCTCTCCCGCACATGGCAACCGGTCACTCCCATCAGAGTACGGCAGCGAGATTGCTTCGCAGCGATCCCGTCGTCAAAAAGAAACTTCGTGAGTTTCTGGAGACGGACAATCATACCAACTTCTTTTTCATCGCGAGGGCGTGGTTCATCATTGTCGCCAGCGTTGCCCTGGCCCTGCTTTTCTTTCTGGAAAGAGAGTCATGGGGACTGAGCTTCTGGTGGAACATCCCTGTGTTTATCGTCGGACTTCTCACCGTCGGCGCGTCTCAGCATCAACTGGCCGGAGCAGCCCATGAGGCCGTGCACCACACTCTTTTCAAAAACCGGAAGCTCAACGAACTCGCCGGGGATTTTCTCTGTGCCTTTCCGATTTTGATTTCGGTACACCAGTTCCGGCTCTACCACCTCGCCCATCATCAGTTCGTCAACGACCCGAAGCGGGATCCCGACTTTGCCCTACTGAAAGACAGCGGGCACTGGCTCAAGTTCCCCGTCTCGAAGGCGAAGTTCCTTTGGATGATGTTCCGCCAGATCTTTCTCATCGACCTGGTAAAATATATTCTTGTCAGGGTTCGCTACAACACCATCGGGACCCATGCGGAAAGCCCTTATCTCGTTTCCGGAAAAGGTCGAAATCGAATTCCCGAGCGAGGGGCAATCGCCGTCTTCTTTCTTGTCATCGCGATCAGCGTAGCTGGACAGCGATGGGGCGAAGCGTGGATGATTCCCGCAGGATCACTACTCGTCTGGGGACTGTATGCTCTCGTTCTCCGGAGCCTGCAGCACGATGCCTATGAGAAAGCGAAAATCGCCCCTGTCTTTCATCCACGCCTTCGCTTTGCCGGCCAGACTGCGGTTTTCGCCCTGATCGTGGCCGGGCTTTCGTTCTGGCAAATGACAACGGGACTCCTCGTGATGCGCGCATTTACCTTTCTCTTCTACGGTGCGACCGTGACGACCCTTCCGTTCTTTTTGATCCTTCGCCAGGTCATTCAACATGGAAACGGGGATCGGGGCTGGCTTTCCAACACGCGCGTATTTCAAATGAATCCCTTCGTCCGCTACGCAATCTTTCCTTTCGGAATGGATTATCATTTGCCGCACCACATGTATGCGACCATTCCCCACTACCGCCTCAGAGCCTTTCACCAATTCCTGCTTTCGCGGGAGCAATACCGCGAGAATTGCCGGATCGTTGATAACTACGTGATCCCTTCCCACACAGAGGACGCGACCACTTCCGAAAGAAACCCTACCGTAGTGGAAGTGTTAGGTCCCGAATACGCCTGCGTCAGCGACGAAATCCATATCGATGACTCTGTCCTCGACAACTGGGAAGTGGAGGGAAAAGATGCTCTGCTTCGAGAAGGCCGAATCACAGCTTCCACCGCTCATCGGATCTCTTCCCCGGAAGATCAGAAGCCCGAACCCCGACCCCTCGCCGGTTGAGATCAGTCGAGGCGATTCTCTCCCGCATTTTCGTCCTGATGAATCGTCACCGGCCAGCCCGGGAATTGGTTTGATGGCTTCCCGTCCGTTGCATCAATGAGAAACCGGAAGCACTCAATCCGATAGGTCTTTGCTTCGGTGTCGATCGTAACCAGACCGAAGCCGCTTCCTTTTTCGTGCGCCTTTTTGTATCGGTTTTTATCGACCCCGACGACAGGATTCCCGACGGCATAAACGTAGGTCTTGTTTCCAAACCCGTCGAGATACTCCCCGGTATTCTCCAACCCATGAGAAGGACGACTTTCATGAGGCATGCCGACTTCGTCAGGCCGCCACCAGCGGGGATAGCCCGCCGCGATCGCCGGTGTGCAGAAGGACCAATTGCCGTCCCGCTGCTGATCCACGCCATACTGAGAAAGGCTCGAAAGGTGCTGATCTCCATTTACATGAAGCGCCTTCGAGTTTCGCAAAATCCGAATCGCATTGTTTCGTGCAGTTTGCGGCCACCCCCCGGAATCAAGGTCGGCCTTCAAATACCCGTTCTCTCTTCCATGATGCGTCGCCACTCCCGAAAATACGGTTTGGCTTAGCAGCACTTTCATTTCGTGGCCTCTCCAGTCGTCTCCCCAGTTCTTCAAAAACTCCTCCTGTCGATCCCCGAGAAGAACAAGTCCCGGCAGGTCGAGCTGGCTGGTGTCGAAGTCAGGATCGGAAACATGATCGGCCCGCCCACTTCCCGTCTTCACCCTCTCCGGACCACTCTTCCACTGGCGGTCTCCCAGGATCGCAAAGCTCACGTTTCCATAGACCATATCGCCGTAGTAAACGCTGATCCCCTGCTCCACCGGAGTCGGATCATAGAAGTCAGGATGATGAGCGCAGTTCGTGATGTGCACCGTGTTCACCATTCGCGCTGGCTCCCGGTAACCGCCCTTCGACGAAGCGCCCTTATCGAGATCTTTCATCTTCGCTCCGCCCTCGCCCCAGATATTTCCCTGAAAAACGTCGTGATCATCGGGAATACAGAGGGTCGGGGCATTCTTCATCGCTTCCCGAAAGGACCATCCAAATTGATAGAATTTCCGCAGGTAGTTGAGAATGGCCGGACCAGCCGGATCGCGTATGATCCCGAATCCACCATGACTCTCGTAGAGCTGGTCGCCGGAAAAATAGAGCAGGTCCGGATCGAGCTTCACCAGGTTTTCAGCCACCGGGGCATAGGGAAATCCATAGTCATTCTGACACGTCAGTGCACCGAGACGAAGCGGGCGCCCCTCCGGGTTCGCCTTGATCACACCGCTCCATTCACTGGGTGTTTCGCTGCCGTCCCTTCCCTTCTCCTGATAGACAAGACGATAGGGCGTTTCCACCTTCTCATTCCATTTCGGAATCCGAAAGGTCGCGGTCCAGGCATCTTTGTGAAGCCTGGCCGCTCCGTACTTCTCCCAGTCCTCTCCCCGTTTCAGATGCAGTTCGACTTCGTCCGAATCCCCGTCTCCCATGGGACCGGTCAGTGCACTGATCTTCATCACATACCCCTCTTCCGAACGGGAGTCGCTGAGCGAATACATCGACCAGAGCAATGGCCCGAACTGATTCTCCGGCGTTACGGAGAAGCCATCCCCTTTCACTCTCCAATCCTGAAAGCGAAAGCCTTTCTTTTCCCCGCGTTGTTTCGGACCTTTGAAATTGCTGACCAATGCGATATTTCCCAAAACCTTGTTTGCACTCACGGATTGAGAAATCTCGTTTCGCAAAGATCCGTCATCCCCGATCAGTTGGAGCCGGAGAGCAATCATCCCATCCTTGGAAATGCCAACCAGTTGGAGCCGAAAGACTGATCCGCCTGGCCCGCCAGCTACCCGAACCGATTTCTTCCCGAAGGTCAGTTGATCACCAATGAGCCCGGCATCGACGCCCCCCTTTGCGAACGCATTGCTGCGATGTTCGTTGAGCTCGCTTTTCACTCCGATCCGGAATCCAGCGCCCCCTTTTCCGCCGCCTTCTTCCGCCGCTTGCAGGCGAACGGAAAGCGAAAATCCTTTCCCGGGATCAGTGATTTGGTGTGTCAGAGAATGGATACTGCGATTCGCCGCATCGACCTGACATTCCGCCCATCCATTGGCGACTTTCCAGTCCTCCATCGGATTGGCCCAAAAGGTACCGCCGAGAAAGATGCGGTCATTCGTATTGTCCCAGCGGTCGAGCCGGGTTCCATCCTCGTTTGACTTTGATTTCACCTGAGCTTCTCCGCGGGGAAGAAATCCAAAGAGGGAACCGAGGGCAAAAACTTTCAGGCCGAGACGTCGGGAAAATCGTTTGATCATCCCCGAATGTTTCGTTTCGGGCGCGGGAATGCAATGACGGAAGAAGGGAAAACGAAGCGGGGAAACTCAACAGGATTCGGGATTCGACTTGTTGTAGATCACCGGCATCTGCCCTTTCCATTTGTTCCATACCTCAGGATCCGTGATCAGTGCGGCCATGAAGTGCCCCACATTGACCCGGCTTGTTTTACCGGCATCAAAGATCGCGCTTCGAGTCGGGGACGCATGCAATTCATATTCCGAAACAGCAGGCTCATCAATCAGGCCGTCCGGGCGAACCGCGACCCACTCGACTACGGGGCTGCTCTGACCGAAGGTCGTGCGCAGATAGTCCGCAGCCTCTTCGTTGTCCGCGTGTGGGGGCAGAAGTATCCGAAGAAGCCCGATGACACACTTCTGCGCAAAGGAAATCGGTTCGTCGAGATCGCGATTCCGGTTTCCGGTGGTATTCATCAGCACAAACTTTGTCGGCCCCTCGGAGCGATTTGCTTCGATCGCATCACACAATCGACGGGTAGTATCGGTAACAAGCCTGCGCGGGCGACCGAAGAGCCCCTGAAACGTCAAGTTGTGCCCCAGGCACGAAGCCACCGCATCACAATCCCTGAGGTGCCCGGCAATTTCCGCGTCGCTGAGATCCAGAACACTCGCGTGAATGAGGGAGAGCCCGGGATGATCCCGGACGGATTCGGGCAGCTTATCCGGTGATCGCACAATCGCCTTCACATTCTGTCCCTGCTTGAGCAACTGCTCTACAAGAAGTTTCCCGGTCGCTCCTGTCGCTCCAACCACAATCGTCGTCATAATTTGACTGACAGTACACTACAGCGGGCAGTGTGTGAAAAAACATTTCCACGGCGAATTTCGGGCAGAGGCACAAAAAACAGGCGAGCAGTTCTGCAGCGCCGCAGCCCCGGCCTATTTGGCATAACCGATCTCACACTTTTTTATGGTTTTGACAGGTGAACCGCGCCCGAAAAGAGTGGTCCTAAATGCCAGCCCGACCGGGAACGAACGGAACCCCAATCACATCTTTCTGCAGGTCCCGTAAAACCCGCAATTCCCCCCAATCCGCTCCGCGCATTCGCCGGGCCCCCGTTTTCCGATTTTCTCCAAAACGTTTTCGACTCTCCTGCTCCCTCGCGAAAACTTCATTCACAAACTCCGCCGTCCCCAGCACCGCTCCATCGCAGAAATACCTCACCCGGTGACGCAAGATCCGTCGAATCGGCACCTTGCCGCCTTCCGAAATCACTTTTTCCACCTCCTCCTCACGGAATCCCTTCCGGGCGCGCTCGCCGGTTTCCTCATTGGCCGGTCGTTCGACGCCCTGATCATAGAGAAACAGCCGGTAGCGACTCTGCGTCCGCCGCCAGTCACCGCGGAAGGTGGAATCCTGCAGCGATTCGCTCAACATCATCCCCAATCCCGCCCGGGCCAGCCTGGCCCCGCGCGTTCCCGAAACCGCCTCCGCATAACCGCACCACCGGTAGTCCTCCGGATTCTGTACGATCCCGGCCCGAACCGGATTCA
>JARGNG010000022.1 GCA_029213265.1 Verrucomicrobiales bacterium | reverse complement strand
GAGTAGCGGTCTCCAAAACCGTTGGTTCCGAGTTCGAGTCTCGGCTGCCCTGCCACCTTGGCCTTCCTGAAGAAAGATAAACCCCGCAGCAGAAAACGATGAAGAAGTTGATGAGATACTTCGGCGAAGTCCGAGCTGAACTGAAGAAGGCCACTTGGCCCTGGGATCCCAAGGAAAAGGGATTCAAAAAATACAAGCAGCTCATTGATTCCACCATCGTGGTCATGATCGCCATGGTTCTGCTCGGTGCCTATGTCGCAACGATCGATTTCGCGATGCGGCAGTTCATGACTTTCCTCACGACCGGATTTTAATTCCGGATTTTGCATTTTTCGTAAACCTCTATCATTCGATGCCAACCATCCCAGCACCTAACGACCAATGGTATGTCGTTCACGTCCTCTCCGGTCAGGAGTTAAAAGTGCGTGACAGTATCCAGCGTCGCATTGACGCGGAGGAAGCCGGCGATGTGATTTTTGAGGTCCTCGTTCCCCAGGAGCGTGTCTCCGAGGTGAAGTCGGGCCAGAAGCGCGAGGCGAGCCGGAAATTCTTTCCCGGTTACATCATCATCAATATGCATCTCCTGAATGATGACAATACCCTCGTCGGCAAGACCTGGTATTTCATTCAGGAAACCGACGGCGTAATTAACTTCGCCGGAACCAAGGATCATCCGATGCCGATGCCGATGCATGAGGTGGAGGGGATGCTTCAGCAGATCAAGGAGCGCGAAGGAAGCGTCAAGCCTGCCATCGCCTACGAAATTGGTGATACAGTAGTTGTTTCTGACGGCCCGTTCCAGGGGCAGACGGGAATCATTGCCGAGGTCAACGAAGAAAAAGGGGAGCTCATGGTTTCCGTAAACATTTTTGGACGGGAGACACTCGTTCCTCTCGAATATTGGCAAGTGGAAAATGGCTGATTCAACCCTGTTGGGCCTTGTCCGACAGATCACGTCAGTAAGATTTTAATTTTAAACAAGCAGCACGATGGCTAAAGAAGTGGTACAACAATTGAAATTGCAGATCCAGGCGGGTCAGGCGAATCCTTCGCCTCCTGTCGGTCCGGCGCTCGGTCAGGCCGGGGTCAACATCATGGACTTCTGCAAAGAGTTCAACGCGCAGACGCAGCAGAACGCGGGGGATCTTCTTCCTGTCGTGATCAGTGTCTACGCTGACAAGAGTTTCTCTTTCATTACGAAGAAGCCGCCCGCAGCGGTTCTTCTCAAGAAGGCGGCGAACATCGCCTCCGGATCGGGTGAGCCTCACAAGGTGAAGGTCGGAACTCTTTCCAAAGCAAAACTGATTGAGGTTGCGCACCAGAAAATGGACGACCTCAACACCGACGACGAAGAGACTGCCTGCCGGATTCTTGCGGGAACGGCACGCCAGATGGGTCTCGAGATCGTTGATTAATTTTCCGGAGTTACTCCGAAAACACCAAAAAGCAGGAGGGCTTGCCGCCCGCTTGAACTGCATCCAAACACATGGCTAATAAAAGAAGCAAACGATATCAAAAAGCTGCCGAACTGGTGGATAGCGAAAAGGTCTACACGATCGAAGAGGCAGTGTCTCTCGTGAAGAAGTTCCCCGCTCCCAAGTTTGATCAGACCGTCACGATCACCTTCCGTATGGGAGTGGATCCCCGTCAATCCGACCAGATGGTCCGTGGTTCCTGTCCTCTTCCAAACGGAAGCGGTAAAGATGTAAAGGTTCTCGTCTTCGCGGAAGGCGAGGCGGCCACAGAAGCCAAGAACGCCGGTGCGGAGCACGTTGGTTTCGATTCCCTGATCAAAGAAGTTCAGGGTGGAATGATGGACTTCGACGCAGTGATCGCAACTCCTGCTGCGATGTCTGAAGTCCGGAAGCTCGGTAGACAGTTGGGGCCTCGCGGTCTCATGCCGAACCCTAAAACCGGAACCGTCACCGACGATACAGCAGCAGCTGTGAAAGCGGTTAAAGCCGGTAAGATTGATTTTAAGCTGGATAAGAACGGCAATATCTCAGTCCCGATTGGAAAAGCTTCCTTTGAAGATGCAGATCTCGTTGAGAATGGACGTGCGGTCATCAGCTCGGTTACCTCCGCGCGCCCCGCTTCTTCGAAAGGTGATTTTCTGCTCAATGGAACGATTGCCGCAACGATGAGCCCCGGCATCACGGTGGATGTTTCCAGCTGGAATCAGTAGTCCCGTCAATACAACCCGAACGAAATAACCAAACCATTTCAAGACGATGAAAGAAGTCAAACAGGTCATTATTGACGAGATCCTCACCCGCCTTAACGATTCGCCCTTCCTACTGGTCGCGGATTACAGTGGCATGACAGTGCCTCAGTTCGAGACTCTGCGGAAAGAGCTCAAAGGAATCGGGGCCAAGTTCCAGGTCGCAAAAAACTCGCTTGTCCGCAAGGCATCCAACTCCGCTGAGTATCCCGAAGGGCTCGCAGAATTCCTGAAAGGGCAGACTGCGATCGTTACAGGCGAAAGCGACGTCTGTGGAGCGGCCAAGGCACTCAAGGAGTTTTCGAAAAGCGCAGGAAAGCTCGCCATTCGTGGTGGAGTTCTCGACGGCGAGCTTCTCGATGAAGCCAAAGTGAAGGCACTTGCGGATCTTCCGCCCATGGAAGTTCTCCAGGCCCAGCTCCTCGGAGTCCTCAGCATGCCTGCACAGCAGTTGGTTACCGTGCTCAATGAGCCCGGTTCCTCTCTTGCCCGTGTCATGCAGGCCAAGGCAGACCAGGGATAATCAGAATTTTAGAATCTTTCGGGCAGTCCTGGTGGGCTGTTTGAAAACCCAAAAAAAACAAAACCGGGTTCCTTGTCGAGTGTTGAGCGCAACATGTTAATTGCCGGAACGCTTTCCGACGCGACGATACCCATCCAAAAAAATGGCAGATACAGACGCATTAGTTGATCAGTTGAGTGGACTTACCGTCCTCGAGGTCGCAGACCTTGTGAAAGCTCTTGAAGAGAAGTGGGGGGTCAGCGCAGCTGCTCCTGCAGCCGTAGCCGTGGCAGCGCCCGGTGGTGGAGAAGCAGCAGAAGAGGAAAAAGATTCCTTTGACGTGGTTCTCGAGTCCTTCGGAGAAAACAAGATCGCCGTGATTAAGGCAGTTCGTGAAGCAATCTCCGGTCTCGGCCTCGCCGACGCCAAGAAGATTGTCGAAAGTGCTCCTGAAACTCTTAAGGAGGCAGCTCCAAAAGAGGACGCGGAGGCAATCAAAGCCAAGCTCGAAGAAGCTGGCGCAACCGTCGCACTCAAGTAACGGGAATTTCGATGTTCGGCCCGTCCGGGCGAAATATTTCGGCGGGCCGAACATTTTTCTCAAAAAAATATAAGAATTTTCTTGATTTTAACGTATCTATTACACAGAGCGTGCAACAACCCTATCCGAATTCCTAGTAAAAGACGTCGAATCCCGGCCACTTAGATGTGGTCGGGCTTCGTCGTCTCGCGGTTAGACGGCCCGGCTTCCAGCTACTTAGCGTTACCCCCTGTACAGGTGTCGCGCTCAGAATGGCTTTGTGAGACGGAATATCCGCAGTGACGAAACTTAGACCAACCTACGATCGCCAATATGTCAGCAGCAGCGAAGAAACTTGAACGTTTGCAATTCGGGAAAATCGAAGAAGCTATCGAAACTCCCAACCTCATTGAGGTCCAACTTGATTCCTACAAGGAGTTTCTTCAGGAAGCGACAGCTCCCGGAGACCGCATGTCGACGGGATTGCAATCCGTTTTTCAGGAAGTGTTTCCGATCCAGAGTTACGACGAGAAATTCACTCTCAATTTCGTAAAGTATGAAGTCGGCGAGCCGAAACTGACAGCCCTGGAAGCCTTGCGTGATGGCGAGACATTCAGTGCTCCTCTCTATGTCACTTTCGCTCTGACCGACGAGTCGGGCACGAAAGAAGAGCGAGTCTACATGGGGGAGCTCCCGATGATGACTCTTCGCGGAACTTTTGTCATCAACGGTGCTGAGCGTGTTGTCGTCAGCCAGTTGCACCGTTCACCGGGTGTTTGTTTTGAAACAAACCTCCACCTCAACGGCAAGACACTCTACGGATTCCGTATCATTCCGGACCGCGGTTCGTGGATGGAAGTGCAGTTCGACACCAACGACCTCCTCTATGTCTACCTGGACCGCCGCCGTCGCCGCCGTAAGTTCCTTGCGACGACATTTCTCCGTGCGATCGGGTATCCGACTGACGAAGACATCATCCGTCAGTTTTACGACATTGGTAAGCTCAAGATCGATCCGAAGATGGACGAAGCCGAGCTGGCTAACAAAGTGATTTTCGAAGACGTGCTCGATGGTGACATCGTCGTTGCGAAAGCGTATGAGCCGCTCACCGAAGCCGTGATTGCTCAACTTCACGGATTGGGTGTGAAGTCTGTCCCGATCGTGGAAACTTCCCACGATGATCTCCTCATCAAGTCGCTCAAGAAAGACCCGGCTACTACGGAGGAAGAGGCCCTCAAGGATATCTACCGCCGCCTCCGCCCCGGTGACCCTCCGACCGTCGCCAACGCACGCGCCCTTCTGAAACGACTTTTCTTTGATCCGAAGAAGTACGACCTCACCCGGGTGGGACGTTACAAGATCAACCAGAAGCTCGGTCTCCCTGTAGATGAGAACGAGCGCGTCGTGACCCACGACGACTTTATCGCTGCGATGTCCTACCTCTTCGGTCTCCGCCGCGGAGAAGGGGTCCTTGATGATATTGACCACCTCGGAAGTCGCCGGATCCGTGCGGTGGGTGAGCTTCTCGCCAATCAGTGCCGCGTCGGTCTTGCCCGGACGGAGCGGCTTGTGAAAGAGCGCATGACTCTGTTCGACATCAACCTCGATGGCATGACGCCGTCCAAGTTGGTCAATCCGAAGGCTCTTGCCGCAGTCGTCCGTGATTTCTTCGGTCGCTCCCAGCTGAGTCAGTTCATGGACCAGATCAACCCGCTCTCCGAGTTGACTCACAAGCGTCGTCTTTCCGCCCTCGGGCCTGGAGGCCTGAACCGTGACCGCGCCGGTTTCGAAGTTCGTGACGTTCACCCTTCTCACTACGGCCGGATCTGCCCGATTGAGACTCCGGAGGGTCCGAACATTGGTCTTATCAACTCGATGAGTTGTTTCGCCCGGATCAACGAGTTTGGATTCATCGAGACTCCCTACCGCCGCATCGTCAAAGGCAAGGTGTCGAAGAAAATTGATTACCTCACGGCCGACCAGGAGGAGAGCTACCTGATCGCTCAGGCCAATAACCCGATCGACGAAAAAGGTGTTTTCCAGACCGAGCATATCACCGTTCGTCACCTCGGAGAATTTATCGAGGTGATTCCGGAAGAAGCGACCTACATGGACGTTTCTCCCAAGCAGCTTGTCTCGGTTGCTGCCAGTTTGATTCCGTTCCTTGAGCACGATGACGCCAACCGCGCGCTCATGGGATCGAACATGCAACGCCAGGGTGTGCCGCTGCTGATTTCCGAGTCCCCCTATGTGGGAACCGGCATGGAAGCCAAGGTTGCCCGTGACTCCCGCTCGGTGGTCGTGGCCGAAGGAAATGGAACTGTTGCCGCCGCGACTGCGGAGATCATCGTGATCACCAAAGACGGGGAGCTTCCCTGTTCCGAGGCTCAGTTTCTGACCAATCCTCTCAAGCTCAAGAGCGATCACGACAAAGGGACCTACGTGTATCCTTTGCGTAAGTTCATGCGCTCAAACGCCGGAACCTGCATCAACCAGAAGCCGATCATTGCCCGCGGCGATAAGATCAAGGCTGGTGATGTTCTCGCAGATGGACCGAACACAGATGCCGGAGAGCTTGCACTTGGAAAGAATGTGCTCGTCGCGTTCATGCCCTGGAACGGTTACAACTTTGAGGATGCGATCGTCATCTCCGAGCGAATCGTGAAAGAGGATGTTTACACCTCGATTCACGTCGACGAATTCGACATTGGCGCCCGCGACACGAAGCTCGGCCCTGAAGAAATCACCCGTGACATTCCCAACGTGGGTGAAGAAGCGCTCAAGGACCTCGGTCCTGACGGGGTCATTCGCATCGGTGCGGAAGTTCGCCCCGGCGACATTCTGGTAGGGAAGATCACTCCGAAGAGCGAAACGGAGCTGGCTCCGGAAGAGCGACTTCTCCGCGCGATCTTCGGCGAGAAAGCAGCGGACGTGAAAGATACTTCTCTCCGTGTTCCCTCCGGTTGCACCGGTATCGTGATGGATGTCCGTGTCTCTTCCCGGAACTCCTCTTCCAAGGAGCGTCTCGATCCCAAGGAGCAGCAGAAGCAGCAGAAGCAAATCATCGACGAGCACAAAAAGCGTCATGAAGAGCTTACGGAGCAACTTACCGAGAAGCTCTCGGACGTTCTCCTCGGAGAAAAGATTCCTCTTGATGTCGTCAATGGGCGCACCGGTGAAATCATCATTCCTGCAAACCGCAAGATCACGAAGACACTTCTTCGCAAGCTCGCCGACAACTACTCAAACGTGGAAATCGACCCGAGCCCGATCCGGAACAAGATTCTCGACATCATCTCCAGCTACGAGCAGAAATTCTCTGATATCGACATGGAGCGGGAACGTCAACTCGACCGGATCGAATCCGGAGACGAGGTGGATCCCGGTGTCATCAAGCAGGTGAAAGTCTACGTCGCGAAGAAGCGCAAGCTTTCTGTCGGTGACAAGATGGCTGGACGTCACGGAAACAAGGGAGTGGTTGCTACCATCGTTCCTGAGGAAGACATGCCGTTCCTTGAGGACGGAACTCCGGTCGACATCTGCCTGAACCCGCTCGGTGTGCCGAGTCGAATGAACGTCGGACAGGTTTTGGAGACGCACCTCGGTGTCGCCGCCAAGGCACTCGGCTTTAAAGTTGCGACTCCGGTATTCGATGGAATTCCCGAGTCCAAGATCGTTGAGTATCTGGAAGAAGCGCAACAGAAGCCCGGATTCGAGTGGATCGGAACCAATGGTAAGTCCACGCTCTATGATGGACGCACCGGTGACGCCTTCTACCAGGACGTCGTTGTGGGTATCATTTACATGTTGAAGCTGGGTCACCTCGTTGAGGACAAGATCCACGCCCGTGCGGTAGGTCCCTACTCGCTCGTTACGCAGCAGCCTCTGGGTGGTAAAGCCCAATACGGTGGCCAGCGTTTCGGAGAGATGGAGGTCTGGGCTCTCGAAGCTTATGGTGCCGCTTACACACTGCAGGAACTTCTGACTGTGAAGTCGGACGACGTGCAGGGCCGGACCCGAATTTACGAGTCCATCGTCAAAGGGGACAACACTCTCGACGCCGGAACTCCGGAGTCGTTCAACGTCCTCATCAAAGAGATGCAGAGTCTCGGCCTCGACGTTCGCGTCGGATCATCCGAGCGTTCGCCCGAGGAGATTCTCTCCGACAGCCTTGCTATCAATCTCTAATTCGTTATTTCCCAGCCCACTTTTTTTCGAACCTTAGCCATCTAGAACCGTGTCAGTCCCAACACTCAGCTCTGAAACCCACCTGGACGAGATCTTCGGCCTTGAACGCAAGTCCGATAGTTTTGATCACGTCCGCATCACGGTAGCCAATCCCGACACCATCCGTTCCTGGAGTCGTGGAGAAGTGAAGAATCCGGAAACCATTAACTACCGGACCTTCAAGCCTGAAAAAGGCGGTCTATTCTGCGAACGAATTTTCGGTCCTACCAAGGACTGGGAATGTGCCTGCGGAAAGTACAAGCGCATCAAACACAAAGGAACAGTCTGTGACCGTTGTGGCGTTGAAGTGACCCTCTCCCGCGTTCGTCGCGAGCGCATGGGCCACATCGAACTCGCCGTCTCCGTATCGCACATCTGGTTCTACAAGTGTATGCCGAGTCGTATCGGCCTCATGCTCGACATGAGTGCCCGCCAACTCGAGCGCGTCATTTACTACGAAGACTACATCGTCATCGATCCCGGAAGCACGCCGCTTGAGCCCGGCCAGCTACTTACGGAACTCGAATTCCGCGATGCCCAGGAAGAGTATGGTATGGAAGGATTCCAGGCCGGAATGGGTGCCGAGGCTGTTCGCGACATTCTTTCCCGTGTGGATCTCCCTGTCGTCATCGAAGAACTCGAAGAGGCAATGGGTAAAACCCGCTCCAAGCAGGTTCGGAAGAAGCTTGCGAAGCGTCTCAAGCTGGCGCAGGGCTTTCACTATTCGAAGACTCGCCCCGAGTGGATGATCCTCGAGGTGCTTCCAGTCATCCCGCCGGACCTTCGTCCTCTCGTCCCTCTCGAAGGCGGTCGTTTCGCGACCTCTGATTTGAACGACCTCTATCGTCGTGTCATCAACCGGAACAATCGTCTGAAGAATCTTCTCCAGCTGAAAACTCCGGATGTGATTATCCGGAACGAGAAGCGGATGTTGCAGGAGGCGGTGGATGCTCTCTTCGACAACGGCCGTCACGGTCGTGCTGTCACAGGAGCCGGAAACCGTGCCCTCAAGTCACTCTCAGACATGCTCAAAGGAAAAGGCGGACGTTTCCGTCAGAACCTTCTTGGTAAGCGTGTTGATTACTCCGGTCGTTCCGTCATCGTGATTGGACCGGAGCTGAAACTTCACCAGTGTGGTCTTCCGAAGAAGATGGCTCTCGTTCTTTTCGAGCCCTTCATCATTCGTCGACTCAAGGAACTCGGATACGTTCACACGGTCCGTTCCGCGAAAAAGTTGATCGAGCGCAAGACAGCCGAGGTTTGGGATATTCTCGAAGAGGTGACCAAGGGACACCCGGTCATGCTCAACCGTGCGCCGACTCTGCACCGTCTTTCGATTCAGGCCTTCGAACCTGTGTTGATCGAGGGATCCGCGATCCGCGTTCATCCGCTCGTTTGTACTGCTTACAACGCGGACTTCGACGGTGACCAGATGGCTGTGCACGTTCCGCTTTCCGTGGAAGCACAGATGGAGGCCCGCATGCTCATGCTGGCTCCGAACAACATCTTCACTCCTTCGAGTGGTAAGCCGATCACGACTCCTTCACAGGACATTACTCTGGGAAGCTACTTCCTGACGTATTGCCGACTGATTCCGCTCCGCGACCCGGAGATGGAGCCCAAGCTTCCTCTCTTCGCTGACACGACCGAGGTCGAGTTCGCAGTCGCGAACCGTTCGATCGACATGCACGATCCAATCCGGATGCGTAACCCGGACTTTGGAACCGAAGGGCGTATTTTCGGAGACACGGAGCGCAAGGTGATTATCACCACGGCCGGTCGTGTCCGCTTCAATGAAATTTGGCCGGAGGGTCTCGGATTCATCAATGCCACTGCCGGTAAGAAGCAGTTGTCCGATATCATTTGGCGTTGCTACCAGGTTGCCGGCCAGGAAGGTACGGTCAAGTCTCTCGACGCTCTCAAGTCTCTCGGTTTCAAAGAAGCCTGTCGTTCCGGAACTTCCGTCGGTATTTTCGACATGATTATTCCGGACGAGAAAGAGGTCGAAGTGAAGCAGGCCACTGCCGAGGTTCAGAAGGCAAACGATCAGTATCGCGCCGGTGTCATCACCAACAAAGAGCGCTACAACAAGATCGTTGATATCTGGACTCACGCCGGTGACGAGATCACCAAGGCGCTTTTCCGCACGATTGAGCACAACGACGGAAAGAACCTTCCGAGTCCTCTCTTCATGATGGTTGACTCCGGTGCCCGTGGTAACCGCCAGCAGATCAAGCAGCTCTCCGGAATGCGGGGACTGATGGCCAAGCCTTCCGGTGAGATTATTGAGCGTCCGATTATTTCGAACTTCCGCTCCGGTCTTTCCGTTCTCGAATACTTCATCTCGACGCACGGTGCCCGTAAGGGACTTGCCGATACGGCGCTGAAGACGGCTGACTCAGGTTACATGACCCGTAAGCTGGTGGACGTTTCCCAGGATGTGATCATCACGGAGGAAGATTGTGGAACGGCGAACGGAATTATCGTGAAGTCGATTTACGAAGGGGACGAAGAAGTCGTCGACCTGAAGACTCGAATTTACGGACGTGTTTCCGCAGAGAAGGTCGTCAACGGCGAAGAGACGGTTGTGACGCCTGGAGACATGATCGACGAAGAGGTCGCTCTCCGCCTCAATGACATCGGTCACGAGCAACTCAAGATCCGTTCGGTCCTCACTTGTGAGAGTCGTCGAGGTTGTTGTGCGAAGTGTTACGGAATGAACCTCGCCACGAACGTGATGGCGAAGATCGGGGAAGCGGTGGGAATTATTGCCGCCCAGTCGATTGGTGAGCCGGGAACGCAGCTTACGATGCGTACTTTCCATGTTGGTGGTGTTGCTTCGGGAACATTCAAGCAGCCGATCATCAAGGTGAAAGCCAAGGGTGTGGTTCACTACAACAATCTTCGTACGGTGGAAACGCCGGACAAGACCTTCGTTGCTCTCAACAAGAACGGAACTCTTTCGATCCACGACAAGGACGGGCGCGAGCTTGAGTCCTACAACGTGGTCAGTGGTTCGGTCATTCGGATCGCAGACAATGCTGAGATTAAGAAAGGCGAAACACTTGCCACCTGGGACCCTTACAGTGTTCCCGTGATTACCGAGAAGCCCGGTAAGATCGCTTTCCGCGATATGATCCAGGGCATTACCCTCGACACGGAGATCGATAAGGAAACCAATACGAAGGGACTGGTCGTTATCGAACACAAAGAGGACTTGCACCCGCAGATTCTTATTGTAGATCCGAAGACGGGCGACGAGCTGGCGACCTACTCGATTCCGACGGGAGCTCACCTTTCCGTTGCGGAAGGCCAGAAGGTAACCGGCGGTGATCAGCTTGCGAAGACGCCTCGTAAAGTATCCGAGACCAAGGATATTACCGGTGGTCTTCCCCGGGTTGCCGAGCTTTTCGAAGCGCGGAAGCCGAAGGAAGTTGCTGAAATTGCGAAAATCGACGGAGAAGTTTCCCTCGGAGGAACCGTCCGCGCGAAGCGTAAGCTGATCGTTACCGACGTCGACTCCGGCGAGCAGGAGGAACACCTCATCCCTCTCGGTAAACACTATCTTGTCCAGCCGGGTGACACGGTTCACAAAGGGCAGAAACTCACCGAAGGTGCCGTGATCCCGCATGACATTCTGGAGATTCTGGGGCCACACGCGCTCATGGAACACCTCGTTAGCGAGGTCCAGGACGTGTACCGTCTGCAGGGGGTGGAGATCAACGATAAGCACATCGAGATCATCATTCGCCAGATGCTTCGCAAGGTTCGCATTACCGATCCTGGTGATACCCAGTTCCTCTGGGGTGACCAGATCGAGAAGACCACTTTCGAAATCATCAACGAAGACATCTCCGGCCAGGGTGGTAAGCCCGCCGAAGGTGAGCCTGTCCTTCTTGGAATCACGAAAGCATCACTGGAAACCGACAGCTTCATTTCTGCCGCTTCCTTCCAGGACACCACGCGTGTTCTTACCGATGCCTCGACTCTTGGAAAGATCGACTATCTCCGCGGATTCAAGGAGAACGTCATCATGGGTCACCTGATTCCTGCCGGAACCGGCTTCCAGAACACGCGGAACATCCGTGTCGAGGAATTGGTCGATCCGTCCGAAATTATCCAGGACAGCGACGCTGCCGAAGCGGAAGAAGAGACCTCCGAAGAGACCGCGTAGGTCTCCGCTGACAGATTCAATTCAACGAAGGGCGCAGATGGGAAACCGTCTGCGCCCTTTTTCCTCTTGATTTCACTCATTTCGGGCGTTTATTCCCGCCCCTCCCGACCATCCGATTTGGAAACAACAGAAAAGCGAGCGCTCGCAAGAGCCGGGGGGAATAACAGATGGCGCTTTTCGAACTACTTTCGGACTCCTGCTATAAGGGCCGACTCTACATCACATGTCTAACGAACTCATTACAGAACTCGTCGAAGCCGGCGTTCACTTCGGCCATCAATCTCGCAAGTGGAACCCGAGAATGCGCAACTACATCCTCGGTGAAAAGCACAAGGTGCACATCATCGATCTCGAGCAGACGATCGAGCAACTGGATTCGGCCGGGAAATACCTTTCCGATCTCGTTTCCAAAGGGAAGAAAGTTCTCTTTGTTGGCTGCAAGCGTCAGGCCCAGGATGCGGTTCGCGAAGCGGCCGAAGCAACCGGTCAGTACTACGTCAATCACCGCTGGCTCGGTGGGACGCTCACGAATCAGGAAACGGTTCGCCGTTCCGTAGGTCGCATGGAGTCTTTGGAGAACCTCCAGAAGTCGCCTGACTTCAAGAAGATGAGCAAGAAGGAGATTGCCTCTCTCAACCGTGAGAAGGAAAAGCTCCACCTCCGTCTTTCCGGAATCCGGAATATGGATCGCCTTCCTGACGCAATCGTGATCGTTGATTCTGCTCGTGAATACAACGCCATCAACGAAGCCCGTAAGCTCCGGATCCCTATCATTGCCATGGTCGATTCAAATGCTGATCCTGACATCATTGACTACCCGATCGTAGCGAACGATGACGCGATTCGCTCGATCCGTGTCATCCTCAAAAAGCTGATCGAACCTGTGATCGGCGCTGCGAAGTAATCGATTTTTCTTTTCCCGTTCGCGTCTCCGGGTAACCGGAATTTTGATCAAACTGTCACAGTAATGCTGGGGCAGTTTTGTGAACGGGGAGTACAGACAACTGTTTCTGAATTTTTACCCAACCCAATACTATGGCCGAAATCACTGTTCAACTGATTAAGACCCTCCGCGACAAGACCAACGCTGGAATGATGGACTGCAAAGCAGCTCTTTCCGAAGCCGGTGGAGATCTCGAGGAGGCGGAAACCATTCTTCGCAAGAAGGGAATTGCAGACGCTGACAAAAAGGCGGGCCGCGCTGCCAAAGAGGGCGTGATCGCCTCCCGCATCAGCGAGGACGGAAAGACCGGCATCCTCGTTGAGGTGAACTGCGAAACCGACTTTGTGGCGAAGAACGAAAACTTCACTGCCTTCGTTGAGGCGATCATCGATCACATCGAAGGAGGTGCCTCCGTCGATACGGTCGACGCACTTCTCGCCCAGGATTTCTCAGGCGATTTCACCACCCTCGAAGAATTCATCAAGGCCAAAGTCGGCCAGCTCGGTGAGAACATGGGGCTGAATCGCTTTGCGAAATACGAACTCTCCGGTGACGGGGTAGTTGGTTCCTACATTCACATGCAGGGACGCGTTGGCGTTCTCGTTGAGGTCAAGGCCGGCGATGCCGCTACTACTTCCAGCGATGCCTTCCAGACATTCGTAAAAGATCTGACTCTCCACATTGCGGCAGCCCAGCCGATCTGTGTAGACCGGGACGGAGTGGATACGACTCTCGTCGAGAAAGAGAAGGAAATCTTCGCTGAGCAGATGAAAGACAAGCCCGCTGAAATCATCGAGCGTATTATCGGTGGAAAGATGGATAAGTTCTACGCGACGAACTGCCTTCTCGAGCAGGCTTTCATTAAGGATGGCGACAAGACTATCCAGAACCTGATCGACGAACTCGACGGTGACGTTTCCGTCTCCCGCTTCGAGCGCTACGCGGTCGGTGAGCAGGCCGAAGGTTGATCCTTCGATTCGCTTCGAATTTGAAAACCCGCCTTCGGAAACGGAGGTGGGTTTTTTGCGTTCGGTGGGAAAGTGAACAGGGGCAGGTCACTGTGTGAACCCCGTTGATTGGGTGACGCCGTCTGCATTCCGGCGAATCCCGGATACGTCTTCCCTGCTTGCAAAACCCCGTCGAATGCGGTTTAGCTCACGAATGTCCGATCTTACCTGCCCGATGTGCACCATGAATGAAATTCTGGATTTCCCGGAAAAATACGAATGCATGACCTGCGGGCACGAGTGGGATAAAGAGGAAGAGGAAGGTTCAACTGAGCGGGTCGTGAAGGATGCTTTTGGAAATGTTCTCGAAAATGGCGACATCGTTCAGATGATCAAGGACCTGAAGTTGAAGGGCACTTCGAAGACCCTCAAAAGCGGGATGAAATCCAAACCGATTCGACTCGTCGACGGGGATCATGAAATCTCGTGCAAGATGGACGGAGTCGCGATCGGGCTGAAAGCTCAGTTCGTAAAGAAGGTGCAGTAGGCCGGTTTGCTTCCCTGATTGGGCGAAAGGATCGCTAGGGAGAAGAGCGGGATGATTGTTGGTATTCTTTCACGCTCCTTCCGGTTTCCCGTTCAAAAACCGCATTGAGTTGCCGTGTTCCACTGAACCCGCATCGTGCAGCAAGCTCGCCCCGACCGATGGCAGGACTGGCACGAAGCGTCTCCTTGGCTACTTTGACTCTCTCCTGTTTGAGGTAGTCGGCCGGGGAACAGTTCAGTTCGCGACGGAAAGCTCCTTCAAGCCATCGCCTTGATTGGCCGGAAGCGAGGGCGATTTGTTCCACACCGATAGGTTCGTGAAAATGGGAGGAGACGAAATCGACGGCGAAGACAAGCGAGGGATGTTCGATCGCCAATGTCCGCGTGGATTCGCGTTCCATGAAACGCCCTGGGGTTACGATCTGTTCCTGCGCACTGGGAAACCCTTGTATCAGGCGATGAAGAGTCTCGGCGGCGAGCCGACCAACGAGGTGCCCGCCTCGACGGATGCTGGTGAGCGTGGGGCGGCAGGTCTCGCAGGTGACAGTGTCGTCGTTTACCCCGATTACGGCGACATCGGCAGGAACTTCCAGACCGACTTTTTCACAAGCTCTGATCACCATAGTTGCCCGTGGATCATGGGCCGCCATCACTGCAAAGGGAGGCTTCTGGGAGAGAAGCCATTCTTCCAATTCCTCCTGACCATGGTCCCATCGGGGGAATGCGTCCATGGTACTTGTGCTTCTCAGGGTATTCACGGCGAGACCTTCCCTGGAGATGGTTTCCCGGAATCCTTTCTCGATTTCCTCTGAATACCAGACTTTGGAGACACCGTAGAATCCGAATCTGCGAAATCCCCGCTTGCGGAGGAAGTGGGCGGATCGACGTCCAAATTCCCGGTAGTCATTGATCACTCTGGGAAAGGGGGATTGTTGCAGGGCTCCGGATATATTGACAACAGGACAGCCCAGATCCTCGAGTGTATGAACTTCCTCTGGAGTATTGCATTGGGCAATTACTCCGGCTCCCGACCAACCGCGCAGGGAACAGGGAGGTAGATCGTGGGTTTCCGGGCTGATCAGGAAACGCCAGTTGGTTTGGTTGTCGGCATAGTCACGAACGCCCTGGGCCACGCGAGCAAGGTGGGGAACACCCACCCGAATCGCCAAGGCTACCTCATCATTGTTGTTGATACTCATCGATCGAAAAATGCGCAAATATGCATGAAAATGCAAAAAATGTCCATTGTGCGCTGTTGCAGAGCCGCTTTTCATAGAATCATGAATGGAAAGACTTCGATCGCACTGACGGTGGCGATGACGTGGGCGGTTGGCTCCCTTGGGGCTGAGGAGCGCTGGGTCACCCTTGACAATGAACCGCTCGGATCACCGGAGAAGCCGCTCGTTTTGCGAACATACTTCCCCGATCCCGGATTGGGCCGGGAAGTACTCGCGAATCATGATCTGAGTTATCGTGCGAGGAAATACAGTCCTGGAAAGGGAGATGTCGATGGATTCGATGATCCGATTCGTGGAATCCCCGCTGCGATCGGAGTGAATTTTGGAGCCGGATTTTCCTATTGCTGGGACACGACGGAATGCCGGCTCCTCTTTGCTTGGCAGGGGGGATTTCTCAAGATGGAAAACTACTGGGGAAATCCAGAGAGTGGTCGACGCAAGCCCTTCGCTTATCTTCCCGAGCTGGATGGACCGCTGATCTATCTGGCTCGGGGCCCGCACCCTCTCGTCATTCTTGACGATTTTGTGGAATCCCATGCGCCGGCTTTTTCGGGATACCGCCTTGTGGATGAAGTGCCTGAGTTCATCTACCGGCTGGGAAAGGCAACCATTCGCGTCCGCATCGTTCCGGGAGAGAAACCGATGACCTTTTTGAAGCAATATGTCGTGGAGGGGGCGAAGGAGGTGGCCTATCGCGAAACCGGATACCGGGATCAGATCGAGAAAGAGACTCCGCTCACTTTCTCCGTCACTGTGACGGGGCGGCTGGAGTCAGAGTCGTCCAGCGGTGAATTGGAGCCTGAGTATTTGACCGACAAGCCCAACCTGGAGTGGGGCAAGGCTCTGTATACTCAACTTGGCTGCCTCGCCTGTCACTCTACCGATGGGACGCGCGGGCACGGGCCAACATTCGCAGGAACATTCGGATCGGAACGGAAGATCACCGGGGTCGAGGATCCTGTTCTGGCCGATGAAGCCTACCTGATCGAGTCGATCAAGAACCCGGCCGCAAAAGTGGTCGAAAGCTTTCCCCCGGGTTACATGCCGCCCTATCCAATCCCCGACGATCAGGTCCAATCTCTGGTTCTTTTCCTGCAAACCCTGAAAAACGAATGAACACTGTCTCAACCCTACTGGTCTGTGTTTTTGGCCTTGCTCTGCTCTCCGGAGGCGGAGAGATCCGTGCCGAAGACGGCTACCGCCTCGAAACGATTCCTTTTCCGAAAGGAGTTCCTCCCGAGGTGGGAGCCATCGGATTCAATCCTTCCGGGGAACTGGTCGTCGCGCTGCGTCGGAGTGATGTCCTGATCGCAAGGCCGACCGAGGATCCAAATCAATTCGAATGGCGACTGTTTGCGAGTGGTCTTCACAATGCGTGTGGAATGCATGTCGTCAGTGATCAGGAAGTGATCATCAGCCAGATGCCTGAGCTGACTCGACTGGTAGATACCAACGGAGATGGTTCTGCTGACTGGTATGAAACACTCAATGCTTCCTGGGGAATGAGCGGAAACTATCATGAGACCAATCACCTCACCCCGGATGGAGAAGGGGGCTACTTCCTCGCGATCGGGACAGCCTCCCACAACGGACCTGTATTCTACAATGTTCGCGGGACTTATTCCAAAACGGGACGTCGAGGGCGTAACTACTCGGCGGCCAGTTGGAAAGGATGGGTCCTTCACGTCGACGCGGACGGGGTAATGACGCCGTTCTGCAAAGGCTTCCGCATGCACAATGGAATTCTGAGAGACCGAAATGGCAACCTCTGGGCTGGTGACAATCAGGGCGACTGGCGGGCAACAACCCCGTTCTATCACCTGAAGAAGAATCAATTCTATGGACATCCGAGCAGCCTGGTCTGGGATCCCGAGTGGGACTCGAGCCGGGATCCACTGAAGGTTTCCTTGCAGGAATGGAGCGCCATGCGAACGCCAGCAGCGGTGCTCCTCCCACATGACATTATGAATCGATCCGCGTCCGAGCCGATCCAGATTCCTGAAAGCGGCTTTGGGCCCTACGGCGGGCAGATCCTCCTTCCCGACAACAATGGAAAGCGTATCAGTCGCTTGATGCTGGAGGAAGTCGATGGGCAGTTCCAGGGAGCCTGTACTCATTTCTGGAATGAAAACGGACTGAATCTCGGGAACAATCGGGTCGTCTTCAGCCCGGATCGCGGCACTCTCTATGTCGGGCAGACCTCGCGGGGGTGGGGTGCCCTTGCCGAAGGAGTCCAGCGAATCATTCGAACAAAGGAATCGGTCACAGATATTCTGACAATGAGCCTGACCCCGAATGGCTTTCGACTCCGTTTCACTGGGCCGGTGCCCGACAGTGTGAGAGATCCCGGGACCTACCGCATGAAATCCTATCGCTACGAGGACGGACCTTCCTACGGAGGAGAAAAGCTGGATACGATCAAGGTGGCGATTCCCAAGGTGCTGAGAGTAGATGATTTTACGGTCGATCTACCCGTGGAAGGGCTCAAAGACGGTGGACACATCTACGAACTTTCCGTCGATGCGGAGGGCCTGCGCAGTAATGTTTTCTGCTATACGATCAACCGCCTTCGCAAAGAGTAGGGAAGACGGGGCCGCCCCCGGGGGTCGAGCAGTGAGGCGCTCAGTGGGCTTCGAGCCAGTTCTCTCCCGTTCCGGATTCAACCACGATGGGCACAGAAAGGGGAAGGGCGTCTTTCATCGCTGTCTCGATTGCCGGAACGACGGTGTCGACTTCCTCCTTGTGCAGATCAAACACAAGTTCATCGTGCACCTGAAGCAGCATTCGGGTCTGATAGTTTCCCTCCTGAAGCAAAGCAGCCACTTTCACCATCGCGATTTTGATCATGTCGGCTGCAGTTCCCTGGATGGGTGTGTTGATCGCAGTTCGCTCCGCGGCGGATCGAATCATGCCGTTGCGTGAATCGATGTCGCGAAGGTAACGACGACGACCTGTCAGGGTCTCGACGTAGCCGTCGGTCTTTGCCTGCTCGATCGTTCGTTCCTGGAAGTCCTTCACGCCGGGATACTGTCGGAAATACTCTCCAATGATATCGCTCGCCTCGCTTCGGGATACTTCCCCGTTGAGACGCTGGGAAAGTCCGAAAGCTGAGATTCCGTAAATGATTCCGAAGTTTACCATCTTGGCAGTACGGCGCATGTCGGAGGTGACTTCGTCGTCAGTCACACCAAAGACCCGGGCTGCTGTCGTGGTGTGAATGTCCTGATTGTTTTGAAACGCTTCCATCATGGCGGGGTCCTTGCAAAGAGAAGCCATGACCCTCAATTCGACCTGCGAATAGTCGGCTGCGAGCAGAGTGAATTCTTCGTTCCGGGGAACGAAAGCCCGCCGAATCTCCCGGCCCTGGTCCGATCGAATCGGGATGTTTTGCAGGTTCGGATTGTTCGAGGCGAGACGCCCCGTTGCGGTCATCAACTGATGAAACGTGGTGTGGATCCGACCGGTTCCCGGAAAAATGGATTCGGGCAGGGCATCGACATAGGTGCTCTTGAGCTTGGCCGCTTCGCGATAGGAGAGCATGTCCCGCACGATCTTGTGGCTCGCGGACAGGGAAGTGAGCGTTTGCTCATCGGTCTTGTACTGGCCGGTTTTTGTCTTCTTCGGTTTCTCAACCAGGTTGAGTTTATCGAAAAGGATTTCGCCGACCTGTTTGGGAGAGTTAAGATTGAATTCTGTCCCCGCTTCTTCGTAGACCGCCTTTTGCAGGGCCTCGATTCGGCCTCCGAGAAGGACTCCAATTTCTCCGAGGGTGTCAGGGTCGACGCGAATTCCCTCCACCTCCATGGCAACCAGAACAGGAACCAGCGGACACTCGATTTTGTAGAGTACTTTTTCCTGATCGAGCTCCTTTACTTTCTCTTTCAGCAAAACCGCGAGCTGCCAGGTCACGTCGGCGTCCTCACAGGCATATTGCGCAATCGCTTCGAAATCAGGTCCGCTACCTGACATCTCTGCTTCGTCGAAGAGATTCATCTGACCTGTTTTCTCCGCCTGCTTGCCGAAAACGGAGTCGTAGGAAATGGGAGTGTAGCCAAGCATCGACTCGGCGAGGTAATCCATCTTGTGACGCTGATCCGGCTCGATGAGGGAATGAGCGAGCATGGTGTCGAACACGGGAGTGGCGACGGTGAAGCCCTGCCATTGCAATACACCGATATCGAATTTGAGATTGTGCCCGATCTTTTCGATCTTCGTGTTGGCAAAGACATCGCGAAACTCTTCCACGATCGCATCCCCGGCAGCTCCTTCAGGAACCTCCACATAGACGCCCTCGTGCTCTTTCCAGGAAAAGGCGAGCCCGATGATACGGGTCGTCTTTTCGTCCAGGGAGGTCGTTTCCAGATCAAAGCAAAACGCATCTAATGCCTGGAGTTTTTTGATCAGTTCGACGCGAGCATCCGCTTCTTCCTTTTGGATAAATCGATAGGATTTCTCAAAGTCGTCGATCGTTTTGAGATCGGCGGAAAGCCCTGCCTCTGTTTCGGTGGTGCTGTGCCCCCGACCGGATTGAAACTCATTTCCGAAGAGTCGTTTACCAAGACCGCTGAATTCAAACTCGACGAAGAGAGACTGGATTGCCTCATCATTCCGATCACTGATCTTGATTTCATCGAAACCTACCCCAACGGGAGCGTCCGTCATGATCGTAACCAGCTTCTTGGAAAGGAGGGCCTGCTCTTTGTTGTTTTCGACGTTCTCCTTTTGTTTTCCCTTAAGCTGGTCGGTGCTCTCGAGTAGTTTTTCCATACTGCCAAATTGAGCGACAAGCTTTTTAGCGGTCTTTTCACCGATCCCGGGAACGCCGGGAATGTTGTCGGAGGCGTCCCCCCAGAGACCGAGAATGTCGATGGTCTGGATCGGATCCTCGACCATCCAGTTTTCGCAAATTGCGGCGCGATCCAGAATCTCGGCATCGCTTCCCTGTCGGCCCGGTTTGTAAATTCGGGTTGTGTCCGTCACAAGCTGGGCAAAATCCTTGTCCGGAGTCACCATGTAGGTTTCAAAACCGCCAACCGCTTCGGCTTTCCTGGCGATGGTTCCAATGACGTCATCCGCCTCCCAGCCGGGGCATTCGATCACCGGAATGTTGAAGGCCTCGACGAGCCGTTTCACGTGAGGAAGTTGCAGGGCTAGATCTTCGGGCATGGCATCCCGGTTCGCCTTGTACTCGGGATAAATCTCGTGACGGGGCGTCGGGTCGCTGGTATCGAATGCCACCGCGAGGTGAGTCGGGGCCTGCTTTTCGAGAAGGTCGAGAAGCGTGTTTGTAAAGCCGAAGAGCGCCGAGGTATTGACGCGGTTCGAGGTATAGATAGGGCTGCGGATCAGTGCAAAATGAGCTCGATAAATCAAGGCCATTCCATCGAGAAGAAAAAGTCGGTTTGGGGTTTCCGCCATGATGAAAGAGAGCGGTGAGAGCGGTCGGACGCAAGCGGAGACTTGACTGCATTTGCCTCCCTTTGCCCCGGGAAGGTAGCGTGATTGCGAACCCGCCGTGGTCGCAGTATGACCAAAATTCTGCGATGATAGCGGAACGTGAAAAATAGGGGAACAGTTTGTCGGCTAGTCTGTGTTGCGGTTTTGGCGACCGTAAGCTCGCGCCCTGTTCTAAGTTCCGACTATGAGCGTGACATCAAACCCGTTCTCAAGGAGCGCTGTTACTCCTGTCACGGCGCGCTCAAGCAGAAGTCGGATCTTCGGGTGGATACCGCTTCCGCGATGCTGTCAGCGAAGATCATTGTCCCGAAGAAGCCGACAGAGAGTGAGTTGTTTCTCCGGATATCCCACGAGGACGAGAGTGAGCGGATGCCGCCTGAAGGACATGCCCTCACGCCTTCCCAGATTGAGGAAATACGTTCCTGGATTGATTCCGGTGCTCCTGCCCCTGCGAACGAAATCGGGGAGGACGATCCGAAGAATCACTGGTCATTTCAGCCGGTGGAAAAGCCACCGGTCCCTCTCGTGGATCATACGAATCATCCGGTGGATTCCTTTTTCATCGCTCGTCAGAGGGAAGAGGGGATCGTGCCACAGGGCCCGGCAGCGCGGTCCATTCTACTTCGGCGATTGTATCTGGACTTGATTGGATTGCCCCCGACAGAGGAGCAATTGCGCGATGATCGTCCCTACGAGGTCATTGTCGATGAACTCCTCGCCAGTCTCCACCACGGCGAGAGGTGGGGGCGTCACTGGATGGATGTGTGGCGTTATTCGGACTGGTATGGTCTCGGCGCGCAGCTTCGCTATTCTCAAAAGCACATCTGGCATTGGCGGGACTGGATCGTCGAATCCCTGAATGCGGACAAGGGCTACGATCAAATGATTCGTGAAATGCTTGCCGGAGACGAGATCGCTCCCGAGGATCCGGACGTTCTCAGGGCGACGGGGTTTCTGGCGAGAAACTACTTTCTTTTCAATCGGACCACCTGGCTCGACAACACGATTGAGCACACCGGGAAAGCGTTTTTGGGACTCACCCTGAACTGCGCCAAGTGCCATGATCACAAATACGATCCGATTTCGATGGTCGACTACTATCGCTTCCGGGCATTATTCGAGCCACACCAGGTCCGGCTCGATCCGGTCCCCGGCGTGGTCGATTTTGAAAAGGCCGGGCTTCCCCGTGTTTTTGACGACCAGCCTGAGGCAGAGACCTTTCTCCATCTCCGGGGGGATCCCAAACAGCCTGACAAGGAAACCGAGATCACTCCGGGAGTGCCGGTTTTTCTATCCGGATTCGCAAAGGAAATAGCCCCCGTCTCGCTTTCGCCTTTTGCCTACGCTCCGGGAGCGAGGAATTACGTGCAGGAAGACCAACGGAAGGCAGCCCGGGAAAAAGTGAAGGCGGCCGAAGCCAGTCTCGCCACAGCACGGGGGAAGAAGGTCGAAGAGCCGCCCGGGCAAGCCTTCCCGAATCTCTCCGGGTTCGAATTTGAGGATGACTTTTCCCAGCTGAATTCGGATCGCTGGGAGCTGTCGGGTGACGGACTCGTCTTTCGTGATGGAGCCTTGCACCAGGAATCATCAACAAGGACGCCGGCTCAATTGATCTTGAGAAAACCCCTTCCTGAAAACTTCGAGGTGACCTGTCGCTACACGACGACAGGGGGTTCCACCTATCGGTCGGTTTCGTTTCGCATCGACCGCTCCGGCGACGGCAAACAGGACAACCTGATCTACACAAGTGAGCATGCGCCGGGCCCCAAATTGCAGGCCGCCTACACGCGAAACGGGAAAACAACCTACGCTTCGGATGGTCGGGTCAAAAAGCCGCAGGCGACCGGCGAGGAGCAGGAACTTCGCATCGCTGTGCGCGGACCGTTGGTCAATGTTTGGCGGAACGGTGTCTTTTCTCTCGCCTACCGATTTCCGGACCGATTGCCCGGGGGGCGGTTTTCTCTCTCCGCCTTCGATGCGACGGCGATCTTTCATCAGATCCGATTCACCAGCCTTTCGCCCGAGGTTTCCCTAACCGAAGCAAAAAACAAGGTGGTGGAACCCGGTGTGATCGGTTTGGGAAATGAGAGGGAGATGGCGGAGGCGGAGCTGAAAGCCGCAAGGGCTGAGCTGTCGGCCGTGGAAGCGATTGTGCAGGCGGATCGAATTCAGTTTGAGGCAGGAAAACCAGTCCCGGAATCCCTCGCAAAGAAGGCGGCCTCGCTGCAGGCGGAAGCGCGAAGCGCCCGGGCAGAAGCTGAACTTCTTCGGCACAAAGACGGCGATGCAAAAAAGCGGAAAGCGGCTGCCGAACTCAAGAAAAAGGCTGATGAGCAACTGACGGCCGTTGCCAAGGGAGTGTTCGAGTATGAATCCCTGCGGGGTTCCCGAAAGGCACTGGAGACTCCTGCTCATAAGGAATCCGAATACGCTCCCGTCTACCCGGGGCAGTCCACCGGTCGTCGCAGGATGTTGGCCGATTGGATCGCTTCCGAAAAAAATCCGCTGACGGCTCGCGTCACCGTAAATCATGTCTGGATGCGTCATTTCGGTGAACCACTTGTCCCGACAGTGTTTGACTTTGGTCGTCAGGCGAAGGAACCGGTTCACATTGATTTACTCAACTACCTCGCTGCAGAATTCATGGAATCAGGATGGAGCTTTCGCCATCTCCACCGCCTGCTCGTGACTTCACAAACCTATCAGCGGAGCTCTTCCAACGCAGAGGCAGATCGGAACACAAGAGACAAGGATCCAAACAACGAATTCTACTGGCGGATGAACCCCGGTCGAATGGAGTCCCAGGTCGTCCGTGACAGTCTTTTGTCTTTGTCCGGGAGGCTCGACCGGAAGATGGGTGGCCCCACCGTGGACGCAAATTCGGAAACGAATCGGCGCAGTATCTACCTGACTCATTCCCCCGATAAACTGGATCCCTTTTTGACGACTTTTGATGATGCGGATCTTTTGCAGTGCTATCGACGGGGGGAGAGCATCGTTCCCCAACAGGCTCTCGCGCTTTCGAACAGTCGGCTGGCCATGGAATCAGCGGCGAAGATCGCTGCGGGGATTCCAGCGGGAGTTCCCGGGGAAAAATTCGTTTCGAGGGTGTTCGTGCGGATTCTTGCCCGCAATCCGGAGAGCGCGGAAAGCGGGGAGTGCCTCAAGTTTCTGCGTGACTTTGTCAGGCTGGATCAGGGCGATGAAAAAGCGGAGATTCGCGCGCGGGCGCAACTGGCCCACGCTTTGTTGAACCACAATGATTTCCTGACGATTCGATGAACCTTTCCAATCCATTTTCTCCGAATTCTGACTTCGCGACTCCCGGTCGTCGTGAATTCCTTACCCGGGCCGGTCTCGGATTCGGGGGAGTCGCCCTGCAGTCGCTTTTGCTGAAGGATGGATTCGGTGCCGGTGCTCATCTCGATGGCCGCCCTCAATTTGCACCGAAAGCAAAAAATGTGATCTGGCTTTTCATGCGTGGAGGAGTCAGCCACATGGAGAGCTTTGATCCGAAGCCGATGCTGACAAAGTATGCGGGGAAGACGATTGCAGAAACTCCCTACGCCCATGTTCAGGATCCGGAACGTTTGAAGAATGTTCGAGTCGTTGTCGTGAATGATGCGAACGGACAGCAGCGCAATGTAATTTATCCCCTGCAGGTCGGATACAAAAAGTATGGGCAGAGCGGAGTGGAGGTGAGTGACTGGTTTCCCCACATCGGATCCTGTGCGGATGACATTGCCTTTGTTCGTTCGATGTGGACAACGGACGACAACCACGGTGCGCAGGTTCAGTTTCACTCCGGGAAACACCGGCTCGATCCTCCCGCGCCCACGATTGGTGCGTGGGTAAACTATGGTCTCGGCACCCTGAACGAGAATCTTCCTCAATTTGTCAGCATGGGGCCGCGATATTTTGACAAAAAGGACGGACACTACCTGGGGCCGGCCTACGACTCCGTGAAGCTCAAGGTCGACCTGAAGAACCCCCTCGCCTATGCCACTCCGGAAGGGGAACTCTCACGGGCAGAGCAGCGTCTTGGATTCGGATTGGTCGACCGTTTGAATCGCCTCTCGGAAAAGCAATATCCTGATGACGCAGCGCTGGCGGCCCGCATTCAATCCTACGAACTGGCCTTCCGGATGCAGACTGAGGTGCCTGACGTGATCAATTTTGAAACGGAGTCAGAGGAAACGAAGCGCCTTTACGGTCTCGATCAGAAGGAGACCAAGCCCTTTGGGGAGCAGCTTCTCGCGGCACGGCGCCTTTCCGAGCGTGGAGTCCGTTTCATTCAGATCATGCACGGTGATGGCGCTGCCGGAGCATGGGATCAGCATTCGAAGCTGAAGGAGAAACACTCCGAGTTGGCGGGCCAGGTCGACAAGCCGGTCGCCGGTTTGCTGAAGGACCTGAAGCAGCGCGGCCAACTGGAGGAAACGCTCGTCGTATTTGCCACTGAATTCGGAAGAACTCCGGGCACCCAGGGAAGTGACGGACGCGATCATCACCCGTATGGGTTCAGTGTCTGGATGGCGGGGGGAGGAATCAAAGGCGGAGTCGTCCACGGCTCGACCGATGAACTCGGGTTCCATGCCGTAGAAAATCCCCATTACGTGACGGATATTCACGCCACCATTCTGCATCAGTTAGGATTGCGTTCCCATACCCTCGAGGTTCCCGGTCACAAACGCCTCGATATGGACTTTGGGAGTGTGATCCGCGAGGTGGTGGGTTGAGGGCGGGATGAAATTATTCCGCGACAAGTAGGGCGATTTTCATAGCCCCGATTTCGCAAGGCTTCTCAAGGCGCCTTGGACGCCAGTTGGTTGGCCTCTTCTCGGAAGTGCACAAGTGTCCCGATCAATTTTCTGGCGGGATTGATTCGAAAGCGGAAGTGATCAATTTCCTCCTCTTTGTTTCGGCGTAATACGATGGGCCCCGCATCGTTTCCCGGATCCACTTCTACGGTCCACTTTTCGAAGCTGCCTTCGGGAAAGATGTTTCCGAGGTCGCGTTTTTCCTCCGGGTTTTCGACGGCCTCCTCCAGGAATTGAATGAGATCTTCGGTCTGATCGACCGATAGAAACAGCTCACCGCCCTCCTGCGGGCCGGTTTGTCCGGGCACAAAGGGGACATCGAGAGAGAGCCAGACGGTGGCCCCGAGATTCTGATCCGGCTTTGCCTCGACGGATGTGTAGGACTCCACCGCAGAAATGCCATCTTTGTAAAACGGAGTGGGATCACCGGTTCGGGAATATCCCTTGATGATGACCGAGGAGATTTTCGGGTCAAAGGTGTCGTCGCCCGCATCCCAATCGTTGGCGAGGACGCCCGTGGCGATCACGAGGAGAAGTAAGGGAGCGCCTGCGAGGAGTTGGGTGGAAGAATGCATCGTTGTGACAGGATTGGGTTAGCCGTTCTGAGACCCGGGTTTTCCACCGAAAAGTGATTTGAGCTCCGTGACTTTGGTGATGACGAGTTGTCCACCCTGATCCGATCCACTACCCGTCAAGGTGATCGCCGTTCCGCAGTGGTAGGCAAGATTGAAATTGTGGAAATCCCGGAATTCGACTTCGACCCGAACAGGGGGACGGCCTTCCACATCAACGTAGAAAACCTTTGCTTCGTTGAGGTCATCAGACATACGAAGTCGTCCCTGAACGATGACTTTTCCGTTTCCGACCTTGGTCCAACTGTCGAATTTTCTTTCCTGATACGGAGCAAAGTGACCGCCATCGAGCCCGGGCAGGGGAGCGGTGGCGCCGGCGTAGGCTTCGTGCTGCACATCAAACATATCGAGAAGCGACAAATGAAGACGCCCGATCTCCTGATTTTCAGAGTAGCGCAGGTAGCGCCCCGTCTTGAGCTTTCCGCCTCCCTGTCCCGCCAGAATTAAAGGAATCCTCGTGGCGGTGTGGTTGTCGCTATGGCCCATCCCGGAGCCAAAGAGAACGATGCTGTTGTCGAGGAGAGTCCCGTCACGATCTTTGAACGATTTCATCCGTTCGAGGAGGTAATCGAATTTCTCCATGTGCCAGAGACTGATCTTGAGAAGGCCGTCGAGATTCTCCCGGCTGAAGTTCCGAAAGAAATGGGAGAGGTAGTGGTGCTGCTCTTTCACTCCGAGAAAGTCGAAGATCATTCGGCTGTTGCTGTTGCCAAGCATGTAGGTGGCGCAACGGGTCGAATCGGTCCAGAGCGCGAGAGTGACGAGATCGATCATGGTCTCGACCTGTTCGTTCAGATCACTTGCCGGGCCGGGACGCTCCAGAGTGGCAAAGTCTACTTTGGTGTCTCCGCCGACAGATTTCAGATTCTCGAGCCGCTTTTCCGTCTCGCGGACAACGGTGAGATACTCATCAAGTGTTGCCTTGTCTTCGTATCCTGATTTTCGGGAAAGTGACTTCGCGTCGTCGCTGACGCGGTCGAGTAGACTGACCATTTCCTTTCGCTTTTGCGGTGCGCTCATCGGATTGCGAAAGAGTCGATCGAAAATCAGCTGGGGGTCGCTCTCCCTCGGGATCGGATTTCCGCCCTGGTCATAGGAAATGTAGCTGCATCCGATCTGCCCCGGAAACAGTCCTTCGGTAGTGAGTTCGAGGGAACGGTGAGGAGTGCCTCCCCCGATCCGGTCAGCGATCAGTTGGTCGACCGAAGCGGACCTCGTGTTCTGGTGATGTCCGGCAAGGAAGCGTCGGGTCGAGTTGGCGTGGGACGAGAAGCCGAAATCACCCATGTTGTCGAGGATGATGAGATCCTCTTGGTGCTTCGCAAAAGGTTGCATCAGAGGAGAGAGGCGGAAGTCGGTTTCGGTTCCTCCGTTGATGTTCCAGGAAGGCGGGTGGACTCCATTCGGCTTAAAGAGCGTCATGAAGCGCAGCGGCGGTTCTTCCGTTTCTGCGGAGGCAGCGTTCGACTCCATCAGATTCAGAAACGGCAGGGGAAGCGTGGCTCCGGCCATACCACGAAGAAAGGTGCGTCGATCAAGGGGGCGCTGTTTCATGATTCTGCGTCGGGAAAAGTAGTCTGTTGAAAGGGTAGGCTGAATACAACCTCGGAAACAAGATCGCGAAAGGTGGATTCGTCGTTCATGAGGCGATCGGTGATCTCATCGATCGTAGGCTGATCAAAGATTTCGGTTTTTCGACAAAGTGCGTAGGAGAGGGTGCGGTTGACGAGGTTACGAATCACGGTTCGTCGTTGCGTGGAGATGAGGATGTTTTTGAGCTCAGCGAAATCAGCAAAGGATTCCCCGGTGGGGAGTTGGCCGCTTGTGTCGAGCGATGCCGGGTCAATTTTGGCCCGGTTCTTCTTCCGACCGGCTTTTACGGAGGCTTCATCAAGGAGGTCAACGCCCCGGTCGTCGTAGGCCTGGAGCGCAAATCCGAGGGGATCAATCTTATCATGGCACACTGCACAGGCCGACTGATTGCGGTGTTGTTCGAAGCGTTCGCGGAAGGAGAGGTTTTCCCCTTTCTGATTGGGTGCCACTTGACCGACATCGGCCGGTGGTTCCCCCAGGTGATCTCCTAGAATGCGCTCCAGGATCCAGGTTCCCCGAATGACGGGGCCGCGATTCATGGTGAGAATTCCCGGCATGGTGAGGATTCCCCCGCGGGAGTCCGCGTTGTTTTCGAGAGTGATTCGCTGGTTGGGCAGGCTCTCCACTTCGATTCCTTTTTGACGTTTGTAAGCGGCAAGTTGTTTGCGGTCCGAAGGATAAAATCTCGCGGTGTGCTGATTGATGAAGGTGGTCGATGAATCGATCAATTCCACAAGAGGGCGATCTTCGCGAAAGAGGTAGTCGACGAAGTCGAGAGGTTGCGTGAGGAGAGCATCCGCCACGGGAGTGTTTTTCTCCGCGTTCTCGATCTCGTCGAGGGCGAGCCATTCAAGTGCAAAATTATTCGCGAGGTTTCGGGAGGCCGGGTGATCGAGAAGTCTCGCGATTTCCCCCTTGAGAACCTCGGGATCATCCAGCGCACCTGAGGCCGCGAGTTGGGACAACTTCGCATCCGGCATGTCTGCCCACAGGAAATACGAGAGGCGTTCCGCAAGCTCGAACGAGTCTACTTGCGCCTGTTTCCCGGCAGTCCCTTCGACAAGCAGTCCCCGATAGAAGAACTGGGGCGACATCAGGATGGTCTTCAACTCCTGCTGCAATTGCTTTCGCAATGAATCACCTGCAAGGCCTTCGAGATTTCGAAACGAGGTTTTCAGATCCTCCTCAGTAGCGGGACGTCGCCAGGCCCTCGATGCGAAAATCTCGACCATCCTCCTGGCAGAGCTTTCCTCGATTTCGGCATTTTCCGGCACCCCGGTAAAGACTGCCAATTGTGCCTTCCTCCGGGCGGAAAACAGTTCCTTCAAGGCCCGGTCAACGATATAGGAATACTGATCCCAAATCACGGTGGTCAGCGGGTTCCCGTGCGTGTCATTGGTGAAGCCGCTTTCGCCGGGAGGATCCGTCGGGAGCAGTTTTCGAACGAGGGATTTTTCCGTTACGGTTTGCTCTGCTTCGATCACGGCAAGCTCCAACTCGAACCCGAAGAGAGAGCGAAGGGTATTGCGATATTCGTGAACGGAAAGTCGTCGGGGCTGAAAATCCCCCGGTTTTGCCTCTACTGAATCGACGAAGTATTTTTGGTACCAGGTCAAAAATTCTTTTCGTTCGCGATCATCGGGTTGGAGTTCGTCCTCGGGGGGCATTTCTTCGAAGACAAGAACATCACGAACCGACTCCCAGAGTTCGAAGTTTTCCGCCAACGATTGGTCCGATTCGAGAATGGCTACAAAGTCGACTTTCCCTTTTACTTTCTCGCCGCCATGGCACTTCACGCAATACTGATCGAGAAAGGGCCGGATTGATGCTACGTGCTCAGCAGCTTGTATCCACGAACTGCAAAGAGCGGCTGCGAGGATGGCAAAGAAAAACTGTTTCGGGAAAGAGAACAAAGCACCGGAAAATACAGAAAAGGATCCTGGCTGCCAGATACCGGATGAAGTGATTCAGCCCAACGCTTTTAGCCTTTGAGGATGTGATGACCCTAAGCCTTCAGCAGCGCGGACGAGGTTCCGTCTGTCTTTGAATCGAGGTATGGGCATAACGAAAGTGAAGTCACTCGATCAACTCACTCCAGCAGTTCCTCGACGATTTCGGGATCTTCGAGCAATCGTACTCGTTCGGCCCGGGTCGCATTTCCGGCGCTGTTGATATCGCTGATCATCTTGTTGACGTTGCTGATGGCTTTGGGGCGATTGGTCTGGTACTCACGCATAAGCTCTCCCCATCGTAGCAACCCGTCAGCCCAATCCCAGGTTCGCTGGTCGAGTTTGAGCTTGGAGCGGCGTAGCAGGCTGAGCGCTTCCGCGACCTGATCCTCGTCAAAATTGTCGAGTTTGGCGACTTTACCGTCTTTGATCACATCGACAATTTGATAGGCATTTTCATCGATGAACGAAAAGGATCCCTGAAGCGAAAGCGATGTGGGTGCCGTGCCTTTGGCAAAGTCGAGCAGGAGTGACGAAGAGAGGTGGTTGGGCATCACTTCGACAATGCCTTCCAGTTTTTCGATCACTTTCGGATGACGAACCACCTGAGAAAAGCCCGAGGGCTGCTTCCGGTAGATTTCTTGAATCTCGGAAAACTCGGAAAGCGATTTTTGAACCGAAGCCGACTTGGTGCTTGAGGCGATCGCGTAGGCTTCTTCAAAGGTCGTGATGGAGAAAATCTGAATATTGATCGCGGGCGCGATGCCATCCATCAGGACCGTGTCATACACTGCGGAAGTATTGTTTTTCGGGATCGCGATATGGGTGCATTGCTCTGAAGTGGCTCCGCGAATTTTTGCTTCGACGCCACCGATTGGTTGCACAGAGCCATCCGCATTGAGGTCTCCCGTCACAGCAAAGCCGGGATCCAGTCTTGTTCCGGTGATCGTTGATTCGAGGAGCAGGGCACAAGCGACCGCAGCCGAAGGCCCATCCTTCGGATTGTATTTGTTTTCAAAGGAAATCTCAAAGGTGTGCCCCCTGGGCCATCCGCTCTGCCGCACTTCGATGAACTTGGCGACTTCGGCGAGGGCTGTTTGCATGCTGGGTCCGACCGGTTGGTTGAACTGCAGGACCGCCGAAGTATCCGGCTCCCCTGCGAGAGCGATCATTGACATGGGAGAGGCGCTGCCGGCCTGTTTGGCTCCCAGGTCCATGATCAGCAGTCCGTTCACCTTCGCTTGCCTGGATTGAATCTTCAGTGGGTTGGCGAAATCGCTGCCGGAAACGGCTCCGTTGGAAAAGTTCTTGGGAGTGGGGCTCGCAGGTTTTGATGGCGCCGCTGGAGGTGGCGTGGAACCGGGAAGTTGGAACGCAACGGTTTCTCCGGGAGTGTATTCGATGACCATTCCATCGACCTTGCTACCGGATTTGGGATCGCCATTAAAATGTCGAATGTCTTTCTCTTTCAGGGTCGTGAAGAAAACCCGTCGGGTCGTCTCTTTGCCTGTGCCAATGGGTGCCGCTTCTTTTCGAAACGGGGCTCCATTGATCCACCTCCAACCGGGCTTGGCCCGGTAGCCTCCCGTCCAGAACTGAATTTTGGGATCGTCTTTGAGAAGGTGAAACAGAAAGTCGCGCTCCCCGGCACTCTCGATGCAGACGAGGTGGCCCCCTCTTTTGACGGCGAGTTCATGGGCGTCCTGCCAACTGATTCCTTTCAACGCTGGTCCGTCACTTTTCTCGGAGAGGATATCGTACCAGTGGCCATTGAAATGAATCGCTGAATCAGGAATGCCGGGTGGGCGAGCCGCATCGGTAATGGGAAAGTGGTCCGATGACCAGGGGAGAGGGGGAAGGGTGATTTTTTCCGTATTGTCAGGGGCATACTCGACGACAAAGCCTGCCATGGGGACTCTTGCAAAATGGCCCATCAGTTTTCTTCCCCCTTTTGCCCCGGTGATTCGTAAACGGCGGCTTGTTTCGAAGTCATCCGGCCTTGCCCGATTGATCTTCTTGCCGTTGAGCCATCGCCAGTCTCTGCCGGTAAAGTAACCGCCCGCCCAGAAATCATCGTTGGGCCATTGCAACAGAAGGGACCGGATAAATTCGTGTTCGATGGCAGTTTCGATGCTCGCCAGATTTCCGCCCCTGCTCTCGGCGATGGTTTGCGCCTCTGTCCAGAGCAGGCCCTTGCTGCCGGGTTTGATATCCGCGGAATGGAGTGCTTCATACCAGCGCCCCTGGTAGTGCTTTGCGGACTCGGGAACTCCGGGCGGCCGAGTTTGTCCGGGGAGAGTGCCGGGAAGAAATCCGGTCAAAAGGAGGACAGGTAGCAGAAATGACAGCGGATGGCGGGCCATAGATAGAGTCAAGCGAATTTGGCTTACACGGGCAAGCGAACTTCCCGACAATGTTTGCGGGCGGTTCCGGCTCTTTTCTACGATTCCAATGCCTCGATTTCGTCGCTGAGCTGGCTCCACCGGGAGTACACTTTTTCCAGCTCGGACTCCACCTCTGCAAAACGCTTCGTCGCGTTGGCCGCCTCTTCGCCTTTTTTGAAAAACTCCGGGTCGACGAGCTTGGCGGTGAGGTCGGCTTTTTCTTTCTCGAGGGTGCCGATTTTTTCCTCCACGGTTTCGAATTCAGTTTGGAGGGGCTTCAGCTTCGTCGCTTTGGCTTCTCGTGCCTTCGCTTCGAGACGTCTTTGCTCTTTGCGATTGGCGCCTCCGGAACCGCCTGGTGAGGTCGTCTTGTTGGCAGAGGCAGGGCTGGATCCTGAGGGCGCCTTCGCTGCCTCCAGGTCGGCCTGTTTCTTTTCGATGTAGTCGCTCACATTTCCGTAGTAGACCTTCGGCGGCTGATTCGGGATGAACTCCAGAACCTTCGTAACGATCGGGTCGAGAAAGGAGCGGTTGTGGGAAACGATGGCGTAGGCGCCCGTGTAGTCGAGAAGTGCCTTCTGCAACACCCCCTGCGAGTGCAAATCGAGGTGGTTGGTAGGCTCGTCGAGAATGAGGAAATTCGCCGGCTGCAGGAGCATTCGGGCGAGGGCAAGGCGACCGCGTTCGCCTCCTGACAAGACACTGACCGATTTAAATACATCGTCACCGCGGAAGAGAAAGGCGCCGAGTATCGATCGAAGATTGCCAGCGGCTTCTTTCGTTACGCTGCCTTCCATGGTGCCAAGAACGGTCTTTTTCGGATCCAGCTCATCCGCGTGGGTCTGCGAAAAATAGGCGATACCGACCTTGTGTCCTTCGGTTCGTTCACCGGAGGTCGGTTCCTCTTCCCCGGCAATGATACGGGAGAAAGTGGACTTTCCGGCCCCGTTGACCCCCACGATCGCAATTTTGTCCCCTCGCTCGATCGCGAAGTCGAAGTGGTCGATGACCTTGTTGTCCCCGTAGTATTTGCAAAGCCCTTCCACCTTGAGGACGGTCTGACCGCTCCGCTCGGGTTGCGGGAACCGGAATTCCATCGTCGCATCGTCCTGCTCCAGCTCGATGCGCTCCATTTTGTCGAGCTGCTTGATCCGCGACTGCACCATCTTGGCTTTCGTCGCTTTTGCCCGGAATCGGTTGATCAGCTTCTCGGCTTTTTCGATCTCTTTCTGTTGATTCCGGTAGGCCCGCTCGGCCTGCTCACGGCGGGCGGTGCGTTCCTGGAGAAAAAAGGAGTAGTTTCCGGAGTATTGCTCCACCCCGCCGTTCTCGAAAGCGAGAGTCCGGTTGGTCAGGTTGTCGAGCATGCTCCGGTCGTGAGAAATCAGGACGAGAGCACCGCCGTACTGACGAAGCCATTGTTCCAGCCACTGGACCGTTTCGATGTCGAGGTGGTTAGTCGGCTCGTCGAGCAACAACACGGAAGGCTCGCGGAGAAGAAGCTTTGCCATCGCGATTCGCATCTGCCATCCGCCGGAGAATTCCCCGGTCTCGCGATTCATATCGGATTGTTTGAATCCAAGGCCGCCGAGAACCGTTTCGACCCGTGGCTTCATCTTGCTGAGATCGTGATGATCAAGGCGGAGTTGGAGATCGCCAAAGACTTCGATCAAATCTCCGTAGGCCTCGCTTTCGGGATCGCCGGTTTCCATTTCAGCTTCGACTTCCTTGAGCTGCTCCTGCAACTGCTTGACGTCGTCGAAAGCCTTTGAGGCTTCTTCGAAGACGCTCGTGCCTTTGTGCTGAACCCCTTCCTGGGGGAGATAGCCGACGGTGGTCTGCTTCGCCTTGATGATGCGCCCCTTGTCCGGCAGTTCGATTCCGGCGATGATTTTCATCAAGGTCGACTTGCCGGCTCCGTTCGGCCCGGCCAGAGACCAGCGCTCTTTTGCCCGGACCGTAAAAGAGAGGTCCTTAAAAAGAGAGCGGGCTCCGTATTCAATAGAAACTTTGTCGACTGCCAACATGAGAGGGCGGGAAGGTAGCGCAGGATTGCACAGGGTCCACCGACTCTTCCTCTTCTTCTTACTCCTACGCTTCTCTTGCGGCCCGGAGTAAAGTGCTATCAAACAGGGTTGACTCCCTTTCTGAACCCTGTTGGGTTTCTAAAGATGTCCACCGCTTCCCTGATCGAAACCTTTCCTGCCCTTTCGCCCCTCGAGGGCCTCGTCCATGGGTTCACTTTACGTCATCCGGATATTGATGTGAAAACGGATCGCGAGGTCGCGATTGCGAGGCTGGAACAGCACTTTTGCGATTGCCTTTCCGAGCTCGGGATTTCCCGCGAGCATGTCGCGACAGGAGAGCAGGTGCATGGAAAGAATGTGGCTAGGGTGGCCGGGGAGGAACTTCCGGGGCGACCTCATTTCCCGGAAACGGACGGATTGATGACCAATGTGCCCGGGCAGTTTCTCGGGATCTTTGTCGCCGATTGCGGGGCGGTGTTCATCGTTGATCCTGTTAAGCAGGCTTGTGCGGCTCTGCATTCCGGAAAGAACGGGACGGCCCTCGGCATTGCTCCGGAAGCGATTCAAAAGATGCAGGCTGAATACGGTTCCAATCCGGCTGACCTCATTGTGCAGTTGGCGCCGTGCATTCGGCCACCGGCCTACGAAATCGATTTCGCAGCACAGATTCTGACGGATAGCGTTGCTGCGGGAGTTCCCGAGAGTCAGGTTCACGACTGTGGCACCTGCACGAGCACGGATCTCGATCGTTACTACAGCTACCGCGTCGAAATGGGCAAGACGGGGCGCCTCTTTGCGGTTATTGGTTGGGAGGCATGAGTGAATTTCCTGACATGTCAGATGCCTTTGAAATTGAGGCACCGGCAAAAACGAATCTGTGGCTTCGCGTTCTCGGGAAGCGTGACGATGGTTTTCATGAGATCGAGACGCGGATGGTTTCCCTCTCGCTCGTCGATCGTCTGAAGTTGAAATGGCGGGAGGACGACCAGGTTGTTCTTCGCTGCTCGGACGAGAGCCTCCCCACGGGAGAGGAAAACCTGGTCATCAAGGCGGTGCGCGCTCTCGAAGCCCACACGGGCAAGGTCTTCGCGATCAGCATCGATTTGAAGAAATACATCCCCTCTGGAGCTGGACTTGGCGGGGGAAGCAGCGACGCAGCAGCCGTGCTGCGAGCGCTCAATGAAATGGCGAGCCTCTATTTGTCCGAAGATGAATTGGCAGGAGTAGGGGCAAAAATCGGATCCGACGTTCCTTTCTTTCTCTATGAGCGGCCCTGCGATTGCCGGGGCCGGGGAGAGGTCGTCGAGCCGGTTTCCCATGAAGTGGAATGTCTTCCCGTGTTCCTGATCAAGCCCGGTTTTGGCATTGCGGCTTCCTGGGCCTATCAGCGGTTTGCCGATTCTGCCGAGTATGAGGGTTTTGTCTACGAGGGGCAGCAGAGGGATTGGGGAGTGATGGAAAACCACCTTGAGCGTCCCGTGTATGAGAAATATCCGGTTTTGGGCGAAATGAAATCCTGGCTGCTGAATCAGGAGGAGGTCGATGCGGCGCTTCTGTCAGGATCCGGATCGACGATGTTGGCGATCCTGAAGAAGGCCGCTTCCGGATACGAACTGAATTCCCGGGCGCTGGCTCGATACGGAGAAAACAGCTGGACCTTTTTGGGGCGCACAACCTGAGTTTCAATTCGTGGGAGAAACGCCGTCATCGACTGAAATGGAAAGTGTCCGGATTGACATCTGGACCTGGGGCGTTCGCATTTTTAAAACCCGGGCGCTGGCAGGAGCGGCTTGCAAAAAGGAACAGGTTCTGATCAATGGCGCGCGAACCAAGCCTTCCCGCCATGTGCGGATCGGGGACCAAATTGAGGTCCGGCGCGGCTTGCTGACGCGAAAGTTGGAAGTGAAGGCACTGTTGACGAAGCGGGTTGGAGCAAAATTGGTTGATGAATTTGTCATCGACCACACTCCGCAGGAAGTCTACGAAGCGGCTGCGGAAGCAATCCGGATCGCACGGGATGTGACCCCGCAACGGGAAGCCGGAGCAGGCCGGCCTACCAAAAGGGAACGCCGGGATCTGGATGAACTGATGGCTGATTCCGGGGAGGACATGGAGAGCTTCGAAGAGTTCGTGAAATCGTTTACGCGGCCTCGCTGATCGGGTAGGGTGGCGTTGCACTATTTTCCTATGACGATTCCAGATTGGTCGGACGAAATCCGGCGGCTTTACCTCTCCAGCGCGGCGAACCAGTTTGTGGTCCATGGAAATGTACACGACCGGCTCTTGATCCCGGGAAAGGAGGCGAAAGATGCCCGGATTGGCAATCTGATCGACTACCTCACTTCCGTTCAGCTGAAGAAGTTCGACCTCGTGTTGAGTTATGAGCTGGGAGCCGGACTGCGGGTCGAATCGGGCCACGAATTCTTTGAGCAGCTTCGCTTTCACAATGGGGATCTGCCCAATGATCCGCCCAATGCGATCGGATACATCGACCAGTTTCTGCGTTTCATGATCAATCTTCGTGCGATTGATCCCTCCACGGAAGAGAGCAGTCGACTGGCAGGGCGGAATCATCATGTCGCGATTGTGATCAAGTCCGCCGAACTGGTGTTTCCCATTTCCAAGCAGACACGCGACTACCAGCTCAACTCGATGGCCTCGGTTGTCCGGTCCTGGTCCCATGAGTCCCACTTCCTGGAGCAGAACCTGGCCGTATTTCTCGTCACTGAGCATCTTAATGATTTGAATCATTTGCTCTCCCGGAATCAACGATCGGCCCGTGTCGAGATTCCCACACCGGGAGGAAAAGAATTGGAACCGACTTTCGCTCTTTTTGAAACGACCTATCCTACCGCGCTGAAGAAGTTTTCCGGAAATCCCGGGATCCCGGCCGGTCGTCTTGCCGGAGCTACGGTCAGTTCGATCGAGGCGCTCTTGAAACGCAGGGAATACGAAAAAGAAGTGCTCGAAGAGGACGACCTTGCCGATTTGAAAAAATCTCTCGTGGAGCAGGATTCGCAGGGTCTCATTGAATTCCTCGAACCGACCCGGACACTCGACGATGTCTATGGTCATGACGCGGTGAAGGACTGGATGCGGCAGGATATTGCACTTTGGAAAAAGAATGACCTCGCGGCGATGCCGATGGGATATCTGCTTTGCGGACCGGTTGGAACCGGGAAGACTTATCTGGTGGAGTGCCTTGCGGGAGAGGCCGGGGTTCCCGTCGTGAAAATGAAAAATTTCCGGGACCGCTGGGTCGGGAGCACGGAAGGAAACCTGGAGAAGATCTTTGCCCTGCTTCATGCGCTCGGTCGATGCGTCGTTTTTATCGACGAGGCGGATCAGGCGCTCGGAAGTCGTGACGCCGGTTCCGGTGATTCGGGAGTTTCCGGGCGGGTCTATTCGATGATGGCCAAGGAAATGAGCAACACGAACAATCGCGGTCGCATTCTCTGGATCCTTGCCTCGAGCCGGCCGGATTTGATCGAAGTCGATTTGAAACGCCCCGGTCGTGTCGACGTGAAGATCCCCCTCTTTCCCGCGCACGAAGCGAAAGATGGATACCGTCTCATTCGGGCCCTCGGGAAAAAGCATGACCTTGATTTGCCAAAGGAATGCCCCGAAGTGATCCTTTCCCTGATTCCGGAACTGGTAACCCCGGGTGCGGCCGAATCGATTGCGATCAAAGTCTATCGGCAGGTGCGAACGGAGGATGTCGACGCCGTGGAAGCGCTTCGGGACTGTCTCGATGAATACCAGAATCCGGTTCCGGAAGACGTCATGGATTTCCAGATTGGGATTGCCGTTCGGGAGGCCAGCGATCTCGATTTTGTCCCGGATGTGTTTCGTCAGAAAGATTGATTGGCGAAACCAATTTAAAAATCCGGTGTTGGAAAGTGGGATGCGAAATCTCTTTGGACTGCTGACTTGGCTCTTGCTTCCCCTTTCGATGGCGGAAGGGAGGGATTTGTTTGTGCCGACTCCGGTCGCAAAAACCGATTTTTCCTCTCTCACGGAACAGTCGCCCTTTACACGTTCCATCAACTTGAGCGATTCGCTCATCCTGACCGGGATGGCCATGGTCGATGATGAGCAGGTCGCTACGCTCCTGAACAAGGAAACGAAAGAAACCTACGTGGTTTCCAGCAAGCTGAACTCGCAAGGCTGGAAGATGGTTGAAGTGAGCGCCAATGAAGACCTCGAAAAGGTGGCAGCGAAAGTATCGGTCGACGGCGGCGAGGTGGTGACGGTTCGCTACGGCGAGTGGCAACTGAAGCCGGGAGAAGCAAAGCCCGGGGCCGGGTCCAGTGAAGGCGGCGGAATCAGGCCCGGAGAGGGGCGCAAAGGCGGCGGTGACGGTCGTCGGGGGCCTCCCCCTGAAATGCGGGAGAAAATGGCTCAGCTCAGTGAGGAACAGCGCGGTAAACTTTTCCAGAAAATGATGGAGATGCGGGAGAAAAACCCCGAGATGCCCCGGGAGGAACGCGGCAAAATCATGATGGAAATGATGAACAAGATGATCGAAAAAAAATGAGCGCACTTTCGTGCGCCCATTTTCGTGAGTTGATTGGATGAGCTGAATTCAGCGGGCTACTTTTTCCCGGCTGCTTTTTTCTTTGGGGCCGCTTTCCTTTTAGGAGCGGCCTTCTTCTTGGGAGCGGCCTTCTTCTTGGGAGCGGCCTTCTTCTTGGGAGCGGCCTTCTTCTTTGCCGCCGGCTTGCGCCGAACTGTCTTCTTCTTGGTGCCGGTCCGACCGGGGAAGGTCAGCTCAGCAACGCCTGATTTATCAAGTTCACCGACTCCCAGTTCCACCATGCGGTCATATTGTGCCTTGGTCGCTGCGTTCAACGGAAGATTGAGTTTCTTCGCTTTGGCAAGACCACCGGCGATGCCGGAATCTTTGGCGGCGTGAGAAGCGGAGAACCAGCACTCGTGATCGCGATCGATCATGTCGTCAGCATCCGTTTCAAGGACCCGCGAATTGGCTCCGGTTTGGGAGAACACTTCGCACACCATTCTAAGATCGTGTCCGAGTGCTTTGGCGAGACCAAGACCTTCGGCGAGACCGGCGGTGTTGATGTTCATCACCATGTTGACAAGCGCTTTCACTTCCGCAGCTTTGCCGATCTTTCCGATGTGACGGAGATTCAGACTGAGGTCTTCCAGAAGCTTCTTGTTCTTTTTAAAGACATCATCGTCCGCTCCGACCATCAGGTAGAGTTCCCCGTTTCGAGCATGGCTGATGCTGCTCGCCATGCAGGCCTCGATCGAGCTTGCCTTGCGACGCTTCGCTGCGGTCGCAACCGTCTTCTGGATTTCAGGACTGAGCGTGGCGCAGTTGATGAAGGTCGTGCCGGCAGCGTTGGTGAGAAGGCTGTCGCTTTTTCCGAGGAAGATCTTCTTCATCGCGGCATCGTTCGTCACCACGGTGAAAACGATGTCTGCATTCGCCGTGACGTCCGCCAGTTTCGTGTAGGCAGTCGCTCCGATTTCCTCGGCGAGTTCTTCCGCAGCGGGGCGGTAGACGTCATATACGGCGGTGACGTTGTAATTGAGATCATTGAGATGACGGGCCATGTTGGCTCCCATTCGGCCGACTCCGACAAAGCCGATTTTCTTGGGGCTGGGGCGGCGGGCTGTTTTCTTTTTCGCAGTTTTTTTGCTCATAGTCAGTTCGTAGAATAGTTAAGCGGGTTTATAGATGGAGTGAATGTTGAAGAGAGGCAAAGTATTTTTATGACAGAGAAAAACGGGAAGATGCAAGTACTACAAAGCTTCGCTGATGCCGGACGCGGAATTATTTCTGTTTTCCGGACCGAAAGAAATTTCCGGATTCACCTGATCCTGTTGCTTGTTGCGATTGTGTTAGGGTTCTGGCTGAGCCTTTCCGCCGTGGAATGGATCGCTCTTTTGCTCTGCTCGGCAGGGGTTCTCATAGGGGAAGTGTTTAACACCGCTCTCGAATATCTGGCCGATGCAGTGCACCCGGAAATGGATCCGGGAATCGGTCGCGCGAAGGATGCAAGTGCGGGTGCAGTGCTGATTGCGGCGCTTGCGGCAGCAATTGTCGGCGCTATCCTTTTCCTACCGAAACTATGGGATTTGTTGATCAAGTAGAAACGTCGAGTGCCGGGCTTTCGTCCGGTATGATCGATGATTTGAAGGAGGCTGTGGGAGCGGAAAAGGTTTCCACGGCAGAAGAGGTTTGCCGGGAATTCGGAGCCGACCGCTGGCATGCCGCAGCGATGCCAGATGCGGTTGTTGAGGCGACCAGTCGCGATGAGGTTGTCGCCACCCTGAAGTTCGCCAACGAGAACGAAATCCCCGTGACGACGCGCGGCGCCGGGGTTGGTTATGTGGGCGGGTGCGTCCCGGTGAAGGGGGGGATTCTTCTTTCCGTTCGGAAGATGGATCGGATTCTGGAAATCAATCCGGCGGATGGCGTGGCCGTGGTCGAGCCGGGAGTGATTCTCAATGATCTCCAGGAGCAGGTTCGGGACAAAGGCTGGTACTACCCGCCAGATCCGGCGAGCTTGAAAGAGTGCTCCGTCGGAGGAACCATCGCGACGAACGCAGGCGGTCCCCGCTGCGTGAAATACGGAGTGACGCGACATTACGTGCTCGGACTGGAAGTCGTTCTGCCCAATGGCGAAATTCTCGAAACTGGTGGTCGCTGCCACAAAAACAAGACCGGCCTCGACCTGATCGGCATGTTTGTCGGATCGGAAGGCCTGCTCGGCGTGGTCACGAAGGCAACCCTCCGGCTCATACCGCACCCGGAGGCGCGGGCGATGCTCACGGCGACCTTTGCAAATTTCGAAACGGCGGCGGAGGCGGTGCAGACGATTTTAAATTCCGGTTGGCAACCCTCGGGTCTGGAGATCACGGACGGATTCACTTTGCAGGCGGCTCGCGATTACCTCGGGCCGGAAATGCTGCCCGATGGCGACGCGCATCTCATCGTCGAACTGGACGGGAGAAAGAATACGGTGTTGCAGGACCTTGGACATCTGAAGACCCTCGTCGAATCTCTCGGGGCCGTTTCGGTGGAGGAGGCGAGGGATAAAGAATCCTGCGAAGCGATCTGGACTCTGCGCCGTGAGTTTTCCTATTCGTTGCGGGACACCGGATTGATCAAGCTCAATGAAGACATCGTGGTGCCCCGCTCCCGCCTTGTCGATCTGGTTCGCTTTGCGAGGCAACTGGAAAAGGACACCGGCATTCCGGTTGCCTGCTTCGGTCACGCCGGGGACGGCAACATTCATACGAATTTGATGGTGAAGAACTACGACACCGATCCCGTAGCGAGAGAGAAAGCTGATGCGGCGCTCGACATTCTCTTTCACTGGATCATCGAGAATGATGGGCAGATCACGGGAGAGCACGGGGTCGGCCTTGCGAAAAAGCGATGGTTCAAGGACGCGGTCAGTCCGGTCTCCGCCGATCTTCATCGACAACTCAAAGCGACGCTTGATCCGAAGGGGATTCTGAATCCCGGAAAATTTATCGAATAATGGAAACAGACGAATCATTCGAAGAAGAATCCTCCACGGACGACAGAGGCAGCGACTCCGACCTCATCCAACTGACGTTTGAGGAATCGAGGGTGCTGGGTTGTTTGCTGGAAAAGGAAGCAACAACGCCGGATCATTATCCGCTCACCTTGAACAGCCTTCACTCGGCCTGTAATCAGTCGAGCAATCGCGACCCGGTCACTGACCTCGGGACAGACACCGTCGAGGAGGCGATGGAGGGACTCCGCTACAAACAGCTCGGTGTGCTCGTGCATCAGGCCGGGGCCAGAGTCCCGAAGTGCAAGCACACCTTTGATAACAAATTTCCCTATCTCACGAAAGGGCAGCAGGCGATTCTCTGTGTTCTCTTTTTGCGGGGACAACAGACGGCGGGGGAGCTTCGCCAGCGGACTGAGCGGATGCATCCCTTTGTCGATGTCGAGAAAGTCCAGTCCACCCTCGACGGGCTTGCCAGCTACGAGCCGGAGCCACTCGTGAAGCTGATTCCGGCTGGCGGTGGCCGACGTGTCGCTACCTATGTTCACCTCTTCTGCGGAGACGTGGTCAGCGCGCCGATATCCTCCGATGTGGTTGCTCCGGTGCACGTTTCCGATGCGTCTTCCTGGCGCGAAGAACTGGAGGAGGAAGTGGCCTCGCTGAAAGAACAAGTCGCCGGCCTGCGGGCGGAACTGGAAGAACTCAAAACCAACCTTGGAGTATGAAAACAAAAACCATTGCCCTGATTTTTCTCGCCGGACACCTGACCCTTTTCGGTTTGTCCGCCAACCCTCTCTGGCCGGAGGGAAAAACGCCCTACACGAAGCCGATTGATGAGGAAACAAAATCGCCGTCCCTGCATTATTATCCGACCAGCGGGAAAGAGGCTCACACCGGTGCCGCTGTCGTCATTTGCCCGGGAGGTGGCTACGGAGGACTGGCCAAGGATCACGAGGGCCATCAACCGGCGCAGTGGTTCAACGAGCAGGGCGTCTCCGCTTTCGTTCTCCACTATCGCCTTGGATCGCAGGGACATCACTATCCGACGCAGTTGGCTGATGTGCAGCGCGCGATTCGGTGGGTGAGGGCTCATGCGGAAGACTACGATCTCGATCCCGGGCGAATTGCGGTGATGGGTTTTTCGGCCGGAGGCCATCTCGCGAGCATGGCGGCAACCTTGTATGATGAGAAAGCCTACGAGGCGACCGATGCCATCGACGAGGTCAGTGCCCGTCCCGACTTTGCGATCCTCTGTTATCCCGTCATCAGTATGAAAGAGGGGGTGACGCACGGTGGTTCGAGAAAGAATCTGCTCGGTCCGGAACGCGCCGGGGATGAGAGGTGGGCTGAAAAGCTATCGTCGGAGAACAACGTGACCGAAAACACACCGCCTACTTTCCTTTTTCAGACGAATGCTGATACCGCCGTTCCCGCTGAGAATGCGGTCGGGTTCTACCTGTCCCTTCGCAAGCATGGCGTTCCTGCCGAGATGCATATCTACCAGGACGGCCCCCACGGGGTGGGGCTTTATCGGGGTGACCCGGTCCTCGGGACCTGGTCGGGACATTTACAGGACTGGCTGAAAACGCATTTTTTCTATGCCGGACGCAAAGAGCGGGCGGCCGTGAAAGGAACCGTTTCGTTGGACGGAACGTCCGTGAGCTGGGGGGTTCTCACTTTTCATCCCGAAGATGGGAATCTGCCGACGACCTCCGTGCGCGTTCGGAGAGGGAAGTTCGCGGCAAAGCCGGAAGAAGGGCCGATCCTCGGAAAGTCGAAGGTGAGCTTCGAAGGGAGCATCTGGGAGGAGACCGGTGATGACAAGGATGTCGCCGTATCACTGACTTCACTGAGTCCGGGAGAGGAGGCGCCTCTGTCGATGGAGGTGACTTCCGTTATGGAGCCGATTGAGTTGAAGTTTCAATCGCGGTAATTTCAGTCTTCCTCCACGAACGCTGCATATTCTTCGAGAATGCTGCGCGACACATATTGCAGGGCGGCTTCCGAAGTGGCTTCCAGAATGATCGGGCAGGCGAAACCGGCGTCTAGGGCCTCTTTCCACCGGCCGGCGCAAACGCACCAGCGATCGCCCGGCTTGAGCCCGGGGAACCCGTACATAGGCATGGGGGTGGAAAGGTCATTTCCAGTGGACTTGCTGAAGGTGAGAAACTCCTCCGTCAATTCACAGCAGATCGCATGGCAGCCGTGATCTTCCGGCCCGACCTGGCATTGGCCGTTCCGATAGAATCCTGTCAGGGGTTCCATGCTGCAGGGGATCAGCTCGCCGCCGAGGACATTCTTGTTTTCTTCCGGAGTCATACAGGGCCAGTGTCCGACGGCCTTGGAGAAAATTCCACTGCGAATGCACGGGAACGACATTTGCAAAAAGCTCGTTTGCCCTTTTCTCCACAAGCGTATTGTTGCGCATCGTGAGTGATCAATCGAAAGCCCCCCCTGCCGGGAACACCCGCCGACGGAAAAATGGACCGTCTGCCGGATGCTGGTTTGTGCTTGCTCTGGTTCTTCTTGCTGCTCTCTGGTTCGGATTGCAGGCTCTTCGAAATGCGCAACCTGCCGGCGCGGAAGGTGGCGGTGCCCCCCCGGGCGGAAATCAGGGTCCTCCTCCTGCGACGGTCATTGTGTCCACCGTCGTGCAGAAGCCGGTGCAGGAGCGTCGACGCATCACGGGATCGCTCCGGGCGGTGCAGCGGGCCGAAGTGGCAACGCAGGAGTCGGGGGCTGTGAAGCGGGTTCTCGTCGATGTGGGGGATACTGTGAAAGCGGGTGATTTGCTGGTGGAGCTGGATGAGCGCCGACTCAAAGCTTCGCTTGCCGAAGCGAATGCCCGGCTTGTGGCCGCTTCTTCTTTCGTCGAGGAAAGAGAGGTCGAGGAAAAGCGGGCTCTCGTTGACTTGGAGCGGATGGAGAAACTGTTTCGCGGGAAGGCGGTATCCGAGCGGGAGTTTCTCGATTCGCAACGGGAAGCGGCCGTTTCGACGACTCAGAAAAATTCGGCGGAACAGGAACGCGATGCGACGAAGAGCGCGCGAGATCTTCTCCAGGTCAGTGTCGATGATCTTGCCGTCACAGCTCCCTTTGATGGACAGGTGGTGGAACGCCATGTCGACCCGGGCGAGTGGCTCTCGACGGGGAATTCGGTGGTCACCCTCGTTTCGACCGGCACGATTGAAGCCTGGGTCAGCGTGCCGGAGCGATTTGTTACGGAGATTTCCGCCTCGGCATCGGCTCTCGAAATTGTTGTCGATGGAAATGACCTGCGGGTTCCGGCAAGGTCGATCAAGCGGGTCGCAGACATTGATCCAGTGACACGGTTGTTTCCCGTCGTCGTGGAAGTAGACAATTCGAATGGATTGCTTGCCCCGGGATTGTCCGTCCATACAGAGCTCCCGGTGGGTGAAGAAGAGGAACTGCCCGCTGTGCCGGTCGACGCAGTGATTGAAACCTTTGAGGGAGCTTCCGTGTTTCGCGTCTCCAAAGCAGAGGGCGGAGGATTACCCATCGCTGAGAAAGTTTCGGTCGCCGTTCGCTTCCGGGAAAACGGGCTGGTCTACCTGGAGCCCGGATCACTTCGACCGGGTGAGAAGGTCGTCGTCGAGGGAAATGAGCGCCTCTTTCCCGGCACTCCGCTGATGGCCAGTGAATCGCCGGAGGAAGCAACTCGGGAACGGGTGGAGGAACTCAAACCCTGATCGAAGGCACGTATGATCAAGTATGCCATCGATCAACCGATCACCGTTGCTGTCGCGGTGTTGCTGAGCGTCTTTGCGGGGCTTCTTGCCGTCACGCGGGTGCCCATTCGAATGACGCCGGAGGTCGAGTCCGTTGTCGTCTCTGTCGTGACAAACTGGGAAAGTGCTTCGGCGGAGGAGATTGAAAGCGACATTGTCGAAGAGCAGGAAAAGGTTCTGGGGGAAGTGACCGGGCTCAAGGCCATGACTTCGACCAGCGCCGCGGGGCAGGGGACCGTGCGATTGGAATTCGAAACGGGAACAGAAATCAAGAGCGCCCTCGCGGAGGTCCTGCAAAAACTGGACGAAGTTCCCGGCTACCCGGAAGGTGTTTTGCAACCCGTGGTGGAAGGCGTTGATCCGGAGTCGGTCGACTACATCTCGTGGATTGGGTTGGCCTCGACCGATCCCAATTTTCAGTCGGCGCGTCTCTACGACTTTATGGAGCGAAGGTTGCAGCCCCGGTTTGATCGATTGCCCGGCGTTTCTCAGGTGGGAATTCGGGGAGCGGTTCAATCGGAATTGCATATCATCGTCGATCCGGTAGCAATGGCGAATCGGCGCATTACCTACTCTCAACTTCGTTCTGCGATCGAGAGTGCCAACGTCGATGTTTCAGCAGGACGAATCGCCGAAGGAAAACGCGATATCCGGGTGCGCAGCACCGGTCGCTTCCAGAGCCCGGAAGAGGTTGAGAAAATGATCCTGACAAGGAATGAATCCGGACCGGTCTATCTGGGTGATATCGCGACGGTGGAGGAAGCCTACAAAGAGCCTTCGAGTTGGGCGCGGGCACGGGGCTATCAAATGCCGTTCTTTAACTTTCAGTTGGATCGGGGAGCCAATCTTCTCGAAACGATGGAAGCACTCCTGAAGGAGGTCGAGGCCTTGAACGCACCGGGAGGATTGTTGGAACAGAAAGCTTCGGAGCTGGGGCTCGACGGGACCTTGGAGTTGATCATGACCTACGACTCGACGACCTACGTCCGGGACGCGGTGCAATTGGTTCGATCGAATTTGCTGCTCGGTTCGATTCTGGCGACCATGACTTTGCTCTTCTTTCTGCGAAGCTTTCGCAGCGTCGGGATTATTGCGATCGCGATTCCGGTTTCTGTCATCGCCTCCTTTGTGGTTCTGGTGGCACTGGGCAGGTCGATCAATATCATTTCGCTGGCCGGCCTCGCCTTCGCAGTCGGGATGGTCGTCGACAATGCCATTGTTGTGATTGAGAACATTTACCGTCACCTCGAAATGGGGAAGCGGGCCCCGCGGGCCGCGCTCGACGGAACCCGGGAAGTGGCCGGTGCAGTCGTCGCTTCGACCCTGACGACCCTGGCTGTTTTCTGCCCCATTCTGCTCATCCAGGAAACCGCGGGGCAGCTTTTCCGGGACATCGCCCTCGCGATCATGGCCGCGGTGGGGCTGAGCATGCTTGTGTCGATCACGGTGATTCCCGCCGCTTCGGCCCGGTTCCTGCATCGAAGTGACGTGAATGATTCCCGGGGAAAGACGGCCGTCGGACGATTCCTGTCCCGTTTGTTGCAGCCCATGATCCGCTTCGTTGAGGCGCTGCCTGTCTGGGTCGCATCGGCTGTTTCCTTAGGCACAAAAACATGGCCTCGACGGATTGCGATTGTCCTTATTTTCGGCGCGGTAACGATTTTTGGAACGCGGATCCTCCTTCCCCCACTCGACTACCTGCCGACTGGAAACCGGAATATCATTTTCGGTCTTCTTTTCCCGCCCCCGGGATACAATCTCGAGCAACTGTCAGCCATGGGGGAGCGGCTTGAAGAGCGGATTCGTCCCTCCTGGGAGGTCACCGAAAACAAGTTCGGCATCGAGAAAGTCATCGAAGAGAAAAACGGGTGGCCAACGGAACCACACGACGAGAGGAATCCGGTCCCCCACAGCCGGGGCGGCCCTCCCGGATCAACGGTGATGCCTCCGCCGCTGGATCATTACTTCCTGGTCAGTTTCGAGGGTCGAATGTTTCACGGAGCCATTTCACGGGATAAAAAGAAGGCCGTCGATGCCGTTCACCTTTTGAATTATGCGACCTCGGGAGTAGCGGCGCCCGACACGATTGCCTTTGCGTTTCAAATGCCTCTCTTTCGCGTGGGCGGAACCACCGGATCGGCCATCAAGATAGATCTGACCGGTGATAAGCTCGATGAGGTGAGCGGGGCAGCGGGTGCATTGTTTGGCGCGCTGATGGGGCAATTCGGTCCCGGAACGCTCAAGCCGGAGCCTCCCAATTTCTCTCTCCCGCTTGCCGAGTTGCGGATCGTTCCCCAGGACAAGCGGCTTCGCCAGATGGGTATGACTCGCGCCGATCTGGGGTTGGCGGTGCAGGCAAACGGGGATGGGATTCTGCTTTTCCGTGACTACGAACAAAACGGAGAACTGAAGGATATGAAGATCCTGAGCCGATATTCCCGCGGAGATTCGGCCATGGAGAATCTCCTCGAAGCGCCAGTCGCGACTCCCCAGGGAGCGGTCGTTGACTTCGGAAGCATCGCGACTCTTCAGCGGGTTCGGGGGCCGGATGAAATTCGCCACGTGGACCGGCTTCGCGCGGTAACGATTGAGCTGACTCCCCCTGCGGGCATGCCGCTCGAGAACGCGATTGAGCAAGTCGAAGAAACGGTGAACGGACTCCGGGCGGGGGGAGCGATTCCATCCTCGGTGAGCATGAATCTTTCGGGCTCAGCAGGAAAACTCAATGAAATAAAAACTGTCCTTCTCGGTGATGGAAGTTTGTTAGGAACAGTTTCGAGCACGCTTTTTCTCGCTTTCTTCGTGATCTATCTGCTGCTCGTGATTTTGTTCCAAAGTTGGACGTATCCCCTGGTCATCATGATCAGTGTGCCCCTCGCGACTTTCGGTGGTTTTATCGGCTTGGCTCTCGTGCACCAGTGGAGCGTAATCGATCCTTATTCCCCGGTGCAGAATCTCGACATGCTCAGTATTCTTGGCTTTGTGATTCTCGCCGGGGTTGTGGTGAACAATGCGATCCTCATCGTTCACCAGACCTTGAACTTTCTCCGCGACGACCCGGATCTCGATCCGCAGTCTGCGATTCACCAATCGGTCCAGAGTCGGGTGCGTCCGATTCTAATGAGTACACTGACCAGCGTTGGTGGAATGCTTCCGTTGGTGATTCTGCCCGGAGCCGGCTCGGAGTTGTACCGGGGCCTCGGGGCGGTCGTCGTAGGAGGTCTCGTCGTCTCAACCGTGTTTACTCTTTTCCTCGTTCCGACTGTTCTCAGCGCGATGTTTGCCTTTCGGCATGAGGACACCATAGTGGGCGAGTCCGGGGACGGAAAACCCGATACGAAAGACACTGGAGAAGTCGCTCCTGCTTGAAGGATGAAATTCACGCAGGCGTGTGACTCTTGCCGCATGCAGAAACCCGGAACACGAATTTTTGTCGCCACGAGCCTCGCGATCTCCGCGATGCTTCTGACAGCTTGTGTTGTCGATCCCTCTGAGTTGAGCGATTCGAGTGTTCCGGCAGGAGATGCGTATCGCAACGGTGGCGTAAAGGGGCCTCTTCTTCCGGCGGGACGCTGGTGGGACTGTTTTGGGGATCAGGAGCTGAATCGACTCATGAAACAGCTCGACGCGGAAAACCCGTCGCTTGCGGTGGCTCTGGCTCGTTATGACAAGGCGCGGGCTGAGCTGGGGCTCGCAAAAGCGGATGGCTCTCCCAGAATTCGGGGAGACGTTCGCGCAAAGCGAAAACGGGATTCTTCCAGCGGTGTTTTTGTCCCCAATGATTTGACCTACAATGAATTCCGGACCGCTCTGAACCTGGAATACGAGATCGATCTCTGGGGACGGGTTCGTCAGACCGTATCCGCTGCGCAGGCAGAGGCGGACGCAGCGGAAGCAGACTGGGCAGCGGCGCGGCTTTCGATGCGCGCCGAGTTGGCGAGAAACTATTTTCAACTCCGTTTTCTTGATTCCGAGCTCGCAGTGGTAAGGGACAGTCTCCGCCTTCGTGAGGAAAACCGGAAACTCACCTCGGCGCGGGTCGAGGGCGGAGAAACGACGGACCTTGATTTGGCCCGCGCCGAAACCGAGCTGGAAGCGACTCGCGCGGAGCTGATTCAGCTGGAACGGACACGAGCCACTTATTTCAACGCTCTCGCGGCACTGGTCGGTGAAGTTCCCGCCTCTTTTTCCCTGGCTGGTGGCGGAGTGAAAGCACCGCCCGGAATTCCTTCGGGTATTCCCTCGGAGTTGCTGAGTCGACGACCTGACATTGTCGCTGCCGACCGACGCATGGATGCCGCTGCGGCGCGAATCGGTGCGGTTCGCGCGACCTATCTGCCGCGGGTGAACCTGGTCGGAGCGGGTGGACTTTCGAGCCTTGATTTGGCTGATTTATTCGACCCGACCAGCCTCTTTGGAGAGATCGGTCCGGAAATCGAAATTCCACTCTACAACGCCGGTCGCTCCGGTATCGACCAGGATCGGGCGTTTGCAGAATCCGACGAGGCTGTCGGACTCTACCGGGAGGCGGCTCTCACCGCTTTTCGTGAAGTAGAGGACGCACTTTCCGGAATCCGTTTTCTTGACCGGGAAATCGAGGCGCATCGATCCGCTTCCCGATCGGCGGAAAGGGCTGCGAGTCTTTCCCGAAAACGCTATGAAGGAGGTTTTGTCAGCTTTCTGGAAGTGGTTGATGCAGAGAGGACTGCGCTTGCCGAAACCCGGCAGTTGGTGCAGGCGAAATCGGCCCGCACTTTGCAAACGGTGCAACTGATCCAGGCTCTCGGCGGCGGTTGGGAGATGCCACAGCCGGAAGCAGCTTCACGTCATCACGCTGCAACGGATCCGTGAACGGTTTGTTCTCTGGAGTAGCTTGCAGCGTGGAAAAGTTGAACTCCATCTCCATTGTTGTCGTGGTTTTGAGCTTCTTGCCAACCTCGACCCTTTTCGCCGCTCCGATCGGCAACATGAGCGGGACGGAATACTTTGAGAGCAAGGTTCGGCCCTTGTTAGTGAAGCATTGCTATGAATGTCACTCCGAGGAGGAAGAGGCACAGAAAGGCGGACTCCTGCTCGATCGCGAAAGCGGTTGGCTTGAGGGAGGTGATTCCGGGAAAGCGGTCGTTCCCGGTCAGCCCGAAGCGTCGCTTCTTGTGGGGGCGGTGCAGCGTCTCGAGGAAGATTCGGCAATGCCTCCCAAGTATTCGCTGGAGCAGGAAGAGATCGAGATTTTTGTCCGTTGGGTCAAGGGCGGTGCTCCGGGACCGGCAGAGGACATGGGCGAGACGGAGTTTTCCCAGCTCGGAGACCAGACTGTCATTTTCGGGAAGGCGAAAGATCATTGGTCTTTTCAGCCCGTGAAGAAAGTGACGCCGCCGAAAGCCGATGTTGCGAACTGGAACGAAAATCCCGTTGATCAGTTTGTTTTTGCGAAGCTCAAGAAGGCCGGGGTCAAACCCTCCCCATCGGCCAGCCAGAATACTCTCGTTCGACGGATCAGTTATTCGCTCACCGGTTTGCCTCCCACCGATCCCGCATTGTATGAGCTGTCGATGGAAGACCTGATTGGGCGGTTGATCGAATCCCCGCGTTATGGGGAACACCTTGCGAGAACCTGGCTCGATGTGGCCCGCTATGCGGATACGGCGAGCACCTATCGGGCTGACACGAAAACACCTCACTACTATCCGTATGCCTTCACCTACCGGGACTACGTGATCGATACGTTCAACGAAGACAAGCCTTTCGATCTCTTTGTCAGGGAGCAGATCGCTGCAGATCTGATGGGAGTGGGAAAGGACGCGCCGGAGTTGGCGGCTCTCGGCTTTCTCGGTGTTTCGCCGATTCGGAACATGTCGCACGACTTTATTGATGATGCGATTGATGCGACGACGAGAGGTTTGCTTGGAATGACGGTTTCCTGCGCGCGCTGCCACGATCACAAATTCGAACCGGTTCCGACGGCCGATTACTATTCGTTGTACGGAGTTTTCGCGTCGCTGGAGAGACCGGAGCCATGGGCGCTGGAGAAGTTTCCGGAAATCACGGGTTACTCTCCGTCGGCGGATACCGTGGCGGACTATGAGGAGAAGCGGGCGTTCATTGATAAGGAGATCGTAGAGGCCGGCAGCAAGAAGAAGAAAGGCAACAATCGTTCCGTAAAGGAAACGATCGAGCAGACCGACCTGGCTGAACTCCTCCTGTTTCACGAAGGCGCTCCGGTCCGGGCAATGACCGTTTCAGAAAAGAAGAAGCCGCTCGAGCCGACTGTTTTTATCCGGGGCGAGCCCGCGAATCGGGGGGAACGGGTTCCACGGCGTTTTCTCAAGGTCATCGATGAGGAACAGTTGTCTTTTTCCAAAGAGAACAGCGGGCGTCTCGATCTCGCCAACAAGATTCTTGACCCGAAGAATCCGCTCACGGCTCGCGTTTACGTGAATCGGATTTGGGGAATGCTGATGGGAGACTTTCTGGTCGATACTCCTTCCGACTTCGGATTGCAGGGGGAGGCTCCGAGTCATCCTGAGTTGCTCGACTACCTCGCCGCTGAATTTGTTGAGAACGGCTGGTCGACGAAGCACCTCGTGAGGCTCCTCATATCCTCACAAACCTACCAACAGCGGAGCTCGCATCGGGAGGATGGTAACGTGGCCGATCCGGAGAACGAGCTCTATTGGCGGGCGAACCGGAAGCGACTTAAGGTGGAGGAATTGCGTGACTCGCTTCTCGCTGTGTCCGGAGAGATCGATTACACGATGCGCGGACGCCCCGGCCCGCTCTGGGGGGAGGAATACTCAAGGCGGCGCAGTGTCTATGGCTATGTGAATCGTTTCAATCTCGATCCAACGCTGAGAAACTTTGACTTTCCTTCTCCGATGCAGACGCAGGGACAGCGGACCGACAATATCGTTCCTCCGCAGGCTCTCTTTCTGATGAACTCTCCCTTTATCACGGATCAGGCGGAGAAGCTGGCCGCCTCCCTCCAATTCGATGCCGATACCGACCGGCCGGCAAGGATCTCGGCCATCTATCAGCGGATTCTGAATCGGGAGCCGGTCGAAAATGAGATCATTCGGATTGGTCGGTTTGTTGATATCGAGAAAAACCGCAAGGTCTTTGCCTGGCCCCTCGTGGCGCAGGCGCTTTGCATGTCGAATGAATTTCTTTACGTGGACTGATGAATCCTTTTTCCCACCTTTCCCGTCGCGATGCCCTCCAGCGCCTTGGTTTCGGCTTTGGCGCGATGGCTGCCTCTGATCTGATGGCCAATGTCGGTGGTTCTCTCGATTCGCCGCTGGCCCCGCGTCAGCCTCATTTCCCGGCAAAGGCCAAGCGGGTCATTCATCTTTTTATGAATGGCGGCCCATCGCAGATGGATTCCTTTGATCCCAAGCCGACGCTTGAAAAGCTGGACGGAAAAGAGCTTCCCGATTCGATCAAGAAGACCCTGCAGGCGACGCAGCGAAACCGGGTGGGAACGATCTGGGCTTCCCCGTTTCAGTTTTCCAAACACGGGGAGAGCGGCCTCGAAATTTCCGAATTGTATCCTCATGTCGCGAAGCACGCCGACAAACTTTGCGTGATTCGTTCGATGCAGAGTGAGATTGCGAATCACTCGCCCGGATTGTTGATGATGAACTGCGGGCACCCGGTTCTGGCCCGCCCCAGCATCGGTTCGTGGGTTCTTTATGGACTGGGGACCGAGAGCGAAGATCTTCCCGGTTATGTCGTTCTTATGCCGAGCGGTATGCCGACAGCCCAGTCCAGAAACTGGACCAGCTCCTTTCTGCCCGGGGTCTACCAGGGAACGCATATCGAGACGAATGCCAAAGGCGGGGAAATGATTCCTCATTTGAAGCGCAGGGACATCGGCAGCGGGACGCAGCGAAATCAGATGGAGCTGACCAAGTTTCTCAATCAGCGTCACCTGAATGCACGACCCGGTGACGAGCGTCTCGATTCTCGAATTCATTCGATGGAGCTCGCGTTTCGTATGCAGAGTGCAGCGACCGACGCTTTTGATATCACCAGGGAGCCGGAGACGATTCGTGAGGCCTACGGCGATACGCCGGTGGGTCGAAACTTGCTCATGGCACGACGCCTTGCCGAGCGCGGGGTTCGCTACATCCAGTGCTATCACGGTGCCGGGCAGCCCTGGGACAATCATAGTGGATTGATTCCCCGAATCAAAGGTCTTGCGCGCGATTCCGACCAGCCCATCGCCGCCTTGCTCCAGGATCTCGATGAGCGTGGAATGCTCGAGGACACTCTCGTTGTGTGGGGTGGAGAAATGGGCCGGACTTCGACGATCCAGAAGACGGGACAAAACGACCCTGAGAAGTGGGGGCGCGATCACCACGTCGACGGCTTTACCGTCTGGATGGCGGGAGGCGGAGTGAAAGGCGGCATGACCTACGGCGAAACCGACGATTTTGCCCTGAGCGTGGCATCGAATCCGGTCCACGTGCATGATCTTCATGCGACGATGTTGCATTTGTTAGGGTTTGATCACGAGAAGCTGACCTATCGCTATTCGGGAAGAGATTTCCGCCTGACCGATGTTCACGGCAGCGTGGTGAAGGATATCCTGGCGTAGATAGGCAAACGAATCGCATTCGGATCCGTGGAGCCGAATAGGATTCTGATTCAGGCGGAGAGCGATTTGGTCATTTCTTTTTTGGCGTGAACTGGGCGCTTGTCTGATTCCGATTCACTTCCTATCGTTGCCTCGTGAAAACGCCTATTCGAACCTTTCTTGCCGGTCTCCTCTGTCTTGCTGTATTGAACCAAAACGGTTCTGCGGAGGAACAGCCCGCTCACGATATTGTGATCTACGGGGGCACCTGTGCTGCCGTGGTTGCTGCGGTGCAGGCAACCAAGATGGGGAAATCCGTCATCATCGTCTGTCCCGATACGATTCTGGGCGGTCTTTCCAGCGGCGGGCTCGGTTGGACGGACACGGGAAACAAGGCCGTTATTGGCGGTCTTTCCCGTGATTTCTATCATCGGATCTACAAGCAATACCAGAAGCCGGAAAACTGGAAGTGGCAGAAGCGGGACGAATACGGAGGCAAAGGCCAGGGGACTGCCGCGATTGATGGCGATCAAAAGACGATGTGGATTTTTGAGCCAAGCATCGCTCGCGCGGTGTTCGAAGACTATGTCGCCGAGTTTGATCTCCAGGTGCAGCGCGACGAATGGCTCGACCGCGAAAACGGGGTTGAGGTAAAGGATGGCAGGATTGTTTCGATCACGACCCTGAGTGGGAAAACATATCCCGGAAAGATGTTTCTGGATACGACCTACGAAGGTGACCTCATTGCCGCAGCGGGAGTGGACTACCATGTGGGGCGCGAAGCCAACGCAGAGTTCGGCGAGGAATGGAACGGCGTGCAAACCGGGGTCTACCATCACCGTCATCACTTTCAGGTTTTGGACGAGCAAATCAGCGCCTACAGGGTTCCGGGTGATCCTTCCAGTGGAGTTTTGCCGCGGGTAAGCGCGGAGCCTCCCGGTGAAAAAGGAGAGGGCGATCATCGTGTCCAGGCCTACTGCTTTCGCATGTGCCTGACAAACCATCCGGAGAACCGGATCCCGTTTTCGAAACCGGAGGGGTACGATCCGGATCAGTATGAGCTTCTCGCCCGGGTCTATGAGAAAGGCTGGCGTGACACCTTTGGAAAGTTCGATCCGATTCCGAATCACAAAACCGATACCAATAATCACGGTCCCTTCAGCACGGACAACATCGGCTACAACTACGATTACCCCGAGGCCGGCTATGAGCGTCGCAGGGAAATCATTAAGGAGCACGAGACCTATCAAAAAGGCTGGCTCTGGTTTCACTGCACCGACCCTCGTGTTCCCAAAGAGATTCAGGAGGAAATGAAAACCTGGGGACTTCCCAAAGACGAATATGAGGAAAACGGAAACTGGTCGCACCAGCTATACATCCGCGAGGCCCGTCGCATGATTGGTGATTTTGTCATGACGGAAAATGAGCTTCGCAAAGTGAAGCCAACCCCGGACTCCGTTGGTATGGGAAGCTACACGATCGATTCTCACAACGTGCAGCGTCACATTGATGAAGACGGAAACGTTCAGAACGAAGGGGATATTGGCGTCAGTACCCGCGGTCCTTACGAGATCGCCTACGGGTCACTCGTTCCCCGGAAGGAGCAATGCACGAATCTTCTCGTTCCCGTCTGTGTTTCCAGCACCCACATTGCCTTTGGATCGATTCGGATGGAGCCGGTTTTCATGATCCTCGGGCAAAGTGCTGCGACGGCCGCTTCGTTGGCCATCGACGGCGGGCTCGCGGTGCAGGATGTTCCATATGAGAAATTGAAGAAGCACCTTCTCAACGATGGACAGGTTCTCCACTACGACGGTCCGATTGCCGGTGGGAAAGGAAAGGCCGTTTCCCAGCTGGAGGGGATTGTCGTCGATGACGAACGCATTGAGACAAAAGGCTCCTGGAAGCCGAGTTCCACCAATGGTCCGTTTGTAGGATTTGGATACCGTCACGATGAGAATCAGAACAAAGGGGAACTGGAAGCGACCTTCACCGCGAAGATCGAGGAGTCGGGCAACTACCGGATTCGAATTTCCTATCCGAAGAACAACAACCGCGCGACCAATGTTCCGGTCACGGTCAAATCAGCTTCCGGAACAAAGTCGGTGACGCTGAATCAGCGGGAAGTGGCTTCGAATGATCCCTTTCACGAGATTGGAACCTTTGCACTGAAGGAAGGCGAAACGGCCAGTGTCACGATCAGCAACGAAGGCACCGATGGCTATGTCATCATCGACGCGGTGCAGTGGCTGAAGGTGGAGTGAGGGAACCGGCATGCAATTGATCGCCGAGGACAGAAGGATCACCTATTCCATTGTTCTGGGGATTCCGGCGATGCTGATTGCCTGGGCCGTAGCTCACGATCAGTATCTTGTCCGCATCGCGCCGGAGCATTTTACGGAATACCACGAACCACTCTGGAATATTTCGAACCCCCCGACTCTCGCTGCCGTGTATGCCTTCGGTGCCACGATAGGCCCGGGGTTGATCATGGGACTCTTGTCCGCATTTTTCGGGCGGCACGGAGAGGAACCCAAGGTTCCCGTGCGAACGATCTTCCTGGGCTTTCTCATCGTGATCGCAGTGACGGAGGCCTTGGGTGCTCTGGCGGGCTTCGTGGTCTGGAAAACAGGTGAGCCGATCTATCCGCAACGTTGGTACCCGGATCGAACCCTGCCGATTGCAATCACGCAGAGTATTCAAATCACCTGCTATGCAACAGCATCAGTGGCGTCCGCGTTCTACTGCATCGCCCTGTGGATGCTCAGGCGCCGCTGCAACCGCCGGAACGGGGCGCGCTAATAAGTTGGGGGCGCAGCCCCCGGGGACGGGGACTCAGCTTTCCGGATCTTCCATTTTCAGCAGGCGCTTTGACTCCTCCAGCAGCCATTCTGGATGCATGAAGGGTTCGTAACTGATTTCCTGCCAGCGGATGCGCCGATTGCCGTCGATGAGAAAGGTTCCGTGAAGCGCCATGTTTTCAAAGTCGTCGAAGGCGCGGTAGGCCCGGAAGTGATCGAGTGATTGATCAGAAACCATGGGAAAGGGGAACGGTTCTTTCCCCGAGTCCGTCACCTGCAGGGTCTCCGCAATTCCCTTCGGATCATCCGTTGATACGGCCAAAATCTCGATGCCCGCTTGGGTAAATTTTTCGCGGAGCGGAGCGAAGGCGTTGAGTTGCTCCATGCAATGCGAGCATTCCCGCCCGAGGAAGAAAAGAACGAGGACGGGTCTGCCTTCGTAATCGGACAGAGAAATGATTTCCCCGTCCGTCTTCGGAAGAACAAAGGAGGGAGCGGTCGGCGGCGTCCAGCGGAACGGGCCGAGAGTATCGAGATCAGGTCGTTCCCCGATGTCGGATCCGGGATCCGGTGCCGTGCGCCAGTCTTCGGCCAGTTTGAGGGCGGAGGCAATCGAATCAAGGCGGGCGAGGGGAGGCGTTTCGAGGTCAGCACGATGACCGACTGTCTGTAGCTTTTTGAACGCAGCTTCGGCTTCTTTGATTTTTCCGTTGGCGTGAAGAATCTGGATCTGGGCAGCGAGAGGCAGAACCTGGCCCGGTCCCGACTTCACCGCGTCGGCGGCGACTTCGATCGCTTTGTCTCCGTTTCCGGCCCGCTGCCAAAGAAGGGCGTGGCGGTGCTTCGAGAGGTCCTTGAGATCGGGGAGCAACTTGAGAGCGGCCTCTTTGTCCGCAGGTTTGCGGCTGAGGGCTTCGTAAACGAGAAGTTCATTCACAAGCTTCTCATAGGCATCGATGTCCTTTTTGAACTCCTTCTCCGCAGCCTCCTTGGACTTTTTGATTTCGCTGTCCTTCTTCCCTGCGTCTTTCGCTTTCTTTTCCGCGTCGGCCATTGCCTGATCGCGCTTTTCCGTTTTTTCGGTCAGGACTTTCCGGAGCGCGGCAAGGTGTTTCCCGGCACCGGGGAGGTCCTTGCTTTCGAACTTTGCGATTCCGACGAAGCGGTCGTAGTCCCGCTGCAGGATCGATTTTTCATCCGCCGCAAGAAGCCCGTTTTCGGAAAGTCGAATCAGCTCTTTCCACTGCTCGTAGCGAACGAGCGTATCGCGGAGTCGCTGCCGTCCATATTGCCAGCTGCTGCCTTTGGGATCGTACGTGGAATCGTCTTTCTTGTCCGTAAACTTGGCGAGACGCGGAAGTGAAATCATGTTCGTCGCGAGTTCGACGGATCGACTGTGTTGACCGAGAAAGTCGAAGTTGCGAATGCACCATTCGTTGTTGTGAGCAAAGTTGTGAATCCGGTCGGGGACAATCTGAAACTGCATCATGTGAGCATGATCGATCCGGGCGGAAGCTTCCTGCTGCCAGGTGGCATCGGCATAGCGATGGAGGCGGGAGTAAATGTGACCGGGCATGTGCCACATGTGGGCAATTCCGGGAGCGGCAGGACCACAGTTCGCCGCAGCCTTCAGTGCTTTTTCCGGAGTCTCACGATCCCAGAGGTGGATTTGATAGTGATTCGCGGGATGGTCGGGATCAGACGTGAGAACCTTCTCGGCGAGGAGATTGATGGCGTAGTGACTCGGGATGGCGTGACCCTTTCCGTGATTGTAATAGATCTGCTTCATAAGAAAGGCCTGCGCCTCGATGTCGTCGGGATACTTCGTCGCAATTTTTTCAATGGACCGGACGAATTCGCGAAGCCGCTTTTTGAGGTCCATTTTCGGATCCTTGAAGTAGGCCACGAGTCCGTCGATCCACATTTGCTCCCTTTCGGAAGCCTTGTCTTTTCGCTCGACGGCTTTATCGATGAAGCCTTTGCCGCGCTTGTCATTCTTAAAGTTGGCCATCGCCATACCCCAGTAGGCCATCGCGCAGTCGGGATCGAAGGTGGCGACCTGCCGGAAGGTGCGCTCCGCCTCGAAATCCCAGAAGCCGTGCAACTGCCCGATGCCCTGGTCGAAGAATCGCTGTGCATTCGGCACGGTGGTGGTCACCTCGAAATGAACATCGCCCGTTCCGGGAATGGCCACGGCGGCCTGGCGGGGGCCTTCGTTGAAGACTTCCCCGTGGTAGGAGTGGCCTTCTGCGATGGCCTCTTCCTGCGACTCCGCAGGATTGGTCTTTTCCTCCGCGCAGAGAAACGCGAAGCTGAGGGAGGTGGCTAAGAGGAGGAAACAGGGTTTGGTCATAGGCCTGACAGGGTTGATTGAAACTTACTTGAGCTCTTTTACGAAAATATTACGAAATTGCACCAGGCTGGAGGCGGGCGACCAGGTTCCGTCTGCCTTTTTTCCACCGTGATGCTGAAGGGCCAATTTCCCTTTCTCCGGCACATCGGGAAGCACCGCATTTTCGATGATGAGATGATCGTTCAGAACGACGGTGAGTCGGTCCCCCTTCACCGTGATTACGAAGGTATTCCAGTCTCCAATGGGATTGTCAGCCTTTAGTCTGGGCGTGACTCCCGCGCGAATTTCCGGAGGTTGCTCTTCGTTGTTCCGAATGCCGTAGACTTCCCCCGAACCGATTGGCCAGCACCAGATGTTGAGTTGATACTTTCCTTCGCCGCGGAGGTAGATGCCGGAGTCCGCGTTTGGCATGGGATGGGTGAGCTTTTTCCCTTCCGCATCTTTCACGTAGCTACCGTCGGGAAGAACATAGGGAACATCGTAAAATCCAGTCGTTTGCTTGATTCGCCAGTCGATCCGGAGCTCGAAGTCGCCAAACTCCTTTTCCGACCAGAGGTGCTTTTCACCTTTTGCTTCTGACTGCGCATCGTAGTCGATGACACCGTCGAGGACTTTCCAGTGTCCGTTATCGCCTTCCGGAATGATCCAACCGCTGAGGTCTTTTCCGTTAAAGAGAGAGGCGAACCCTTCCGGAGTCTCATGAGGGGACGCGAAGAGAGTGAGCGCTGAAAAGGACAGGCAGATCGAGGCAATGCGTTTCATCTTCCCACTATGGCAGGGGGCGTAGTGGTTCGGCCATCGTTTTTTCCGGCATGAAGTCGCCAGAGCGGGAGGCATGGTAACGGGATCAGGGATGTGGAAAATCGTAGTCGAGAGCCTAGGATTTGGGTATGTGGAAACTCTATCTCCCGTGGTGTCTTTTGCTTCCTATCTTTGTTCTTCCCGGTTACGCAGAGGAAGAGAAGGCGGGCCCTTCCCACTATTTGATCGGGAATTCGCTGACCTGGGATACGGTACCTTCGAAGCTCGACGGGGACGTGCAATGGCATGTCGACTGCGGCAAGAGTCTTCCCTACATGTATGAGAATCCGCGGAAGCCCTGCGTGAAGAGTTCGACGCTATGGCCGGAGGCGCTGAAGGAGAAGCAGTATGATCTGATCTCCGTTCAGGTTCACTATGGGAGCACGTTGATTGAGGATGCCGCCGTTCTTTCCGATCTGCTCGAGATGCAGAAGGAAGCGACCTTCATTATTCACACGGGATGGGCGCGTTCGGAATCACGAGCTGAGGAATATGCAAAAACGAGCAGCGAGGGAAAGATGCAGCACAGCCCGGCCTATTTTCAGGACTTGCTGAAAAAGCTGCGGGAACTCCATCCCGACCGGGAATTTCGACTTACCCATGCTCAGGATCTTCTGGAGAAAGTGGTGGCTGACATCGATGCGGGAGAAGCTCCTTTTGAAAAAATTGAGGACCTCTACCGTGATGCGATTCATATGAACGTGGTGACGGGACGCTACCTGATGCACAACGCAATGCGCTACGCGATGGGCCAGCCTCGTTCCGCCGCCGGATTCACGAAGATTCCGCCGAAGGTTAAGGACTACCTCGACACCGTTCTCGATACGCTGGACGAAGTGACGGCAGCGAGCAAATAGTCGCGCGTTGATACGAATACCGCTTGCAGGGACGCGAAAACAATCGGAGGGCATTCTATGAGCGAAACGGCCGCGGATACTGAACCCCAGGCGAATGCCTCCACCTTGACGGACGTGGAGATCAAGGATGCGAAGGTTATCTTTGACGCGGTCTGGGATGACCTCGTGGAAGAATTCGGCTTGGAGCACCTGATGTTCCCGAAGGAGATCATCCTCCTCGGTGGTGCTCCCGGAGCGGGAAAGGGGACGAACACGAATTTCATCATGAAGGCGCGCGGATTCACCTGTCCGCCGATTGTTGTGAGTTCGCTCCTCGACAGTCCCGAGGCGAAGGCGCTGAAGGACAAAGGAATGCTCGTGGGGGATCGTGAGGTCATGGGGATTTTGCTTCGCAAGATGCTGGAACCTGAGTTTCGTGACGGCGCGGTTCTGGATGGGTTTCCCCGGACAAAGGTGCAGGTCGAGTCCATGAAATTGCTGGTCGAGCAAATCAGCAAGTTGCATCGCGATCATGCTGGAACGGCGGCTGCCGCCAGTTTCCGCCGCCCGACGATTCACGTCATGGTCTTGTTCGTCGATGAGAAGACCAGTGTGGAGCGTCAGCTGTTTCGGGGCCGGCAAATTCAGCAGCACAACGAGGAAGTTCGCGCCACTGGAATTGGTGAATTGCAGGAAGTACGCCCGACAGACGTGGATGTCGAAGCGGCGAAGCATCGCTATCGGATTTTCAAAGAGAGCACGTGGGATGCTCTGCAATCTCTGAAAGAAGTCTTTTTCTATCACCTCATCAACGCGCAAGGCTCGCTGGAGGAGGTGGAGCAGAATATTATCAAGGAGCTGAAGTATCAGAGTTCGCTTGAGTTGGAACCGGAGACCTTTGAAATTATTCGGGGGATTCCTCTTGCGAGTGAATTGGTATTGCACGCGAGGCAGGAATTGGTGAAGCGGCTCGATTCCTACGCGCGGGATCATCACGATCTCTTTGTCAAAGTGGTTACCTTGATCAACGGGAAGTTTATTCCGATTGTGCACTGCCATGCGATTTCCGGTCGGGCGGTGATTAACAATGAGGACGAAGTTCTCGCAAACCCTCTCGCGCTGGCGATGCTGATTGATGTTTTTTCCGATCGCGGATACCACGCTGTCGTCGACAAGCAGCTTTCCCGGATTCCGGAGCGGGTGAACGCGAACACCGGCGAGATTGAGTTTCGTCCCAATACGACCTATCGCATTCGCGTCTACTTTGAAGGCTCGGAGATTCGTCGCGGCGGAGAGATCTAGGGCAGGAATCCCGATGGCCGAATTTTGCGGGGGGAGGAAACTGGAGAGAACGGAAATGGAGGATTGAGCTCCTGCTCTGTCCCGATCGGCGAGGGGAGCAAGGACGGTTTTCATTTTGGTTGTCCGGGTGTCGATTTCGGCTCGAACGTGGCAGCAGACAGAGGGGACCTCTGTCCTCTGATAACAACAAAAAGGACAGGGCACTCGCCCTGTCCTTTTCTGCCGGGAAGTCCCCGGAAATGGTGTTTTTTCGCTACTTGATGTCGATCAAAAGAGCTTCGGATTTTCGCATGCCTTCACGACGGTCCTGAGGACGGCGGAGGTGAGCGTGGAATCCTTCCCATGGTTCCGTGTCTGCACGGTGGGCTCCTGCGCCGAGGAGAACTTTGTTGGACGTGGTCCGGAAAGTGATGAGGCGTTCCGCGAAGGAAGGTCCTTTGATTTCCATATCCCGAATCCCATAGGGGAAGTGGCGGACTAACTGGTCGAATTTGATGGTGTTGTATCCGGGCTCAAAGCCCCGCTGCGTCCATTGCTTGCCCTGGCTGTCGGCCAACTCTCGGGGGAGATCCATGATGACTTCGTTCGGATTTACGACTTTCCGCACGTCATCCAGTTTCACACCCTCGTGTGGCAGATCGTAGCCATAGTAGAGATCCTTGCTCTCGCGGGCGAGCTCCGGTACGCGGAAGTAAATGTAAGGATTGTCATTGAATCCGTCTTCGGGGATCTCTGCCGAGTAGGTGGCACTCATGACCCCTTTGTTGCCCAGATAGAACTGAACTTCAAACTTCACTTCGTCTTCCAGAATCATCTTCCAGGTGAATTGCTTGCCATCAAATTGGGGCTCTTCCTCCAGTCGGAGGAATTTTCGCCTGCGCACTCGGTAGCGCGGGTCCGGGTGCTCCGGGAGATGTTTCCAACTGTGGTAGTAGAAGGTGACTGGCTTCTGGATGTATTGTCCATTCGCGTCCTTCAGGAAGATGTAAGCACGAGCTTCGGGCCCGTAGAAGACTGCTGTATAGGTAGGCTCGTCGATTCGGTGCAACTCCGTCCAGCTTTTGTCCGGGCGGAAGGCGAAAAACTCGTCGCTGACCACGTCCGGCCGGGGCTTCGCATAGGTGAATTCGAAATCGATTTCCATCGTCTTCTTCTCCGGCTTTTGCGGAAGAAGAGAATCGGGTTCGTCGTCGACGCCACCGCCGGAGAGAAGCGAAACGAGAGCAGGCATTTGCCGACCGAGAGTTCGGTTGGCGATTTTCTTCGTCATGATATCAAGAAACTCGGTCCCCTTCTCCGCAGGCTGAATGTAGGTCTTGATCTTCCGGCGTCCCAATTTCTGTCCGATCGTGAGAGCCACATCTTCGTCCACGAAGTCTTCAAAGTCGGAGAAGATGTAAAGGGAGTCGATTCCCTGCTCCATGAGGAAGTTGATTGCTTCATCCGTCTTGCTTCGGTTCCAGTGCGAACTGACGCTGATGAACTGGTTTGGGCGTGTCTTGAAAGTCTCAATGAGACGATCGACGTAACGCTGGGGGGCCTTGCGGGGAAGGTCATGCCAGAGGAACCAGTACGGGGTACGGGTCTTGAGTTCCTTATTGTAGGGAATCACTTCCTCAGGGTAGATGAGACGAATCTCGGACCCTTCGCTCGCTCTTTCGTCCCGGATCAGCATGTTCCGGACGTAAACCACAGGGGAGTCCTTGAAGTTTTTATCGACCTCACGCACGACCATGGGGAGGTATTCCGCCATCGAACCGGAAACATCGAGAATCACTCCGAGGACGTCACCTTCCATGGGCTGGCCGAACATCATTTTCGACTCTGCCGAAGTTGGCATGCCGAGGCTCATGGACGGGTTGAAAGAGACGATGTTCTCCATCGCCACATCGGCGATCGGAACGTCGAGGTTGGAAATGGAAACATTGGACTCAGCTGAAACCGAAATGATATCTGCTACCGCGGAGTTGACCGCAGTCGTTGGATCAACGGTGGGTTTTTCCAGTTTCACATCCTCGATCTGCTGCTCTTCCTGCTGAGGAGCAGAGGAAGCGACAATCTGAGGAGGAACATTGGGAACCGTCTTCGTAGCAACCGAAATCAGGGCCGCGAAAATCAATACATGAAGAACCACCGTGATGAGTACGGAATTCATCTTGTCACGGCGGATCGTCGCCTCGTTCTGACGCTTCGATTCCTCTTCCGCGGCGAGAAGGGCTTCCATCTCGTGGTTCTCGAAACTCACTCGCGGCAAGGCAATCGGCTCGTTGGAGTCTCCTGCTTCCTTGAGTGCTTCGATGACCGTGGGAGCGGGAGGGCTCGAAGGAGGGGGCGGAGAGCTTTTTTCTTCGCTCGGAGCCGATACGTCGTCTTCAGCTTCCGCAACCAGGGGCGCTTCTTCCTCTTCGACATCTTCCGCAGACAGGGCCACCGGCATCGCTGCAATGGCCGCTTCGAGTTCCTGGCCGTAGGTGAGAGCGGGTTCGTATTCAGGATCGATCTCCAGTGAACTGGCGACAAGGCCCCGGGCCTGCTCAACGGCACCGACCGCGGCGTAGCACTTGGCAGCATCGAGCCACGGTCCCGGTTCGCGAGGCAGAGCCTGGCCGGTATTGACGATTTCCACTGCCGATTCATGGCGACCTTCTGCGACGAGGGCCTCAACCAATTGAAGGCGGGTATGCCAGCTCTCCGGATTTGCATCCAAGGCCTGTTGTAATTCTGGGATTGTAGCACTCAAAAGTCGTCGATTGGTTTGTGTTGAATACGAAGGTATGCAGGAATGGTTGGCGAAAACCAGCCCAAAGTGTGACCTGTATTTCACGTATTTGAGGCAATAAAAAAAGATAATATCCCCTCGCTCAACCATGAACCAGCTCAGGCAGGCTCTCAATCGCCATTTTCATGCAGTTTTGGGAGGCCTTTTTCTCGCTTTGATCCTGCTTGGATGGTGGAACAGCAGCCGCTATTCCGAGCGCCATTTGCACTATGTGGGAAGCCGTTCTTTCGAGGTCTTTTCCGCAAGTTCGCTCATCCGGATCAGCTTTGCCAACGGCCACATTGGATCACCGGGGCGGCAAAGTGGCTATCGTCAGAGAAATGCGAGGGGGCAATTTGTGGTGCGCCCAGTTGGTCCGACGTTCCGGTCCGGAGGCGGACTATGGGAGATCACGTTCGGATACTGGCACCTTGCGGCGCTTGGCATGATCGGAGTGGCCGTTGGGATGGTTTTGGATCGAAGGCGGACGAAACGGGAGCGGTGAACTGCTGGGAAATAACTGCTGGGGAATAACTTTTTTAACCCTGCTGTTCCATCACCGCACATCGCCTCAGGTTGGAGGGGGGGCAAATACCCGGCAAGTCAGGGCGATTTGCGGGGCGTTAGTGTTGGAGCAGTAGACCGGGATGTTTTACATTCAGTCTGAATTTTATTAAAATCATTATAAAAGTAATAAATGATTTTACAAATAATGAAAGTTAGTTAAAATTATAAAATTTCCACAAGCAATGGGAATCCATCTGAACCGGTAGCTCAATTGAAAGAGCAGCGAACTTTTAATTCGCAGGTTGCAGGTTCAAGTCCTCGCCCGGTTCACCACTTTTCCCTGCTTCAGCGGTAAGATGCTTATGGCCTCGCGACCTTTTACTAAAACATTGCGCAGTCTGGTGCGCCACGGAGCGAGGAAAAGCCTTGTGTCTCTTCCTTTTGACTCCAGTCTCTGGCAGACACTGGTTCTTGACCTGTTGCCGTTCGATGCCAATACCGCGATACGTGGCTTTCTCAACGGTCAATTCCCCCAAGCGGACGACTACGGCAAAATCGGATGGCACGCTCCCGCAAAGCGCGGTGTGCTGCCGATTGAAAATTTTCACGTATCGAAGAATCTCAGGCGTCTGGTCAATCAGGACAAATTCGAAGTGAGAATTGATACGGCGTTCGAGGAGGTGATCCGGAATTGCTCGAATCGGCAAGAGACCTGGCTCAATGAATCAATCATTAAGGTCTACCGGGAATTAAACGCACGGGGAATTGCTCACTCCATTGAGGTCTGGCAGGCAGAAAAACTTGTCGGCGGGCTGTACGGAGTTGCCTTCGGAGGATACTTTCAGGGAGAAAGCCAGTTCAGCCTCATTTCCAACGGATCGAAGGTGGCGCTTGTTCAGACGCTGCGGCTCCTGAAAGCACACGGGTTTCAACTGCACGACACCCAGCACATTTCCGCGCACCTGGAAAAGTTCGGAGGATTTGAAATGCAACGGGAGGAGTTCAATGCGCGCCTGATCGAGGCCGTGGTTAACGGTGCATCATTCCCCGAACCCGGTCTTCTGGATAACACGCAACTCGAGTGGTAACAGGTTGCCCCTTCCTCGATCATGGACGCCATCGCCTCCAATCCTGATGCAGCAAAGCAACGGAACCAATCCATTCAATGGGCCGTCCTGACCTCGATTCTTTCCAAGGCCGGAACCTTTCTGCTGCGGATCGTATCCATTCCAATCGCGATCAAAGTGCTAGGCACTGAGGCATTCGGCGTTTATGCCACCATCACCGCCTTCGTGGCGTTGATCGACCTGATCCACTACGGCATGGGTCCGGTCCTGACGGAAGGCATCTCCAGGGCAGTAGCGGCGCGGGATCGCGAATCCGAAGTCAAAATTTTCGGCACCAGCGTGCTCCTGCGCTCGGCGATCACGCTGGGGTTCGCCTGTCTGTTTGCTCTGTTAATCGGGCTGGTGCCGCCGGCAGTACTGTTCGGTGCCGAGTTCGCCGAATTTGCCGAAACCGTGCGCCGGGGAGCTTTCATCGCACTCATTATCATAACGCTGGACTTTATCCTTGTCACTTTCGAGCATGCCCGGAACGGATATCAGGAAGCGAGAATTTCCAACGCGTGGGGAGCGGGTGGCAATTTCGTGGCAGCCGGTCTCCTGGTTTTTTGCATCAGCCGTTTCCCGAGCGTGGAAACCTTGATTCTCGCCATTCACGGCCCAGTGGTGCTGGCCCGATTGGGAAATGCCATCTCCCTGGTGGCGGGACGTCGTTACCTTGCCAGTGCCATGCTGGCGTTTTCCCGGGACAAGATCCGATTCGTGCTGGGCGGCAGCGTCGGTTACACCCTCGTTTACGTGGTCTGGTGCACCGTGGAATACATTTTTCCGGTCCTGCTGCTGGGCCGGTTCATCGGTCCCGGCGAGGCAGGGGTTTTCGAGATTTTCGTGCTTCTCCATGTGTCACTGAACGGACTCGTCCACATGGTCAACTACCCGCTACTTCCGGCATTTTTCGATGCCAGCGAACGGGGTGACCGGAAGTGGATTATCAAGGCTATCAGGCGGCTTTACCTCGGAGTGTTGGTCCTCGGGGGGATGTCGATCCTCGGATTTGGCATCCTGGGAGAATGGGCGCTGGGAGTCTGGATCGGGGACAAGGTGGAAGCCGACCGCCCCGCCCTGCTACTGTTCGGATTCTGGTTTGCCCTTCATGCTTGGCGCCAGGTTCACCAGGTGATCCTACTTGGACTGGGTAAGATCCGCCGGTGCGCTTGGACAGCTGTCGTTGAAGGCAGCCTGATAGCCGGCCTGCTCTCGCTTTTTGTTTCGAAGCAACTGATCCCCGGAATCCAGGGAGTGTTTGCCGCCATTTGCATCGGGTTGGCGCTGGTCACGGCTTGGTATTTTCCGCTCAGCCTGAAACGCCACCGGAGTCGGGAACACTGAGGGCAAACCTAACCGGAAAAACCTGCTCTTCACTCCCCTCAAGTCCCGCAGCCGCGATAGCGGGCGGAGGTGAAAGATGTCCCGGAGTTGCCGGAGGCGGGTATCGAATCCTTGACTTTGAATGCTGAAGGAGGAAACCAAGCACGATGCGCCCGTCACATCTCCAGTCGCGGGAGACCGGATTCCTGGGGGGAAAGAAGGCTGATCTTTCAGGCATCCGAGATCGTCTCACAAATCGGTCGTTTCGAGAATTGTCTCAGAAAACGTGTGCTGGAAACTTGGCCATTAATTTAGCTGAGAGCAATCCGTTGACATTAATTTCGAAAGCAATTAGTTAATAACTTAACTATATTTGCTCAAGATCGCCCATCGAGACAATGACCGAACCCACCGACCTGCGAGACGATTTTCCCGACACGCCGGCAAGGCGAGCCGTAGTGTCAGTGGTGCGGAGTTTTGGCGCGCTGACGCGGCTGATGGGGCCCCACTACGCTAGTTTCAACCTGACGCCGCCTCAATTTCAGATGTTGACGATCCTCAACCGATTGCGCGGCGAGCGAATCACCCAGCGTCGCCTGGGCAGGGAGCTCTACGTCTCCTTCCCTAACGTCACGGTCATGCTTTCAAGGATCGAAACCGCGGGGCTGATCGAACGCAAAGTCAATCCCGCTGACCGCCGCGAAAGGTTTGTGCGGATCACTCCCGCTGGTCTCGCGCTGCTCAAACGAATCTGGAAAGTCCAGCCCATGCATTTGGAGCACGTGACGGCTGGTTTGACAGACCCGGAGCGCATTGAGCTGGCGCGACTGTTGAACAAAATGATTGCCGGGCTGCCACCCGCAACCACGGAAGAAGAAGCCATTGAGAACCGGTCCACGCCCGAACCCTAACACTAGATAAAACAAAATTATGAACACGACCATCCAATTCCGACCCGGCTTCTTTCGCCTTTTGCCGCAGCTGCCAGCTGTGGCATTATTCGCCATATTCTCATTGGGAGTGACTTCGCTCTCCGCCGCCACGATTTCCGTGCCTGCCACCCACAAGACTATTCAAGCCGGCATCGATGCGGCCAACCCCGGTGACGTCGTCGTGGTCGAACCCGGCGTTTACAAGGAGCGCATCCACCTCAAACCGGGAATCACGCTTAGGAGCGCGGGCGACAACGTAAAAGGAAAGCTTGGCTTGAAGCGTGCAGAGGCGACGATCATCGACGCGGGAGGAAAGATGCCGGGTGTGGAGATGGCCGAGGGGTCGATTCTGGATGGGCTGACGGTCACGCATGCGGGCAAATTCGATCAGGCTGAATTTGACAAGCACTACGAATCCCGCGGTGAGCATCTGCCTGACGAGCAAGGGGCGGTCGGCTTCGAAAATTCCGAGCCCGCGGTTCAAGTGACGAACGTGACGGCGACGGTGAAAAACTGCATTGTTCACGATAATGGACATGCCGGGATCGGTGTCGGCGGCAAGAAAAACGCCTCTCAGATTCTCAGCAACGTGGTCTACCGGAACATGGGTGGCGGGATTGGCCTGGCGAATGGCACGACGGCTCTGGCAAAGGGCAATACCTGCTTCCACAACCTCCGTGGCGGTCTTGGCTGCCGCGCTTCAAGTCCGGAGATCCGCGAAAATCGCAGCTACGACAATGTCCGAGCCGGCATCGGAATTCGCGAAGGCGCCACACCACTGGTGATCGACAACGAATGCTTCAAAAACCGGCGCGCCGGGATCGGTAACCGAATGAAAGGCACTGCGGCGACGATCAAGAACAATCGCTGCTACCAAAATGGAATGGCGGGGATTGGCACACGCAACCAAGCGACTCCGAGGATTGAGGGCAACGAGTGCTTCGAAAACGAGATGGCCGGGATTGGCGCGACAGCGGACGCGCGGCCGACCATCATTGGAAACAAGGTTTACGGCAACAAACTGGCTGCGATTGGGCTTGAGCGTTGCCAAGCTGGAAAAGCGGTGATCAAGGACAATGAAATCACGGCGACAACGCTGGTGGCGATCGGAATCAATCCTGGCTGGACCGTCGAAGCCGAGCGAAACCGGATTTCGCGGAAAGGTGGAATGCCACCGTTGGTGATGGTCTTCAAGGGTGCGAAAGCCACATTTACCAAAAACGAATTTACCGGGAGCGGCGTTGCCGCGATCCGCAGTCAGGGGGAGATTGTGGTCAAGGGCAACACCTTCAAGTGCCCCGCCCCCAGAAAGGGAGGTCCACCGCAGTTCGCGGTCTGGGCCCTGGAGGGATCAACGGTTGATTTTACCGATGACAACACCGTTGATGGCTGGCGCAAGGCAGTTGTTGGGCCTTGAGGGAAATGACTGCGACTGCTGGGTATTTGCTTTTTCAACCCCGGAGCTCCGTCACCGCGCATCGCCCCGGGTTAGAGGGGGGGGGCAGTGCCGAAACCATGCACGCCACCTGGATGCGAGAAGACCACAATCACGATCCTTCGGGCGGTTGACGGGGAGTAAAGCGAGACGGGTGGGGGGGGCATCGAGTTCCGTTCATCGCGCGATGAACGGGGAGAATCCCCGGTGAACAGGTCTCCGACCAGATGACCAACACGACCGATATCTTTGCGACGCTGGCTTCCGTGGTCGGCTACGACCTACCCGATGATGCCGCAACGGATAGTTTCGACATGCTGCCGACGATGCTGGGGAGGCAGAACTCAGAAGACTCGATACGTCCACATCTCCTGACCCAGAGTTTCCGAGGAGAGTTTCAGATTCGCGAGGGAAGGTGGAAGTATCTCGATCACAAAGGATCGGGCGGAAATGACTACACCAAGGGCATCATGCAGAAATACGCACTGACGGAATCGGCAACTGATGCACCGGGCCAACTCTACGATCTCGAAACTGATCCGGACGAAACTACGAATCTGTTCTTCCAGGAAGAAGCGAAGCGAAAAGAACTCCAGCAACTGCTGAAGCACCTGAAGTCGAGCGGAAGAAGCGCACCTCGAAACCGGATTCCAATCGGGATCAAAAACATCCCCCGTGTGGATTAGACAAGGGATGAATGAATGTCAGGAACAAAGTTCGTAGGCTCACCTGGGGGGCACTTGCTTCACGAACTCTGACGGCGCGAGGTTCCCTGACAAAATGTGAGGAACGACAAAAAGGAGATCAATCCAGAGAAACCCGACGGTTTCGCAGCCATTCCATGCCTCCTTCTGCAAAGGAATACAGGTAGGTGACAAAAAAAGCAGCCGCGATATACGGAGTGAGAGGTGGCACCAACCAGGCAACTATCAGAGCGACATTCACAAGAGCTACTGAAGTGGCGGATTTCGCCATCCCACGGATTAGAATCGGGAGTTTGAAAGGCACGAGCATAGACGCCGTGTGAAGAAGAAAGAGAATGACCAGATGGATATCAGGATTAAAGCTGAATTCGTTTGCGAGCAAAAGAACGAACAGGAGATGTCGTATCAGTTCGTTTGTCGGCGAACCGATTCCTTTGGTTGCTGCCGGATCGAGTCTGGACGTAAGCCGAATAATCACTGCTGTCGCCGCGATCAATCCAGCAATGAGGACGTATCCTTCGAGGCTGGCGCTCACCAACAGAATGAGAGTCGCATGAACAACGGTGTCACAGACATTGTCGAGATTCGCGCCGAGCAGACTGCGGATCTTCAACTTGCCGGCGAGGACGCCATCCAGGTCGTCCATGACATTGTTGAACAGGATGAATGGGATCAAGAAACGATACCCATCCTCCATGAAGAGGATAGCTATCGGTAGCACGCCAAAAATTGACGCGGCGTTCGCCAGATTGCGATAAACGAAGTTTCCCCTGGGCGCTTCCATTCCTAGATCAGAACGGTACGTGAATCTGTTTGGCACTCGGCACCAGGCGTGAGCCGATCACCCGTACTGGTGTAATTCTGAGAGAAAAGATTTTCCGCTTCGATCAGATCAATACCCGTGTCGATCTCATACCACAAGTCACTGTCGAAGAATACCCCGTCAAATGAGAGGGTTCCGTCTGCGATCATTTCAGCAAAGACGACCTCATAGTATTCACCCAGTTCACCTGCCAACACATGACGGCTCATTCTTTCCTCCACTTTCTTCCAGGAGGAATAGGACAAACTGTAAACATTGACCGTCTTGTATTGCTGAGAAGAGACGGAAGAATACCCACCCGGCCTGAAGGCCGTGACTCCGTTGCATGAATCGAGCTCCACCGTGGTTCCATTCATCCACGGTAGCATTTCGGAGATTGCCATTTTATCCGGCTTGAGCATCCCATCCAGGAGTGCGAAGTCGAAGATCAGATCACTCTCCACCAGCAGGAACGACTCTGTAATTTGCTGCCGGGCCAGCCACAGAGAATAGAGATTGTTCGTCGTGGCGTAGTCGGGATTGAAGACATAATCGATCTGTAGATCACTCGCGTACTGGCTCAGAAATCTCTGGATTTGATCTCCCAGATGGCCCGTCACAACGACCAATCTCTTGAACCCCTGCTCTCTGAGATTACTGATCAACCGCTCAAGAATGGAAACACCGTTCACTTCAGTGAGGCATTTGGGCGCGGCTTTTGTCAAGGGTTGCAGACGCGATCCTGTTCCCGCAGCCAATAGCAATGCGGTCGTGATTCTGGGTTCATTCGTGTGCCGGGGCGGGGTGAAAGAAGTTGCATGTTCAACGGGAAAATTCAGGGAGTCAATTTCAGGGGACCCTACAGAAGGTAGGGCACGACGAGATAATTCTCGCGTAAGAGCTACATTTTTCATAATTTCAGAGTCCGGGTAAAACGATTCTCTGCACGCCGGACGCGTGAAAAAATGCTGCTCTATTCGTCGCAACCAACGAGGAATACTCTCACTTTCGAGTACTCTATAACTTCCTGCCTCGAGACCAGTTTGAGGCAGAATCGTCTACCCATAGTAGTGGAGTTGCGACCCGAACGCAAGAGAAAGACCGGGACGTGGTTGGCCGGGCCACCTAAACTGCCCCACCGAAATTGACAACCTGAAGTCGCTCTGACCGCCGAGGACTGTGCCGTTCTTTTCGTGTACAAATGCTAGGAATTCGCCTTTTCAACCCCGCCGTTCCATCACTGCGCATCGCCCCGGGTTGGAGGGGGTGCAATGACTACCTTGCCGATGTGGAGATTCCCGAGCCGGAGAACCTGATGGACAGTGGTTCGGGACGGTCCCGGGCGATCGAGCAGTCGACACGGGAGATCGGGGGGCGATCGAATCACACTCAGTTTACTACGGCGATCAAAGCGATGGCGCCGGGGCCGGAGAAACGGCGCTTCGTCTATCAGGAGTACATGAAGCGTTACCTGCGCTGTGTGAAAGGAGTGGATGACAATCTGGGCAAGGTTTTCGACTACCTCGATAGCTCAGGACTCGCGGAGAACACGGTTGTGATTTACACGGCCGATCAGGGCTTCTTCCTCGGGGAGCACGGGCTTTACGACAAGCGTTTCATCTATGAGGAGTCACTTCGAGTGCCTTTGTTAGTGCATTGGCCGGGCGTCGTGAAGCCGGGTAGTGTCCAGGAAGACCTTGTGCTGAATCTGGACTACGCGGAAACAATTCTGGATCTGGCAGGTCACGAGGTTCCGGAGGAGATGCAGGGACGCAGTCTCGTGCCCTTGCTGAAAGGGGAGCCAGTTGAGGACTGGAGAGAGGCCTTCTACTACCGCTACTACTTTTCTCACTTTGATACGCCAGCTCATATCGGAATGCAGACGGCGACCGAAAAGCTGATCCACTTCGACGGGATGGATTATTGGGAATTGTATGATCTGGAGAAGGATCCTGCGGAAGTGGTGAATCGGGCGGGGGATCCGGAGTGGTCGAGTCACCCGAACTGGCCCACCGGGAATGTTAGTCTGGTAGGGTTCG
>JARGNG010000100.1 GCA_029213265.1 Verrucomicrobiales bacterium | reverse complement strand
GATAGTTGATGACGCGATCGACGTTTTCGACATCCAGTCCCCGGGAGGCGAGATCCGTTGAGATAAGAAGAGGGAGGTCACCCTCGCGAAACCGTTTCAGGTTTTGCCGTCTTTCCTTCTTGTCCATGTCGCCCCGGTAAATCGCCCCATCATATCCATTTTCGGCAAGTTCTTCGGCCAGTTTGTCACACTGTTCACGAGTGTTCGCAAAGAGCAGCGTTCCTCCCTCCACTTCCTCTCCCAGCACCTGTTCCAGAAGTGGAAAACGCTGGCCGTTCGGAACTTCGAGGTTTCTGGTCGTGAGGGAGGAGACCAGTCGGTGCCTTCCCTTTGTCTCGATCAATTCGGCATCGCTGAACATTTCCTGAATCAGGTCCTGGACGGAGTCGGAGGCGGTCGCGGTGAAGAGAGCGATTTGCCGCTTCTCCGGGCTTCGCTTCAGAACTCGCTGAATGACGGGAAGAAATCCAGCATCGAGCATTTGATCGGCTTCGTCGAAAACAAGGAAACGAAGATCAGAAAGATCGACGAGCTTAAGCTGCATCAGTTGCTCAAGCCTTCCCGGCGTTGCCAGAAGAACCTCAAACGGACCGGAAACGTTTCGTCTTGCGATAGCCATTGCGGTCCCTCCCAACGCTGAGCGAACCCGAACCCGGGTCAGGTGAGTAAACTCTTTGAACGCCCTCGCCACCTGCTCTCCCAGGTCGCTGGAGGGAATGAGAATCACGGCCCGGGGATGGCCGGGCAGCGAAACAGGGTCGCCGCCTTCCTCCAGCTGTTTCAAGAGTTGAAGGACGGGAAGCGCATAGGCCAGCGTTTTCCCACTTCCGGTCTCAGCTACGCCTGCTACGGATTCCCCTTTGAGAAGAGGAGGAAGAGACCGGGCCTGGATTTCGGTCGGCGTAGCAAAGCCTTTCTCATCGAGAGTCGCGAGAAGGGTCGGGAGCAGGGTAAACTCATGGAATGAGGACATAGGCGCATTCTACAACGGATGAGAGAAATGACATCCAAAAGGCTGCGGCTTGTTGATCCTCAGGGCTCCTGGTCCAACAGGTCCTCCGCAAAAGCCTGCCCGATTTAGAACAATGTTTTCGCCGGGCCGAGGTAGTGATATCCCGCATTCGATTTTGCCCGGGATTCGAGAGCGAGATCCTCTTCCGTAAACAGATTCTTTTCAAACCCGGTGAGCACGGATTTGATTTCGTCTTTCGACACCTTTCCGCCCGGGTTTTCGTGTTGAGGATGACTCTTATCCTTTGCAAGGGAGATGCCGATGGGTATGAAAAGGAGTAGTGTCAGGAAGATGCGATTTATGGTTCGGGTGGGGGCTAGGAGGTGAAATCCTGCTGTCGGATCAGATCTTCGAGAATTTCGAGAATCCGGGGGATGCCATCATGGAGGCTTTTGTAGGTGGCTACTGCGGTTGGCATGGTCGCGAGCTGTTGGTGAAGGTTCTGCAAGAAGGCGATGTCCTGAGACAGGTCGGTGATCGGAATCGGTTCGATTCGAATCCCCATCAAAACGCCGTCTGGTAATTTGGCGAAGGCCTGGTGTTCGATTCGGAAGAAGAGCTCATTTTCGGAAATGCCGGAGCAGAGTTTCGGGCGCTGCAGGTCCGGGTGGTAGTTGAGGTCCCCGCTGCGGGTGAGGCTCCAGTTCTCCCGATAGAAAATCTGGTCCGGTGGGAGGCGGCCCAGAAAGCGCTCAATCGAGCTCCCGATGGATGGGTTCAGCTCAGGGACACGGCCATGGATCTCGGTCAGGGTTTTTCCGATCGAATCCTGGAGACTCCAGGAGGAGGGGAGACAGACGCATCCGGCAGCAAGGGTGAAATCCTGTCGGTTGAGCAGGAGAAAGTCGGCTTCCCAGAATTTTCCCAAACCGGTGAGCAGGCCTTCGTCACGGGAAGGGGCCGATCCGGTCCACCGCACGGCGAGATCGGCACACTGCTCAAGCAAGCGGGCGCCCTGCTTCGCCTCCGCGAGGCAACGCTCCGGATTCTGATCCAGCCAGCGAAGGCGTTCCTCCTGCAGTTTTCCATCTGCTCCGACGGGAGCAAAGAAGGGACTTGGTCTACCAGAACGCATCCGCATCTTCCAGCGGAAGTCGGAGGAAGGGAGGATGTTTTGCGGGTCGGGTCTCACGGTGAACTGCGGTAGGCAGCTCACTATTGTATGGTGCGGGAAATTTCGGAAGTCAATTCCGACGAAACTCACTGCGATTCGTGCAACCGGAATCAGGAGAAGAACTGATCGATCGGTTTTCCACGCAAAGTGATTTCATCGGTTTTCACATCCTTCCGGTGGCCTGCAACGAGGAAGGGCCGTCCCGAGGGTGAGTAAATGACTTGATCGAGCGGCATTCCACAGGCCTTCGCGATCGTGGCATTGAAATCGACTTGTGGACAAACATTCTCGGCGGGGCCGTGTCCTTCCTTGTCAGATGCGCCGTAGACCTGTCCGCCCACGATAGGTCCGCCTGCCAACATTGCCGAGAAGCAGGCCGAATGGTGGTCGCGGCCTCCATTGGCATTGATTCTCGGTGTGCGTCCGAACTCTGTGGTCAGCACCAGGAGCGTTTCTTCGAAAAGTCCCTCGGCCTTCAAATCTTCGATCAATGCCGCGATGGCTTGGTCCGTTTCCCCGGCCCGCTGCGGAATGGAATTCCAGAGTTCATTGTGCATATCCCAACCGCCATTGACGACTTCGACAAAACGAACGCCGCTCGAAATCAGTCGTTTTGCGAGGAGCAGGCCCTGGCCGAAGCGGTTGTTTCCGTAACGGGAGCGCTTTTCCTCGGGCTCCTTCGCCACATCGAAGACATCGAGATCTTCGCTCGCCATCAGTTCGAGTGCATTGTCGTAAAACTGGTTGTAGGCCTTGACCTCATCGTGCTGGAACTTCCTGTCAAAAGAACTGTTGAAGGCGTTCATCATGTCCAGCCGGGTCTCGAATAATTTCTCATCGACCCCTTCCGCATAGGTTGAGTTGGGAAGGCCTCCTTGAGGATCCCCGATGGGGAGAGGTGAAAAGGTGGGGCCGAGAAAACCGGCCCCCGGATGAAGGCCGCCGCCTCCTACTACGACAGAGGACGGGAGCGTTTCATGGGAAGGTCCGAGCAGTCGCTGCCCCCACGCGCCAAGGCAGGGATGAATGATGGTAGCTCTTCGGCTGTAACCGGTCCTCATCCAATAGGAGGCCCCGCGATGGTCTGCGGAGAGTTGTTGCATCGAACGAACTACGGCGATGTCCTTGAAGTTCTTGGCCAGGTTCGGGAGAAACTCGCCGAGCTCAATTCCGGGAACTCCGGTCGGAATGGCCGTTGTGCTTCCTCCATTCGGAGTGCCGGGCTTTGGATCAAACGTGTCGAGGTGGGTCATTCTTCCTGACATGAACATATAGATGATGTGCTTGGCCGGCTTGCCGACGGTGGTCGCATTTTCTGCAAGGAGCTGATCCGTAAAAGGGAGAAGCGAAACGCCGAAGGCGGCCTTGGCTGTTTTTTCGATAAACTGGCGGCGAGTGGGGGAATCGAGCGAATTGAGCAGACGTTTCATGGGATAGTCGGGTTTCAACTTGGGATTTTCGGGAAGCGATTTTACCCGGTTGGCGTTCCCGTCGACCCGGTATCGCGATGCACACTCTAAGTGTCTGAGCGAAGTTCCGGGGTCGTTAAGCGTTCATTGCTCTTGCCCGCGCATAAATTGCGGAGGCTGTGTGGGGTCATGCAGGAACCTGAAATACGTAGCCGGAAGGAACTTGTGAAGGAGGAGCGGAGGAAGGACGTTATCCACGGCCGCTCCTTTCCGGAGTTGCCCCTTGTATGGTTGCTTCGTCTATCCTTTGTATTTCCAGGTGTTTCTCCGCAAGCCGACTGCCGGGATTGATGGTGTGTGTGGCGTCGGTCGCCGTTGGGGCGATGGCGGAGGATGAAAATCCGGATGCGTTTCCGGAGACACGAAGTGAGTTTCTTCCCGCAACCGTTGCCTTGGAAGACTTTGATTCGATCCTGAACAATCCTCCATTTCGGCGATCACTCGCGCTTTCCGATTCGATTGTTTTGACAGGAGTGGCACGAATCGAAGGGGATGTCTTTGCGACCCTGGTCGATACCGAGACGGCTGAGTCTCACCTCGTTTCGGAGACCGCGAATTCCGAGGGATGGCAACTGGTCGATGTCAGTGGAGATCAATCTGATTTGGAAACGCTTACCGCGAAGATCCAGGTGACCGGTGGTGAGGTCGTTTCCATTCGCTATGAAAAGGATGCCGTCCTCGCGGCGCGGAAACGGCAGAAGAGTAGCGTGGCGAAGACCGGTTCATCGCAGTTGACGTCCTCTCAGATGAGCGAAGCAAAACGCGCTGCGGTGAACTACAAAGAAGGATTTTCTTCGGACGGCTATCCGAAAGAGCCGCCTCCTGAAGTCTTGCGAAAGCTTTCCCGGATGAGCGTGGATCAACGGGAGAGGGTGAATCGGTACATGATCGGACTGCGAAATCAGGGCCTCGGAATGGAGGAGCGTAAGACGATTTACAATCAGACCTTGGACCGTGCCCTCCAGGGGAGGCGCTAGCGTCTGTGGAAGCCTGACTCGCTCACGCTCGCAGTTACGGAGGGGGAGAGCGCGTTCGAAGGAAAAGGTGGCAGCGAGCGTGAGCGAGCAGGGGCAGAGAATGGGCGTTTGCTCAAGGGATCCCGCGAAGCCTGACTCGCTCACGCTCGCCGCTACGGGGGGTAGAGCGCGCGTTCGAAGGAAAAGGTGGCAGCGAGCGTGATGACTTTCTTTGCCATCCCCTGGTTGCCCGGCTATTCCAACGGCCATCCGGGCAGTTCCCCGCAGGCCTGCAACCCGAGTACGACATAAGCACTGCCAATATTCGAGATCAGATTGTTGGCATCGACGACCGGAGATCGGGTGAACCATTTCCCACTCTCCCGTTGGTTGGTTTGAACCCAATTCACGGCTTTCCGCAAACGGGGATCGTCAGAGGGAATTCCCAACTCCCGGGAAATGATCATGGCAAGGCCGGTTCCATAACCGTCACTGACCTTGGTCTCAAGAGGCCTTCCCTCTTCCTGCTCGAGTCCTTTCCAATCGGTGAGAAAGCTGGAAGTCGACCATCCGCCGTCCTCCAACTGAAGGGCGAGCAGTTCTTCGAGCGCCGCTGACCGCTGTTGATCGCTGGCAATTCCATCGATCCGTTTGGAGGCCCAGGCGATCATCAAACGATGGTGAAGGGATTTGGGCGGATCGTTCTGTAAGTAGGTTCGCAACTTTCCAAGTCCCTCCACGGCGGCCCCGGTTTCTGCATAGTCGTCAGGGGCTATCCCGACGATCACGGCGGCAAGCGTGACACCATAGTGATCGTCAATTTCCAGCGGGGCGTAGTCACAATCGGGCCAGCGCCAACCGCCATCTTCGCGTTGCACGGTCCACATCAAATCGAGAACCTTGCGACTGACCTCGCTAAGTTTGCCGGTGGTCTGGAGGTCGTTGAAGGTCAGTCCGGCACCCACTACGATCGTCCAGAATCCCTGTTTTTCTGTGGGCAGCTTTTTGTCCCAGCGAACATTCCAGTAGTCTTCGTAGAACTGCCTGACTTCTCCGGAGTCGGGACTCTCTCCGAGCGCCGGCCGGGCAAAGAGATAGGCCATATTGGTGTGGCAGGTGGCGCACTTCTTTTTCTTCTGCCAATTCAAGGCGGCGCGGTCGAGGTAGTGAGCTGCTTTTTCACGGGAGAACGCTTTTGCAATGAGCTCGTCAGATCGGATCGATTCCAGTTCACCGGGAACCGAAGCAAAAGTGACGATCTCTGATTCTTCCGCGTGCGTCGGATGCTGGAAAAGAATAGCTCCAGTCAGAATAGCGAAGGTGAGCGGGATAGGGGGGGCTTTCATTATTCGACAAAGGATCCTTCCGATCCGGTAGAGTCCGTGAATTCGGCTTTCTAAGCGAGATGATTCTCGATAGGATTCGCGCCAGATGTTCAACCTCCATGTAGCCGATCTCATCGCGCTTGCCCTCTATCTCCTCGGAGTAACGGCTCTCGGATTGATGGCAGCCCGAAAGGTGAAAGGGCTTTCCGATTTCGTGATGCCGAGAAAGTTTGGCAAGGCCTTCATGCTGATGCACGGGTTCGGGACTTCGACTCACTCGGACCAGGCCGTTTCGGTGGTGTCAAAAACATTTACGAGCGGACTCGCCGGGATTTGGTACCAGTGGATGTGGCTCTTTGCGACTCCGTTCTTCTGGTTGATCGCTCCGATGATGCGCCGTTTTCGAGCCCTGACAACGGCCGATGTGTTTGAAGCCCGCTATGATCGTTCCGTTTCGACTTTGTATTCGATTCTCGGTCTGGGGAAATTCATGGTCAACATCGGCCTGATGTTGAAAGGCTCTTCGGTAATCATCGATGCGGCCACGGATGGAGCGTTGCCGGCGAATGCCATGATCCTGATCATGACGGTTCTTTTCGTGATTTACGGAATCGCCGGGGGGCTCAGTGCCGCGATCGTGACGGATTTCGTCCAGGGTATTCTCACGATTCTGTTTTCGTTTATGCTCCTGCCCATCGTCATGAATGCGGTGGGTGGGCTCGACGGGATGAAAGAAACGATTGCCCCGCTTTTTCCCGGGAAAGATATGTTTTCGTTAGTGGCGCCCGGCGATATTGGAGTCTTTTTTCTCATCATGATTTCGATCAACAGCCTTTTGGGTGTGGTGGTTCAACCGCACAACATGGGAACCTGTGCGGCGGGGAAAACGGAAATCGAGGGAGCCGTTGGGTTTATGGGCGGAACGCTCCTGAAGCGGGTTTGCACGGTGGCCTGGTGTCTGACAGGACTCGCTGCTCTCGCCTACTATGGAGGGCAGGCGAGTCATCCTGATTTGGTTTATGGATCAATGGCGCGGGAATTTCTCCCTCAGATCATGCCGGGACTACTCGGCTTGTTCATCGCGGCTCTGCTGGCCACGGTGATGGGATCCTGCGATTCTTTCATGATCGCTTCGTCCGGGCTGATCGCGGAAAATCTCTACAAACCCCTCGTGCCGGGGAAGTCGAGTCAGCACTATTTGAAGGTGGCGCGACTTTCGTCGCTTGTCGTTGTTATCGGCGGGGTTGCACTGGCCTATCTGGCAGAAGGGGTTGTGCCTTTGTTAGAAAATCTCTGGAAGATCAATACGATGATGGCGATGGCTTTCTGGCTCGGGGTGTTCTGGCGTCGCACGACGGTTGCGGGTGCCTGGGGGGCGACCTTCTCCGCATTGCTGACGTGGTGGCTCACGGCGAGGGTTTGGGAGCTTTCACTGCCCTGGCAGATGCTGGCCTACATTGTCATTGGTTTCGGAGTTGGAATTGTCGTGAGCCTCTTCACCCGGCCGGTTTCCGAGCGAAAGCTGCAAAGGTTCTATTCGCTTCTGCGAACCCCGGTGGAACCTGGTGAGGAAATTCTGGAATCCTGCACGCTGCCTGAAGGTGCCCGACCGGGACCGCGCCGGGTCTTTTTTCCGAGCTCGAATCTGGAATTGCCAATTCCCGGGAGGCGGGCGGTTTTGGGGTTTTTGGCAGGTTGGCTTGTTGTCGGTTCGATTATCGCTTCGGTTGCGATTTGGATTGCGGACTAAGAGATTTTTTCTTTCTGAATGAATGTATTGTTACTGATCATGGATGCGTGTCAGGCCGGGGCTTTGGAAGCGTCGAGTCCCTGCCTTACCCCCAATTTTGACAGGCTCGCCCGGAGGGGGATGCGAATGAACCGCGCCTACTGTCCCAGTCCGACCTGCTCGCCTTCAAGGGGATCGCTGATGACAGGCCTTCTGCCTCACAATCATGGTGTCCTCGAGGTCGAACACGGCCGGGATGCGGATCAGTGTGTGCTTCGAACTGATAAATCACACTGGGCCCAGAGTCTATCGGCAGCCGGATATACGACGGGATACTTTGGAAAATGGCACATCGAACGCAGCCACCAGTTGGAAGAGTTCGGGTGGCAGCATCATCGGGTCAAAGGAGCGAGCCATCATGCCGGATTGGGTGCCGGAGTGGAGCCAAGTGCGCAGAATGTCGATCTCGATCCCGCGTTGACTCGATATCATCGCGGCCCGCAAGGTTACAACGACATCCTTCACTACGGCGTTACGGACGTTCACGTTTCGGAACGTTATCCTGCTTTCACGATCGACAACACCTTGTCTTTTCTGAACGAACATGGCGACTCCACCTGGTGCGCGACGGCGAGTTTTTCAGAACCGAACGAGGCCCTTGTCGTGAGTCGGGAGATGTTCGAAAAATATGATGTCGACACGCTGCCGCTACCTCCCAATCTTCGCGACACCTACGAGGACCGCCCCAATCTCTATTCACGACAGCGGGAGATTGCCGCCGAATTGACCGACGATGAATGGCGCATGGCGCGCGCCTGCTACTTCGGCCGAATTTCAGAAATCGACGGGCAGTTCGGCCGGCTTGAGGAGTGGCTGGAAGAGTCAGGTCAACTGGACGAAACCCTCGTGGTCGTGACTGCCGATCACGGGCGATATGTCGGAGCCCACGGATTCGATGCCCACAATTTCGGACCCTTCGAAGAGATCTACCGCATTCCCATGCTCATCGCGGGACCCGGGGTGGGGAAGGGGCAGGAGAGCGATTCCCTCGTGGGGCTTCATGACCTTGGTCCCACCATTCTGGAGAAATGCGGAGCGGGTGCCCTTGATGTGCCAGACTCCTGCAGTTTTGCCTCTGTCCTCGAAGACCCTGACAAACGTCCCAGGAAAGCCTTGTTTGCCGAGAATCATGGGACGCGATTTTCGCTGACGCAACGGATCCTCTGGCAGGATACCTGGAAGTTCGTGTTTAATGGATTCGATTTCGATGAACTCTACGATCTGGAAAACGATCCTTTCGAAATGACCAATCTCATCGGCTTCCCCGGGCATCAGCAACGGGCGGATGATATGATGCAATCTATCTGGAAGACGATTCGGGAAACCGGTGATCGTGCTCTCAACGAAACCCACTATTTCTCTATGAGAATGGGACGGGTTGGTCCGGGTTCGGATTAGACTTTTGACAAACAGTCTAACCAGTTTCCGGTGCGCCGATGGCCCACTGCAGATTCGCTTGTCCTGTCGCTTGAGCCTTTCCTGTCCACATTCGAATCAGTGGTCGCTGCCGTTGGAACCCGAGTTCCCCGGCGAGTTCTTTGGCTCCGGTATTCTCCTCCGGAATGTCCCAATAGACCGGCCCGGGCGAAGGGCTGGTGAGGAGCGCCTGAACCAGGCTCCTGCCTGTGTCAGGGAATTCGGCCACAACGGGTCCGAGATAGCGTGCAACGCGCCCCTGCCTCGAAAGCCCGAAGCCTTCGGGGCCGATGGCAGCCCGGTCACTGTCTGAACGGAGACGCTCAAGGTATTCGAGGCGATCCGCTCCGAAGGCGATGTGGTCGAGGTCTTTCGGGATGATCACGGATTGTCCGGACTCAAGCGGGGGCTCTCCGAAAATTTCGGTGCCTTCCCAGCGGGTCAGTTCCAGCTCGGCGTGGAACCCCAGTTTCTCATATACCTTTTGTCCTTCCGGAGTCGCGTCGAGTTTTACGCAGCTCATCTGGTTCTCTTCGAGAAGATAGACGAGACAACGTTCGAGCAGGGCCGTTGCCAATCCGCGACGTCGAAAGTCGGGATGAACGAGAACCATGCCGACCCAGCCAAGGTCCGATCCATAACGGGTTGTCGTCGCGGTTCCAGCGGGTGAGCCGTTCCATTCGATCAGGAAGCAGCCTTCCGGTTCTGCTGCGAGAAGACGTGACCAGTCCTCCGCTCTTTGATTCCAGCCTGCAAGCTCGACAAGTGAGCAGGCAAATTCGATATCGTCCGTTTGCAACGGACAAATCAAAGATCGGGAGCCGGACATGGCGAGCAGGGAGGGCGCTTACTCGTCGAGTAACTGGATTTCGACTTTACGGAATTCAACCGGATGACTTTCTGACTGCAGGGAAATGGTTCCTCCGGACAGTTCAATTTTACCTCCGGCTTTTTCGATCATCTCTTCCGCCTGCGGGTGCGTCGCATCAAGGACCGGCTTGTTGTATTCGAGAACGAGTTCCTTTCCCGCAATGTGACGAATGACCTCGTGTCCCCGCACTTCGATTTCCATCGTCACCCAGTCATCTCCATGAAAGGTTTTCGAAGTGGAACTGATGCAGTGGCGTTTCACCAGTTCACCTTTCATGAATACATGTGTGCCCGGAGTGCAGAGGTTTGCATTGGTGCGTTCCGCTTTTCCATCTCCGCCGAGAAGTTGGACTTCGATCGAAACGGGGAAGTCCTGATCGAGCACCATGGTGGCGGGATCCTGACCGTGCACCATAATCCCGCTGTTCCGGAACGCCCATCCGGGTCCGCCTTTGAGCTGTTCGCCGGTGAAACGGTATTCCAGGCGCAGGCGGTAGTTGGAGTAGGGCGTCTTGTAGAAAAGGTGGCCGAAGGTTTCCTTGAATTCGTCGTAGTTGCTGTAGTCGACCCGAAGGACGCCATCCTGGACC
>JARGNG010000099.1 GCA_029213265.1 Verrucomicrobiales bacterium | reverse complement strand
CCAATCACCCAGGGCGCGGACACGGCGCTGGTGGCAGCTGGGGCAGAAATGCCGGCTCTTGCAGGTGAATGCGAGCAGCTTCTCATGGCCGCAGTCGGGGCATTGGAGGCGGGTAAATCCGGCAGCGAGGTCGCCGCAGCGGTAGAACTGATCGACCACGGCGAGGGCATCCTTGCGTAGCGGACCGTGAGTCCGGCGATGGCGGGCTTCGTAGTGGGCGATGAACTCATCCCATGCATGGTGAACGATTTGCCAGAGAGGCGAAGCCCGAGGGCGTCGTGGTCTGTAAACGGAAAGCATAAGTATTCGTTTGAACACTTATGATCGTGCGGCAATACTGTTCACATACGCAGTTGTGGTGCTTTGTAAGATACGGAGACTTTCCGGAATTCCGGACTTTAGCCGACTATTAAGATTGACTGGTTCCGTTTTCCTGTAATGACTGCAGTCCGATCCTCCTGATTACGATACACCTCGCCAGTTCCCCAACTGTGCATGAAACTGTGTACGAAAAGCAGTGGGGGAGCACGTTCAAGCGGTGGGGCAGGGGACACTTGCAGCCGGTAAAAATCTGCATAAAATACTCAAATACAACAACTTAGCAGATCGAATCCAACCGGAGGAGCCATTTGTTTAAGTGGCTTTGAAGCTCGTCAGTTTAGCCCAGGAACTTCGATACTGAGCTTTCTCTTCCTGCTCACATAATACTCTCGGGCAATTCTCGGATCATTGCGCAGAAAGTCGGCAGCGAGATTGAAAGAATCGGTTTGCTCGAAGATAATCGATCCCGCCTCCTTCCGAAAGATGTAGAGCGGGTTGTCGACATTGACGCCGTTTTTTCTGAGCCACTTGTAGAGCTGGACCCCCTCAAACCCAGCAGGACCGACGCCCCGGTAAAAACCTTGAAAAAGCAAATTCCTATCAGTTCAGTTATATCGGGATGCAAATACTCGGTTCACTGCCGGTCTGACTCAGAATAACAGCAAAGCTGTAAAAAACACTCTCGCTCTCGATACTGTGGAGAGGGCCAAATTCATAGAGGATTGGTACATCGGATATCATTCGATGCCGAACGATGTGACTCAACAGGATTTGAAGCAGGCGACTGAAAATCTCGCAAACATTCTGCAACTGATGAGGGCCAAATTGGATTCTGAAAACGCTGAGAGACTGGATGAGGTTCAGAAGGCATGGCTGGCTTTTCAGGAGAAGGACATTGCCTTGCAGTCGATGATCGGAATGGTGCAATCACCGGAGTCGCGCCTTTGTTCACAGAAGGTTGCTGCGGAAGCCCGGACGGTCCGGGTGAAGCAACTTGTGACCGCATTGGAGTCTGTTCTTGGCAACAAGTCGATGCCGGGTGCAGTCACCTCGATTGAGAAAGGGAATGTTGCAGTCCCCGATCAGTTGAAGCGTCTACCTGATCCGAAGATTGCTCCTCTCCCTGTGCCTCCCGATGTAACTCGGGAATCGATCCGACCTCAGATCATCGATCGATTGAATTTCGGAAGTCTTGTGCTCGACATGGAGGAAAATTTACTTGTTGGAAGCAGCGCTGAGTTTGTCGATTTCTGGGATGTTCAGACGGGTGGCCTGATCCGAAGAGTTCCTAATACTGGGATTGATGGGCACTATGATTTTGAAGGAGCTCTGCCACTCCACAATCTCGGGAAAGGTAGGGTCGTGGCATTGGGCGGATTCCGGGGAGGAGACATTTTGGTGTGGCTGCATCGCGATGCAGCAGAAGCCCAGAGAATCGAAGAAGTCAGTACCAAGCGTGGCAATCGAGTCAGTACTATGACAACGGGAGATATGATCGCCCGCAAGTCGGGCGATATCGCCTATTTCGGCACGCAGAATGTGCAACTCCTCGTGGGAAAAATTGATTCAGGCTTGCGACAGTTTGAGCGGACGGAAGACAATGACTATTGCTGGGGATTGTCACAGGATGGATCCCGATTGCTTGTCGCATCAACAGATCTTTCCGATGACGACGCGCGGACCACACTGAGTTGCTTTGATGCTCGGACCGGTGCACACCTCAGCAAGCAATTGATGGCGACTAGTGAAAAATTCGTGAGTGCCATATGCGGTGCCGGTCCAGTTGACGAATTTTTTGTGACAACAGGCGCTGGAAACTTGATCCGATATCACGCCGAGCGCGGAGTGGTTGATCGCGAAGCCGACCCTGTGTATTCTCTGATTCACGTTCCCGGCCACCAGTATCATTGGCTCTCCGGCACTCAGGCCGACTGGTGCCTTTTCGGGGGGCACCCTGCTAAAAAATCGAAAACAGGCCAGCATCTTCCAGGTACTGAATCGGTAGTTCGAGCCAGCCGTGGTGCACCGGATGGAGTCCATGAAATGGTTGCGAAGTGGACTGATATTCGCGTTTTTACAGTGGACAGGGAAGGGGCGTATGCCGCGGTCAGCACCCGAGCCGGGCATGTCGAGATTTTTCACGCGGAGACGGGGAGGGTAGTTCAAACCCTGGGAAAGTTTGACTCTTCCTCACCCATTACCTTTTTGTCATCGAATCATCGAGGAGTGCAACTTGCTACGATTGATCAGTACGGTTCTGAGGTCCCTGAGTTGCGAGTCGTCGACACAACTCTATTTCGGGAGTCGAAAATTCCGCTTCGAGAATTCCGAGTTGAGAGAGATCAACCTCTCAGCCTCAGTGTTGGGATTGGAGCCTCAAACTCACTCTTGGCGTTTCAGCATGCAAGGGAGAAGGAAAAGTATAGACAGAATATGATCCCTTTGCTTGCGGACGATTCCGAACAGAATACGCCTTCTCTCCCTGATCACCTCAACCTTGGGCCACCAGTGGACGGTGTCATTCTTGGAAACCATCTGTACAAAGAGGCTCCAGTCGCAGTTGCGGTTGATGCCTATACCCACGAACAACTTGCTGAATTTTCCCTCTCCTCCTTTTCGGAGCAGGCGAAGTTGGAGGCCTATCATCGGGAAACCGGGAAAGGCCTCGTCTTCTCCTATTCGGATTCGATTGTGACCCTTTGCGAGCCAGGGGGCACATTCAAGGAGTCGGATTCCTGGAAACTTCAGGCGAACGTTTTCCGATTCAGCAATCGGGGGGATCGCGCAATATGTGCTCTCAGGGGGAGTTACACACAAGGAACGATTGCGCTCCTGGACCTCACTTCTCCCGGAAAGATTCTCTGGCAGCTTGAGGAATCGCCTCTCTTTGCCCAGTTCACGCGAGATGATCGATACGTTTTGTTCGTCAGCCAGCTCAGGGCAAAATGGGGCTCCGAGGGGTACAATATACTGATGCTCTACGATGTTGAATCAGGAAAGATGGTTTCTGACTTCAGATACAATGGTCAGTTCTATGGTGTCAATGCTGAGACCACGCGCGCCTATATTCGCCTGGCAGAAGGTGGGTATCAGATTCTGCAGATTCAGGAAGGCAAGATGAAGAAAGTGGCCCGCTATCTGCCAGCCGAGAACGGAGCCTTCACGTTTCTGCTTCCGAATGGGTACTACCTCACGCAGGGAGATGCCCTTGCTCGAATCTCCTTTTCTGAGAAAGGCCGCAGTCAGCCTGCTGAATCCTATGACATTAAGTTCAACCGTCCCGATCTGGTTGCCAGGGCGATGGGCTCACCTCCGGAATTAATTGCCGCTTTTGAACGTGCCTACAAGAAGCGACTCCGAAGACTGGGAATGAGCGAGCAAGATCTCGATGCCGATCTTGTGCCGCCCGACGTGGAAATTGATTTTGAGGAAATACCGATGATCACTGAGTCGAGAAACATACGGATCCCTCTCGCAATTCAGAAAGGAAGCAGCGGACTGTCAGCCCTAGAGGTTACGATCAACGATGTTCCGCTTTATGGGCGTTCTGGGAAAACTCTGAATGGTAGCTCCGCGCCGGAGTTGGAGGTGGAGCTTAGCCCGGGAGCCAACAAGGTAACGGTATGGGTCAGGGATGACAAAGGGCTGACTTCAAGTCGCGAGACCGTCAATGTAGTCTGCCAGGCTAAAGCTTCTTCGAAGCCAGATCTCTACGTTCTCAGTATTGGCATTGATGACTATGTGGGCGAGTCACATGATCTTGAGCTGGCTGGAAAAGATGCCACAGACATTGTCACCGCGTTCTCCCAGCACGGGAGGAACGGTTTTTCGGATGTGAAAACACTGGTCCTCCGTGACGAACTGGCGACCCGCTCCGGGATTCTGGAGAAGGCGGCACCTTTCTTGAAGGATGCAGGTGTTGATGACCAGGTCGTTGTCTTTATGGCGGGCCATGGCGTTCTCGATGCTGACTATGAATATCGGTTCTGTTGTTCCGACCTCGACGTCGATCGCATTGGAGATACGACTTTGACCTACGATGAGATCGAAGGGTTCTTCGATCAGTGCTCCGCCCGGAAACGAGTCGTTCTTCTGGATACATGCCATGCTGGGGAAGCGGATGCTGACGATGAACGTCTTGCCGAAGTGGGAACTGTTCCTGCGGAAAATGTCCGGAGCGTTTCTTTTCAGCCGTTCACTTCCGTTAATAGGGAGCAACAGGAAGTGCGTGTATCTGATCTCATGAAAGGACACTTCGTAGACCTGAGGATCGGAGTGGGAGCTGCAGTCCTGGCATCGAGCAGTGCCCACCAGGCAGCCCTGGAAATGAATGAAGTTCGAAATGGGATCTTCACCGCCTCAGTGCTGCAGGGGATCCGCGATCGAAAAGCAGATCTCGACGGGGACGATGCAATTCAGATTTCCGAGCTGTTAGAATATTGTCGAGTCGAGGTTCAGCGATTGTCTGGAGCACAACAGGAGCCTGTTGCGCGCCACGTAAATCGCTCCGAGGATTTTGAAGTCGTCTCCTTTCGTTGAGAACCCTTTTGTAGGCGAGCAAAGAATTCTGGTATGTCTTGCGAAGGCAATTGCGTAGCGATCGGTAATGCTGCGAAGAATTCGCTCGCAGCTACTAGTTGGAGTTGTCCAGTTCGTCAGTCAGCATCAGAAGGAGACGATCGACTTCGCCCTGTGTCTCCGAATCCAGGCTCCAGGAATTTGGTTCGCGTCGCCGATCCGTAGTAAAGAGTCCACGTTTTACGAGAATGTATTTTTCAATGGCGAGGAAGCCGTCCAAACCAGCCTGGAGTTGCAGGGCGACCAACGCACAAATCGGGAAGTAAATGCGATAAGCTCTTTCATCTTCGCTATTCTTCAGCGCGTTCCACAGAGCCACAATTCCATCGAGCAAGTCGATGCCTGGCATTGTACCAGTAACGCCGCGTCGGAATGCATCGATCAGCAAGCTGCCGCCCGAGCCGTCGAACATGCGGGCCCGACCGTCACTGGCGTCACGCAGCGCGGAAATATTGGGACCGATCGGGGCACCCTCCGGTTTGAAGAGGATCTTCTGCGGTCCGTATTGATCTAGGAGACAAACGTAGAAATTGGACCCCCTCAAACCCAGCAGGACCGACGCCCCGGTAAGAACCTTGAAAAAGCAAATTCCTATCAGTTGGTTACTTTGAAATCAAAATCCAGCTGATCGGAGCCATCCAACGGGGCCTGTTCCTCCGAATTTTTCTAACCCTAAATCAGAGACGAAGCCCCGGCTTATTCCGGATTGTTCGATCGGGGAACAACGGCCATCAAGTCAGTGCTGAGGAACGACGGGCACCAGTATTTCTCGATATGCTCGATAATCAGTCCGACACCACGGGCATGACTGACAAAGGGCGGGTCGCGAGGATCGTAGAGCCCGTCGGTGAGGTCGCGGCAGAGAGCGACGTTGAAACCGAGCTTGGACATCATGCGAATGCCAAAGGGGCGACCGAGCACGCACATGTTGGTGTGCACGCCCATCAGCACCACATTGCGGATGCCTTCCCGTTGAAACACGTTCCACATCTCCTCGCCACTCTCGCTGATGCCGTCCCAACCGGTAATCTGAATCGCTGGATGCTCGCGACGGTCAAAGTCCGGATTCGGCTCGGGACTGGGATCGTCGCAACCGGAGGCGAGCCCTTCCCCAAGCGAGTTAGCCTCAACCGGCAGCTCCGGTTCGCGATCGGGTTCGCATTCCCAATTGCCGGTGATGGGAACAGGGGCTTCCACCGCTGCCGCATCCCTCATGCGGGCGCGGAATGGCGTGTCGGCGTAAAATTTCTCGACCCCGTTGCTGGGCGCATGGACGATGAAGGCGCCGTGGTCTCGAGCCCTGGTCAGCGTCGCATTCATGCGCGGCGCCATTTCGCCAACGCGCTGGGCGGCGAGTTTGCAAGGATGATCCGACCACATATCGCAAACAATGATAGCCGTTTCCGATGCATTCCAATCATGGTCTGTGAACTTCGGCGTGTAGGCGATCCCCTTGGGAACGGGCTCTTCACAGGAGCGCATCCGAAGACGAAATGTACCGGGGGTTCGGGGCATCGTGCGCGAGGATGGAACATCGTTGGCGAACACGAACGGCGAAGCTCCGCTCCCTGTCGCGGCCGCACCAAGTCCGAGAATGGAGCGTGTAAGAAAACGACGACGACCGACTTCGGAAAGGAAACTCATAGCTTCCCAGCATAGAGAAATCGAAGAAACAGGCAAGCAAGCGCAGAGAAAAGGAGTCAACCGTCCAATCTCGAAACGTCCCCCTCTCCTTTCCCAACCCCACCCCATTTTCTCGTTGGCATCCCCTTCCCTCTCCTTCACCTTGGACCGGTGAACTCGCCCATGATTGGAACCCAACGCATCGAATCACTTGATCTCATCCGTGGGATCGCGGTTTGCGGGCTGGTGTTGATCAACAGCATCGAGTTCGGGTTCGGGTCGACGGAGCTGATTTATCCGCTGGGATTTTCGGAAACCGATCGCACCCTCTGGGCGGTGGTGATGGGACTGGGCTGTGGGAAATTTGCAACGCTCTTTGCAGCCCTGTTCGGTGCCGGAATGCTGCTTTTCTGCGAACGGGTCGAAGCCTCCGGGCGCTCCCCGGCGGGGGTCTATTTTCCGCGACTGGGATGGCTGCTGTTCTTCGGAATGCTGCACGCTTATTTCATCTGGCACGGGGATATCCTCGTGACCTATGCGATCACGGGATTCGTGCTCTACTGGTGTCGAAAGTGGTCAGCCGGGATCTTTCTCATGGTGGGGGGCATCCTCCTCGCGACCTTTGTGGTCCCGGTCTTACTCTGCGCGATCGTCTGTCTCTTCCTTGATTTTTCCGGCTACGGCGAAAATGCCACGCAGATCCTCGATGCCATCATCGCCGAGCAGGCAAAAGAAACCGCAGCGCTGAAAGGCTCGTGGTGGGAGCAGATGAAGCTCCGGGCGCTCTACGCCTTCCTCTACCAGTTGGTAGGCATCCCGGCCTACCTGTTCTGGATCGCGGCGATGAATATGTGTTTCGGGATGGCCCTGATGAAGAGCGGTTTTTTCTCCGGGGGCTGGTCCGCCGCGCGTCTCCGCAAGACGACCTTCCTCCTTCTGGCGCCCGGATTGCCTCTCACCCTCGGTGGGTATGGCGTCTTCGCCCTCGCCCCGCCCGCTCCCGCGCCCCTGCTCTGGGCCTACACGGCCCTCTTCACCGGGATGCCTCTCGTGGCCTTCGGCTATGCGGGATTAGGAGTGATCTGGGCGAGGCGGGAAACGCCCGGGCGCCTGCGCAGAGGACTCGCGGCCGTCGGTCGGATGGCCTTCACGAACTACATTTCCCAGTCGGTGATCCTGAGCCTGATCTACTACGGCCACGGTCTCGGTTTGCGTGGACAACTCAATTTCCGGGAGATGATGCTGATCGCGCCGGCAGTCTGGTTGGTCCAGATCCTCGTATCCTCGTGGTGGCTCAGCCGGTTCCAGTATGGCCCTCTCGAATGGCTCTGGCGACGCCTTACCTATGGACGGGTGTCGTTGCGGAAACAGCAAACCCCACCCCGTCTCCCCGGGAGAAGTTGAACAAGGCCGACCCAACCAATGGAGTCAGCCTACATTTTTCCGTTTGTCTCAAAGTCAGGCTTACGCAGCCGTCACGTTCCCGGGATCCGGGCTCGACTCGTGACCGTACAAATGTCACTTTTCACCAATGTCTTTCCGGAAAACGCTCCTGCTCCCCCTCTGTTTTTTCCTCGTTCTTTCCGCTTCCGCCGAAGAGAAGAAAAAACCGAACGTCCTTTTCATCTCGGTCGACGATTTGGCCTGTTCGTTAGGGTGCTATGGAGATCTCATTGCGCAAACCCCCCACATCGATCGGCTTTCCGCGAGCGGGGTCCGCTTCGACCGTGCCTACAACCAGCTTCCGCTTTGCAATCCGACGAGGGCGAGCATCATGACGGGGCTCCGGCCGGATACGATCAAGGTGTATGATCTTGATCGCCATTTCCGCGAGGAAGTTCCCGACGCGGTGACGCTTTCCCAGCAATTCATGCAGGCCGGTTATTTTGCGGGCCGGGTCGGGAAGATCTATCACTACAATGTCCCTGCCAGCATCGGCACCGATGGATTCGATGATCCACCCTCCTGGCAACGCACCGTGAATCCCAAAGGGCGGGACAAGGACGAAGAGGATCTCATTTTCAACGCGGAGCCGCATCGAAAGATCAGTGCCGCGTTGAGCTGGCTTGCCGCTGACGGCGAAGACGAAGAGCAAACCGACGGTATGATCACGACCGAAGCCATCAAGATCATGGAGGAGAAGAAGGACGAGTCGTTTTTTCTCGCGGTGGGCTTTTTCCGGCCTCACACACCCTTTGTCGCTCCCAAAAAATACTTCGATCTGTATCCGGTCGAGGACCTGCGCCTGCCCTACGCTCCGGAAGATGATCGTGAGGACATCCCCACCGCCGCCTTTGCTCACAATTGCCCGATCCCCAACTACAACCTGGAGAAACCCGTTCTCCTGAAAGCCCTGCAGGCCTACTACGCCTGCGTTTCCTTCATCGACGCTCAGGTGGGTCGACTCCTCGATTCGCTGGAGGAACTGGAACTCGCCGATGACACCATCGTCGTCTTCTGGAGCGATCATGGCTACCACCTCGGCGAACACGGAGGGATCTGGCAAAAGCGGACCCTGTTTGAGCAGGCGAGCCGGGCTCCCCTCATCATTCGCGTCCCCGGAGCGGAGGGAAACGGCACCCCGAGTCCACGCATTGTGGAGTTCGTCGACATCTATCCGACGCTCACGGAACTGGCGGAAGTGGGAAACCCGGAGGGACTCGAGGGACGCAGCCTCGCGCCGCTACTGACGGATCCGAATGGAGAATGGGACGGCTATGCCATCACCCAGATTTTACGACCTGCCGATGATCGCCTCGCCGAACCGGTCATGGGATGCAGCATTCGAACGGATCGCTGGCGCTACACGGAATGGGCCGAGGGAAAGGAAGGAGTCGAGCTCTACGATCACTGGGCCGACCCGATGGAGTTCGACAATCTCGCGATGGACCCGGCCGGAGAGGACAGAGCGGTGATGGATCGACTTCAGCCGCTCCTGCGGGCGAAGGCGAGCGGAAAAACTCCGACGACGCCTTTCAACCCACCTCGCTTGTAATTGCGGAGACTTTACTCTTCCTCATCCGGAATCGTACGAAACGCGGCCGGAGGACGAATGATCAGCTTCTGCCGCGCTTCGTTGTCGAGGTCGATTGTCGAACGATAGTCTCCCCGCGCCGGGGGGATGTAGTAGGAGGGCCGTCGCAGGACGGGACGCTTGGGAAATCCAACGACTCCGGCCGGCGAGATCTCGCGCTTCCGTGCCTCCTGCATCGCGCGGCTGTCGCCCCGTTCCTCCGGGACAAATTTTGACTCATCGAGATGAAGAGTCATTTCTTTCTCCCAGTGATCATTGATCCGCAGTTGAGAAGTGGAAATCGCCCGCTCATCCGTGGTGTCGATCGGGATGGAGTTCTCCAGGCTGCTTTCGTCCGCCTTTCGGGACGTTTTCGGAATGCGAACGTCATCCCGGCCTTTGAAGCGGGGGAGTTCCCCTTCCACATCCTGTTCCGGCCAGTATTTGCCTTCCACTTTCGCCGTCATTCTCGCGATCGCTTCCCGCAGATCTTCGTCAAGGGCCTGCGCTTCCGGGGGAAGTTCGACGAGGGCCGACTCCGTCTCGTTTTCCACGGACGCCTGCATCGCGCTGGTATCCGCCATGAAGGCTTTTCGAATCACGTCAAAGTGCTCGGGTACGGTTTCGAGAGCGGCTTCGGCGAACAGGGTCTGGTCCTCCGGAAATTCCTGCCGCGCAATGAAGATGAGCTGCTCGATCTGCTCAGGAACGGTGGAGAAAGTCTCGATGCCGGTAATGAGAAGATTTCTGCGACACCCCGGATTCGTTTGCAGGGCATCGAGAAAGAGGGCCAACGCATCCTCCGGCTGAGCCTGGAATCCTGCCAGCAAGGTATTGGAGGCAGCACCGCAGTCCGTGGCAGACTCCGAGGAAATCGCATTTCGGTTGAGCGAGGCGGAAAGAAGAATCGCTGCGAGGCAGAGAAAGCCGGTGATGCGGAAAGGGTTTGCGAGCTCCATAGGGAAAAATGGGAAGATGGAGCGGGTAGTGGGAATCGAACCCACATAACTAGCTTGGAAGGCTAGGGCTT
>JARGNG010000098.1 GCA_029213265.1 Verrucomicrobiales bacterium | reverse complement strand
CTATAAGGTCCCAGACTATCATTCAAGACGGACCAGATTTTCGAGGCTCAACCAACATGCTTAGCGACGCGGCGGAAGATCCGGATCTTTTGAACTCGATCCGTTCCTCCAAGTGAATGAATCAAGTCGCCGGAAACGTCGTTCGAGGCCATGGCGTCGCTTCTGGAAAGAACGGAGATCCACGCTTTCCCGGAGGCACGATTTCCATGCAGCTTCCCTTTTTTGCCGCCCGCGGCCTCGATCTCTCTTCCTACTTTCCCGCAACGATCAATCTCTCGATTGCTCCCGCGAAATTCACCCCCGGAAAGACGCGTGCCACCTTTACCGCGCTGAAATGGCATCCCGCGGAACCTGCCGAGGATTTTTCTTTCTTTGACTGCACGTTCCAGCTTCCGGAAAAGGCGGGGGAAATTCATGGTCTCATTTACTACCCGCATCCTGAGACCAAGCCGGAACACTTTCAGACACCGGATACACTGGAAATCCTTGCCAGCCGATTTGTGGAAGGTCTCGAATACGGCTCCCGGGTCCTTCTCTCCGCGCCACCCGAACAAATCCTGTTTCAAAACTGAACACCGATTGGCGCAATCCCGCGTTGAACACGGCGGTCGATGGGGCTTTACTGCTGCTTCTTTCTAACCCATTTCTTTTCCACCATGGCATTTCAGTACACCGGATTCGCAGACGAAGCAGAAAAGTCCCTCGACGGACAAATTTCCACTCTTCAGGAGGCCGGATGGTCCGCGATCGAGCTCCGGCTCCTCGATGGATCCAACGTATGTGATCAATCCGACGAGGAATGGGACAAGACCTGGGCCAGGCTTCAGGAAGAAGGAATTCAAGTCGTGGGATTCGGAGGCCAAATTGGGAACTGGGCGAGACCCATCACTTCAGATTTCGAAATGGATATCGCCGAACTCAAGCGCGTTGCACCACGAATGAGAGCCGCCGGAACGAAGTTTCTGAGAATCATGTCGTATCCCAATCCTGAGGAGAATCCCCTTTCCAATGAAGACTGGAAAAAGGAAACCGTTCGCCGGCTCAAAGAACTCGCTACCATCGCAGAAGGCGAGGGAGTGATTCTGGCGCACGAAAATTGCAGCGGTTACGGAGCCTTTGCGGAGGGCTATCTGGAATTGGCCGAAGCAGTCAACAGCCCGGCGCTCCAACTGATCCTCGATACTGGAAATAACAGTCTCCACGAGAATACCAACGAAGCGACATGGGAATTTTACGAGAAGACGAAGGCTCATATCACCCATGTTCACATCAAAAGTGCAAAGGCGAATCCGGACGGCGGAGACTGGATTACCTGCCACGTTGACGAGGATCCGGTGCAAAGGAGAATTCTCCAGGATCTGAAAAACAACGGCTATGACGGATGGCTCTCGATCGAGCCTCACATCAAAGCGGCGATTCATGCCGGACAGGACGTCGACGACTCCGGCGAAGCACGTGAAGTCTGGGTGGAATACACCCGGCGCCTCGAGGCCCTCGTGAACTCGCTCGACTGATTTTACTCGAGGAGAAGAGGCGATCCCAGGGGATCGAGAGCAAGTGCGCCGCGCGCGCTGTCTTTCGTCTCCGTAATCCGCTGACGATTGCTCTGCCCCCGTACGATTTCCTCGATCTTGTCATTCACGCGCTGATTCAGTTTGTGATCTTCGGGAAAGCCGGCGGTGCGGATTTCTTCCTTTACGGCCCGATACGCATCCAGTCCCGCTTCGTTTCCATCGCGAAGCTGATTGTACCATGCCCAGTACATTCGCTGCCAGAGTCTGGACTGGGTTTCCGGCATCAGTTCAGCGGCCTCCGCCGAGTGCTCGATCGCGGCGTCGTAGAGCCCGGCGTCCTTTTCCATCTCAGCAAGCGTCGTAAGATCAGTCACACGATTCTCCGGGAATAGGCGCATCATTTCTTCCTGAACCCAAATTGCCATATCCTGGTATCCCGCCTGCCGGTATGACCTCCGCGACCTGTCCAGAACGCCGCGGGAATCAGGACCATCTGGATAATTCCTGTAGTAGGTAAGATACCCTTCTGCGGCGATAGAGAACTTTCCTGCTTCATAGTATTCATCCGCTCTGAGAACCCCATCCGGAGAAGCGAAGATTTTTTGGCGCTCTTCGGAAGCGACCTCGATACTGATTCCATTAAAGTTTTCCTGCAACGAGGCTAGAGAGGACTCCAGCGACAAGATCCGCTCGACCATCGGCAAGACCGGTGGCTCCCCAATCGCTGCCCCATCCCCCGGGATATCTTCGGCTGGCCCTGCCCCCACCTGCATTCGTACGGCCTCAAGATCGGAAGAAAGCTGATTCAGTTGGGATTTCACCTCCGTGATCGACGCAACCAATTGCAGGTCGGATGGTTGCGAAGACCTTGCCTTCGGACCAGCCGCATCCTCCTGTTGATCAAGAAAAAGATAAAGCGACAATCCGAGGCTACTGATAGCCGGAACAACCCCCATCGCGATCCAGATCTTTTTCATAACCCTTCGAGGGTATAGAAATGTTCCCGGAAAAACAAGCTCTCTGCCGAGGTGTTTTCATCCCCCCGATCCGGAGTATTCGGCATACTTCGCTGCCACACCGGCACTCTCGGAGCTACCATGATGAAAGAAAAAACGGTGCTTCAGACGCAGCGTTTCACCGGCCTTGATCGTGTAGTCACCGTCTCCCTTTTTCGCTCCCTGCTTCGCCTCAAAAAATCCTGTTCCAAAACGGTTCGCGGTTAGGAGCCCATAGGTCCGGGCATGCCAGTGAGTCGGAAAACGCAGATTATCGGGATGATCAAAAATCGCAATTCCGACGGTCTTGCCGGTTTCATCCGGCCCAAAATAGTCGCACCAGGTCGCCCGCTTTCCCCACGCTGCCGCGTTCATCTCCCCATTGCTGTTCTGGATCGTTCCTTTCCCGGTTTTCGATTTTCGATCCTCCACTTTCATGGACCCGGCGACACGGATGGATACACCGCCGTCCTTTTCATCTTCAAAAGTGACGTCCTCTTCCCCTGCGGTAAGGGCAATATCGAAATCCATGAGAACCTCCCGGTTTTCGAGAGGAATAAATCGCAGAGTTACCACCTCGGTCAGGACAAGTTTCTCATCTCCGATCCATTCGTTCAAAAGAACGAGTTCGCCGGTCTCGCCCGACTGCAGTTTCCTGATTTCTTTCAAATCAATTCTCGTATCGTGCCCACCCTGCTTCGAGTCCGGGGACCAGAAACTCATTCCATTCACTTTCCGATGGGAAAACCGGATCGAACGATGATGCGGGTGATCCTGGTCCTCCCCGGCAACATCGTCTTTCATCGGGAAATGCCTTGTCACATTCACCCCGTTGGGGCCAATTACAGGATAGAGGTAGGGAACGCTCCAGGCCTTGTGCTGCCATTCAGTGAACAATTGGCCTCCAATTTCCACACGAATTCGATCGTCCAACTCAGAAATCGCCACCCTATCCTGACCCATCGCAGGAAGAGCAAAAGCCGTTATGAAAGTAAGGAATCCCGGGACAATGGCCGTTCTCAATTGATTCATTTGCAAAGGTTAGGAGAAATACCGGCCCGAATGAAACCGTATTCCGTTACGCGTTGCCGTAACTCCCGAGTTCACGTAAAAAAATTGACGATCACTGCTTTCTCGGTTTTATCCTAACAGATTCAAATAATTGAGTAACAAAGCGGTCGTATCGCGATATTACATATTGTGTATTACCGGAGCAAAATGCGCGAATGCAAAATTCATACTCTTTTCCTCATTCCCTGATTTTGCTGGCTGTGGCAGCAATCATTTCGCCCCTGGATGCTGAGGAGAACACCCCTGCCTCTACTACACAAATGGCTCTTCCGTTTGCGTTGAGAACAATCGACTATGGGGAATGGGGGCAACTGGAGTATTCGCGAATTATTCTCGAGCCACCCGATCAATACATCAATCTTTCGGAAGACCTGAGGTCTCCAATCAATGAAACGGTCTGGAAAATCGCGGGCGAAAGCATCGCGGAAGTCTCCGGAATTCTGCTGAAAGCCGGAATCTCCAACGACATTGTCGCACGCATCCTGGAGCCTTCGACGATCCTGAAAAATGAGGAGAAGGGCTGGTTTGAGATACACCCTCCGAATGAAGTTGTTCTCGGACTGACTTCTGAGCAACGGGAGATGCTTTATCCGCAACTGATGCCCCGGATTGGCGCCAATCCATTTTTCCAACCATTTGCTCTGACTCCTGGCGGAATTCGAGAGATTACCGAGATTCCAACGAGAATTTCGAATGATACGATCAATCTTATCGATGCCCTCACCTACAATATCGGTCGGGTAAAACGGTTTTCCGATGTCAACTTTCTCTTTTCGCGAGCGGAAAACCTCGAAGAGAAGCGACGCATACTGAAAGTTCTCGGAAGGGAATCCTCGCTTTCTGTCCGCATTGTTTTGTCGGATGAAAGCAATCTCAAGGGACTGGAATACTACTGGAGCGCAGGAGGTCGAAACCGGGAAATCCTTCCCATTCTGCGTTCCGTCGTCCGGGCCCCGGGAGTAGAACGACTCGATATTGCCCACTTGCTGCCGCCAACTCCCAGAAAGCTGATCCACACCTACCCGTCGCCCAAGGGATATGGCATTGCCGGGGACATGCCCGATTGCTTCTGGACCGCCTTCAGCTTCTTCGCGGACGACCCTCCGGAGCGCCACCTTGATTTCACCAATCATGTCTTTCTGGAACGCTACGAGCCTACCAATCCGCCTTTCAAGCTGGGAGATTTGATTCTAATTCAGAACAACGAAGACGACTCCTGGATTCACGCCTGCAACTATTTGGCCGAAAAACTTGTTTTCACAAAAAACGGACGAAGCATGGGGCGCCCCTGGATCATTTCGCAACTCTCCCAGGTCGTGGAAAGTTATCTAACAACCACGGACGTGAAGGTAAGTTTTTACCGATTGAAGCCGGGGTATCTGCGATGATGCGAATTCTTGTCCTCCTGCTTCTTCTCTTTACCGTGTCCGTCGAACGCTCGTTCGCTCAGTCGGACACTCCGCCGTCGCCTTCGAGCAACGGTCTATTCTCGTGCAAGCCCGGTCCCTGGGGTGACCTCGATTACTACTACGTACACCTGGAGGCCCCTGATCACATCGTAGATCTCGTAGCTGCGCCCTCGTCAAGAACGTCCTGGTTCTTCCCGGGGAAAACCCTCGAGGAGGTCAAAGCGATCCTAACGACCGCACTGATCACGAGGGAAGAACAGGAAGCCATGCTGGAAGAGGCACTCCAGTTTCAGCTGAATCCCCCCTACCGAATCTTTCCTCCCACAGAAATTGTCGAGCGGATGAATCCCCTCAGTCGCCAGGCTCTCTATCGCGAACTACGACCGTGGTCGGAAAATCGTTTTTTCCATCGCCCTGTGATCATCGAGACAGGCAATGTGGAAAGCTGGTTTGCAGACAGTGGCCTCTCGGCCGAAACGATCTCACGGATCGCGAGAATGACCTATCGAATCGGCGATTCCCTCGCGTTTTCTGACGTTTCCGCAATCCTTTCCAGAATTTCCACCGACCACGAAGAACGGGAATTTCTCAAAGCGCTGACCCGAACGAGATCTCTGGTGCTCCGCCTCAAAGTCTCGCAGGAGTCCGACTTTGAATCCCTCAAAAACTACTGGAGCGTTGGAAAGAAGAGCAAAGACATTCTCCCTTTCTTCGAATCAATTTCCCAAACCCCGGATCGGGAAACGATCGACGTGATTCATTTACTCCCGCCGACACCCCGGAAGTATCTCAATACGTTTCCTCCTCTTTCTCTGGGAATTGAAGGCCAGTTTCCGGGGAGCCTCTGGACAACGATGAACTTCTTTCGATATTCTCCCCTGATCGATTTTGACGACCCCGAGTATTCAAAGGCCTTCGTCCGGAAATTTTACGAAACCGCGGAACAGCCCTATCAGTTTGGAGACATTATACTCATCAATGATCCCGTATCAGGTCGAACAAGCCACACTTGCAACTATGTCGCGGATGACATTGTCTATACCAAAAACGGTCGATCCATCCTGAAGCCGTTCGTCTTCATGAAATTGAGCGATATGCTGTCCCTCTACTCCACAGAGGCGCGACCGGCAATCGAGGTCTGGCGGGCGAGGGAGTGATCATTCGTGCCGGAGGGCTTCGACGGGACTCAGTTTCGCTGCACGTAAGGCCGGATAGAGTCCGAAGACGACTCCGATCAATACGGAGATGGAAAGTGCGATGCCCGGTGCCCACGGTTTTACCACCGTCATCATTCCGCTGAACTGCGTCACCACGGCGGGAATGGAAAGCCCCAGCAATACACCGATCAATCCTCCGACCCCGGAAAGCAGGGTCGCTTCAACAAGGAACTGAAGCGTAATGTCCCGGCGCCTTCCTCCCAGAGCCCGCCGAATTCCAATCTCGCGAGTTCGTTCCGTCACGCTCGCCAGCATGATATTCATGATTCCGATTCCGCCCACCACCAGGCTGATCGCAGCAATCGATCCTAACACGACATTAAAGATCCTCTTGGTACGCTCTGCCTGCTGCAAGAGCTCGACCGGAACAATGACCTGAAAATCAGGCTCCTCATGATTGGATTCGAGAAGATGCCGAATCGCATTCGCTTTTGCCTCCACGTCGGTTGGGTCATCCACCACCACGGTTACTTCGTGAAATTCGACCTTCTCTGCTTCGAAGGAACCCGTCCGCGATTTGAAGATGACATCCCCGTATCGCTCCAGCATCGTTTCCAGCGGGATAAACATCTCAAACTTGCTTTCGTCGCCGGAATTCTCACTGTCCGGAAGCGCTGCCGCTGATTCCAGGACTCCAACGACGCGATAGTACGTGTCATCGAGCTTCACGGTATTTCCCACTACCTCATCCAATGGAAAGAGCTCTTTCGCGGCGCTCCGATTCAACACGCATACATTGCTTCGATTTTCCATCTCGAGCAGATTGAAGAAGCGCCCCTCGACCAGTTTGCGATTCCGCATCTCCGGAAAGATGGGGATCACTCCTGAGATTTTCGCGTCGATCCTCCGAAGCTTAAAAGAAACGTAGTCACTGATTTCCCGGTTCGGGACAATCATCTTGATCCCCGGAATCGTCGCCAGCATCTGCCGAACATCCCGGGAGGTCACCCCGTAGTCGATCACAAAGGACCTCCGTCCACCGGTGTCGCTTTTCCCGGGTGGCTTCACACTTCGAACAATCACATTCTGACTGCCCAGTTGCCGGATCTGCTCCTGCGCTTCAAAGCTTGCCCCCTCACCAATCGCCAGCATGGCAATCACGGAGGAAACTCCGAACACGATTCCCAGTGCCGTAAGCAGCGAACGCAAGCGGTGAAGCCAAAGGCTTTTCAACCCGAGAAGAAGGCTGCGCTTCAAGTTCAAGGAAGGGATGGAAGCACGGTCATCCTCTTTCTTTCTCGGCCCTTCTGACGAACCATCAAATGTCCGCGGACGAAGTCGCTCATCCTTTTCGACCCTTCCGTCGCGAAGCCGGACGACGCGATTGGCTCGACGAGTCATCTCTTCATCGTGAGTCACAAAGACAAGCGTCTTTCCCTCGGCATTGAGCTCATCGAAAATATCGAGAATCTCCTGTCCTGATTTCGTATCCAGGTTTCCGGTCGCTTCATCCGCAAGAATCAGGATCGGATCATTCGCAAGCGCCCGGGCAATTGCCACCCGCTGCTGCTGCCCGCCGGAGAGTTCCGTAGGACGGTGTCCGGCTCGATCCCCCAAGCCGACCCGCTCCGCCAGGGCAATGGCACGCTCTCGACTTTCCGCTTCCGAAAGCCCCCGGTAAAACATCGGAATCTCGATATTCTCCAAAACGGTGAGTTGGGGAATCAAATTGTAGCTTTGGAAAATGAACCCCAGTCGCCGTCCCCGTACATTGGACAAGGTATCGTCATCGAGATCTGATACATTTTCGTCCCCCAGTAAATAATCCCCACCTGTCGGCTGATCGAGACAACCGAGTAAATTCAGCATCGTCGACTTCCCGCAGCCCGAAGGCCCCATGATGCAGACATAGTCACCCTTTTCGATCTCCAGAGTAACCCCATCGAGGGCCTTCACCTCAGTGTCGCCCATGAAATAGGAACGCCTTACCCCCTCAAGGGAGATGATCAACTGACCGGCGCCGTTCATCAGGTGTCACTTCCATCTGATGACGAGACACCTGCTTCGGCATCCGGCTTGCTGAGAAAGACGGAATCGCCTTCCTCCAACCCGAGGGTGACCTCAATAAACTCGTCATTAAAACCTCCCGTTTCGATCACCTGTCGAACAGGCCTCCCCCCTTTTTTCAGATAGGTGATGGTCTCACCCGCATCCACCATAGCAGCTTGTAGAGGAATGATGAGGACGTCCTTCAAATGGTCCGTAATGATCTCCACTTTGGCGCTCATCCCCGGCTTGAGCCAATCCTGGGTTCCATCAATGTGAATTTCACAGGGGTAAATTTTCTGGTTCGGATTGTCATACCACCGGTTCGAGTCGGGAAGCACCGCCACCTTCTTCACTTCCCCTGTCAAAACCTTATCCGCTTCCGCATCCGTTGTGATTCGAACCTTCTGTCCGATTTTCACCTTCTTGATGTGCGACTCGCGAATCGACACTTTCACTCCCATTCTGCGCATGTCAGGAATGGTAATGATGGTCTGTTTGAAGCGGACCGATGCGCCCTCCTCAATTTTCGACTCGTTCCCTCCGGAGTAGGGATTGCGTTCGCTCGCGCCGTAGACCACCAGGCCCGGCTTCGTCGCGAAAATCGTGCAGCTTTCCAGTTGTTCATCCAATTCGTCCCGCTTCTTTTGCGCCATTTTTGCCATTTGTTCGGCATTCCGGAACTTTGCTTCCGCCTGAGTCAGTTTCGCAATGGCTTCAGTTTTCTGACGATCCAGAGTGTGGAGCGAATCCTCATACTTCGTAAGCAGTTCCTCCGCCCGTTTCGGGAATTCGTATCTCCGATAGAGTTCCAGCTGCGTCTCCGCACTGAGCTCCGCAACCTCTGCCTTTTTCAGTCCCACTTTCTGCTTATCAAGGGTGGCCTTCGTAATGAACTTCTGTTCCGCGAGGCGCTCCGATCCCATCACCGTCTCCCGCTCTACAGCCGACTCACTTTGAGCAACGAGCCATTCGTCCTCGCGTTTTCGGAGTTCCTGCTGAGCTTCCCCGTCCCCGAGTTCTTCGTCTTCGAGGATCTTTCCGAAATCAACCCGGATCCTTTGCCCGCGATTGATAATCTCCTCGGTACTGGCGAGTTCGTCGGATCCCTTTGCCTTTCCCATGAGTCGCTCCCGATAGCTGTCTTCGTAAACGAGGAGCGTCGCTTCATCGACCGGCAAATCCCGTTTCGACAAGACCTTCTTCGAAACGGCTTCTCCCAGATATTTTTCCAGATCAAGCAGAGCGAAGCGCGCAGTTTGGCGGGCTTCCTTGATCGCCTTTTCACTCTCGGAAGCCTGGATCGCCCGGGCCTCATCCGCTTCGGTTAACGCAGCCTGCGCGTTTTCAAACTCAATATCGTGAGACTCGATGCGCTCTTTCATCTCCGTTGGATCGAGACGAATCAGGACTTTTTTTTCTTCGACGTCTTCCGTCGTAACTTCGTAGCCTTCGTCAACAATCGAGAGGATTTTAGCCCCGTCCCGCGACTCGACCTGCGACTTCAACTCCAGTGATTCGAGTGCCTTTACATTGCCTCCTTCGAGGACAAGGATTTCCAAGTCAGCTCTTACCACTTCAGCCACGGTCTCCCCGCTTCGCCCTGCGACTTCACTGCGGGACATCCAGAACGCAGCTGCCGCGACCGCGAGAACAAGACCGCCGAGGAAAAGAGGGTGTTTCAAGAGATGTTCGAATCTGCCACCTCGATCACTCTTTTCACCGACCCCCACTTCGCCTGCAACAGGGGAAGCCAACGATACGGAACTGGATTCTATAGATTTCATGGCATTAGAATTACGGCGGGAACCGCTACAAAAGACTGCCAGTTTGGCTGAATACTTGCAAAACTATTCCGAAGCCGCCTTTTTCCAAAATGGCTCAAGAGCGGGAACTTTTTTGCGGCATTCCTCCTCCACGAGGGCGGCGATTGCTTTCGCGCCCTTTTCATTCAAATGAGCACTATCGCCCTCCTTCGGGCTGAAACTCCAGCTTTCCTCCTCGCCCATCTCATTGTGCAGCTCGACACTCTTTCGATAAAGGTCAACAAACGGGATTTCCCGTTCGGACGCGAGCTGCTCGGCCGCAAGCGCCCAGGGTTTCAGCGGTCGGCTTCCCTCCGGTCCCTCTTTCCACTCCGTTCTGATCTTTCCATCGGGCCCGAAAACCCTACGCGTCAGGGAACTGACCAGAATGGGAATTGCGCCCGCTTCGCGAACTTCGTCGAGGTAGGTTTGCAGAAACTCAGGATAGGTCGTTGCCGGATCGGTCTCCCGATGCGGACCCTTTCCGGGCTGGCCGTTGTGGCCGAATTGAATGAAGACGTAGTCCGGAGAGAACTCGAGCACTTCTTCCATCCGTCCCTCCGCCAGCCAGCTCTTGGCACTGCGCCCCCCTACCGAAAAATTGCTGACCCTGACATTCGGCCCGAAGCGCTCTGCAAAAGCTTTTCCCCATCCTGCAGAATCGGTGACGGTAGAGTCACCGACCAGGGCGATCTTTACCTTCGATT
>JARGNG010000097.1 GCA_029213265.1 Verrucomicrobiales bacterium | reverse complement strand
GAGGGAAGAAGGCGTGACGAAAGAAGAATCTCCGTATGGTTGGTATCGCAAGGGGCCGATCAGTCCGGATTTTGATATCGAGGAGGTGCTCCCGCATCTGTTTGAGAAAAGTGTCGCATATGTGAAAGAGCGGGCACCCGCAGCGAAAGAGGGAAAACCGTTTTTTCTCTATCTTCCGCTCCCCGCTCCCCATACGCCCATTGTCCCGGTTCCTCCGTTTAAGGATGCCAGCGGGATCAATCCGTATGCGGACTTTGTGATGCAGGTGGATCATCACATGGGCGAGCTCTTTGCCGCGCTCAAGGAGGCGGGGGTGGATGAAAATACGATCGTCTTTTTCACGAGTGACAATGGTTGCTCTCCCCAGGGCAATTTTGAAGTGCTGGCAGAGCACGATCATGATCCCAGTGCCGGCTTCCGGGGGCACAAGGCGGATATCTATGAAGGGGGACACCGGGTTCCTCTCATCGTGAGATGGCCGGCGGAGATCGAAGGGGGACAACAGACCAATGCGGTCGCCTGCCTGACGGACTTCTACTCGACCATGCGCGACATTTCCGGCCAGGCATCGAAAGATCAGGCGGGTGAGGATTCCTTCAGTCTCGTTCCGGCGTTCAAAGGGAAGGCGTCCACCGGGAGGGCAACCCTGATCAGTCACTCCATTGGCGGCTCGTTTTCGATTCGCAAAGGAGATTGGAAATTGTGTCTCTCGGCCGGCAGTGGGGGATGGAGTGATCCACGCGAACCGGACGCGAAAAAGCAGGGGCTGCCTCCGATGCAGTTGTTCAATCTGAAGTCGGATAAAGCGGAAAAGAAAAACCTGGTGGAAACCAATCCGGAGAAAGTGGCGGAATTGCTCACGCTCCTCGATGAGGAAGTGTCGAAGGGGCGCTGCACACCGGGCGAGGCTGTTCCCAATGACCGGGAAGTCACCTTTCTTCCAAAAGGAGTCGAGATGCCGTCTGGACATTAGATCGAAGTATCGGAACGGTTGGTACGTCTTTCCCATTCCCCGTTATGAAATTCAGGTTCATCGTTCTTTTTCTCCCGGCCGTGTTTCTAACCAGCCCCGGTCAATCCGAGGACCCGTCAACTCAGCAACTGAGTGCGTGGTTGAAACGATTTCCAAAAGCGGATGCGAACGGGGATGGTGTTCTCACTGCCCGGGAAGCAACGGACTTCCGAAAGACGCTGCGCTCAAAAAAAGGTGCGAAAGCTCTCGGTCGTGGAGCTCCCCGTCAATTTGAAGTCGATCCGGGATGGGAGGCGGAAGCGTTTCCCGATCATGCCGTTTCTCTTCGACCGCCGGAGGAAATCGCGGCCATTTACGAAAAGGTGACTTCGGGGAAAGGACCTGCCGTGACCTCCTACGAGAAACCGGCTACCGGAGCGCTTCGAATCGTCGGGACCGGTCACAGTTTCATGGCGCCGGGCTATCGAACCTTTCCCGTGATTTGCCGGGCATCCGGATTCGAGCAGCCTCTCTTTACCCATACCGGAGGAGGGATTACCGGGAGCACCCGCTACAAGTGGGAGCAGGAGAATGGAATCTTCGAGTTCGATGGAAAGCCGAATCCGAAATTGCTCGCTTCGATTGCCAATGCAGAGTGGGAGGCCATGATGTGGGGACCGTATTTCAATGATCGGCCTGACTACTATTCCTGCTGGATGGAGTTTTGTTTGAAATACAATCCCGGAATGAAATTCTACCTCTCCGATGCGTGGCCTCAGCTCTATCAATTGGAGGAAAAGCCGAAGTCGGAGGACGTATTTACCCCGGAGCGCCTCGAACAATTGAGTGCGGAAAGAAGAGTCGGCTACGTGAATTTGGTGGGGACTCTGCGAGAGGAATACCCTGACAAAGTGTTTATCCTCCCGACTTGTGACGCGATGGTGCTGGCCGCCCAACATTTTCTGCGCGGAGAACTCCCCGGAATTGAGGGGATCCATAGCGCGGTGGGAAAGAAGGAAGAGCGTGCTCTGTGGCGGGATGAACTGGGGCATCTCGGGCCCGGCTTCGACCGGCTCGAAGGCTATGTTTTCTACGCCACTCTCTACGGGCGCTCCCCGGAACTGATCGAGGGCGATATTGACTTCGGCGGGAGTAAGGATTTCCCTTGCCGTGAGTTGGATCGCGTTTTTCGGAAAATCGCCTGGCAGGCTGTCACCGGAAACCAACTCTCCGGAGTGGTGGATGAAGACGGCGACGGGCTCTCTGATTCCCGGGACTTGTAGGCCTGAAAGACGGGAGTGTTCCTGCTGTTTTTCCCAGAACGATCCCTTTTACGAAATGAAACTTATGAATAGCAAATTCCCAATCCACCTGTTCGCCTCCCGAACCTTGTGCTCCCTTGCTCTGGTCCTCTCCCTGATTGGCATCACATGCCCATCCATGGGGCACGAACACGAGAAGAAGACGTCGGATCGCGGAGCGAAAAACACCGGCAGCGTGCTTGTATTTGCGGGCACGGGTTGGTACCGACATCCGGAGACGGCCGCGGTGAGCGGATGGCTGGCACGACTTTCTGATGAACTGGAGATGCAGGTGGATGTGACCGAAACCCCCAAAGACATTCTTGCTCTGCTGGATCGCTACGACGTGCTGGTCCTCAACAACTCGAACAAGTTGGTTGATCTTCTGGACGAAAAGCAGCGTAAAAAGATCGAGGACTGGTACAACGCGGGTGGCGGAATCGTGGCGATCCATGCCGCGCTGGTGAAGCAAACCGATTGGGAATGGTTTTCCAAACTTGGTGGCTGTGATTTCGATAGTGACTCGGAGTTTCTCGAGGCCCGGGTGCTTGTTGATCCCGCCGCGAAAGATCACCCGACGGTAAAGGGATTCGGGGAGGAGTTTCTTTACTCCGCCGACTGGACGAACCACACCGAAAGTGTGACCGGCAAGCCGGGCTTTCAGGTTTTGCTCCGTGTCGACGAGTCGACCTTCGAGCCGGTCCGCGAATATTTTCAAACTCGCGGTGGAAAACCAATGGGCGAAGATCATCCTGTCGCCTGGACCAATACGCTGAACGGCGGGCGCTTCTTTTATACGGAACTCGGCCATGACGTCCGTTCCCTCGAAACGCCCTTCGGTCGCCAGCACATTATCGAGGCGATCAAGTGGGCGGCAGAAGATGGCGGAGAGTAGAGCGCTTTCGATAAGGTGGCTCTATCGAGTCGCCCCTGTGGACCCTGATCGTATTCCCGGACTTTGCAGTTCGAATTGATTGCCCCAACCGGGGGAGTGCAGTCCAAGAGGACGTCCAGTCCTCCTAATACGAAATTCAGACAACGGGTTCAGTATCGTGTTGTGTCAGGTGTTTGGCCAATCCGGAATTGAGTTGGTTTTTGATTCGGAACCAAGTCTGGATTCTGCCCTCTTTGGGGGAATATGGTGGAACCCGGGGAGAACTCCGGGGGAAAAAGATGTATAAAATTGAATGAGGCGCCCGGGCTGCACGTCACTGCCTCGACGGAAGCATCAAGGTAATCTTGATTTGCCGCTACTAAAAACACCCAAAGAAATGAAAATTACCAACAACATTCGGCGCTGTGCAGGCGCTCTAACGCTCGCTATCACTTTCGGCTTTGCCGCGAGTTTGGTAGCTCAGGACGACTCTCTCATTGCGATGGGAGTCGTAAACGGAAGCGGAACTCTGGTTAACAGCACGAACACCGTCGGTGGCGTTGTTTCCATTATAGATCAAGGCATCGGCGATCATGATATCGTAGTCGATGCCGCTGGTGCCTTTGGCGGCAGTAGCAGCGATTACGTCGTCATGGTAGCAAAAAGGGACAACAATGGAATCAGCTATGACACGGATAATTATGTGTATGGCAAGATGGAGGCGGTAACCGCTGACAAATTGACAGCAACCATTCGCAGTCAGGATCTCGAAGACGACGCGAATAAGAATGGACCTCTTGCTGCTGACAACGACTACAATTTTGTGATTCGAAAAATTGAAGTGGGGACGTCGACGATCAGTAGTGCGTCATCCCATTTGATGGCCCTCGGGCAGGTGAGCTCAGTGGGAACGATCGTTTCATCGTTTGGTGTGAACGGCGTAGCCGTATCTTCCTCCGGCGCAGGCGGCAGCTATGAGGTCACTCTCAGCAAGACCGGATTTTTCGCGGGGGACGACATCAACGATTATGTGGTTCTCCCGATCGTTCGCGACAGCAGTCTGACCGACCAGGTAGCGGGGACGTCTGATATTGAGACGGTCAGCAATGATGAAGTTGTCATATCGATTCGAGTTCACGATGTTCAGGATGGTGGAAACGGCAATGGCGGGACCCTGGCTTCCGATGATTTTTATTTTACCGTCTTTCGTATCCCTTCCTCCCCTGCAGGCGGAAAACCGGATTCCACTCTGCTGCTTGCGGCCGCCAATCTCAGTTCCGGTGGAGCCCTGCTTGAAGGTGGTTCATCGCTTCCGAATAGTGTCGTCTCCTCAACCGATGTTGCAGTAGGACTATACGAGCTCGACATCAACGCAACGGGGGCCTTTGCAGGTAAATCGAGCAACCAATATGTCGTAATGGCAACGGTTCGTCTGGGCTTTGCCAATGACCGCACCGTCTCCGCTTCAGTCGGGATTCAGAACGACAATACCCTTCGAATTTTCCTTTCGACACAGGACGTGGAAAATGATCTGAGCGTAAATGGTGATCTTGCCGACCGGGAAGTTGCGGTAGTTGTTTATGATGCGGGCGCAATTCTTCAACCCGACCTGCTGATTGGTCGGAAACGGGCCCAGAAAAGTATGAAAGGGAATGACCGCTACAACTCAGGTGGTGGAGGACAGGGAGTCAAGCTGGAGCTTCCCGGAACAGGAAAGAAGAACTTCTTCTTTGCGGCACAGAATGATGGGGACTCGATTGATAATTTCCTCATCAAGGAAAAAGGAGCCGGAAAGATCGTGAAGATTAAGTATTTCCGTCTCAGTGGGGGACGGACGAATGTGACTGGAGCGATTCGCACGGGGAAACGGGCAGCTCTTCAAGTCCGTCCCGGCAAGTCAGTCGTGTTTCAAGGTGAGGCTCGCTATCGGAGCACTTCGAAAACTCCGAAGCGCAATATTCGCCTGATTGGAACTTCCGACTTCGGCGGTGCCAAGGATACCGTAAGGGCGACTCCGGTTTTGGAGAACAATTGATCGACGGCATCTATCAGCTGAATTCAACCGAATTGCGCCGGGCCGGATTGGCCCGGCGCTTTCTGTTTTCCAGAGCGAAATTCGTGAGGAGATAGACTGCGAATGTTAGGAGCCCTTGCTTCGTCGCTTTACTTTACTGTGTTTTCTGATTTCTCTCGTGCTACCCTGCCGGGCCGAGCCTCTTGAGCCCTCGAAAAACGAAGATCAAATTGCCTGTTACATTCTGATGAAAAACACTTTCTACTCACTTCGGTCTCTCCTGCATATAGGCCTGCTCTGGTTTACCTGCAGCGCTACTTTCTCTCAGGCTCAGTCCGTCCCGGAAGGTCTCCTCGGAGACTGGACGCTGGATCTTGAATCCAGGCTTCCCGGATGGATGCGGGTGGAGGAATTGAACGGGAAGCCGGTCGTTTCGATGCGGCTCTACATCGGGCCTTTGGGGCCCTATGAGGAGGTCGACATCTCCGAAGGCCGGTTGAGCTTTTCGCTAAAAAAGAGGAAGGCGGATTCCGGGAAAAGCCGCCGGGTCGAGGTGGGGCTCACAGATGGCCGGCTCGATGGCACGATCCATCGTGCACTCGCCGACGGGAGTTCGGAGACGGAATCATTTTCGGGGAGAAAGATTCCACCGATGCCTGAGAATGCGCCTGACCTGTCGAGGGTGCGGTTTGGACATCCGGTTTCCCTTTTCAACGGAAAGGATCTCACCGGCTGGGTTCCGCATGAAGCGGAGAAAATCATGGGGTGGAGCGCAAAAGATGGAATGCTCGTCAATGCGACCCCCAAGACTGATTTCAGTGCCACCGGGGATCATGCCAATCTAAAGACCGAAGCGCTATTCGAAGACTTCTGGCTGCACATAGAGTTTCTGATCGGAACCCAGCGCAACAGTGGAATTTACCTGCGGGGAGCCTATGAAGCCCAGGTTGTCGACCGCGACAGTCGGATGCAGGGGCTCCAGGGAGTCGGTGCCATTTTCGGCTTCATTCCGCCTTCTGAAAATGCCGGAAAGCCCGGAGGGGAGTGGCAAAGCTATGACATCACTCTCGTCGATCGCCACATCACGGTCGTGCTCAATGGCGTTACCGTGATCGACAATCAGCCGGTGTCCATGCCGACCGCCGGGGCGATCAACACGGATCCGTCTGCTCCGGGACCGATTTATCTCCAGGGGGATCACACCAGCGTTTCCTATCGTAACATCTATCTGGCGCCCGTGATCAGGGAGTAGGAGTCGCGCCCGACTCCGTGACTGATTCCAAAGATACCCGACACCGGTCGATCAAAGGATGAAAATCCTTCGCGGATGGATATCATAGTGTCTTTCATGCCTGAACTTATCCGACCCTGGTATTGGCCCGAGAATGGGCAGCCCGAGAGAACCGAACCGTTCACCTGGATTGTGGAGGGAGTCATCGCGGCTTCGTGGTGGCCCGATCCCTATGTCTTTAAGATCTACGATGAGAAGAAAATTTGCGGTGTCGTCAACTGCTGTGAATTCGACAATCGCAGAGATGTGCCGAAGCACTTCGTCTACCACCACATCAACGTGCCAGACTACGGAGTTCCAACCGGGGCTCAGATCACAAGGTTCATCGACATCATGGATAAACATCATCAGGCCGGGGAAGCCGTCGTCGTGCACTGCGTTGCCGGTTGTGGTCGGACGGGACAGTTTATTATTGCCTGGTGCGCCAAAGCGGGATTGATCCCCGGGGGAACGAATCCCGTCGATTGGATTCGCGCCCGCAGAAAGTGCTGCCTGGAAACCGGAGCACAGATCGAATGCGCGCGCCGATTAGCCCGGATGTATGGGAACGAGAGTTAGATTAGGCGGGAGGGACCGGGATCGCTACGACAGTGAATGGATATCTTCACCGATGGCCACCTTGATAACCCGCCTTTAACAACTCTACCATGGCCCTTCCCATGGCTTCCCCGACGTTCATATACGTCTCGGCGTTTCCGCTGTAGTGAGCGCCGGAACTTCCGCCTTTGGAGAGCGGATGGGTGTAGACGGCTGCGACGTTGCCTCTGAACTCGGGATACTTGCCGGATTTGCCGTCGACCGCGAGCATGGCATCGAGGATCTTCCCGCCACCGTCCGTGGCGCCCTTTTCCGTTTGCCCGAGTGAGGCGCATACGAATTTGGCCTCGGGGGCATCGAAATCCTTCCGCAGTTGCTTGATAAGATGCACGAGGTTCTTTTCGTAGCGGCTGGAGAGAGCTTCGCTCCGGCTGTCCCGATCTCCCTGCCACCAGAAAAAGCCCGCGACCTCGTATTCCGTTGCGCCGGGGTAGTAGGTATCGAGTTCGGCCAGCACGCTTTTCGCCCTGGCGATGTCCCCGTCATACTGCATCCCCGCATACCAGTTGATCTTTTTCGGCTCGGTGCCTTTCTCCCACTTTTCAGGGGAGCCTTTGTATCCGGGATGAATCCAGGTCTTTCCCTTCGAATCAGTAAACTCGAATTCTTCACTGCCCGGCGGGAGCAAATCCCAGCCCAGGGCTCGATTTCCAATACAGCTCTTTAGAATCAGCACCGGTTCGGTGGTGGCTTCACCCACGTGATACCCGATGCCGAACTCAGGACCGATTTTGCCACCCTTGATCGTCATCCACTCGTTGTTGAACTGTTTCATGCCGCCGGTCCCGCTTCCCATGACGCGGACGTTTCGGACGTCCCGGCGCTCGGTCCAGTTGCCGGCGTCATCGACGAGATACGGGTAGAGCCCCTTTTCCGTTACCGCGTGCGTCAACGAACCCTCGGGATCCTTGTTTCCCGGATCGACTCTGCCGGCACCCAGCATGTTGGACTGACCTAACAGGATGTAAACCTGAACGGGCTTGCTCATGTCGGCGGGCTTCCCATCAGGATCCGGAATTTGCGGTGAGTCTTGAGAATGCGCGGATGACATCCATGCCAGTAGGGTGAGACATAGACTTGCTGCGTGTTGGCCATTCATAATCGTGGTTTTCCTAAGTTTTGCCGGGATTGAATACTTTCAGAAGGGAACGTGAGTTCGCCGACTTCGGGAATCTTTTCGCCAATTTCCGTCCCCTTGGCGAGAGGATTCGGTTTGAGGAACAAGGTGTTCAACGAAGCGATGGGGTGGCTTTTCCCCGTCCGCTGCGGGAGTCGAGCACCAGCCCGCCTCTGGACTTTCCGGACTCGTGGCTGTGGCATTCGTAGCAGCGTCGTTCGAGGAGCGGAGCAATCTCCGTTTCAAAAAAGGCGGTAGCAGGATCCTCCGATGCCCGGCTGTGCATCTCGAAGGCAAACAGGGTTACGCCCAGGAACAAACGGGGTTTGATCCTCATGTCCCTGCGCCCTCCGGTTTTCCTGAACGAAGTGCTTTGAACGATTCGAGTCTGCTTCGATCTGCGACTGCGCCCCGCGTTCCGTGCCACCCGAGCCGCTCGGATTTGATTTCAGCGAGGAGCCTGCCGCCGCAGAAGAGGAACGTGGAAAGGAGAAGAGCGGCGCGAGTCTGCATCGAAGGTGGAAAGTGAAGGTTTACTGCTCGAGCCGAAGCAGCTCAATCGAATGGACATCGATTGCTTCGTCGCCAACGAAATCTCTTGCTGAGAGGGTGAGTGTATTCACTCCGCTCGGAAGCGAAATGGGTCCGAGGGAAAGAGCTTTGAAATCCTTCACGAAGTAGTGCGACTCCGCGACCCGTTCTTTGGATTTGTCGTAGAGAGGGGGATCGAAGGCTTCCGATACCACGGCTTCCGCGAAGGAGCCTTCGCGGTCCTCGAGTCGAATCTTCACACCGAGCTCGGATTCCCGGCAGGTGTAGTTCAGGGTGACGGCAAAGGAGGCTGGCTCGGCGACTTCGATTTTCCAGGTGATGTGACCCGCTTCCGAAGTCCAGTTTTCGAAGAAGGAATTGTTGGGCGCTTTCGAACTTCGCTGGACGTCTCCATGAGGAACGCCGTCCCGGGCGGGGAGGGGAGTGTGCTCGTGGTAACCGACGGTGAAGGGGCGTTCGCCGTTTTTCTCGATGAGGCGTTTCACCTCGGCCCGAAACGGTTTCGCGGCGTCCGCCATCTGGTTTGCGATTTCGGGATGCAGCCCGCTGACATCCGTTTCCTGACCCCGATCCGAGGCGATGTCGAACAGCTTGCCGGAATTGTCGAGGCGAAAGCGCTGGTTGCGGAGGCTGAGTCTGTTTCGATAGGCATTGAAAAGAATCCGGTCCTCCCATATTGCCGAGTCTCCGAAGAGAAGCGGTTTCAGGCTTTTGCCATCGAGAGGTTTGGTCGGGGTGGCCGCGATTCCGGAGAGATCCAGCAGGGTAGGCAGGATATCGATCGCTCCCGCGACTTGATCGAATTTCCGGCCGGCGGGAATCCTGCCAGGCCAGCGCACGAAGAACGGGGAGCGGAGTCCACCTTCATCGACGCTACCCTTTTTCCCCTTCATGCCGCCGTTCCATCGGAAGGAGTTGGGGCCGTTGTCGGAAAAATAGATCACGATGGTGTTGTCGCTCAGTTGGAGCGATTCGAGGGCTTCCAGAACCCGGCCGACATTCCAGTCTATATTTTCGCACATGGCGAGGGCGGCCCGGGTCATCAGGATGTCCTCTTTCTTTGGATCGCGGTGTTTCATTCCAGGATCAAGATCGGCGAACCGGTCATAGAATTCATCGTCGATCATCATGGGGGAATGCGGTGTGTTGTAGGGAACGAAGCAGAAGAAAGGTTGGTCCTGGTTCTCCCGGATGAACTCGATCGCATGATCCGTGAGGTCATCGACGAGGTAGCCCTTTCCCCGAACCATCTTCCGGTTGTGATCGAGCGGAGGACTGAAGTAATGGCCCCAGTGTCCCGAGGTGAAGCCGTAGTATTCATCGAATCCACGATCGTTCGGATGGTAGGGAGCCTGGGTCCCGTTGTGCCACTTCCCGAAGGCTCCGGTGGCATAGCCGGCGTTTTTCAAAAGGTCCGCGAGAGTCGTTTCGTCAGGGTTGATTCTCTCGGTTCCTTCGCTGACTCCGCTCACTCCCGTTCGAGCATGGTAGCGACCGGTCAGGAATTCGGCTCGTGTCGGGGCGCAAACGGCGCAGACGTAGAAGTTCTCGAAGGACGCACCGTCGCGGGCGAGCGAGTCGATGTTCGGCGTCTTCAGGTTTGTGTTCCCACTGATGCGGAGATCGCCCCAGCCCTGATCGTCGGCGAGAAAGATGACGATGTTGGGCGGTGTCCCGGCACCGGAGCAGGGGTTGAAACTGAGTGCAAAGAGCACGAGGAGGAAGAGCCGACACATTCGGCATCCTAGAATGATTTTGCGGTGAATGTCACGACCCGTAAATACGGAGATAGGAGAAACCAGGGGCGTCGTCCGGAAAGGGTATCTTGTCTCACGAATGGGGTGGCGCAGATTCGGTCTATCCACAGCCGTGGCAAGCATCTACCTTCCCGTTACCCGAAGTGTCCATCACTCCGGATCACCCTTCTTTCGAAGCCAAATCTCTATCCACTCCATGAAGTATCTCGTTCTTTCTCTCCTCTTGTTTTCCGGCTCCCTCGTTTTGGCAGAGGAAAACTGGCCTCAGTTTCGCGGCCCCGCAGGCGATGGAATGGCAAAAGAGGCCGACATTCCCGTCACCTGGAGTGAAAACGAAAACGTCGCCTGGAAAACGGAAATTCACGGACTGGGTTGGTCTTCCCCGGTGATCTGGGGCAGGCAGGTCTGGCTGACGACCGCAACGCCGG
>JARGNG010000096.1:3361-10964 GCA_029213265.1 Verrucomicrobiales bacterium | reverse complement strand
GACGATCCCGAAAAAGAGGAGAAAGCAAAAGCGGCGTTTCGTTATTTGATGGCCTAGCTCCGGGAGAAAAGAATCAGGAACTGGTGTCTTCGGCTCCCGGCACATTGTCGAAGAATTCCACCAGTCCCGTCTCGAGGGAGTAGTTGGCCCCGACCACGAAGAGATAGTCCTCTTCGATCCAGCGTTCGATGATGGGAGATCCGCGCTTCAGAGCCCGGACCGATGCCCTCACATTCGCGCGAACCGCGTGATTGATGAGTGACACGGGATCGTCGGTGACATCCGCGTCGAGGAGGGGTTGCACGGACGGGGAAATGCGGTCGACGATCGACTGCAGGTTCGGTGAGCGACTCTCTTGTGGCCGCTGCAATTCGTCCACCGTTGCCTGTACCGCTCCGCAGCCGGAATGACCGAGAACAACGATGAGGCGGGTGCCGCACTGTTCGACCGCATATTCGATGCTGCCGATTCCGGAGGGAGCGACGACGTTTCCGGCTACGCGAATCACGAACAGTTCGCCGAGCCCCTGGTCAAAAATGATTTCCGCCGGAGCTCTTGAGTCCGAACAGCCGAGGATCACGGCTGATGGAGCCTGTCCCTCCAGCAACTGATTGCGGCGTTCTTCCGTGGAAAGATTGTTGGAGTTGGCTTTTCCGGCGGCGAAGCGACGGTTTCCCTCCACAAGATTGTTGTAAGCCGAGATTGCTCGATGCATAGCCTATCATGGAAGGCGGCAGGAGGGACGTCAAGCAAAGGGTGACGGCTGAGTCAGGACACAACCTTCGTGGAATCCGGGGCGGGATACAGAACCGACCGCCTGATTTTGCGGGTTCCCATGGCGGGCCTGATGCAGGGGGTCACTTTCCCCCCTTTTTTCCGGGCTTCTTTTGTGGCCCCGCTTCTTCCAGCTCCTGCCCGCGATCGGCGGGCATGCCCTTGTTCCAGGCGAGTAGTTGCGCCTTGAGATTTGCGACGACATCCTCATGAGATTTCGCGACGTTTCTCTCTTCGGAGGGGTCCTGGTCCAAATTCACGAGAACGACCTCTTTTCCCTCGTAGCTGCAATAGAGCTTCCACTTTCCGTCGCGGACCGCGAGATCGGGCAGGTTTTGGTAATGCCGAAAGGTGGCCCGGTCCGGTGGGCGACGAAAGAAGAGGGGGGCGGAACGGGAGGCGGTTCCTTTTCCGAGAAGCGTGTCGGCAAGGTTTTCCCCGTCGTAGAGGGTGTTGTCAGGACCCTCCACCCGGGTGATTTCCAGGAGGGAGGGGACCAGATCCACGGCGGAGAAAATGGATTCGGCGTTTCTCGTTCCCTGCGCCGATTCCGGCATCAGGCCCGGCGCCCAGGCCACGAGCGAAGATCGAATGCCTCCCTCATAGAGTGTCGCCTTGTGGCCTTTGAGATGTCCGGCGGAGCCGAATCCGACCTCGGGACCGTTGTCGGAGCAAACCAGGATGACCGTGTTGTCTTTCAACTTGGGGTTGTTTCGAACGAGGTCGAAAAGCGGCGCCAGTTGCCGGTCCATTTCCTCAAGAACCTTGAGATAAAGATGACGATCGCTTCCGTCTCCCCACTGAGCGAGGGGAGGGTGCATCGGCGTGTGCACGTCATCGGGCCAGAGATTGAGATAGAAGGGCTTGTCCTGAGACGCCGCGAATTTGGCAAATACGACCGCGGCCTCGACGAACTTCTCCGTGACGTAGGCCCGGTCATGCCAGATTACGGGGCCGTGGCCGAGAGTGTCGGAGCCGAGATTGTGCATCACCGGATCCTTTTTCCCGGGCGAATACTTCAAAGAGAGGACTCGAGCTCCGAGGCCTTCGAAGTTGGTGATGGACTCATCAAAGCCGTATTCGGTGATGAGTGGCGCTTCGTGCACATCCCGCTGGCCTCCCATGTGCCACTTCCCGAAGTGCCCCGTCGCGTAGCCTGCCTTCCGAAGCGAGCGTGCCAGCATCGGTGCTTTCAAATCAAGCCAGTCCGCAACGCCGCGGTTCGCATTTCCCTTTCGATTGTTGAGGTAGGAAGTGATTCTCCATCGCTGCGGGTATTGTCCGGTCGAGATCGCCACTCGTGAGGGCGAGCAGATCGGCGAGTTCACATAAAACTGTTCGAAGGCAATCCCTTCGGAAGCGAGGCGGTCAATGTGGGGCGTCTTTGCCTCTGTGTTTCCGAAGCAGGAAAAATCACCCCATCCCATGTCGTCGATGAAGACGAGAATCACGTTGGGCTTTTCCGCCGCGTAGCCATGGCTGGCGTGGAGACAGAACAGGGTGAGGAAAACGGTGAGAAATCGTGTCATGGAGTAATCTGGGCAGGTGTTACTTTGGTTCTTCCCGGGGGGAAAGAGAATCATAATGTTTGGCGCTTTCGCTGTTCCAGAAGGGCGAAGAGCCCCAGAGCGGAACTGTGGGCAGGGAGGCTTCCCATTCTCCCAGTTTTCGAAAGAGCTCTTCAAAGCGCTCCCCGCTCACCGGGGCGAGGTCGCTGAGTTCTCCGGGATCGGAAGACGGCTGAAAGAGCTGGGCGGGACGATGGGTAAGCCGGATCAGTTTATCGTCGCCATCGAGGATCGCGGTTTGTCCCTGGAGCCTCCAGAAGATCGTTCGCGGCGGGCCCGGTTCGCCGGCAAGAACCGGAAGTAAATTGATCCCGTCGTAGGCCCCGTATTTCTTTACTCCGCGCTTGAAATTGTTCTTGTCCTCGTGGCTGAGCGGCTCACGAATCGGAAGGGCTTCCGCCCCCGCCGCCGCGAGAAAAGTGGGCAGCAGGTCCAGTGCAGAAACGGGAGAAATGATGCGCGCATCGGATGGAATCGTTCCGGGCTGTGACCAGATCATCGGAATGCGAACTCCGCCTTCTTTCAAGGTTCCCTTGGCACCTGAGAGTGGCCCATTCCAGCTGGCGTTGCCGGTGGCGCCTCCGTTATCGGAGAAAAATACGATCAGGGTGTTTTCGAGTTCTCCATTCTCCTCGAGCCATTCCCGCAGCTTTCCGACTCCGCGATCGAGGGCAAACATCATCGCCGCATAGGTTCGCCTTTTCTGATCCGTGATATGGGAAAAGAGAGCCAGATCCTGCTCCGTCGCGTGCATGGGACCGTGGGGAGCATTGTAGGAGGCAAAGAGAAACCACGGCTTTTCTTTGGCCCCACCTTTCTCCATGAATCGAATGATCTCGTCGGTGAAAAAATCGGTCAGATACTCCTTCAAAAATTCCGTGACCGGTTCTCCGTTTCGCTCAATCTGGTGGCGGCCCTTCGTGGGGAAGTAGCTGTGGCTTCCTGTCAGCATCCCGCAGAAATCGTCGAAGCCGCGTTCGTTGGGGTGAAAGCCGGGTCCGATTCCCAGATGCCATTTTCCGACGAGACCGGTTCGATATCCGGCGGCCCGCAAGTGATCCGCAAGAGTGTGTTCCCCGGGAGGCAGCCCCAGTAACTCGGGTCGTGTCGGATAGCTTGCGTCGCCCTTGTTCAGATTTCCCTCGTAGCCGAAACGACGGGGATCACGACCGGTGATGAGCCCGGCCCTGGAAGGGGAGCAAACCGGACTGCTGACGTAGGCCTGTTCACAGAAAACGCCGGACTTCGCGAGCGCATCGAGATGAGGGGTCCGGAGATGCTCGCTTCCGGTGAACTGCAGATCGCCGTATCCCATGTCATCCGCGAGAATGAGAAGCAGGTTCGGAGCTTCGGCTCTGCCGGAATCAGGGAGGGCCAGCACGAGGAGAACGAGGATCGGATAAAGAAGTCTTTTCATGAACTTCGCGAAGCCTTGCGGAAAAGGCGAAATCCGTCAACAAGCGTGCTTGTCATAGATGGCGGAATGGCGTCCAGTTCCCACCAAACAACCGGCCCTCCTTTCATCGACTTCTGGCATCCTGACAAACCTTTCCGCCCTGTTTCCCGACCGTTTTTCTACGGATGGTGGATCGTCATCGTCGGAACGATTGGAATGCTCTTCAGCATCCCCGGCCAGACGATGGGGTTCAGCGTCTTTACGGAAATCCTCATGGAGGAACTGGGGCTTTCGAGGGTGGCGCTCAGTGCCGCCTATTGCGTCGGGACGGTGGGTAGCGGGCTGACCCTTCCGTGGATGGGGAAACTCTATGATCAATGGGGTGGGCGGAAGCTGGCCGTTGCCGCGGTGTTCGGGACGTCTGCTGTGCTCGTCTATCTGAGCCTGACCGGAACGATGCAGCGATTGCTGATGAAGGTGCTCCCGGAGGCGGCGGGCCCCGTGATTGGATTTCTATTGATCGGCCTCGGTTTCTACCTCGTTCGCATGGCGGCCCAGGGAGTCCTCACGATGAGCTGCCGGAACCTGATGGGCGAATGGTTTGATGTGCGCCGGGGCCTCGCCATGTCATTGAGCGGGCTGGCCGTTTCCTTTGCCTTTTCGGCCGCCCCGACCTTTCTCGATTATCTCATTTCGAACTACACGCACACCGGCGCCTGGTTCATTCTCGCGGCGCTTTCCGCCGGGGTGATGGCTCCGCTGGCCTACATCGTATTTCGCGACACCCCGGAGCAATGCGGCATGGTGATGGATGGAGGTCCCATTGTTTCCGGGAGAGCTGAGAATCCTGACATGGTCATCCACAGTCAATTCACCCGCGAAGAAGCGGTCCGAACCTGGGCCTTCTGGAGTTTCTCTTTGTCCTTCAGCTTCTTCTCCTTTTTCTCGACCGCCTTTACCTTTCACATTGTTTCGATCGGGGAGGAATTCGGTTTCGAAAAAGGAGACATCATTGCCCTCTTCATTCCGATGGCGGCCGTCAGTGTCGTCGTGGGATTGTTCTTCGGGTGGATCAATTCCCGGACGCGCTTGAAGTGGCTTCTCGTGGGAATGAATCTCGGGGCGGTGGCCGGGGCTGCGGGATTGATGGTTCTCCATATCGAAGCCGGCAAATGGGCCTACGTCATTGGAAACGGATTCTGTGGAGGCGGATTCATGGCCCTGTCAGGATTGGTTTGGCCGCGCTTTTTTGGAAGAGAGCGGCTTGGCGCCATATCCGGTCTCAACATGAGCCTGATCGTGATCGCGAGCGGTATCGGGCCGCTTTTGTTCGGTATTTCCAAACAATGGGTCAACAGCTACGTGCCGATTCTGATCGTGAGCGTCATCATTCCGGCCGTTCTCGCGGTATTGGCGTTGAAGGCGGACAATCCCCAGCGACGAAACTAGGCGACACCGCGACTTTCCCAACTACCAGTCCGGAACCATCGGATCGGTCATCTCGGCGATGCTCTTGAGACGAAACCTTTCCTTCTTCTCTTTTTTCTCCTTTTTCGGCTCCACCGAAAGCATTCCGTATTCATCGGCAATCCCCGCCGTGGCGCGCTCTTTGCTTCCACAGGACGAAGTTGCAACCGCGATCACAACGAGGGCCAGGGAGAGAAAAAAGGGAGCAGAGCTTTTCATGAAGTGGATCAAAGAACGGAAGGCGGGATTTGTCAATTCCAGTGCTCGAAGAGGGGACCGTCTTTTCCGAAAACCGGATCGGCCGGGGGCAGCGGCACACGGGCGATTCTCTGAAGCAGGGATTCCATCGATTCCTCCCCGCCCGAGCAGACGTCATTGCTCTCTCCGGGAGGGTAGGCCCCGACCACTCCGAAGTCGTCGCTTGCCCCCAGGTTTTTGTGCCCGACGCCTGCCGAAATGATAACAACGTCACCGGCCCGGATCGGAACGACCGGCCCGCCGTCTCCGCCGAACTGCACCTGCGCCTCCCCGGCAAAGCAGCCCAGCACCTCGTGGGCATTGCTGTGAAAGTGATGATAGGAAAAGACGCCGTTGATCCAGCTTTTCCCCCACTCGTGGCTGCGGAACCGGGCTTGAATCTCGTCCGCTGAAACCGTTTCCGGAAACGCCTCCGGGTAGACGAGGAGCGGATACGCAGGGTGATTGGGAACCTCCCCACCCGGGGCGAGCAGGAAGGTCTGCACTTCGGGCATCAGATTCCTTTGACCTCCCACCCTTCGCGATAGTCCTCGTGAATCATCGCATTGGCGGCTTTGGAGCCCTTGAATTTTCCGGCCTTGTCATTCCACTTCAGTTCTTCGCCGGGAAGAAGCATTGCCACTGTGCCAAGCAGGACGGCTTCGGTCATGGGACCGGAGTAGTCGAAGTTGCAGCGCGCCTTCGCGATGTCACCCCGAACCGCGGCCGCGAAATTGGCATGATGGTCTTCGCCCGGTTCGTTCTCGAAGGTCTCCTCCGAAAGCCTGGCGTCCCGGTAGATGGTGGGGATGCCGCTGCCGCCGTGAGGAACGACAAGAGCGCCGGTCGAGCCGATGACGACAGAGCCGCTCCGGGGAACGTTTTCAATGCCACCGACTGCCGCGGCAACCTTCTCAGGTGGCAGCTGCGTTCCGTCATACCAGGTAAAGTCAAAGTCGCCATTGGTGAGATCGTTGCCCTGCATACGGTGGTGCACTTTCGCATTGAGCGGCCAGCTGTGGGCATCGACGGGTCCGGGCCCGTGAGAGGTTACCGTGAGCGTGACCGGCTTGTTCAGGCCCATGAACCACGGATGATAGATATGACATCCCATGTCTCCGAGGGTTCCGGTACCGTATCCGATTCGCTTCCTCCAGTTGCCCGGGGCAAACTCCCTAGGGACGTACTTGCGGTATTTCCCCACGCCGATCCACTGGTCCCAGTCGAGGGTTTCCGGAGGCGCTTCCTCAGATTCGGGGAGGGGATCCATCGATCCCCACGACTTCGGGTTCATGCTGTGGACTTCCGTGACCTTGCCGACAATTCCCTCCTGGAGAAGTCGAACCGCAGTGCGGTTGCCCGCTCCCGAGGCAAGCTGGTTTCCCATTTGCGTAGCGAGCCCGTTGGCGGCGGCAAATTCGCGAAGCTGACGTGCCTCATGAAGAGTGCGGGACATGGGCTTCTCGGCGTAGACATGCTTGCCCAGTTGCATCGCTGCCATCGCGATGGGCGCGTGCATGTGGTCCGGAGTGCCGATGACGACGGCGTCGATTTCGTCGGCTTTCTCGTCGAGCAACTTGCGCCAGTCGCTGTAGAAAGGGGTGTCCGGATAGGTCTCGTGAAACTTGGCGGAACGAACCGTGTCGACGTCGGCTGCTGCAACGAGCGTGGTGTTGGCAACGGCGTCCATCGCGGTCAAATCACTCCAGGCACGACCTCCTGCTCCGAAGTTGGCAAAGCGAAGGTCTTTGCTCGGGGCGGCACCGGAGGCGGTGGATTTCCATCCGATCCACGGGGCGGCGAGAGCGGTTCCGGTAGCGGTCTTGAGAAAGCGGCGTCTTGATGAAGTCATGAAGTGATCCTCTCAAAGTGCGGGGCTGCCGTCAGCGGACGGCATTGCGCCTTTCCTCGCAGGGCCCGCTTGTGTCATGAATGGGATATGACAAATCGTAGATCCTTTCTCGCAGCCGGAGCTGGCGCCGCCGGCCTTTCTTCCATTCTCCCCACCGGTGCTTCCGCGTCGGACCTGAAATTGAATGCCGGAGCGACAATTCTGTTCCAGGGAGATTCGATCACGGACGCATCGCGCGACAAGAAAACCCAGAAAGCCAACCACGCCCGGTCCCTCGGTTTCGGCTATCCGGCGCACATTGCCGGAGGG
>JARGNG010000096.1:0-3261 GCA_029213265.1 Verrucomicrobiales bacterium | reverse complement strand
TTACATTCGCGGCCATGTCATCCTCCCCGATTCAGAACGACGCGATTCTTTCCGCGACAGAATTGCACCTCTCGTTCGGCAATGATCCTGTCCTCGACGGAGCGACTCTGGCTTTGTATCCCGGCGAGAAGGTCGGGCTGGTCGGGCGAAATGGATGCGGAAAGTCCACCTTTCTCCGCATTGTCGCAGAAGACGAGGAAGCGGACGAAGGCAACATCTCCCGGAAGCAGGGGCTGAAAATCGGTTATCTGCCTCAGGAATTTCAACTCGATGAAGAGGCTACGGTAGAAGATAACATCCGCGCCGGGGCATCGGATCTTTTCACTGCGATTGAGAGGTTTGAAACGGCGGACAACCTCAGCCCGTCGGAGATGGATCGACTCCAGTCGGAGATTGATCATGCCGATGGCTGGAATATTGAATCCCGCATTGAGACGCTGATGCGCGAGCTTTCCGCCCCTCCCGTGGACCGCGTCGTAGGATATTTGTCAGGGGGAGAAAAGAGACGCGTCGGACTTTGTCGTGCTTTGCTGGCGCAGCCCGATCTTCTGATCCTGGACGAGCCGACCAACCATCTCGATGCAGAAGCGATTGCGTGGCTCGAGGGCTATCTTGCCGGTGCGAACAGTGCCTGCCTTTTCGTGACCCACGATCGCTACTTTCTCGACCGGATTGCCACGCGAATCGTCGAGCTCGCAAACGGGCGTTTCTTTTCTCATGACGGAAACTACAGCGACTATCTGATCGCCAAAGAGGAGCGAACCCAGCGTGACCAGGCGTCTGAACACAAGCGGCAGCGCTTTCTCAGTCGCGAGATTGACTGGGTCCGGGCCGGGGTCAAGGCGCGGGGGACCAAGCAGCGCAACCGACTCGATAATTTCTATGCGGTCAAAGCCCAAAAGGCACCCGAGCAGGAACTCGATATGGAGTTGGTCATCCCGACTCCGCCCAAACTGGCCAACCTCGTCGTCGAATTGGAACAGGTTGGATTCTACTACGACCGCGATCCTCTCTTTCTCGGAGTGGATCTGTCCTGCCAGGCAGGAGAGTGCATCGGAGTCGTCGGTCCGAACGGAGCAGGAAAGACCACCTTGTTAAAACTGCTCATGGGAGAGGCGGAGCCGACAACGGGAAGCGTCCGAATCGGTAAGCGGACCGAATTCAACTACGTCGATCAAACCCGGCTCGAGCTCGACGAGGACAAGAGTGTTCTCGAAGAGGTCTCCCAGGGAATCGATTCCGTGAAGTTCGGTGAGGATACGATTCCCGTTCGCGGGTATCTGCGTCGTTTTCTTTTTACCGATGACCGGATCAATGACCGGGTGGGGAATCTGTCAGGGGGAGAAAAGAACCGGGTTCTCCTCGCGAAGATCCTCCGGCGCGGCGGAAATTTTCTCGTGCTCGACGAACCGACGAACGATCTCGATTTGCAAACCCTACGCGTGCTGGAAGAGGCACTGATCAATTTCGGGGGAACCGCGATTGTCGTCAGCCACGACCGCTGGTTTCTCGATCGGGTCTGCGATCGTGTCATCGTTTTCGACGGCCAGGGTCACATCTCCGTCAACGAAGGGAACTATTCCTACTACCTGCAAAAACGAAAGGCGATGGAGGCTGCGTCCGCTGCGGCCAAACCGAAGGCGGCGAAAAAGAAGCGGGTGCGCACTTCCGAGGAGAAGCCCCGGAAGCTGAAGTGGAAAGAAGAGCGCGAGTTGGAGGGGATGGAGGAGACGATTCTCGAAGCGGAAACGGCGATCGAAGAAATTGAAGCCAAGTTAAATGATCCGTCCTTTTTCATCGACCATTCTGAAAAGGCGGTCGGATTGAGTGAGGAGCTGGAAACAAAGAAGGCCGAGGTGAAGGCGCTCTACGATCGCTGGGCGGAGCTCGAAGCGATCCGGATTGCGGCGGAAGGGTAGCGGTGGCATTCCTGCCGCCGTATCCAGACTGCCCCTACTTTGCAATCTTCTCGTCGTCGTCCCCGTGGGAGGAATCGTCTTTCTTCCCGCCTCCCTTTCTCGCGGCGAGGTAGGCGACCAGATTGCGAAGATCTTTCGGTGGCAGCGCCATCGCGACCGGAGGCATCGCGGAAATGGGGGGCGCGATTTCCTGAATGTCGGAGCGCTCGACCCGGCTCGGTTGGTTGTCGAGGCCGACGACGACGACATGATCGTCCGCTTCACTGGAAAGACGGCCGACAAGTGAGTCTCCGCTTTTCATGGTGAGCGTCGTCATGCCGTAGCCCTGGGAAATTTCGGCGCCCGGATTGACGACTGATTCCAGAATCTTGTCCCGGGAAAGGCGCTTGGCGACACCCGTCAGATCGGGGCCCTGCACGCCACCGTCGCTTCCGACTTTGTGGCACTGGAGGCAGGCTCCCTGATTTTTGAAAACCACCTCGCCCTGTTGCGGGTCGCCTCCCTCGAGGCTGAGCTGGTAAACATGGTTCGGATCCGCTGCGGCATAGGCGGCCACTTCGGCGTTGCCCGCCGCACTGAGAAGAAGATAGGCATCGAGCCAGAGCGCCCGCTTCAAATCCTTGTCACGCTGATTCCAGAGCCCGGCGACGAAGTCCGGCTCGACTTTGGCGAGGCCTGCGAGCGCGGCGCGGGCGACTTCCGGTTTCTCCTTCTGGACGGCTGCTTTCGATTTTTCCAAGACACCGGGAAGTTCGAGTGCGAATCCCTGGGAGAGGGCCGCCGCCCGGACTCCGGCCTGCTTGTCATCCCACAGGCCGGTGATGATCGCATCGAGACCGGCCACTTCGGATTTGGCGAGGCTGTCGAGAACGGCGACGCGAAGCTCAGGGCCGAGGCTTTCGTTTTTGATCTGCGCGAGGAGGGTCGACGGATCGAGTTCGACTCCGATGGAGGTCGCAAGCTCGAGGGCGAGAGTGATGTATTCGGAATCGTGGGGTTCGGTCAGGAAGTCACGAAGGTCCTTTCCAATGGCTTTTGCGAGCGCCTCTCCGCTTCGGTCTCCGGACTCAGGGATGGGACGGTAGTGGCCGAGAACCGGATCGGTCTCGACCGGGACGCTCCACTGTTTCAATCCGATGAGTGCAGCCTTTCGCACGGACTTGGCCAGTTCGGCGTTTCCGGCGAGGGAAACGAGCATGCGGGCATTGTCTTCGGTTCCGCGCCGGTAGTTGGCGGCGACGACGCGACGTTGAACGGTTTCGGGCAGGGCTGCGGTTTCTGAATCGAGCGAGGCGAGGAGCATTCCCGCTTCGGTATCGACTGCGGCGGTGTCGTAGATCGC
>JARGNG010000002.1 GCA_029213265.1 Verrucomicrobiales bacterium | reverse complement strand
CCGCCTCCTGCGGATTCGGCTACCTCGCCTTCTCCGGAATCGCACAGGCTGCGCTCGAGGAAAAGACGGCCCGAATTCCGGCGAGAGCGAAGCGAGTCATTTTCCTGTTTATGTCAGGAGGGCCGGCGCAGCTCGACACCTTTGACTACAAGCCACAAACAGGAAAAGAGCCCCATCCCGGCTCCGTCTTCGATTTCAAACAACGCGGAGAAAGCGGACTCTGGATTTCTGAATTGATGCCGGAAACGGCAAGGCATGCCGACAAGCTTTGCCTTCTCAACGGTATGCACGCGGACACCGGCATTCACGCACAATCCGCATTACAACTGCATACCGGTGACCGTCTCCGTGAACGCCCCAGCATCGGTTCCTGGATCAACTATGGCCTCGGGACAGAGAATCAAAACCTTCCCGGCTTTATCAGTCTGAATACGTCCCGCCCCTCTGTCTATTCCAGTGCCTTTCTTCCCTCGATCTATACCGGGACACCGATCGGGACGAACGGACAGGCAATGGCTAAGGCGACCATCGAAAACGTGAAGAACGATCACCTTCCCCACTCCGCCAAGCGGGCGCAGCTTGATTACGTGCAATTCTTAAATCAGAACCATCTCTCCGCCCGCCCCGGAGATGACAAGCTCGACAGTGTGATCCGCACCATGGAACTGGGCTTTCGCATGCAGACGGCCGCGCCCGAGCTACTCGACCTCAGCACGGAATCCCCCGCCACCCTCGAACGCTACCGAGTGGGTCAACAAAAAGGTCCGGTCGGCACCTGCCGCATGTCGGACTTCGGCCGGCAATGTCTGCTCGCCCGGCGCTTCGCGGAAGCAGGCGTTCGCTTCATCGAGGTGAATCATGGAAGCTGGGATCAGCACAAGAACCACCGTCGTGATCTCGAAGCTAACTGCGCTGCCACCGACGCCCCAATTGCGGCCCTTCTCGAAGACCTGGAGCAGCGGGGACTTCTTGAAGACACACTCGTCGTCTGGGGAGGTGAATTCGGCCGGCCCGGGCTCACTCCGGGCAACGGAAAGAACGAGACCGGCCACAATGCCAACGGCTTCACGTTCTGGATGGCCGGAGGCGGAGTCAAAGCTGGCCTTGCCTATGGAAAGACCGATGGCACCGGCGCACGAGCGGTCGACGGGAAAATGCATTTTCGCGATCTCCATGCCACGATTCTTCATCAGATGGGACTGGAGGCAAACGATCTCACCTACCGTCACGCCGGTCGTGAGCACCGTCTCACCGGTCCGGAAGGAGGACGGGTCGTTAAAGAGATCATCGCCTGATGGAACACCTTTTCCCCACTATACAGGACACCAGGGTCTGTCTACGCTTCCGGTCCCGACGCACTGAGAAACGGATTCCGCACGAATATAGATGAATGGTAGAAATCATGCCGTTCCCCGAAATTGAATCTCATAGTTCCGGTGACGGTTCGTCTACCGGAAAGCGACCCAGAACACGTGCATGAACACTTCCGAAACCATTCCAGTGACTTCCCCCCATGGGAAAAACAATCCTTTTTCCCGCCTCCCGATTCTCGTCCTTTCCCTCCTTGTTTGTGTCGCCGTGCCAACTGCAGAGGCAGGACTCTTCGAAAAATTGAAGGCGAAGCGGCAGGCAAAACTGGCGGCGGCCAAAAAAGCGGCCACTCCCCCGAAGCCGCGCCCTCGTCATCGTTCCTGGTATCGCGACGAACACAAGGATGCATTCATCAATCACAAGCTTCTCGAAACAGAACCGGAAGCGGATCGAAAGATTGTCATCGACATCGAGCGGCAACGGGCCTTTCTCGTCGTGAATGGACTCGTCGCGATCGACAGCGCTGTTTCCACCGCCCGCCGGAACAAGTATACTCCCCGGGGAACCTTTCACATCAGTGAGAAGATCAAAACGGGAAAGGTCTCGACCTTGTATCATGTCTACATGCCCAACTGGATGCGTCTCGGAAGCAGTTCGATTGGTATGCACACAGGGGACCTTCCCGGTTATCCCGCCTCGGCGGGATGCATTCGTCTCCCTCAAAGTGTCGCGCCGATCCTATATGAACACGCCCATCGCGGGGTCAAAGTGGAGGTTGTGGACAACTGGAAAGAAGACGATCTTCTCATCCCCTACAATATCCTCAAGCCGGAGTTCAACGGCGTGTAATTGGCGCTCGACAGCAGTTGCGAATGCGAAGGTCGCATTCGATCTCACCGAAAAATTTCACCTCATCTCGCCAATCGTCTGACTGGACGTTCGTGGCGGAAGGAGACATGATCCGGAAACAATCAGCTTTCCGAATTCATGCTCTTACTTCGCTTCTTTCTCCTACCGGTTCTCTGTCTCTCTTTGTCTCTCGACCTCGTCGCGCAGGAGCCGGCCTCAAAGCGTCAAACCGGCTCCAAGTCGGAAGGCGGCGTCCAGCCAAAGGATGATGGCAGGAATCCCCGCAAGAAAAACACCCGGGATGCCAAGCACCTCGATAGCGGAAGAGAAGCTCCGGAAGCGGACCCGGAACTGGCCGCCTTTGGTATCTACGAGAAAGATGCCGCCAATCCCGAAAAAACAGAGCCTCTTGAAACGGTCTTGCCACTTTCCCTGAAAGAGGGAGACCGGATCGCCTTCGTCGGCAACACCCTGTTTGACCGGTCACAGGATTTCGGATGGTTTGAGTCGTATCTCCATCTCGCCCATCCCGAACACGAACTCGTCATTCGCAACTTCGCCTGGTCGGCTGATGAAGTCGACTTGCAGCCGCGCCCTGACAATTTTGCCACGGTGAAACAGCACCTCACCCGCGAGAAAGTGGACGTCATCTTCGCGGCATTCGGATACAACGAAAGCTTCGCCGGACGGGAGGCGATCGACAGTTTCAAGGCCCGCCTCACGACCTGGCTGATCGATATCCAGACGAGCGCCTTCAACGGGAAGACCGGCCCCCGGATCGTCCTTGTTTCGCCCATCGCAAATGAAAACGTAGAGAATATTCCCGCCGCGGATTTGAACAATGATCGTCTTGCCGACTACGCAAAGGCAATGGCTGAAGTGGCTGCCTCACAGAAGGTCGGATTTGCCGATGTGTTCGAGGCAACGCGGGCCGCGATGGAAGACGAGAGCACCAGCCTCACCTTCAATGGCGCGCACCTACTCGACCGGGGATACGAAATCTTTGCCAACCAGTTGTTCAGTGAAACCTTCGGCAGCTCTGCGCCGGATCCGAATGAAGAATTGCGGGAAACGCTCATCGACAAAAACCGCCAGTATTTCCGCCGCTATCGCCCTCTCAATACGTTCTACTACACGGGCGGTCGCAACAAGGCCTACGGCTATCTCGATTTCCTTCCGGCGATGCGGAACTTTGAAATCATGACGGCCAACCGGGAGCAACGGGCCTGGGAAATTGCACGGGGAAAAAGTTTCGAAGAAGTTCCGGTCGACGATTCCAATCTACCGCCGCTCGATGATGTCATTGAAACGAAAGGTGCCAACGAGTGGCTTTCCCCCGCCGACGAACTGGCGGCGTTCCGCGTCGATCCCCGCTTCGAGGTCAATCTTTTCGCAAGCGAAGAAGAGTTCCCCGAGATTGCCTGCCCCATTCAAATGCGATGGGATGCCAAAGGCCGACTCTGGGTCAGTTGCTCCACGACCTACCCCCACGTCTATCCCGGTCGCGAGCCGGAAGACAAGATCGTCATTCTCGAAGACACCGACAAGGACGGGAAAGCGGACAAATCCACCGTCTGGGCCGATGACGTCCACATACCGCTCTCCTTCGAACTCTATAAAGACGGCATCTTTGTGTCGGAGGAACCACACCTGAGTCTCCTGCGGGACACCGATGGCGACGACAAAGCCGATTGGCGACGCCACGTCTCTACTGGATACGGAACCGAGGACTCCCATCACGCGCTCCACGACTTCGTCTGGACACCGGATGGAGAACTGCTTTTCCGGGAAGCCATCTTCCACAATTCGCAGATCGAAACGCCTTACGGACCGGTCCGGGCCAAGAACTCCGCCTGGTTCCAGCTCCGCCCTTCCACCGAAAAACTCGTCAGTTTCGGGGCCTATCCAAACACCAATCCCTGGGGAGTCACTTTCGACGACTGGGGGCAGCATGTCGCCAGTCACCCGATCTATGCAAGTGCCTTTCACGCGACCAACCCGCCCTACCCGGAGCAGCATCCCAAGGCCAATGATATCCCCGCCTACTCCGGAGTCTGCGGACACGAATTTGTCGACTTCCCGATGTGGCCCGAGGAGATGCAGGGCGGCTTTGTCAAAGTGCGCTACAAGCCAACCAACCGGGTCGAGTTTCACAAATGGGTCGAGAAGGACGATCACTTCACCGAGGAATACGTCACCGACCTGATCTTCTCCGAGAACCTCAGCTTTATCCCGGTTGATCTCAAATTCGGTCCCCGGGGCGCCATGTATGTCTGCGATTGGTACAACCCGATCAAGGGACATGCTCAATACTCCTTGAGAGATCCCCGACGTGACCGCAAGAGCGGACGCATCTGGCGCATTGTTCCGAAAGGAGCGACCCTCGAAGACCCGCCGAAGATTGCCGGAGCAACGGTCCCGGAACTTCTCGAAAATCTGAAGCGGCCTGAGTATAGGCATCGCTACCGCACCCGTCGCAAACTCCGTGATGCGCACTCCCCCACTGAGGTAAGCAAAGAACTCGACGCGTGGGTATCTCAACTCGATTCCTCCGGCGAACGATTCCGCCATCACCAGATCGAAGCCCTTTGGCTCTACCGCAGCATCGGCGAAAGCCGGCCTGAGCTTCTCACCGAAGTGCTCCAGTGCGAACTCCATCTCGCCCGTGCTGCCGCAACCCGCTTCCTCCGTTATCCGGCAGGAGACAGCGGACGAAAACTCTGGCAGGCCGGCCTTGCCGACAATGGGCTCTCCCTCGAAGACACCCTGACCAACCTCCAGAATCGGGCCCATGACGACAATGCCATTGTCCGAATGGAGGCCGTGATCGCCGCGAGCTATATCGGAACACGGGAGGCCCTGGAAGCTATCACCGGAGTTTTCGATTACCCGATGGAGACTCATCTCGCCTACGCCACCACCTGCGCGCTTGGTTCCGAGGCGCTTGTCCGGCATTGGAAGGGCAGGGAAGAATTTCTAAAGGCCTATCCGAAGCTGGCCGCCTTCACAAGCCGGGACGCCAAGGAAAGCCCGATCCAGCGAAGCCTTGGAAAACCAAATGCAGAGGAAAAGAAATTCGACGCCCGGCCCGACGTGAAGGTCGTTGAAATCGGATGTATTCCCGAACGCCTCCTCTACGACAAAACCAAATTCACCGTCAAAGCAGGACAGCCCGTCAAACTCATTTTCACCAATCCTGACGCGACCCAGCACAATCTGGTCATTGTCGAACCCGGCGCTCTCGAAGAAGTCGGCATGGCTGGAAATGAAATGGCGAAAGATCCCGGGGGCCTCGCGAAAGGGTTCATTCCCGAGTCTTCAAAGATTCTCCACCATACTCAATTGCTCAGTCCTGATACGGGAGAGATTTTGCGATTCACCGCGCCTGAGAAACCGGGAACGTATCCTTATCTGTGCACTTTCCCCGGACACTGGATTGTGATGAAAGGGGAAATGGTAGTGAAGTAAGAACGCTCACTCCTCCCCCTGAAACAGAGGCTTGGCCCCGAAAGGAGCTTCGACCAGACTCGTGATTTCAATCCGGCCGGATTCGATTCGCACGGTCGCAAAACCGTTCTCGTGACGACGATACAAGTCCCCGTGCGCACTGAGGACCTCTTCCTGCACCGCATCGGAAAACGCGCTCAGTCCGCGGAAATAGTGGTGTCCATTTCTCTCCACATGGCCAACTCCGAGGGACGCCATCACCGCCAAATCCTGCAAGAGCGCGACGGGCCCCACATTGGCCAAATCTTCACCACTGAGAATCCAGTCCCGTTCCGGTTCATCCCGGCGTCGCTTTTCCACCCGCATCGCATTGATTACTCCTTTCATGACTCCCTTGCAGTTCTTGTGACTGGTCCCGGAATAGCCCAACTCCAGGGCACGTGGCAGAGAATCCAGCGCGGCCTCGGATTCATCAATAATCAGCGGAGGAGCTTCCGGCCAGTTCGCGAGGGCTGATTGAACTCCGTCTTCGAGAGCATGCTCACGATGCAGCGGCTGCTCAACAAAGAGGATATGATCCAGGAGTGGTCGGATCGCATCGTCCTTTTGATACTCTTCCCAATGCTCCCGAAATGAAGCGATGTCGCTGAACTGCTCATTTCCGTCCAGGGTGATTAGAAACTCTCCCTCTACCGTCGATTGAAGAACGTTGTAGATTCCGGCAAGACGGGCCCGATCCCGGTCAAGGTCACCGCAGATTTTCACTTTGAAGTGGGTGAGTCCATACTCCCGGATCGAGGCTTCGAGGGAATGCGGCAAGCCATCGTCGAGAGACTCTTTGATATCGGCATCCGTCAAGGGATCCCCCAATCCGATCGTGTGTCGCACGAAAATTTTCTTGAGTGGCTGCTCCGGCAACAGCTCCGCCGGCTCAAAGCCGTTCAAGCCGGAATCGATTTCACCGGCCCGAATTCCCAGACGATTTTCCCGAAGCATTTCGCCAAATGGTTTTCCTTCCGCACGACAGAGTCCGTCCAGCACGGCCCGCTCTACCAGGCTCACCCCCAGATTCGCGAGGAGGGGTGGCACTCCTTCATTTCGCGCCCAATCCAATTGCGCTTGATAGAGTTCCCTCCAGAAATCGAAAAAGGTCGGAGCGGGGAGTCCGGACGCCACTGCAGCGGCATGGTCAATCACTTCGCGCATCACCGGCAGATCCTGCTCAAAAGTCGTTGCCGGGTCTTTGGTGAACCATTTCGGAGCCAGACCTTCCGAACTGACTCCCGTCTCTTCCTGACCATCCACCAGGATCCGTGCCGTGACGAACAAGTGCGGCAATTCGGTCATGCTCGCGATCCCGTATTGAAACGGAAACCGCGTCTTCATCGGGAAGACGAAAAAGTCAAAGGAGCGAACTTCGATCGTGGGAAGAGTCATACCATGCAAGTTGGGTTTGCTTACCCCAAACCAAGAAACTTATCCCTTCCCTTCACGAGAGCCTCAAGCTTTCGATCCGCGATCGACCGTTTCAACATCCAGAAACCGCAATCAGGATGAACAAACTTCACCCGCCCTTTGCCGACCTTCGATTCCGCGTTTTCAATTCGGGTCGCAATCTCATCGGGTGTCTCGACGTGATTGACCTTGATATCGATCACGCCCAGTCCGAGAGCGATCCTTGAATCAATTTCTGCCAACGCATCGAGGTCATCATCCGGTCGGTGAGCCAACTCCAGAACGAGATGCCCCGCATGGAGCTCATTGAGAAATTCCAGCAAAGCCTTCCAGCTTCCCTTTTGAATCGACTGTCCCCCGTAATTCCCAAAGCAGAAGTGTACCGCCGTCTCCCCTTCCACTGCATCGAGCACCCGATTGATCGCCCTGGCCGCGAGCGGGCCATCGGCAGGGTTTCCGGGAATATTGGCTTCATCCACCTGCACGCAGGCACAGGGCAGTCCTCTGACTTGATCGGCAAGAACATCGGCGATCGCCATCGTCAACGCTTCGAAATCACCGTAGTGATGATCCAGTAGCGTGCGAGCAAGCATGTAGGGACTTGTCACCGTGAATTTGAAACCTCCCCCGGCCACCTCCGAGGCGCGAAGGCAATCCTCGAGAAGGTTGAGCCGCCCTTCTTCGAGCGCACCTTCTACGATTCCGGCCGGCTTTGCCCGCCAACCCATTTCGGCTTTGCTACGGAACGCTTCCCCGTCCGAACGCCCGATCCCGGTGCTAATTCCCCCCATCGATTCGACAAAGTAATCGATCATTCCATTCGTATCCGGATGATTGATATCGAATCGATAGAGTTCGCCGTCCGTGGGAAGGTCAATCCCCGCCTGCCGCTGCGTGTCGAAGATGACGCGTGTGGCATCCACAATCGACTGCTCACTCGGCAGAGCGTTCAGCCAGTCGGGAACCGGATAGGATCCCACCGTCGTAGTCAGAATTTCAGGGGAATTTGGAATCGTGGAAATGAAGTTCATGTCAGGACTCTTTCGGAATGGTTTCTTCAGTGGATTTGGACCGCAAGTCGTCCGCAAAGGCTTCGACTCTTTTCGGAGCAAGCGGACGGGTAAAGCGACTAACGAGGACGAAAACGAGAGTATTCACCACCACGCCGCAGAAGCCGATATCAAAGAGCGATTTCAGAGTTCCTGTAGTGGAGGAGAGTCCATCGATGAACCCGCTATTTCCGAGAAGAAGTCCGGGAAACGGAGTAAAGAGGAATACCGCCACCATTCCTGAAATCATTCCCGCGAGCGCGCCGGCTTTGGTTCCCTTCCGGACAAAGAGCATATCGATGGTGACAGGGAGCAACTGACAGGAGAAGGCAATCGCCGCAAACATGAGATCTGCGATCATCTTGAGAGGAGAGAAGCTTTCGTTCTCATGACCAAATGAAACGAGGCCGAGAGCGAGCAAGGTGGCGGCAACAATGACGAGACGACTGACATGGGAACGCTCCCGTTGTGAACTTTGCGGACGAACGAACCGGTCATAGATGTCCCGGGTCACCACCGCGCTGAGTGCGTGAAGATTACTGTCTGCGGTGCTCATCGAGGCTGCCAGAACCGCGACCAGGATGATTGCCACCAACACCACGCCCAATGTTCCCAACAGAGCGGGCAACTGCTCTTTGATCATCACGATGACAATCTGGTCAAATTCACCCACATGAGGATGTGGCACCATTCCGGCAGCCGTCATTTCCGGCGGATACAACGCTCTTCCCGCCAGCGCGACCAGCATGATCCCGAAAAGAAAACAGGAGGGCAGGACGACGGCAAAGACGAGTGAACTCCGCTTGAGGGTTTTGTCATCTCGGGCGGCATAGAGTCGAATCCACTGCCCCGGCTGCACCAATGATCCGACCGAGGCGAATAGACACACGGTCATCAACTTCCAGGGAGTCCACGTTCCGGAAGGCCCCGGAAGCGACATGGCTTCCGGAGGCAACTCGGAAACTTTCGCAAAAAAACCTCCCAACCCACCGAGCGCGACCACCGTCGCCACAGCTGCCAGAATCATTCCTCCGATCAAGAGAAATCCCTGCAGAACATCCGTCCAGGCAACGGATCGCATCCCTCCGACGAGAACATAGATCATCGTCACGAGCGACAATGCGGTCGCTCCCGCCTGAAACATTCCGATCTCGAATCCGAGGAACTGAACCCTCTCCGAATCGGGAAACATTCCCTGAGCGAGGTAGCCGCCCGCTTTGATCTGCATCACGACATAGGGAAGAACGTAGAGAAATCCGATCAGTGCCACCACGATACGAATCGCCGGAGTGTCACCGTAGTAGTCGGCGATCATGTCCCCCTGCGTGACATAGGAGCGCTTTCGCCCGACCCGGCGAATTCGACTCCCTAACAAGTAGATACAAACTCCCGCGACGGGAAGGTTCATCGCAAAAAGCACAAAGGCGACTCCGTCTTTGTAAACATTCCCGGGGATTCCGAGAATAGCAGCGCTCGAAAAGAACGTCGCCATCACTGTCATGACAGTGACGATAAAACCCTGTCCACGCCCGGCCAGATAGAAATCCTCTTCCGTCGCCTTGCTCTGGATCCACCCGGCAACTCCCAGTGAAATCAGAACCAGCAAATAACAAACCAAGACGATCCCCGCGACCTTTGTCAAAGAAGGAGTCGCGGCCGCCACTAATGACAGGCACAGCATCATGACTTCGAATCCCTCCAGAGAAAGAGATAGGAAAGCAAAACCACAATCGCCTGAACCCCGAACCAGAACGCAGCCCATGCGTACACAATCGGCATCCCCAGAAGGAGTCGTGGAGTCGTTTCGTCGGAACCGGGATTGATGAAATAGATGCCGGGACCCGGACCCATCACAATCGCAAGCGCAAAAGCGATCGTGAGAACAAGTCTCAGCCGGCGTCGTTTCAGATCAGTCATCACAAAGTCAAAACAGGTAGATCGCCTTGTTTGTAGGAAACTACTGCTTCCGGGAAAAGAAGGAAAGAGGCTCATTCCTGCCCCCGTTGAGAGCCGGCCTACCTTATCGCGGACAAGATCTTCTTTTTCCCGGAGAAAGGATTCCATTACCTTTCCAACAAGATGAATCACTTTCCCGTGAACTCCCCTTCCCGGTCCCGACGGGCCTTTCTGCAGTCCTCCCTTCTCTCCTGCGCGGCAGCAGCCGGATTTTCAAGAGAGCCGACGACCAACCCGATCTGTTGCTTCAACAAACCACTGCAGCATCTGAACTATGACGAGCAGGCAAGGCTGATCTCGGAAATGGGTTTTGCTGGGATTGAAGGTACCGTTCGCAAAGGGGGGCACGTCGAACCGGATTCCGTTGAGAAAGACCTCCCCCGACAAATCGAGGCCCTTCGAGAATGCGGGGTCGAGATGACCGTGATGACGACCGACATCAACAACGTGGATCAGGAAATCCACCGGAGCGTTCTCACCACCGCAGCTGATCTCGGGGTGACCCGTTTCCGGATGGGCTCGATCAAATACACCTACGACCGCCCGATCGATGAGCAACTCGCGGACATTCGCGCCATCTTCCAAAAGCTGATCACCTTTTGCAAACCGCTCGGTATCCAACCACTCTATCAAAACCACTCCGGCGCCGGTCGATTTGGAGCCGGACTATGGGATCTTCAGGAAATCCTCAAAGACGTCGATCCCGCCGACGCCGCCGTAGCCTTCGACATTCGCCACGCAGTCGTCGAAGGCGGCCTTTCCTGGCCCACCGAATTTCATCTGATACGGCCTCACTTTGGAATGGTTTACTGCAAAGACTTTGTCTGGGAACAGAACTCTCAAAAGCCCAGGAACGTCCCGCTTGGAACCGGCCGGGTCGACTATCCAAAATTTTTCTCTCTGCTGGAGAAGAGCCACTACAACGGCCCGATTTCCCTTCACATGGAGTACAAGGATCACCGCGATCCGAAGGTCCTGCCGGAATCGATTGAGGCGATCAAAGCTGACCTCGAGAGTCTCCGGAAACTATGGCCGGCCTAGGCAGTCTTCGATTCAGCGCTTCAAAGCAATGCGACACTTTTTCCTCTTTCTCGTCCCCGCCCTTTTCCTGCATCAGTTCGCACTGGCGAATCCCGCGACTCTCTGGTGGCAACCTTACACGGATAGCGAATCAAATGGCTCCACCGTTCTGGGATTCTGGCAGTTCAACAATCCGGAGAAGCCTGGCGCTGATTCCTCTTCTCACGGGAATCACGGAAAGCAGCGGGGGCCTGCGGGATCGCCCGAAGGAAAATTCGGGAGCGGGTTGGAAAGCTTCGCCGGATGGCCGGTCGAGGATTCCTCGCATGGCCTCCTGATTCCCCGCTCGCCCGGCCTTTCTCCCTCCGGAGCCTTTACGCTGGAGATGTGGATTCGGCCAAAAGACGATGAATCCTTCCCTCCGAATATGGCGCCTGTCCTCGCCGATTCAAAATACACCCCTGACAACCATACCGGTTTCATGTGGTCACTGCTCAAGGAAAGCAAGACAGGACAAAGGGTCATGAAACTCGATCTAGGTCTCGGCGCTTACTCCGATACCTGGTATTCATGGCCAGTTCGTCTCTCCCCTGAAGAATGGCACCACATCGCGTTTACCTACGATGCCCAGGGAACGGTGGCCTTCTTTCACAACGGCTCGGAATCGGGGAGCATCGAAAAGCCCGGCAATGGCCCTATCGCTGCCGCAGTCCGCGATCTCTGCCTCGCCGATCGCATTGGCTCTTTCTACCGCGGATTTCCCGGTTCGATCGACGAAGTCCGCTTGAGCCAGGGCATACGGGAATTTCGACCGCTCAAACTGCAAACCCGTTCGTCCCGTCCCGCCTTTCGGCGATATGCCGAAAACAGCGCGATTAAGGCGAGCCTTTTAAACCTTTCTCCCCAAGCGCTCGAAAACATCAGCGTCTCGGTTCGCTACTCCGGACAGAGGTCTTCACCAGAGCCCGAGACGATTGCCGTCTTTGCGCCGGGAGAGTCCCTTCCCCTTGACCTGCCCGTCGATACGGCGCTGCGCCCGGGCGAATATCAGGTCGAAGTTACCGTTACAGTTCCCGGATGGGGAGACTCAAGTGAATCAACCCACGAGTTTTCCTCCCGCATTCCTTTTGTGATCACACCCCGCCCTCTTCCCCACCGAATGCCCGTCATCATGTGGGGACTGGGCGGAACCGGGGGAGTGTTGAAGGAAATCGACCGACTCAAGGATCTCGGCTTCACGCACTGCCTCGGACTGAGAACCGACTACGGAGCGGTCTGGGAGGACGGGAGCAAAGCACTTCCCGCGTCGCAGGAAGACATCCGGGCCGCGCGTGACATGCTCGACAGGGCCCTCGAAAAGAACATCGGAATCATCGCCACCGTTTCCCCCGGCCGGTATCTTCGATCGGCCAGCGCCGGAAAGCCATTCCTTCGTATCGACCGAAACGGCAACCACTACGGCAGGGAGGATATCAGCGGACTCTTTCCCCGCGTCCAACAATTCTGCGAGGACACGGGAACCGTTCTCAGTCGGAGCTATGGCGATCATCCCGCTTTTGCCGCCGCCCTTCTCCACACCGAGGTGCGTGGCGAATCCCAGGTCTCCTTTCATCCCATCGAAGTAAAGGCGGCGGAAGAAGCCCTGGGCCATCCCATTCCGGAAATCGTGAAAATCAAAAATGGAGTCGAATATGGAAAGCTGCCTGATTTCCCCGAAAACAAAGTCATCCCGGACAACGACCCGATTCTTTCCTATCTGCGCTGGTTCTGGACAGAGGGAGACGGGTGGAACGAACTGAATACCCGATTGCATGAGGGGCTGAAGTCGGAAACGACCCATGACGAGTTCTGGACCTTCTACGACCCTGCCGTTCGTGTTCCCAGTATTCGGGGAAGCGGCGGAGCGGCCAATGTTCTCTCCCACTGGACCTACAGCTATCCCGATCCGATTCGAATCGGTCTCTGCACCGACGAGCTTTTTGAAATGGCCCGGGCGAATGGACACAATCAGGAGGTCATGAAAATGACGCAACTGATCTGGTATCGATCGCAAACGGCACCGGAATCCGGGACCTCGGAAGGGAATCCGTCTCCCTGGGTGGACCGGGATCCGGACGCCGCTTACATCACGATTGCACCGATGCACCTCCGCGAAGCGCTCTGGTGGAAACTTTCCCGACCGATCAAAGGTATCATGTATCACGGTTGGGGATCGCTCGTGAAAACCGACTCCCCGGGAGCCTATCGCCACACCAATCCCAACACGGCTCGTGAGCTCAAACGCCTCGTCGAAACCGTAGTCGAACCACTCGGACCGGCTCTGCTCCAGGTCCCCGACCCGCCTTCCGACGTTGCCTTTCTCGAAAGCTTCACCAGCCAGATGTTTGCCCGACGAGGCACCTATGGATGGAATCGCAGCTGGGCCGGAGACCTCTATCATGTTCTCATGTACGCACAAATGCAGCCGCAGGTTCTCTACGAGGATCGCCTGCTCGAAGATGGACTCCAGGACGTGAAAGTCCTCGTGATGGGAGACTGCGATGTACTCACTGAATCCGTTATCAAAAAGGTGAAGGCGTTTCAGAAGTCCGGTGGCCTTGTCGTAGGCGATGCCGAGCTCTGTCCTGCCATTCAACCGGACATTCTTATTCCGCGATACAAACGGACCAGGAATGCCGTCGCAGACAAGGCGGCAATCCAGGAATTGGCGAAGACTCTTCTTCGTGGTCTGGAGGGCAGATACACTCGCCCTTTGCATTCCGAAAACCCGGACGTCGTAACGAGACGTCGAAGATTTGGAACAACGGACTACCTCTTCGCAGTCAATGACCATCGCGAAGCCGGAACCTATGTGGGCAACTATGGGATGGTAATGGAAAACGGCCTGCCATCGGAAACCCATCTCCGCCTGGCGGGAAGGAGCGGTCATGTCTATGACCTCGTCGAGAAGAGAAAGGTAAAAGCCGCGACTGACGACGGACAGCTCAGGATCCCTGTTCAGCTCGGCCCCTGCGAAGGTCGCCTCTTCATGGTCACCGAACGACCGGTGGAGGCAGTTCAAATCACCGCACCTGAATCGGCGACGCCAGGCTCTTCGGTTCCCATAGCGCTAACGGTTTCCGATGCGGAGGGAACCGCAGTCGATGCCGTCATTCCCATTGACCTCCGGATCATCGATCCGGAAGGGGTTGAATTGGAGGGAAGCGGCTACTACGGCGCAGCCTCGGGAAAGCTCACCGTCACGATCGACATCGCCCCGAATGACCGAATCGGGCTCTGGGAGATTCGCGCGACGGAAAGAGCAAGAGGATTGGAGACCCGAACCTATCTTCGAGTGGAGGAGAAATAGGATTCTACTGCACCCGAATGGCCACCACCGTCCCGGCGGCATTTCTCGCGTAGATGACACCATTCGCCCATACGGGAGGCGTCCAGCAGCGGCCTGTGAGAATTTGATGACTGACACGAGGCTCAAACCCTTCGGGCGAGGCGGCGCCAATCAGCATTCCGCCCGTTTCCGTCAGTACAATTAGATCCTTACCCGCCGCAATGACACTGCCGTATTTGAGATCCTGGAAATGCCACTTCTTCCTTCCCGTCTCCAATTCAAGACAGGTGAACTCGACCGGCCGCCCCCGGTGGGCAGTCCCGTCGAAACCGTAAAGGTGACCCCCGATCAAAACGGAGTTCCCCATGTGGTTGCACATGTTTTTATTTTCGTAGAGTTTGCTCAGCTCGCCGCCTGAAAAACGATAAAGCGCACAGCCCTGGTCGTAGCCGGTCGAGATAAAGAGTCGCCCGTCGCCGGCATTCAGCGGGGTCGTTGAGTTGGTCTGAAAACTGGTTCGCCACATCGAGAATCCGAGCGTCTCCCCGGACGCCGGATCAAGAATGACGAGGCCATCCGTTTTGAGCGTTGCCAGGAAGGACTTCCCTTCGCTTTGAAACAACTGAGGAGTCCCGTAAGCCGGACGATACTCTTTGCTTCGCCATTTCTCTTCACCTGTGTTCTTATCAAAGGCAAAGGTTGCTCCCGCCTCGACGATCACCAGATCCCCGAGAATGAGGGGTGAACCTGTGAATCCCCATTCAGGCACTCGCCTCAATCCTGACAAAGCCATCATCGATTTGGTCCAGAGAACCGTTCCGGAGACTGCCTCATAGACTCTCAACTGTCCGTCTTTGCTGATGGTGTAGACGCGATCGCCATCCACGGTCGACGTAGCACCGGGACCGCCCTCATGGAGGTTCGGCATCAATTCGGCCGGATACGAGTCGCTCCAAATCACAGCCCCGTCTCTTTCCGAGAGGCACCAGACGACTTCCTTCCCATTGATGTGGCCCATCGAATAGAAGCGACCCTCCGCAATCGAGAACGAAGAGAAACCAACGCCGATTTCCCTCTTCCAGATCACCTTCGTCAAATCGATGGTTTCGGGAAGCGGTTCTTCACTGATCCCATTGGCCTTCGGCCCCAGCCATCGGGGCCAGTCGGCCGACTGACTGAATGAAGGAAAAACCAGGCTGAGGAGCACCAGAAACGAAAAACGGGAAATCATAAGGTCCTCTCAGATTCGACGGGTTCCGCATTTGATTCAAGCACCCAATGTCGCTCTTTTACCAAGGGGAGCCCCACTGTGGCCGGGATTTGCAAAGCCGGAGTAGATGCGCTCGCAGAGACGGGCTACAGCCAGAACGCACCTGTGGCGATCACCCCGGCATCACTCGAACAACACCTTACCGATCTCCTTCAACTCTTCGGGGGAAATCTTCTCTACCTTACGATCGTAGGTGATCAGCCCATTGATTTCCCCTTCGACGTCCGTTGTCTGAGTATAGATCCCCGCAGCAATCCCCTTCTTTTTCAAACCTGCCAACGCCTCAATCGAGGTTCGGTATCGTTCCAACCATTCCGCCTTGTCCTTCGGCAAACCTCCGTAGCCCCAGTTCTTCGCTCCCGGATCCCACACATGGCCTGACACCGGAAAACCGTGCCCACCGAACTCACCTACCACCTTCACGAAAGCATCCAGTCGCCCGCCTGCTCCGAATTCAAAAGGGAAATCCGGGTCCGGATAGCGGTGCTCGTCTACAATGTGCCCTACCGGAAAGAAATTCCCACCACTGGCAATATTGATCAGCCTCGTAGGATCATAGCTGGCCACCCATTCACCCACATCCATGGTCTGATGCTGCCCCCAACGCTCATTAAACGGAACCCACTGCACAATACAGGGATGGCTGTAGAGCGTATCAATCATGAGCTTGTGCTCCTTCATATATTGCCTGTGAGCCTCTTCGGGCCAGGTCGCGGTTGGAGACTCTGATTTGAATCTCACCCACTCTGGATCATCGAACCGTCTCGCACTGACTTGATCCTGCCAAACCAACATTCCCATCTTGTCGCAATGATAGTAGTATCGCCGCGGCTCGACTTTGATGTGTTTCCGAATCGTGTTGAACCCGGCCGCCTTGAGAAATTCAATGTCGGAAACCATCGCCTCATCCGACGGCGGAGTCAGCAATCCATCCGGCCACCACCCCTGATCGAGCGTCCCCCAATGGAAAATCGGTCTGCCGTTGAGAGTAAACCGGAGGTGCCCCTCCTCATCCGTTTCGATCCCGGTCTCCCGGATACCGAAGTAGGAAGTCACCACATCGTCACCGAGCTCGATTTGGAGATCGTACAGGTTCGGATAGGATGGTGACCAGAGTCGCGGATTCGGCACGGTGAGTTCCACGGTTCCGTCATCATCAAACCGGCTCGCAATCTTCTCCTCCCCCAGGAAAACCGTCGCGGTGGCCTTGGTCCCCTTCTCCACACCATCCGCATCAATCTCGATGGAAATTCGACCGCTCGCCTTCGTCGTGATTTTCACATTCCGGATACTGACCTCGGGAACCTCCTCCAGCCAAACGGTCTGCCAGATTCCGGAAACCGGGGTATACCAGATTCCTTTTGGATTGAGTCGCTGTTTCCCATGCAACTGATAGGCGCTGTCCGTTGCATCGGTGACGCGGACTTCGACCTGATTCCCGCCGTCTTTGAGGGCATCTGTGATGTCGAACGAGAATGGTAGATTCCCGCCGGTATTGGATCCGACCTTCTTCCCGTTCACCCAGACCGTGGACTGGTAGTCAACCGCTTCGAAGTTCAGGCGGTAGCGCTTTCCCTCCTTTTTCGCCGAATCAAAGGAACGCTCATACCAGAGCACCTCATCGGGAGAGAACCGCTTTTCGACGCCGGACAGGGGTGCTTCGATGGCAAAGGGAACGAGGATTTCCCCGTCCCATTTTTCCGGACTCGTCTTCGCATCCGGACCGGTAACTGCATAGTTCCACATCCCGTTCAGGTTCGTCCACTGATCACGCTTCAACTGCGGCCGGGGGTATTCCTGCCACACGTTCGACTCATCGACTTTGGCCGCCCATTTCGTCCGCATGGTAACCTTTGGTAGAATCACGTTCACATCCGTCTTGAGAATGCGCCCGTTGAACCGGTTTGGAACTTTGTATTCGCCCACCGCGTGAACCCCGTCCGCCCCGATAAAAAGGCCAAGCCCCGGCTGCTCTTTCATGAGGCCATCAATTTCGATGGAACCGACCACTTCTCCATTCGCCAACAGCGTAACCGTTTCCGCGCTTACCTGCGCTTCCAGATCGATCTTCCCGTCGAGTTCTTTTTCCGAAACCAAAGTCGTGAGCTTCTGCTGATTGCGCCAGGCAAAGGCTGGTTTTCCTCCCTGAAAATAGAGTGAGTAACCAAAGGCGTTTCCTCCCTGGGACATCACCACTCCATTCGGCTTTCCGTTGCGAACCGTCGCCGTGACGGCGAATTCCCGCCCCACAATTTGAGGCGAGTCTCTTTCGGGTTTGGGGTCGGCAAGCCTCGGTGTATTCCTTCCTCTTGGGTAGACCTTGACCCGGTTCGCCCAGTTCTCCCATTGTCCAGCCAGTTCTTTCACCTTCGCCGGATTGGCCGAAGCGAGGTTGGTCGTTTCGGTCCGGTCCGCCTCCATGTCGTAGAGTTCCCAGTTCGCCTTTTTAGTACCGTTGAATTGAGCGACTTCTTTACCGACCAGTTTCCACCTCCCGTCACGGGCGAACGCATTGGTTTCATGTTCGACGAAGATGGGATCCTTTCTTTCCAATTCCTTTCCTTCGAACGCGGCGCGCAACGAGACTCCTTCGAGTGTTGGAATGGCGTTGCCCCTCGCCTTCTCTAGATACTCTGCACCTGCCACATCCAGAATCGTCGGCATGATATCGATCAACTGGGCCGGTTCGGTATACCACTCATCGCGGAGTTCGATACCTTTCGGCCAGTGCATGAAGAACGGGGTTGCCGACCCGCCCTCGTGGGCAAAATGCTTGTAGTAGCGAAAGGGAGTGCTTCCCGCGTTCGCCCAGGCTTCTCCGTAGCTGTTGTTATCCTGCTGATTGCGCTTCTCCACGTCGTAAAACTCCCCGCGCCCCAGCATGCCACCTTCCTGGCAGGCGCCATTGTCAGAGAGAAAGAGAATCAGCGTGTTATCAAAGATCCCCTTGTCATGGAGAAAGGATGTCAGCTTTCCGACGTTCTGATCGACCCGGTCCACCATGGCGGCGTAGACCGCCATCTTGAGATCCATTTCATCCTGCTTCTTCTCGTCGAGCGAATCCCACTCCGGAATCTCCGGCGTCTTCGGAGAAAGCTTCCAATTCCTGTCGATCAATCCCAACTCGATCTGTCGCTCGTAGCGCGACTGGCGCAGTTTTTCCCAGCCCGCTTTGTATTTCCCGCGATATTTCTCAATGTCATCTTCGAATGCCTGAAGCGGCCAATGAGGAGCGGTGTAGGCGAGATAGAGAAAGAACGGATCGTCGCTTTTCTCTCCCTGCAAATGTTCGTCCACAAACTGAGTCGCGTAGTCGGTGAACGCATCGGTCGTGTAGTAATCCTCTTCCGTTGTGCTCTTGACAGGTTCGACGGCCTCATTTCCGAAGGTAATCCCCCGGTCTCCGGAAGGATCGAAAAACCGGGTCGCTCCGGAAATGCATCCGTAGTACTTGTCGAATCCTCGCTGCAGGGGCCAGCTCTTTTGGTCGTTGTATCCGAGATGCCACTTGCCTGCCATCAGGGTTGCGTAGCCGCTCTCTCGCAGCACTTCCGCGATCGTAACGCATTGATCATTGATGAAGCCCTGATACGCCGGAGGTTCGTTTTCCCCGCGGCTCTTCCCGGGACTCTCCGTCATCCAGCCAATTCCGGTCTGGTGAGGATGCAATCCCGTCAAAAGCGATGCTCTCGTAGGGCAGCATCGGCCCGAATTGTAGAATTGGGAAAATCGGACACCACCATAGGCGAGCCCGTCGAGATTCGGAGTTTCGATCTCCCCGCCATGGTAACCAAGGTCAGAGAACCCCATATCATCGACCATGATCAAGATGATGTGGGGACGCTCTTCTTCGGCTCTTGCTCCAAAAAACGGGGCCCAGCAGGCGAGAAATACAGAAAGGAAAGGCAGAAGACGTTTCATAACAGGGTTTGGTGAACGACCCGACAGGGTCGGGTCTCAGCCCCCACCATGAGGCGGGCCATCGACGAGTTCAAACCCCGCTTTTTGAAAAAGCAGGCGGATCTCTGAAGAAATCAGACAGACGAGCCGGAGCGCTGATCACTCCGCAATCGACTGCAAGGCGGCTAGATTCTGTTTCATCACAAAAAGCCAGTCACCCTCCTCCGGTCGATTTCCGCAGGGATCAAATACAATGCTGCCGACACCCAGCTCCGTAAGCTTAGCGACAGACTCTTCTTTCGGGGTGCCCTCCCAGATCATCCATCGGGCCGGATGTGATTTCAGCGTTTCCTGAAACGAAGCGAGTTCCTTCGAATCGGGCACGATCCCCGGCTCCCAATGCACTGATTCAAGATCGAGCCCATAGGCACGCTCTGCATATTGGTAGACCGGATGGGAAGCGAACAATGGAACCTTGCCGAGAGCTTTCCCGGCCTTCCCGAACTGTTTACCAAGATCTTTTAACTCTTTCGCAAGTCCCTCATAATTCTTCTTCAGCAATTTCTTTTCGCCCGGTAACTTTCGAATCAGCACTTCGAGAATCGACTCCGCCTGGAGGCGGGCCTGCTTCATATCGAGCCAGGTCGTGGAAGCGATTCCATCATGAGCATGCGTCTTCCCATTCCCATGGGTGTGAGTGACGGCACCCTTCACAACGATGAAATCCTTCTCAAACTCCCTCGTCGTTGTGTAGAGAATTGAAGATGGAAGGCTCACTTTGGAAAACCACTTCTCGTAGGTGGCACCGTTGAGAAAAACCGCTTCCGCTTTTTGCATCGCAATGACGTCCTGATCAGTCGGCTTCCAATATCCCGGATCACTGTCCGGCGGAACCGGAAATCGGGCATCCACGAGGGGGCCCCCGATTCGCTCTGCGAAGTAGATCAGGGGGTAGTTACCGGCAAATACGGTCAGTCGTTCCGCCGCCGCCGAAATCTGGCAGGCAAAGGCAACAGCGAGAAAAAGGGACAGGATACGGGAGGGATTCATCGGAGAAATTTCCCCTGACAGTAGTGCCAAAGCAACTCACGCAATCTCGCTTTGAACGAAATCAATTTTTGGGCGAAGCCTTCATCAAGGCTTCGGTCGCATACTCCCGGATCCGCTCAATCATTCCGATGAGGCCGTTGCGACGACTCGGGCTGAGATGAGACTCCAGATCCAGCTTTTTCAGTTCCGAAGGAGCGTCCAGAGCGAGAATTCCTTCCGGAGTTCGATTGGCGAACAGACTTAAGACCGTCGCAATGATACCACTCACGAGAACCGAATCGCTTTTCCCGCGAAAGCGGAGAATCTCCTCATTTTCCGGATCCGGAAAGGGAACGATCCAAACGGAGGACTGGCAGCCGAAGACCCGGAAATCGTCCGTCTCTTCGTCCTCCTGAATCAGGGGAAGCCGCTTGCTGAGGTCGATCAGAAACTGGTATTTTGCATCGAGATCGGGGAGATACGACATCGTTTCGGCGATCTCATCAAACTCGGGCAGGGGCAGGGATGGATTACTCATGAATCAGGGCTACGCATTTCAGCGCAGCGGGGGAACAGTAGCCCGCTCCGGATTGGATTCAACGAAGACCGGTCACTTTTCGGCGCCCGTCGTTTGAATACGAATCCTCCGGTATTCCATCTGTCCCCGGTCTCCCTCCAGTCCAATGGGTCCCGTTTCCGGCAGCTCCATTGAATCGGTCAGGAGTTCCCCGTTGCAGGTCGCGTGAGCCATTCCCCCCTTTACAGTGACAATCAGCTCGTTCCAATCCTGCGGCTTGTAGTTCGTAAGATCGTAGTAAGGACCTGCCAGCGGATAATCCCGGCACTGCAACTGCGGCTTCCTGATAAAAACACCACTGTCTGCATTCGGAGTCGCCCGGAATTCGAGCTTTAAGACAAAATCCCCGCCAAACTCTTTCGTCGTCCAGAGTTGCTGAATCCGACGGCCTTCCGCAGATGTCCTCACGACAAGGCGACCATGGATCGCTTCGTAGCGCCCGTCCGAACTCTTCGCCTTTCCATCAAACGACTCCGGCTCTTTGATTTCGACAAAGACAGGTGCATTCGGATTTGGCTTCTTAGGCTTCTTAGGCTTCTTTCGGGGCGGTGTCGGGCGATACCCCCACCCTGTCAGATCTTTGCCATTGAAGAGACTGACGAAACCTTCTTCCAACTCAAAAGGCGCCGCTTCCGTTTCGAGAAATCCCAAGGTCGCGAAGACCGGCCGAAGCGATGCGGCCCAGCGCGCGTAGCCTTCCGGGTTCAGGTGCAGCTTGTCCCTGAACCACTTCGCATCGCAGTTCCCGTCCTTTTCCGCGTAGAGCGCCCACGTATCGAGAACCGTGACCTGGGGATCGTTCTTTACCGTGGCCTCATACAGTGCATTCACTTTTTGAATCGTTTCGGCCGGGCGGTTTTTTTCCGGAGAGCTCGGGAACATTCGGCAGAGAACGATCGGAACTTCGGTGCTGTGTTTCTTGATCGCAGCAATGATCTTTTCAAAATTCCGACCGATCGCATCCGGCGCGATGTCGACCTCGATATCGTTCGTTCCGAGAAGTAAAACAATGGCCGACGGATTCAAAGCGAGCACATCCTCTTCGAGCCGGATCAGCATCCCCCTCGTCGTATCCCCGCCGATGCCGCGGTTCGCCAGCTTCATGCCCTCGAAGTTGCCTCGAAAATCCTTACCCCAGCCCTGGGTGATCGAATCACCGAGGAAAACGACGGCCCCCTGCTTTTCCTTCACCTCTTCCGACCACGCCCGGCGAAAGACAGGCCAGCGATTCACATACCCTTCATATCGGCGGAGATCCCCCTCTCCGGGAAGACCTTCCTCCGAAGCCGGAAGGGCAAACCGGTCTTCCGCGAATCCTCCCGTGCAGGCAGAAAGCAGAACCAGAAAAAGAGACGCGTATTTCATCAAAGGTGACATGGGCGAACCGTTTCAGAAAACCTTCCGCCCAACAACCTGTTTTCTTTCCCTCTCTACGCCAAGACCTGCTTCACGACTCCCCCGTGAACGTCGGTAAGACGCTGGTCGATGCCATTGTGATAGAAGGACAGCTTCTCGTAATCGAGTCCCAGCAAATGCAAAACGGTCGAATAGAAATCCCACACCGTGGTCGGATTTTGCTCCGCGCGCCGTCCGAATTCATCCGTCGCCCCGTAGCTGACACCTCCTTTCACACCCGCCCCCATCATCCAGGTAGTGAATCCGTCAGGATTGTGATCGCGCCCTGCCGTGCCGACCTGGCGCGTTGGCATCCGCCCGAATTCGGTCGTCCAGAGAACCAGCGTATCCTCCATCAGTCCACGTTGCTTCAGATCGGTGAGAAGTGCGGCGGTGGGCTGATCAAAAACCGGGCAATGGCGCTCGTAGTCAGCCTTCAAGGTTTTGTGGGCATCCCAGTTTAAAAGCCCGTCGACCCCACTGGCCCGGGAGGCGCAATAGAGATTTACGTAGCGAACGCCGCGCTCCAGCAATCGTCTTGAGAGAAGGCAGTTCTGCGCATAGGCAGCCGTCAGTTCATTGGAGGAGTCGGTTCCATAGAGCTTGTGAATGTGCTGCGGCTCACTCGCGAAATCGCTCACCTCGGGAGCAGACATCTGCATTTTCGCGGCGAGTTCATAGGATTCGATTCTCGCCTGCAAATCGGTTTCGGCAGGACGCGCTGCGGCATGACGTTGATTCAGAAATTCAACGAGGTCGCGTGTTCCCTTTTCCCCGTTCGGCCCGATTCCTTTCGGTGTTTCCAGATTTCGAATCGGCTGATGGGCTGCCATCATGATCGCCTGGTGCCTCGCCGGAAGAAAACCATTGCTCCAGTTTGCCTTTCCGTTCGGAGGTTCACCCCGGATGTCGGGAATGGCCACGTAGGTTGGCAGATTGTCGGTCAAGCTGCCGAGGGCATAGCTGATCCAGGCGCCCTGACTCGGGAAGCCTTCCGTAGCATGTCCGGTATTCACAAAAACACAGCCCGGGCCATGAGTGTTGGTTTTGGAATGCATCCCGTGGAAGAACGCAATATCATCCGCATGCGCCGCCATGTGAGGCAACATCGAGGACCACATTTTTCCCGATTCCCCCGCAGGCGAAAACTCCCATGGACTTTTCATGAGCGGGCCGTTCTTCCCCTGAAAGGAAACAAAATCCTCTTCCCCGGGGAGGGGCTTGCCATGCATCTCTTCCAGCATCGGCTTGTGCTCCCAGAGATCGACATGCGAAGCGGCACCCGGACAGAAGATCTGGAGGACCCGCTTTGCTTTGGGAGGAAAGTGCGCCCCCAGAATGCTGCGACCCGTCGATCCCAAAGCCGACGTCCCGAGAAGGTCCGTCAAACCGACCCCGAAGAGACCGGAGGAAACGTGGCCGAGAAACTGGCGCCGGGTTGGTTCGAGAAATGGATTCATGACGGTTCAGTCCAAATAGATCAGTTCACTGGAGTTCAAAACCGCCCGGCAGAACACCGTCATACCATGCCCGGACAGGGCCTTGATCGAGATCTCCTTCTCCTCCTGATCGGGCGGGCGTTGATAAAGAATTCGAAATGCCACGATCACTTTTTCGTCGGGAGTCTTCGCCCCGGCGGCATTGATCCGCTCTTCCAGGGCCGCCGCCATATCGAGCGTGAACTGGTGATTCATCATCGTGAGCGCCTGGAGCGGAGTCGTCGTTTCCGATCGCCTCGGAGCTGAGAACGCACAATCGGGTTGATCAAAGTCCGTCATCAGATCCACGACCGATGCCCTCGCATTCTGATGATAGACCGCACGGCGATAGGTCTCCGGTCCATGGGTGTCGAGCGGCGCATAGGTCGCGACGTTGTCCTGCATGTAGTGAAAAAGTCGAAAGCCACGCCCGCCCATTTTCGTATCCAGCTTACCTGACACAGCCAGAATCGTATCGCGAATCTCCTCGGCCGAAAGGCGGCGGGGAGGAAATCGCCAGAGAAGCCGACTGTCTCCATCTACATCGGCTGCCTCCCTTCGCCACCGGGAGGATTGTTGATAGGTCTCTGACAGCATGATCAGGCGATGCATTGCTTTCAGTCGCCATCCGCTCTCTTTCAACTTCAGGGCCAGGAAATCGAGCAACTCAGGGTGCGTAGGACGTCCGCCCATGTAACCAAAGTCATTGGGTGTATCGACAATCCCCGTTCCGAAATGATAGTGCCAGAGACGGTTGGCGAGAACGCGAGCCGGAAGTGGATTCTCCGGATGCGTGATCCAATTGGCCAACTCCTCTCTGCGCTTCTTTTCGCCGCTTTCCCGGGGCAACTCATATACCGGAGCCACCTCACTCAACGTCGAAAGACTGGCCGGAACGACCTCCGCGCCCTTCTTCTGGGGGCTTCCTCCGACGAACAAGTGAAACGGCCCTTTCGCGTCTTCCGCGCTCCGGGTTCCCACCCAAACCGTGGGCAACTCGGGAATCGCGGCAATGGCTTTGCTGATCGGAGCCAACTCCTTTCGCAAGGCCGCGAGTTGGTTGGACTCTTCCGCAGTCTGCACGGCTCTGCGCAACCGTTCCATCCGATGGCGTTCCGTGGCCGGCTTCCTGTCAAAACCGTTCGCCACCTCATTCCACGTTTTTCCATCTTTCGAAACTTCGATGCGATACTCCCCCACAAATACAAACTTCCCGTGGCCGGGGGTTTCCTCTCCCCGTGCGCTGGAAAAGAAGACGCGTCCGATCTTCGTCGGCTCTTTCAACTCAATCGTAAGCGTATTCGAAGTCGACATGAAGCGCGCTCCGAACTTTCCGTCGATCGCCAACTGCGGTCCGTAGGCATCCGGGAAATCTTCGATCACGCGAGCGGAGCCCGTTGCTTTCGCCCCGTTCCTGGCGAGGGCCACATTGACCGGCTCATTGTCCTGCGACCAGACTTCAAATTCATCGATCCGGAACCCGGACCCTGATTTTGGATTCGTGTCGGTTGCCTCACTCACGAGGCGGACAAACTTTGCGGTGACCGGATCAAAGACTTCTTCGGTTCCTGTGCGCTCCACCTTCGGTTCGGTCCAGTTCTTTTCCTGCTGCGCAGCATTCTCTTTCGCTCTCGCAGCCACGGTGGCCTCGACCTTTTTCATTTGCCCCTCCAGAGCGACCTTCTTTCCTGTCAAAGGACGAAGCGTTTCCTCTCGATCCATCTTCTGCTCTGCGGTTGCGAGAACGCGCTGACCATGCCGAACTCCGGCAAAGGTCGCATACAGCTGATAGTAATCGGTCTGCTTGATCGGATCGAACTTGTGGTCATGACAACGGGCACATCCCACGGTCATCCCCAGGAATGCCTGCCCTGTGGCATTGATGATTTCATCCAGGGTATTGGCCCGGATCTGAGCCTTCTGCTTGAGATCCTGGTTTCCGACATTGTCGTAGGGACCCGCCACCAGATAGGCACTTCCGATTTCCACCTTCGGATCGCCGCTGCCCATGACATCGCCGGCGATGTGCTCGCGAATGAACTGATCGAACGGCTTGTCGGCATTGATTGATTCGATCACGTAGTCACGGAAAGGCCAGAGATTGTCGATGATTACATTGCGCTCGAATCCATTGCTCTCCCCGAAACGAACGACATCGAGCCAGTGACGCCCCCAGCGCTCGCCATACCGTGGTGAGGCGAGCAATCGATCAATCAATCGGGAATAGGCGTCGGGATTGGTATCCGACACGAAGGCGTCCACTTCTTCCGGAGTTGGCGGCAATCCGGTCAGATCATAGCTGGCCCGACGAATCAAGATGCGTCGATCCGCAGGTGCATTCCGGCTCAGGCCGTCCTCTTTCAATCGTTCCTCTACAAAGGCATCGATGCTCTCATGCTTTGGCTCGGCGAGCTTTTGGTAAGCCCACCAGGTTTTGTCCGCTTTGGAGGCTTCCCGAAGAACAAGCCCTTCCGGCCACTTTGCCCCCTCATCAATCCAGGCCTTTAGCAGGGCTGCTTCCGCCCCGGTCAGCGGTTCCCCTTTTTCCGGCATGTAGGGCTTCTCTCCGGGTTCCTCAGGTGTAGCGGCCAGATAGAGATCGCTCGCCAACGCTTTTCCCGGAACAATCAATTCGCGTTCGGGATCCAACACTTCCTCCGCTTTGGAAAATGAAAGATCTCCTTTCGCGTTGTTCGGGTTGTGGCAGCTCAGGCACTTCTTTTCCAACACCGGCTGAATATCCTTCGCAAAATCCACCGCTCGCACCGGGAAATTCAAACACACGCAGACAATTCCTGTCGCAGCAGCGTAAGAAAACAGAGATCTCGTGGAAAGACACATCATTGGGCAGAAGAAAGAGCGAAAAATTTCTGGTCAAAATGAACCATAAGATAGATTGTATACAATCTACGCGTTACCGCCATGCCAGCCGCATCCAATCAAGGTCCCACACATCGCCAACCCGTGGCAAGCAAACAACAGGTTGTTCGGGGAATTCTTCGCGGGCTCATGGAAGGTCTCTGGCGCGGAGGGGACCGCTTTACGGAAGCCTCGGCCGTGGAAAAATTCGGAGTCAGCCGAACCCCTGTTCGCGAGGCACTGCTTCAGCTACAGGGCCTCGGGCTGATCGAGCTTCGCCGGAACTGTGGAGCAGTTGTGCTGCCGTTTGGTACAGACGAAGTTCGCGAACTGTATGCAGTGCGATCGATTCTCGAAGTCGAAGCAACCCGCCTCGCTGCCTCAAGAATTCACAGGGAATTGGTCGATCAATTGATGGGTGAGTTCACCGAAATCCGTGCGCGGGGCGAAGAAGATCCCGACTGGCGGCTCGACCGGACCCTGCACCAGAGCATTGCCGAGGCTTCGGGGAACCACCGTCTTCTCGCCGAAATCTTCCGCTATGGTGACCTTGTCCAGGCGATGAGAGAAATTGTCGGGGAGAGAACTTCTGACATTCACACCACCTCGGTCGATGAGCATCTCGCAATCCTCGAGGCACTGCGCGAAGGCGACCCGGAAGGTGCTTCGCTCGCGATGAAAAACCACCTTGATCAGGCGTCGACCTCCGCTATCGAGGCGATCCAGACCCTGCGGTCCTGATGCCCTAGTTGACGGGATCTCCGTAGGCATCCACCTCGATTCGGGCGGCATCGGAAATCGTTCCCGACATACGGGCGTCGATCACAGATTGAAGGCGGGCCCTCGCTTGCTTCTGCTCCTCACTCAGTGCTCCATCAGGAATACGCTTTTCGCGAAACCCTTCCCCGGAAATATCGAACAACTGTCCGTCGGAGAAAAGCTTGTAGTAATGATCCAGTGCAAAAATATGACGGGAAAACCGGTCCTTGTCCCAGCCCGGGCGAGGATCGTACCAGAAAAACGCTTCCTTTCTCGGGAATTCCTGTCCCTCGGTCAGGGTCTTCGCGAAGCTCATGCCATCGGTTTCCCAATCGGATGGAATCCTCGTTTGCCCCAACCCGGCGAGAGTGGGAAGAAAATCAGAAGCGTCGATGAGATCGTCGCGAACCGATCCTGCCTTCACGGTTCCCGGCCAGTTGGCAATCAGCGGAACCCGAATGCCGGTTTGCAAAGGAGACGCCTTCCCTCCGGGAATGTCCTCACCTCGAAACCTGGTCGTGATCTTCGTGTCCGTTCCATTGTCGCTGTAGAAGAGAATCAACGTATTTTCCCGAAGACCGGCTTCATCCAAACCCTCAACCAGTTGGCCGACCGCCTTGTCCATGTAGGCAACCATGTCAGGAAAGTAGTCCGTGCTCTCCTCCAATCGCCGGGACGGATCCCTCCACTCCTCCGAATCGGGTGTCGGCACCATCGGCCAATGGGGAAGTGACATTGCAAAGTAGGCAAAAAACGGCTCCTCACGCTCGCGCCTCATAAAATCGAGCAGAAACTCCACCGAAGTTGCGGGCCCATAGCCCCCTTCGATCGGCCCTACGATCTCCCCGTTCCGGTCAAAGCCGGGATTGCCATAACGCGACCCCTTATCTTCGGTTTGCCAGGAATGAAAGAGGGACCACTCGTCAAAACCCGCATCCTCCACTTTCATGCCACTGCTCCGGCGGCGCTCCGCATTCGGGAAATCGGGTGGATCGTAGGAATAGAGCTGCCACTTGCCCGCAATGCACGTTTGATAGCCTGCCTCCTGCATGAGATGACCGAAAGTCCGCTCCTCCGGACGCAGGATTCCAAAGTAGAGCCAGTTCCGGTGATTGTATTTTCCGGTCATGATTTGAACCCGGGTCGGCGTGCAGAGAGGTTGGGAATAGGCATGCGTGAATCGCATCCCGCCTTTCGCCAGGGCATCCAGATTCGGCGTTTGATAGGATTCAGACCCGTAGCAGCCCAGTCCCTCGATCCCGAGGTCATCTGCCATAATCAGCAGGATATTGGGCTTCTCAGCGGAGGCAGCGCCGCAACAAAAAACGAGAGCAATCGCGGCAGAATAAAGGAGTTTCATGATTGGAGAGTTCATTTTACATGCCGCTTCCGCAGAGAGAGTGCTACGAACGGGGAAAGTTTTTCGGAAAGCAACGCAACCGTTTCGGCGTGTTTTTCCACATCTGCCAGGTTGGTGATCTCCTCCGGATCCGAATCGTGATCATACAACTCGCGCCCCGCATTTCCTTCGAGCCACTCGGTGTAGCGCCAGCGCTCCGTACGAATCGAATACCCCCACGCTTTCGGGCTGTGCCAGACCTGGGTTACGGCTGGCTTCTCCCAACTGGCCCCGGCCGGATCTTCGAGAAGCGGACGAAGCGACGCTCCCTCCAGGTTTTCCGGGGGAGTGAGCCCGCAAAGATCTGCGAGCGTGGGATAGAGATCGAGCAACTCGACCGGCTTCTTCGTGGCACCACCCCGGGCCAGGCCGGGCGCCGCGATGATCATCGGCATCCTCGCGGATCGCTCGAAAGCCTTGCGCTTGTACCAAAGACCCTTTTCACCGAGAAAGTAGCCGTGGTCGGACCAGAAAACGATGATCGTTTTTTCCATCAGTCCATTTTCCTCCAATGCGTCCAGCAACCTCCCGACCTGCGCGTCGACAAAAGAGTTGCAGGCAAAGTAGGCCTGCTTGCAACGCCTTGCCTGCTCCTCGGTAATATCTTCAAAATAGTAAGGCCAGTGTTTCATATCACGCTGGATCGCCATCGGTGGAACATCGAGAAGATCGGCTTTCGCTTCTTCGAGATCCGGAATTTCAATCTCTTCCAGCGGATAGAGATCGAAGTATTTTTTCGGAGCCACGTAGGGGCAATGTGGATTGAAAAATCCCGCGGCGAGAAAGAACGGCTCCCCCTTCTTCCTTCTGATCAGATCGATAATTTTCGATGCGACTTTTCCATCGGTATGCTGTTCATCCTCACTGACAGGATCCCACCACGCCATTGAGATGCCGAGTCCGGCATTCTGACGTCCCTTCCCATAGCGGGTGATTTTCTCCTCCTGTCTCTTGTCAATTCCAGCCGGATTAAATCGCTGATCCCACGTTTCAGGATCATCGTTCGCATCAGTTCCGATCTGACTTGGATTGCCGTAGTGATAAATCTTTCCGGCACGTGCCGAGAAATACCCGTTGTTTCGAAAAAGCTGACCCAGGGTAACGACATCGGGATTCTTCTCCCGCAACTCGTGTTTGAGGGAGTGCATATCGAGCGTGTCGGGGCGAAGTCCCGTCATCAGGCTCGCCCGACTCGGTCCACAGAGCGGCTGCTGACAGTAGGCCCGGTCAAACCGAACCCCCATTTTTGCAAGGCGCTCGAGGTTCGGAGTCTTCACTTGCGAGTTCCCGAAGGCACTCAGATCGCAGTTCATGTCATCCGCTGCGATAAAGAGAACGTTGAACTTCTCTTCTTTCGCGAGGGTGGAGAAACAAAGACTAAATAGGAAACAAATGAGGCCTGAAAATCGAATCATCGGGCGCCATCTAATCACAACGGCCAAAGAAGATCTACCCCGAAACAGCCTTACTCCAGCGATCCAGAATCCGGAACAGGGCACTTCGACAATCCCCCCCCCACCGGTGCAATCCACTCGTCATTTCAACGGCGGTCATCACATTCGGCCCGCCGGACCTCACTTCATCGGCAAAGGCCTCCATCATTTTATCCATGGCCGCCGAATCGACCTCAAGGTGACACTGCAATCCGAGTTGCTTTTCTCCCAACTGAAAAGCCTGAACCGGACAGACGTGAGATGACGCGAAAAGTTCCGCGGCGGGGGCCAATTCAATTTGATCTCCGTGCCAGTGAAATACGACAAGGTCATCGGGCACATCTGCAAGCAGACCGGTTTCGTTTCCGGGCGGAACGGAAATCGGATACCACCCGATTTCTTTCTCCGGGCCACCGATCACATTACCACCCGCAGCTACCGCCATCATTTGCGCTCCCAGGCAGATCCCCAATAGACCCTTGTCATGGTTCAGGAATTTTTCAATGGTCTCGATCGCTCTACTTACAGCTTCGTCGCTATCCACATCGGAAACGCTCGCGGGTCCACCCATGACAATGAGAGCGTCGTATTCCTGAACAGAAGGAAAGCGATTTTGGAAAGCTTCGTAGACTTCAATCTCCACTCCATTCTCCTTAGCCCACTCACCAATCAATCCTGCGCCCTCGGCTGGATGATTCTCTAAAACCGCAACTCTCATCTTTTGGACTCTACCATGAATTTCCTGAACCGCTTCCCCGTAGTGTAGTAAAAACAAACTTCCGCTGAATCCCCCTGGTATAGCAAAAGAAATCAAACTACCGCTTGCGATGTCGTTCGAACCGATTCAATTCTTCCCCTAACCCAATTGATTCCGCATGGCCAAAGTTACGATTTACCACTATCCCCACTGAGGGTCCTCCACCAATGCCCTGACGGTCGCCGGGGAACTGGGAGTTGATCACGAAGTAGTTCTCTACATCAAAGAACCGCCTGGAAAAGAGCAGCTGGAGAAAATTGTCGCTGCGCTGGAAGACCCGGTCGAAGATCTTGTCCGGAAGGATTCCAAGTTTAAGAAACTGGAGCTCAATCCCGACGACTATGTGGGAAATCCGGAAGCGGTGGTTGCTATTCTTGTGAAGCACAAGCAGTTGCTTCAGCGCCCCGTTCTTGTGAAAGGAAAAAAGGCGATCATCGGGCGCCCCAAGGCGAGAATAGTGGAGTTCCTTTCGTAAGGTTACTTTTTCGCTTCCAGCATTCTGGCGACGCGCTCGCGCTCTTTCTGAAGCGCTTCCCCCGTCACAGGCATTGGTTTAAAATCAGGATCCGGAGTGATGACTTCGTCTTCCGGGATCTTTCTCCAGCGAAGATTGCGAAACCAGACATCCTGCCCGTGATCCTGTAGCCAGATTTTGCCACCGCGTCCGGTCAGGTCGCCACCGCGGATTCCGAGCAGTTCGACATATTCCGCCCATTTGCGATCCTCGTAGTCAAACGACAGGACACGCTCCCCGTTGAGCCAGTGCTCGATCACACTCCCCTGACAAATCACTCTGGCTGTATTCCACTCCCCGACCGGACGGGTCGCGTCTTTCTTCGGTGCCATGCAGAAAAAAAGCGAGGCTGCAGCCTGCCGCGCATTCTCCCCGTAGGGACTGTCGACGTTGTCGAGAATTTGGTACTCGACCTGACCGGGCCGGTAGTAGACTCCGGAATTGCACCCCTTTGAAACCTTCCACTCGAATCGAAGCTCAAAGTCATCGGGCACGGTCGCAGCGGTGTAGGTTAGGGAGCCACCTCGATCCTTTCGAAAAAAAGCACCGTCTTCAATGGTCCAGTTCCCCACATGCGACCAGCCTTCGAAACTTTTCCCGTCGAAGAGACTGACAAAACCACTTTCCTCCTTCGGCTTTTCCTCCTTCGGCTTTTCCTCCTTCGGCTTTTCCTCCTTCGGCTCTTTATCCAACCGGCGGACTACGACATCATCAATTTCGATTCCCTTCTCTCCTCCCTGCTGCATCCAGAGCAACTTCCGTTTCACGGCATCAAAGCAGGGGCGATTCAGCGTCTTCACCCAGACATTCTCATCGAGGCGAATCTCCACCTTCTCTCCGGAAAAGTGAAGCACTACCGTCCGCCACTGGTTCGCACTGAGATCGACTCTCTCCAGAGGTAGAAACTCATTCAGCCGATAGGCACCGCTCACCTTATCGGCCGGCCGCCCCTTCTTCTGTCGCATGGGGTGCTCCGGATCTTTCGAGTGGGAGTCCACCTGCAATTGGATTCCATCCCTCCTCAGTTTCACCCGCAACATATGGTCGACGCTCCCGAATCCGTCATCTCCATCGACAAAGAACCAAAGCCACCCCCCTTTCGCGAGATGCCGATAGCGGAACGAGATTTCCATGTCTTTTCCAGACACGGGCAAATAGACCATAGGCGGATATTTCCCTCCACTGTCTCCTCTCGTCCAAAGAGCTCCATTCCGAACCTCGGAATTCTTGTTCGGGATCTTTGTTGTAAATCGCGACGGGTCAAACTCGCCTTCAAAGTCTTCCCGAAACACGGCTGGATCAGCAGCACCCTCCGTGAAAGCAGTTCCCACAGAGAGGGTCGCAAAAAGAAACGCCAGAACAGAAGAGCGAACTAGTAGCTGATTCATACGTAGAGAATACCACATGCTCAAAATCTGCCAGCAGAATCCACCTGTCCGGAATCATGGGATCGACGCAGCCACCACTTTTCCGCTTAACTGACAGGATGCCCTTTCCCCGACCTACCCTCTGCTTTCTTGTGATTCTGCTGTCCAGCCTCCTTCCTGGGGACACCAATGCCAAAAACCGCCCGAACGTGTTATTGATCATCGCTGACGACCTGGGCTATTCAGACCTGGGCTGCTATGGCGGGGAAATTCACACTCCTCATTTGGATCAGCTCGCTGCCGAGGGGATGCGGTTTTCGCAGTTCTACAACGCGGCCGTTTGCGTTACGACAAGGGCCGCTCTCTACACGGGGCTGTATCCGCGACTTGGAACCGGTAGCCTCCTGCGGGAAGACATGCACACAATCGGGGAGCTCCTTCAAGCGGCCGGCTACCGAACCGGCATGACAGGAAAGTGGCATCTGGGAAGTGAACCGGAGAAACAGCCCGTAAATCGCGGCTTCGACGAGTTCTACGGACTGCTCAGCGGCTGCTCGAGCTTTTTCAACCCGGCAAAACCGGATCCCGATTTCTACAACGGAGGCCTCGTTCGCCCCTTCTCAGACAATGGAGAAGTGGTCACCGACTTTCCCGACGACTACTACGCAACCGATGCCTTCACGGATCACGCGATCGAAACGATCGAACGCTTTGCGAAGGAAGGGAAGCAGGACGGGCGCCCCTTTTTCGTAAACCTGAATTACACGGCCCCTCACTTTCCTCTGCATGCGCTCCCGGAGGACATCGCCCGCTACCGGGGCCGATACCCGGACGGCTACGAACCACTGCGTCAGAAAAGGTATGACCGCCTCGTGGAACTGGGGCTCCTTGATCCTGAAGTAACGCGTCTCTCCACGGTCGATCCGAAGACCGGCGATTTCCGCTATGACTACGAGGTGACTCCCTGGGATTCACTTTCCCCCGAAACGCGCGCTCGCGAAGAGGCGAGGATGGAAGTCTACGCCGCGATGGTGGATCGTCTTGATCAGGGAATCGGCCGGGTTCTGGACGCCCTCGATCATTCCGGGGCAGCGGACAACACTCTCATTCTGTTCCTCTCCGACAACGGAGGATGTGCCAGCTGGCCGACGCCTGCCAAAGAGCCCGGCTTCCTCGAATACAATGAGGGTATCCCTGTCGGAGATCCCCGCGGCTACGAGTTTGTCGGGCGATCCTGGGGCTGGGCGCAGAACTCACCGTTTCGAAAGCACAAAGTCTGGGCCTACGAAGGCGGCATCCGGACTCCCTTGATCGTGCGCTGGCCCGGTCAGGTGAAAGCGGGATCGATTTCCCACCAGGCCGGCCACGTCATTGATTTCATGCCCACACTTCTCGAGATCGCAGGGGGAAGCTATCCGGAAACCCGCAATGGAGAACCGGTCACGGCGTCCATGGAAGGGACCAGCTTGCTCCCCATACTGATGGGGCAACAACGAACTCCGCCCGAATTCCTCGCCTGGTCTCTTTATGGCAGCCATGCGTGGAGAGAGGGCGACTGGAAACTGGTTTGGAATCCGAGCCCTCCCGCCTCCGCCCGGCGTTGGGAACTCTACAACCTTGCTTCCGATGGCTCCGAGACTACCGACCTCGCAAGGAAGCACCCGGAGCGGGCTGTCGCCATGAAAGAACGGTGGAATGAATGGGCGTTTCGAGTCGGGGCAAAGAAGCGTCCCGTCCGCCCGTAAAGGTTTGATCGAGGTGGGAGGGAGCGGAAGAGAAAACGGCAGGACCTCTACTTCGGCTTCAAAAACAAAACCTCGGCCCGATCGACCCATCGCTCCATCAACTGGATCCGGTACCATCCATCCCCGTTTGGCGGGTTCACGCGGACTCCGGACCGGTCACCGAATTCCTTCAAATCATAGTTCCCCCATGTCTTGCCGAGATCGGGTGAGATCAGAAACCCGCAATCGGCGGGGTCGGCATTTCCATATCGCGGAACAACGATCGTTTCTTCGTGAATCGTCATCACGGCGATCTCATATTTCGCCGGGTAAATCACCTCGTGTTTCGACTTGTCCGCTATGTCCGCAGGATCACACCGGAAAATTCCGCGATCATAGACTTCGCGAAGAGTCTTCGGGCCATTCGCATCCGCCACCCAATAAACCTTGCCGTCGACGAAATTAATCCCACCGGATTTGTAGCGGGAATTAGCATCGGAGGAAACAACCACCTTCCAATCCCATACGTCCTTCTCCGAATCCCAGGTTCCCCGCAGCCAATGGCATTCCTTCCCCACTCCGAGATCGCGATCCAAATCGCCAGAGCACGCATAGAATGCATTCTCGGCCGGGTTGTAGGACACCGAGTGGATGTGACGACAGACAACCGGATTTTCAGGATCTCCAACCCAGTCAGCCGGATCCGAATCTTTGTGCTGAAAGAATGGATTCTGACCGAAGGAGTAGGCGATCTTGATTGTCTCCCCGCCATCGACGGAGTAGTAAACATTCTGGGGTGTGGGACCCGTCCGGACATTGCAATAGTTCCCCCAGATCAGCATCTCTCTTCCCTCCACTTCGAAGGTATGGATTCCGTCGAGGGAATAGAAATGCCAGCCGGGCACTTCACCGTCACGTAACTCGTGAAGTTTGTATTCGCTCCCGTCACGGTCCGTCAACTTCACCTCTCGAATTTCGGAAAGGTCTCCCCCGGCCACAAAAATCCGCCGGGGCGTCGCAAAGACAACCCTCCCGTTTTCTAACAAACTACTAAAGTGAATTTCTTCCGCATCGGGAAACTCCGCTTCGTGCGCCCAGCTTTTTCCGTTGTCTTCCGAGAGATAGATCTTTCCTTCCCGAAATCCAAAAGCCCGGTTGCCACGTTGTGTATCGATCAGGGGTCCGTCCACCGGGGCAAGCCGATAGTAGAAGTGATCGGTCTCCCCCACTTCATCGGCTTTCAGTTGGTTCAATCCCGGAAGCAGTAACGCGCCACTTCCTGCCGCGGCGGTGCCCAGAAATTTTCGTCGGGTAAGGGAGTCGGGGCGGGCAGAAGGGTTCGAAGCTTTCATGGATTTCCCGAAGACTATCGGAAGATGACTTCAAAAGATATCCCGCTATTGGGTATCTCGATATTGGACCGATCGCTCAGTCGCCGGCCGGTTCCCGATCCTCTCCGCAGCAGCAGGGTTCGTCGTCCGGCTCGACTGTCCGAATCGTCAAATATCGCATCGTAGGAGTCAGATACCTGATTTGAGCATGCCGCAGCCCGGACGGAATGAAGACTACTTCTCCCGGTCCCGCTGTGATCGTCTTTCCTCCGAACCGATACTCCGCCGATCCTTCCAGCAAATAGAATGCTTCTTCGGCGATGTGCTCATGCTCGTAGGATTCGTGTTTCGAGGTATCCGGAATCTCTGTGAGATGGATATGCATTTTCCTGGCGCCGTCGCGCCAGCCGAGGAGGGATTGATAGTCGAGGCTCATCACACGGGGAAAAATTCTATGGGGAAGGTTGGGTTGCGATCAGGTCGATGAGCAAGGCCCGTCCCTCTGCATCAACGAAAGACCGAAAGACCTTCGATGCGGCGGGAGGACGATCGGGGTCCAGGTGCCGAAGCCGCAATTCGCTGAACGTCGCATCCATCTCACGATCGCTCACCAGGTAGGTAGCCTTTATGAGATGGCTCATATCGGATCCGACGTCCACGACACGCCTTTCCAGAATCCGGAAGAGGCTTTCCACTTCCTCCCCCGGCGCCAATCCCGATTCTCCCGACACCCCGCTAAAAAATACGATCTCCTGTCCATGCAAAATGGCGACCCGACTGAAGGCTGGAGACGGCTTCAAATTTGGTGGCGTATAGAAACTTACCATTTCTTCCGGAGCTTCCCTTTCGGGAGCTGCGGCAATCATTTCAATTTCCACGGTGTCTTCTCTCGCCCATTCGACAAAGACAATAGGAGGAGCATTGCCTTTCGGGAAGTGCCTTTCGATCAGCCGCTTCGCATCTCCCACCCGATCCATCTCATTCACGTAGGCCCGGATTTGAAGAACATCGCCGGAATCGCACCCTTGCGGAAAGAGGTATTCATCGAGAATCAGCTTCATCGCTGCGGGAATCGATTCCTGAAACGAAGCTCCCTTCGCAACACGACCGGACGCATAAACAAGATCGCAGGAAGCCGGGGCAATTTTTGCATGAACAACTCCGGAAGTGCTCCCAATACGACTCACCTCTTTTGCTTTGCCGGCGGCGAGGATCACCGCATCGCAAGCCATGGTCACATCGTCAGGCAGGGCACCCGGAATGAAAGTGACCGCAGGTGTTTTTCCGCGCGGCCAGCATTTCCTGAGCAGAGCCTCGGCCTGTTCTCTCCGCTCAGCTGAATTGTCGGAGAGAAAGAAATTCAGTCTCACGACCCTTTGCAAGCTGGCTCCGCAGGCATCGGCAATCCCGGACAGCTCCTCGATCATCCCCTCTCCACCCGACTCGCCGGAGGCAAAGAACTGTCGCGTGTAGACGAGCGCGCCGCGATGCACAGCTACGGCGTAGGCGAGATCATCCTCTCCTTCTGAAAAGTGTGTCCACTCCTCCCCGACGGCGGTAAATCCGGAGAAGGACAACCAAAAAAAACTGAATCCGGCAGCAAGTCTACGCATTTGATTCGTTACTGATACAGTCGAGCCAACTCAGTTCACGACATTTCGCAAGGGCTCACCTTTCAAGGCCCGCAACACTTCCGACGCTCCTTTGGTTCGGAATTCTTCGCAGCCCTCTTCACAATAGAAAGCCGTGTGCGGATTGAGAATCAATCGATCGTGCGCGGGATGATCCGGATTCCGCCACGCGGCAAGGACTTTGGAATCTTCCGGTGGGGGCTCCTTTTCCAACACATCAATTCCGGTCCCGGTGAGATGCCCGCTGGAGAGAGCATCGATCACAGCAGGTGTATCAACAATGCCTCCACGCGCGGTGTTCACGAGAAAGGTCCCTTTCGACATCTGCCCGATCTCCTCCGATCCGATCATTCCGCGCGTCTCATCCGTGAGCGGACAATGGACACTCACGACGTAGGAATTCGCCAGCAAATCAGCAAGATTGTCGACCCGCTTGACGCCCAGTGCTTTCTCGACACCATCCGGCAAATACGGATCGTAAAATATCACTTCAAATCCAAAGGCCTTCGCACGAAGAGCCGCCGCCGTTCCAATGCGTCCGCATCCGATAATTCCAAATATCCGGTTCCGCAGGCGCCGAATCGGCGCGGCCTGGTCGACATTCCATTCGCCGAGGCCCCGGCGGAGACGGCTGTTCAGAAAATGGGTTCCCCGTGTCAGATTCAGGGTCATCGCCAAAGCCGAGTCAGCGACTTCTTCGGTCCCGTAGTCGGGAACATTGCAAACGGGAATGCCCCGCTCCCGGGCCGCTTCGCAATCAATCCCGTCGTAGCCGACCCCGGGACGAACAATCACTTTGCAGTTTTCCATCCGGTCGATACTCGCCTTCGTGAAACGAAAGTAGTGATAGACCATCACCGCGTCGGCATCTTCGATGTGCCCGGCCAGATCGCCCTCGCTTTTCGCATCGAGAGCCATCACCTCGGCATGGCCATCGAGGATACTCCGCTCATAATCGAGCGGTTCGGTGATCAGGTCCGTGATGACAACTTTGGACAGAGATGACATAGGAGAAAGAAAGACAAAAACCTGCCACAAGGAAAGCACCAATCATCCCGGTTGCCATCAACGTTCCGGAAACCGGATCTTCCTGAGCCCCGTCTAGCGTCCTTCCCCTGCCTTCCCGGTCGCCTCCGGGAGTCTCGCTCCTACGTAAACGCCCTGATAGCGGGAATAATCGAAGGCAAAGTGGAGCCACTTTCCATCTTCACTGACAAATCCATCCGGGTAATTGAAGCGACCACTACGATCATATTCGGAATCTTCGAGGAGAACCCGCTGATAAGGCCAGGTTTTCATCCCGTCAAAGCTGACCCAGAGGGCAAGCGGACTTCTACGACGTGGATTCGGATTGTGCAGCAGCGCGACTGTATCCTCCCCGAGAGGATAGAGCGTCGCCTTTGACCCGGGATTGGGGATGTCTGTTCTCTTCGCGAACTCCGGCCAGGTGCGGCCGCCGTCGTGTGATTCAGCGTGGTAGAGGAATCCGCCAAGACGATCGGCGCGAATGATCATGGAGATACGGCCGTCCGAAAGTTCGACTATGTTGTTTTCCGCCCAGCCATGGTAGTTGTCATCGTTGCTCAACCGGATGTTGCCGTGCTCGGTCCAGGTCTTTCCACCGTCTTCGCTCATGAGCACGCCATTGCGCGGATTCGTCGGGGGAGAGAAGCGTCGCCCGTTTGAAATTTTTCTCGTTTCCCCCACTCTCACATAATGCTGAAAGGGAAGCAGAATCCGACCGTCCCGTGTGACGATATGGTTGCGAACAAAAGTCCGGTCGTGCAGTCTCCCGGGAACCGGTTTGAGTTCGCTCCAGGTTCGACCCGAGTCATTGCTGTGAGTCATCCATTCTTTCCAGTCTCCGAAGGTTCCGTCATGGGTTGCAACAAACATCGTGCAGCGATTTTCGTGAACCATCAATTCCGAGGGGACGAGGGCAGTTTTCGGATTCTTCGACTTCACTCCCAGGTCGATTGCCTTCAACGGTGACCAGGTTTTTCCCTCGTCCAGACTCCGAGTGAGAAAAACGCGGTTCTCCGGAACCGGCTCTGTGTCTCCTCCCCCCAGCATGATCATAACCCAGGATCCATCGGGCATTTTCCGCAAGGTCGTGTCGCAGGCGAGCTTGTCCGGACTCTTCCCATCAAAAATCAAAGCCGACCGATCCGCCTTCGCATGCTGCTCCTCGATTTCGTCCCGGGCCGGATCAGGCTGCGCTCCGGGCACTGGATTCCGGACGGGGATCTCGTGCCTCGAGGAAACCGGCTCATATTTCTCCGAAATCTCCACTGCGGTGAGAACCCGTGGTTCATAGCGCACTTCATCAATCGCGCCGAAAAACTGCTGTCGCAGATTTTCGCCCTCTCGAATGCCACCCAGCGTGATCGGCGCAGCCGTGGAGGAGATCGGATTTTCTAACACCACCTCCCCGGCCAGCTTTCCGTTCACAAAAAATTGAGCTCCCTTGTCCCCGACGACCAGGGCGGCATGGCACCAGTGGCCCGGGTGAAACGGGACCTCACTGGCAATCGTCTTCCAGCCCCCGTCCCGAAGATAGGCCCGGATTTCCCCGTCCCGCTCCATCAGGATCCCCCACTGCCGTTCATCCATCGAATAGCGGTTTTTTCCAACGATCATTTGCTGATCACCGGTCAGTCCATAGGGGTTGAACCAGGCGGATACGGTGAACCCGTTGCGATCTGGATTCAGACCCGCGGAGTTTTTCAATTCAACCACGGACCACCCGTCCAGAGCAAGCGAGCTCCCTTTCACCCCGTCCGCAAGCTGCGCCGCCCCATGGATCAAGACCGCTGAACGAGTGTCTTCGAGCGGCCAGAGCGTCTCCTCCGCAAGAGACGAGGCGGAAACAGCAAGGCTCCCGAGAAGGGATAGCACCCGGATCATGGGAGGGAAGAATGAGGGAGGCGACTCGAGCAAACCAATCGGCGGATCCCTACTTTGACAATCTACTCAGCCGCCAATTCAGCAACCCGCTTGCGACTTTCTTCGTTGAGCTTCGAGAGCGCCAACGTCGCCAGTCTCCCGTTGGAAAGACGAAGCGTAACATCTCCTTCAGAACTGCGGACGTAGGCCGCATTGATCGATCGTCCCCGAACATCTTTCCAGACTTCCGGCGCATGCATTTTTGAAAGGGTCGGCTCGGCATCTTTTCCACGGAGAATCGCCAACTGCGTTTTGACATCGTCGAAGCCATGGGAGTCTTTCATATCGAAATAGGGAACCACTCCCAGCTGTTCTTCCACATTGGAGTCAAAAACCGCAATGATCGGCGTCGGCCCGCGAGCCTCCTTGCTCGCCATCGCTGCCTGCACCACCTCGGGAGACTTGTGCAAATTCAGACCACTCACGAAGATGATTTCGGAATCTTCTTTCAGCGCATCAATTGCCACGAAACTCGCAGCGTTGGAAGGGCCTCACGTTGAACCGGGCTCCATCAGCAAAAAAGTGACCCCTTTGTTTTCCTCGGTCGCCTTTCTGATGACTTTGTCGAGATCCTCCAATTCCTTAACAAAGGAAGGAGTTTTGAACGCCTCCGCTGCTGAGAGCGAGCCCGCAGCAACAAAGCATCCAAGAAGAGGAAGCAGGAATTTCTTCATGCGGGAAGCACACCAAACTTCGGACGGAAACGCAAGTGCGAATCGATCTGAATGACGCGAGTGCGAAAGCCCGCCGTGAAGCAATCAAATCACCTCAAAGCGATGGCATTGCACCGCGTTCTTTCCGCTCTTTCGGAGCGCTCTCGGTTCGGGCTGCGCGTAGCCGTTTTCATCCACGGATCTCGCATACAGTTCATACGTGCCCCGCGGCAATCTCTCCCACCGAACCCTCCAACGGGCCACCGAGTAGGGAAGCGGCCACGTGGACGGGGCACCGGTTTCGGAATCAAATCCAAGTATCTCCTTCGCCGGAGTTCCCTCCGGAAGTTCGGTGGACCAATCGGGAGGCGGCAGCAGTTCACAGAGCTTCCAATCCGCCTTCGCCTTTTCCAATGCCTTTTGATCGAGCCGCTCGTCTCCCGGTTCCAATTTTCGAAGCCAGGTTTCCACCCGTTTCAGACCGGAAATACCTGAGATCACTTCTCCTTCAACCTGGACCGGCACTCCCGTGGAAAACTCCCCGGGACCACCCTGCGTGTAGGCCGCCGTTTTCAAAAACGATTCGGGATCGTTGTTCTTGAGGGCATAGGTGTCGTTCGTTTGATAGTCGTTCGTCAGGAAAATTCCCCGGAGCCACTTGATCGATTTGAATCCGTGTGCCCACGGAACGATCATTCGCACCGGACCGCCCCGCTCCAACGAAATCGGCTCCCCGTTCAGGCGGTAGGCAAGAATCACCGGAAAGTCTCCCGGGCGAGTTTCCAGCGACTGGGTGTAGCTGACCGAAGATTGAAAAATCTGCTTCGGGTCGTTGTTGTGAAATCCGCAATAGTAGATGCGGCGAACATTCTCCACCTCCCCGCATAACCGGAGAACATCCCGCAACGGAACGCCCTCCCACAAACCCTGTCCAAGCGGCTCGGCAATGTTCAGACACTGAATCGCTTTGATATATTTCACTCCCAGAGTCTTCCCCATTTTCAGGAGGCCGGCGTAGTCGAGCGCTGTTCCCTCCGCCAGGGTGAACGAATTTTCCACCTTGGCCGGGAACTCGATTTCCTTTTCCCTCGTAAGAGAATCCGCCTTGATTTCGAGGCTCCACGATTCGGGAGTGAGCCCCGCCTGTACTAGGTCTTCGCCTCGCAGAGTATGCGGTTTCGGCTTGCCGCGGGATACGTCGTAGAAATCAGCCGCAGGGGTCAGGAACGGCGGCTCGACCGTTCCTGCCTCCTTCCCCGAAACGGGATTCTCCAGCAGGGACGCCGTCGCGAGGACTCCGGCTCTCTTCGTGAACTGTCGCCGGGAAAGGGACGTCGCAGAATTCTTTTTCATTCGGAAACCATTCCAACCAATTACTTCAATACTGACTTGAACAAGGCGTAGGCGCGTTCCCTCATCTCGTCGGGAAAGTCATGATCACAGTCGGGATGCTCGACCTCGATGCCGCCTTCGGCTCCCAGTAGCCGATACACAGGCGCGGCTGCTGAAACGCACCGGTCGACACTCTTCCACCGGAAATTCGAGTCGTGGAGCGGAGCATTTACAAATACAGGTCTCGGAGCAAGCGCTCCCAGCATTTCCGTAAAATCGAACGGAATCTCGTTCAATCGCCCCCGATAGTCAGCCATCCGCGGCATGTATCGAATTTGGCACCAGCCTTTTCCAAAATACCAAACCCGGTCATCGCCATCGTAGTAGTCGGGATAAGCGTCGAACCCGCAACTACTCACGACAGCGGAAATTCGCTCATCAAATACTGCTGCGTAGATGGCGTTGTGCCCGCCCAGCGAATGCCCGATCGCACCCACGCCCTTTCCCAATTCCACGAACGGGAGACTTTCGAGAACATCCAGTGCCCGCGAGCTGTCCCAGATTGCCTTCATCGTTCCTGACAGATACCCCAACTCCTCCAGGTTGGGATGATATCCGGCAAGATGAGTATAGGACGGGGAAATCGTGACAAACCCGCGGGCCGCCAGTTCAGCGGCATACTGCCGATTCTCTTTCCCACCAAGACCAACCACCACTTTGTGACCGTTCACATTGTCCGTGGGGTGAAGGCACAACACGGCAGGGACTTTCTTTCCCTCCCTGATGGCCGCCTTCGGGATGCAAAGATAGGCGGGAGTTCTTGCACCGGGTTCACTTTGGTAGGTGATTCGCCTTCTGAGGTAACTTCCCATATCGACCTCTTCCTCGATCTCAACCTCAAGATTGACTCGCTTTTCTTGTCCCGGGAAAGGTCCCATGACCGACTCCATCCCGCGAACAATTTCCGTGCGACGGCTTTTCCAATCCCCCTCCGTTTCCACCGGCTTCAGCGTGCCGTCCGCCCCCCGGAACTGCATCAAGTTATCCCGGTTCAGTCGCGCGGGAGCCGGAGCCTCGGGAAGCCAACCAAGGGGCAGACTCCGGAACTTCCAGGAAATGCGATTCTTTTCGTCGCTCTCGTAACAGGTCAGCAAGATGCGGCCTTCGTGAAAATCCACACTCGTGTAGGAGTAGGTTTTGGCAGGGTCGGACTCGATCGCCTTCGCTTTCGACCAGGTCTTCCCTTCGTCATGGGAGGTCATCGCGACGAGAGGAGTCCGTTTCCCGAGATGACTGTTTGATTCGTCGATGTTGGGATTGCAGAAAATCACCCAGCCGCGCTCTCCCGGTAATTTTGCAATGGTTGCAGGAGCCTCCGGCGAAACAACCGTCCAGGGAGCTGACTCGCTCCAGGTATCAGCTCCGTTCTTAGAAACTGAAAACCATTGCTTTCCGGTTTGCGTTCGAATGTATTGCAGGAGAGATCCGTCGGCGCGTTCGATCAGGCCCGGTTCCATCGCCCCTCGCCTGGGGGCAACAACGCCTCCAACACCACGCCGCCAGGTCTTTCCCTCATCATCGGAATAGAAACAAACCGTTCGAAAGACATGACCCTTCACCCAGACCTGCTCCGTCATTGCCGTCGGACAAACGATGCGACCGCTCGCCAGCTGCACGACCCGCGCATTGTTCATGACCCAATATCCTTCATCCTGCGTGACCGTGACCGGCTCGCTCCAGGTTTTCCCTTCATCGTCCGAACGCCGAACAAGCACATCGAGATCGGATCTGGAATTCTTCTCCAGATAGAAAAGTAGAATCTCTCCGGACGCGAGACGAAGGAAACTGACTGACATCACATTTTCCTGGCCCGTGTTTTCGACCATCGTCCAGCGCTCTCCCCAGGTGCGCCCCCCGTCGGTCGATTTCTTCGCTGAAATCCGCCCCGCAGAATCATCACGATTTCCTCCATAGAATTCCGACCACGCTGCGAGCAGGCTGCCATCCTGTAAAACAAGGATATCCCCTTCTGAGTTCCGCGGGCTTTCATCGGTGGCCGGGGCGATCACCTCTTCGATTTCCTCGCCTACTGCGGAAAACGAAAAGACACAGAGCAGAATCAGAGAGAGACGGACGAAGGCATTCATTCCTCTCATTCAATCAGTTGCCACCCACTTCGACGATTCCTTTGAAAGGACGGCAACCCGCCATGCCGAAACACACGAACCCCGTTGCAATGATGCAGGCCGGGCGATAGAAGAGAGGAATGAAGATGAGACCTTTCTTTTTGATCCTGCCCCTGATTGCGCTTTCCACGCTGTCTGCGGATGAACCCTTCGACACGAAAAAGCTAACCAAAATTTTCAACGGCAAAAACCTGGATGGCTGGCACGGCAACAACCCCCACACCACAAGCCGCGCCAAGGAAGGGCCGGAAAAATCGCTGGAAACACAGCAGGCTGAATTTCTGGAGCATTGGTCTGTTGATGAAGGGGCCCTCGTCAACGATGGACACGGTCCCTATGCAACGACGGACCGGGAATACGGCGACATCGAATTTACGGTTGACTACAAAACCGTGCCGAAAGCGGATTCCGGAATTTACCTCCGCGGGACACCCCAGGTGCAGATCTGGGATCACACCAACAAAGACGCCTTCAAGCATGGCGCTGACAAAGGCTCGGGTGGACTCTGGAACAATAACAAGGACAACCCCGGGAAAGACCCGCTCGTTCTTGCCGACAAAGCCTTCGGTGAGTGGAACCAGTTTCATATCCGTCAGCTCGGAGCACGCACCTGGGTCTGGCTGAACGGCCAACAGGTCGTCAACGGTGCCATCATGGACAACTACTGGGACCGCAAGGCGCCCCTCCCCGCCAGTGGCCCCATTCACCTGCAAACCCATGGCGGTGAAATTTGCTGGAAAAATATCGCAGTCCGCGAGATTCCCGGCGGAGAAGCCAATCAACTTCTTCGCGGAAGCGACGAAGGCTTCACCTCGATCTTTAATGGGAAAGATCTCGCCGGATGGGCCGGACCTTTGGAGAACTATGAAGTGGTCGACGGCGCGATTGTCTGCAAAGCGGGCAAGGGGGGAACACTCTATCACGAAGACGTCCTTTCCGACTTTGTAGTCCGGCTCGAGTTCAAGGTTCCTGAAAACGGCAACAACGGGCTCGCGATTCGTTACCCCGGAAAAGGCAATCCCGCCTACGATGCCATGTGCGAACTTCAGGTTCTCGATAACACGGGTTCGAAATATACCAAACTCGATGCCCGGCAATATCACGGTGGTGCTTATGGCATGGCTGCTGCACACGTCGGCTACCTCCGCCCAGTCGGAAACTGGAACTACCAGGAAGTAACCGTGAAAGGTTCCACGGTGAAAGTGGAGCTCAACGGAACCGTCATTCTTGATGCGGATCTGTCCAAGGTCGATCCCGCCACTTTCATGGATGGCAAAAAGCATCCCGGACTTGGTCTAAGCGAAGGCCATTTCGGATTTGCGGGACACAATGACCCGGTGCAGTTCCGCAACATCGCCGTAAAGAAACTCTGATCGTGCCGCCCTTGTGGCGCGATCCGGCAACGGTTTCCCATCGCCGATTTTAGAAACTTCCTTCATCCTCGATTCTGATTCGAGGATGATTTGGGACCTTCACACGCACCTGACCACCGCGCTTCGCGGGGAGACCATTCCTCAAAAAGCCGCGCACCTGATCGAAGTCGGTTCGCAACTCGGCATCGAGCGCTTCTGTATTTTCATGGGGCTGAACTGGGAACGCGACCCCTCTCCTGAGAGTCTCCGAAAGCAAAACGATGACATTCTCGAAGCCGTTTCCGCCCATCCCGACTCTCTCACCGGGTTTGTCTACCTGAACCCCAAACACGTCGCTGCTTCTCTCGATGAGCTGAAGCGCTGCGTTCGAGACGGTCCCATGTGCGGGGTCAAACTCTGGGTCGCCCATCGATGCTCGGAGCCGGAACTGGATCCGATCGCGGAAATGGCGACTGAATTGAAAGCTCCGATCTTTCAACATACCTGGCTCAAGACCAATGGAAACTATCCGGGTGAATCAACCCCGGAGGACGTTGCCATTCTCGCGAATCGCCATCCCGAGGCAACCATCGTTTGCGGACATACCGGAGGAAACTGGGAACAAGCCATTCCCGTCGTTCGCCCCCATCGGAACGTATCGATTGGACTGGCCGGATTTGATCCCACTGCCGGAGTCGTCGAAATGGGTGTTCGGGAACTCGGGGCGGAACGACTCCTCTGGGGCAGCGATGCACCGGGACGAAGCTTTGCTTCGCAGTTGGGAAAAGTAAAAGGGGCCGACATCACGGAACCGGAACGGGAAATGATCCTGTCCGGAAATCTGCAGGGAATCCTCGGACCCATTTTTAGGCAGAAAGGATTTCCCATATGAAACGACGGGCCCTTCTCACCGGAGCCGCCGCCACCGCAGCGCTCCCCTTTTCCACGGCTCAGGAGTCAGGAGCCGGCTTCGTCGACTCCAACGTATATCTCGGAGAATGGCCCTTCCGAAAACTCCCCCATTCCGGAGCCCGCGAACTGGAACCAAAGCTGAAAAGCCTGGGGATTACCGAAGCCCGGACCGGCTCCTTCGAAGCGCTCTTCCATCGGGATCTCGACGCCGCCAACGCCACCCTCTCGGAGCAATGTCAGGATACAATCTTCCTTCCTTATGGAGCCATCAATCCGACACTCCCCAACTGGGAGCGCTCGTTGCGCAGGATCAAGGATGAGTTCGGTATGCGGGGCATTCGGCTCCACCCGAACTACCACGGATACAGTCTCGATGATCCCCGCTTCATCGCCTTGCTCCAATCCGCGGAAAAAAACGATCTTCCGGTGCAGATCGCCATTCGTATGGAGGACGTCCGGACTCAGCACCCGAAGGTTTCCGTTCCCGATGTCGATACCAGGCCTTTACCTGAATCCCTTCGCGCCGCACCGGGAGTTCGAGTGCAATTGCTCAACGCCCTCGGGTCTCTTCGCGACTCCATGACACTCGAGCGCCTCGGAAAGCTGGGAGTCTCCTTTGAAATCGCAATGCTCGAAGGCATCGAAGGGGTTCGCAATCAGCTTGATCGGGCACCCAACGCACGACTTCAGTTCGGCTCGTATGCTCCCTTCTTCTCTCCAGAGGCGGCCCTTCTGAAACTGCAGGAATCCATCCTGACTGACACAGAACTCACCGTTTTGAAAACCGGGGTCGGGTAATCATTTCTACCGATGAAAGCAGGCATCTTCATTCTTCTACCTATCCTCGTGGCGACGTCGACGCTCTCACAGGATTCTCCGGCACCTTACCCGGAAACACCATCCACTCAGCCGGATCAGGCAGTCGAAACCTTCCAACTACTTCACGGATTCTCCCTCGAGCTCATCGCCGCCGAGCCGCTTGTTACCGATCCGGTCGACATTTGCTACGATGAGAACGGTCGAGCCTACGTCGCGGAAATGGGCGACTACCCCTACACCGACAAGGCCAAACACAAACCGGGTCAGGAGAATCCAACCGATGAATCGATCGGAAAGGTGCGTTTGCTGGTCGATACCGATGACGACGGAATCTTCGATCAATCCACTGTATTTGCCGACAATCTCAGCTGGCCCACCGGCGTCGTCTGCTGGGACGGCGGAATCTATGTCACCGCGACTCCCGACCTCTGGTATTTCAAAGACCACGACGGGGACGGCGTCGCTGACGAACGGCGCAAGGTGTACACGGGATTTCGAAAATACAACGTCCAGGCCGTGATGAACAACCCGATCTGGGGTCTCGACAATCATATTTACATTTCCGGCTCCACCAACGGCGGGACGATTACCAAGGTTGATGATCCTGACTTTCCTCCCCTCAAGGCTTCGCGCCACGACTTCCGCTTCGACCCGGTGACAGAGGCGCTGATGCTGGAGTCCGGCTATGGGCGATTTGGAAACACCTTCGACAATTTTGGAAATCGCTTCGTCTGCAACATTCGGAACCCCGCCCTCCACATCGTCATGCCAAAGCGATTTCTGGATCGCAATCCTTACCTCCCTCCGTTCGATCCGAGGGAAGACATCTGTGACTTCGGCGAATTCATTCCCGTCCATCGCATTGCCCCTCCAGAACAATGGAGGGTGGAGCGTGCCGAACGCTGGAGTGCGGAGGAACCGGATCGCCATCCAAGCACCGAACTCGTGGGAGCCGGAGCAGTAACGAGCTCTGCCGGTATCACCTGCTATCGTGGTGATGCGTATCCGGAGAATTTCGGGGGAAACCTTTTTGTAGGAGATGCTTCCTCCGGAGTTGTCTACCGACTCGAGCTCACTCCCGACGGCGTCACCTTTCAGGCAAGTCGCCCGGACGAAAAGGCGGACTTTCTTGCTTCCAGGGACGTCTGGTCGCGCCTTGTGAATCTGGAAAACAGTCCAGACGGATGCCTGACTGTCCTCGACATGTATCGCGAGGCGATCGAACATCCCTGGTCCATCCCCGATGACATTCACGATCGAATTGATCTGGAACGGGGCCGGGACAAAGGACGCATCTACCGCATCCTTCCTCCCGGCGACTACCAACGCCGGTCGACTCCGCAACTCGGGGCGATGGGGAACGAAGAGCTTGTCACTCTGCTTTCTCACCCCAACGCCTGGCATCGGGAAACGGCCCAGAGACTGCTGGTGGAACGAAGAGCTGACTTGTCCGACGACACAATCCAAAAGCTCGGCGCCTTGAAAGAGAACGCAGATTCCATCCTCGGTTCCATTCACGCGATGCATGTGCTGACCGCACTCGGTGAGTCTCCTGAATCCACCTTCATGACATGGCACTACGCCGATGTATCCGGCAAAGAGCAGGAGGCCGCTCACAAGCTCGCCGCCGAATATGCTCACGAGGCCCCGGATAGTCCGCACTGGAAACCTGCACGTGCACCGGCAACGGAAACGGGCCTCTTCTGGAACTTACTTGCCGCCCGAAACTTCGATGAGGTGAGTTGGATCTTTGCTCAGGAAAACTTCCAACTTCTGACAGCACCCTCGCCATGGCTCCGCAAAGCGATGCTGGTGGGCTCTGTAAATTACGCCCCCCCTCTTTTTGAACAACTTTGCAAAACGCATGATGCGGATACGGAATTAGTGCATCAGTTAGGCGTAGTTCTCGGAGCCGGCGAACCAGAGCAGGTTCTCTCGAATCTCCTTTCTCAATCCGTTCTCCAGGTGAAATCCGACACCCTTCTGGTCGCTGCCGCCGCCGGATTGGCGGAGGGAATGAAACGGCAAAAGCTGGCACTATTCCCCCTGATTCGAAAAGTTCCGGCGTTACATGCATTCGAAGCGGACCTTCTCCAGAAAGCGACCTCGCTTGCGCAGAACCCGGCTGTTCCCACCGAAGATCGGGCGATTGCCCTGACCGTGTTTCGAAACGTTCCCCTGTCCCAGTCGAAAGAGATCTATCAATCCCTTCTCCAGACAGACACGCCTCTGGAACTTCAACGTAATATCCTCTCCGGACTGAGTGGCTATGACCTCCCCGAAGTTCCCGAACTGTTGATCAACCGGTGGCCGAAGCTTTCCCCCGCCCTGCAACAACAAGCCCTTGAGATCCTGTTGACCCGACCCTCCTTTTTTCCGCCCTTCCTCTCGGCTTTGGAAAGCAAAATTATTTCTCCTCACGTTGTCTCACAAACCCGACGCAGTTTTTTGACGGAACACTCCGATAAGGCGATTGCGACGCGGGCAAAAGCAATCTTCTCAGGAAGCACCGATCGAAATCAGGTCATCGAAACCTACACCGCAGCCCTTTCTGATCTCACTCCGAATCCGAAGGCCGGTCAGCTCGTCTTTCAGCAATTTTGCATGGCCTGTCACCAACTGGGAGAAGAGGGACTTTCCGATCTGGGCCCCAACCTGTCCACCGTACGCGACTGGGATCGGGGACAGTTACTCACCAACATTCTCGATCCCAGCCGGGAGGTTTCCCCGGCCTTTGTCGAATACCTCGTCGAAAAAAATGACGGCACCGTCCTTGGTGGATCGATTCTTAACGAAACCGACGCTGCCGTTCTCCTTCGCCGACCGGACGGATCACGGAAGGCGGTGTATCGACGCGATATCAAGGAAATCACAAACAGCGGTCACTCGCTCATGCCGGAAGGACTCGAAGCGGTTCTCTCCACGCAGCAGATGGCCGACCTGCTTTCTTTTCTGACCCGAAAGCCATGATGCTCCGACTCCTCTTCTGTGCCTGCTTTTTCCTGTTCACCGCAACAATCGCCGATGGTGCTGAACTGACTCCCGTGGGGGTGGCGAAAGTCGACATCACACCTGATGGCCCGGTCCATTTGGTCAATGAACTGGCGCCGGAAAACTCTGCAGGAATTTCCCAGAGGCTCCATGCCCGTGCCATTGCCATCGGGGAGGACCCGCCCGTGGTTTTGATCGGGTTCGACGGCATCGGGGTTCCCGAAGCCGTCGCAACACGGGTCGCGAGCCAACTAGAAACTTCCCTCGGAATTCCGCGTGCCCACATCGCAATCTCGGCGAGCCACACTCATTGGGCTCCTCATTTGTCCGGCCTGCTACCCGGAATCTTCGGCGGTACGATGCCGAAAGAGCACACGGAAGAAATCACTCGCTACACAGAGGCTCTCGTCCAAAATCTGGAGAAAGCAGCCGTGGAGGCCATCAAGAGAAGGCTGCCCTCGCAGCTATCGTGGGCAACCGGCGCAGTCGAATTCGCAGCCAATCGCAGACTCGAAGAAGGAGGGGAACTCCTCGTCGACGAGGAAGAGGGAGTCATGATCACGAGTAATCCCGGAGGCCCGGTCGATCATTCTCTACCCATTCTCACAGTCCACGATCCGGAGGGAAAACTTCGCGCGCTCCACTTCACCTACGCCTGTCACAACGTCGCCATCACGGGACGGGAGTTCAGCGGATTTCGCAATCGGATTCATGGAGACTGGGTCGGCCTTACCCAGGAAATGATCGAGACGCGCCATCCTGATTGCATCGCACTTTGCACCATCGGCTGCGGAGGCGATCAACGTCCCGTCACCTGCGGGGGCATCGAAGTCGCCACGAAACATGCTTCCGAAATCGCGGATGAAATCGACTCGCTGTTAGGCAATGCAGGATCGTGGCATTCCTTCTCGGGCCCTGCCCACACCAATCATCGTATCGTCCCACTTCCGCTGGAGCCCCCTCCTTCGGGAGAGACTTTGCAGGAATTTGTGACCAATCCCAAAAGTCGAAGCGCCATCGCCAGATCGATGGTTGCCCGCAGGCTCCTTGAAGGGGAAACCGCGCGCGATTCGGTTCCGTTTCAGGTGCAATCCTGGCGATTTGAGAACGGACCTGCCTTTCTCTTTCTCTCCGGCGAGGTCTGCATCGACTATCAATTGCGCATCAAAAGGGAGCTCGGTGAAAATGTCTGGCCCGTCGCCTACACCAATTCAACGCCCTGCTACATTGTTTCGAAACGCATGCTCGCAAAGGGAGGCTATGAAGCCGGGAATTCGATGTTCTACTACGGATGGCTCCGATCTTTGAAACCGGAGACGGAAGAGATTGTGATGGAGGCGGTCAGGAATACGCTCCGACAATAAACACGACGATAAGGATCCTACCTCTACGGGAGGGTCATGGAAACGAAAACGGGAGAACCTTCCCCTCCTTGGCTGACAACTCGGCAGTCTCCATCACGGAGAGAGCACGGGCCGCCTCAAGAGGCGTAATCACATCCGGTTCGGTATTGGTGCGAATGCATTCGGCAAAATAGGACAGTTCCCGTTGCAGGGAACCGATGATCAAACCCTGTTGGGTCGGCCAATAGACCGTGTCCGGCTTCTTTTCTCCCGCATCGTCCAGGATCGAAACTCCGGTATTCGCGCAATCGATGCTGATCTTTCCCCCGGTTCCGATGATTTCCATCTTCGCATCGATCCCCGTCGGAACATTCTCCGGCAGGCACCAAACGGTTTCGATCACGCCAATGGCATCCTCACCGAAATGCAACATCGCCCAACCGAGATCAGGATAGTCAAAGTCATCCACTTTCACGTTTCGCGCATAGACCTCGGTGGGAGCTTCGCCCCGAAACCACATCATCAGGTCCGCATCGTGAATCCCGTCACCCAGAAGAGGCGAAATCTTGTCGAGACGAATATTGCCCGGCGCTTTGGGCAGGTTTCGCCGCGCATGCATCGAAACGATCTTTCCGATGCGTCCCGCATCAATCGCCTCCTTCGCGACCGTCACCCGGGGATCAAACCGGCAAACATGACCGACCATGAGATGTCCCTCTGACCTTTCGGAAATCGCCAGCAGTTCCCGGCATTCGTCTGAGGTTGCCGCCATCGGCTTCTCAAGAAAAACGTGTTTCTCCGCCTCCAGAGACGCGCGCGCTGTCTCGAAATGATCCTTCCAATGCGTCGTGATGCTGACGACGTCGATCTCCGGATCCTTCAGGATCTCACGAAAATCAGTCTCCAGCCGCGTTCCCGGGAATGCCTTTCCCGCCTCCTCAAGACGCTCCTCGTTGCGATTCGAGAGAGCGACCAGTCTACTTCCGGGAAGCTGATCCAATACGGTAGCGTGTATCTTTCCGAAGCGGCCCACACCAATGATAGCCCATTTGATCGATTTCATAAAAACGGAGAAGTGAAGGAAGCGTTAGTTGCAAAGAGGAAACGAAACGATTGAGTAGGAGAAGTTGCCAGAAATTCCGAATGCGAACCCTACCCTTGCACAACCTGTTCCGTCCGAAAAGCATTCTGCCCGGCGCAGTCGCAGGGTTTCTTGTCATTTTTTCCTCGTGCCAAAGATCGGAAGAGACGCAAACGGTGAACCATCCGGCCCCGGAACCGGATGCATTTTGCGGTCTCCCCGTTCCGGATTTTGAGACGGCCATCCGAATGATCCAGGAACGCCGGGACAATTTCCCGAAAGTAGGGGAACCGGCCATTCCCTTCTCACTCCCTTCCGCCCGTTCCGAAGACACCATCGCTCTCTCCGATTTGCACAGGGAGAAGCCTGTCGTCCTCATCTTCGGAAGCGGTAGCTGCTCCGTCCTCGGTCGCAGTGATTCGTGGATTCCTGCTGTGTACGACCGCTTTAATGAGCAGTATGCGTTCGCTCTTATTTACATCCGGGAAGCTCATCCAACGCAGGGATACCGGCCCGCGAAGTATGCCAGGGAAGTTCGACCGGTTTTGGATGCTGAGTCACTGGAAAATCGACGGGAGACCGCAGCCCGATACGCCGAAGCCAAAGCCCTCCCTTTTCCCGTGCTGGTCGATACCATGAATGACGAAACGGCACGCGTGTATTCGGCCTGGCCGGTCCGACTCTTTGTTGTCGACACCGACGGAACGGTTCTTTACTCAGGAGGACAGGCGCCGTGGTTCTATCACCCCTTTGAGGTCTACCAACATCAGGCACCCGTCGCTCCGGAATTGCAGGACTTGCCCCGCAGCGATCGGAGCCTGGAGCAATTTTTGGAATTTCACTCTAGGCAGTAGCGCCGCCCGCGACTTGATCGACGGCGGAATCGCGCAGCACCCGCATCACGTTGCCGCCAATGATTTTCCGGATCTCGTCGTCGGAGTATCCCCGCTGAACCAGCCCTACGGTGAAGAGCGGCCAGTTTGTCCAGGCCACACTGTCTGCCATCTGCGGAGTCGTGACGAAATCATCCTTGGGCCAGAGGGAGCGGAACTCCTCGCGCCTTCTTCCTCCCAATCCTGCGATGGCAGCTTTCTTTCGCTCCTCCGTGCTGTTTCGGGAATTGTAGGCCACGTCAGTTCCGATCGCGACATAGTCGACTCCAAACTTCTTGACCACATAGTCAATGTGATCCAGCAGGGCACTGATGTCACCCGCTCCGCGAAGATACCGTGGAATGCAGCAGATTCCGATGAAGCCTCCGGTGTCGGCAATCGCTTTGATTACCTCATCCGGCTTGCTGCGAATGTGAGGGTAGATTCCGCCAGCGATGGAATGACTCGCCACGTAGGGCTTCTCCGAAATTTTCGCCCCCTCCAGACTCGTTTGCCATCCCGAATGGGCGCAGTCGGGAATCACACCCACCCGGTTCATTTCCGCAACGGCAGCCCTGCCAAAGTCGCTCAGGCCTGCATTGGATTCCTCGCCACAACCATCGCCGATCATGTTCCGGCGTTGGTAGGTCAGGTGCATCATCCGAATTCCCAGATGATAGAACACTTTCATATAGCGAAGCTCATCGGGAACCGATACCCATTCCTGGGTTAGGGGAACCCCGTTTCCGGTAAAGTAAAGACAGTGCCGCCCGGCCTTCTTGGCCGCTTCGACGTCGGAAGGAACGACCGCCTTTGAGACCACGTCGGGAATCATGTCCGTCGCAAAGGTGAAGCGAGAGAGACGCTTGATGAGGCGTTCGGGATCCTGCCCCTCTTCTCCCGCATTCTGAAAGATGCAGGTCACCCCGGCGGCACGCCAGGCAGACTCGTATTCCTCACGCTCCCCCGCATCGGTGACGTAGCGTGTCATGCTCATTTCTTCCCGCAGATCTTTGAGCTCGATATCCGATGCCCCGGCCAGTGCTGCGGCTTTCATTTCTTCGCCATCAATCGCAGCGCGGGGAGAAAAGCCGTAGGAATCGAAGACTACCGAGTCAGCATGCAACTCGAGACCATGCTGCAAATCCTTCCCGCTCGGCTTCAACACTTTCAACGCGGCATCCCGACTTCGTTGAATCACGGGGTTCAAGTCCTCAGTGAGCGCTGCAGGATCATTGGCTGCCCCGCCCCCGGATTGTCCCTGCGCAAGAGAAACTCCCGTTCCCGCCAGCACTGCCGGCACTCCGCCTTTTAATAGATCTCGTCGCTCCATGGGGTCAGCGAATACCACAGTCACCGTCTCCCTTGCAATCCCGGGCTCACCCGTATCACGCCACTCACGAGTCAAAGAGCGAAAACTTACCCTCACAAATTGCTCGTGAACCGGCAATGAGTCACGTAAAGTCTCTGACTTTCCATGAACCCTGAAGAAGAACAGCTCGCGCGCCTGGCGCAGAATCCGGGAAACTGGTCTGCCCGTGCCGAGCTGGCCCACCTCTGGCGGGAGCGGGGTTACCATTTCACCGACGAAGAACTTCTCTCGAGAGCCATCGGGGGCCCCCACAATCGCAACGAGCTCCAACGCCTCCTGGACGCACTGGACGGTCCTCCACGCATCGCGGCTTGGGCTCCCGTTCTGGAAGAATACCTCCGCTGGTCACCCGGATGCCCGCTCGGCCTTACTTCACTCGCTCACGTCGTCGAGGAAATCGGGAAGACCGACGAAGCTCTTGAACTGTATCAAAATGCGGTCGGGATCGATCCATCGGTCGCGGAACCTCTCCTCATGTGTCTTCGCCAGGAGGAGGAAAAGGTGATTCCCCGCCCGGCCGAGGAGCCTTCGGATCAAAAACTTATCGAAGACACCCGGTTCATCTCCCTGATGGTCGCCATTGGCGTGCACGTCTTTCTCATCATTCTGTTCTCACTCTGGGCGGTCTCTTCTCTACCAAAAGATCCGCCTCTCATCGTGGCGACAAATCCAGTCGAAGATGTTGCGGAGAGGCCTCAAACCGTGCCCAAAAAGAGCGCTGTTTCCCCGGCGTCCGCGACCACCAATATGGAAATCGTTTCCGCAAGGGGGGCCAGCACCATGTCGCTCCCCCTGCAGTCGCCGAGTGATTCCCCGTCCCCCTCGCTCATGGGAGCCGCGGACTTCAGTCCCAGTATGGATTTCGGCCAGAATTCGGGAGGGAGCGTTTCGTTCTTCGGCTCCCAGGGTAAAACGAGAAACCTCGTATACGTGGTCGACATATCCGGGTCCATGCAGGAACGCGGAGAAAACGGGAAAAGTCGATCCCAGTTGATGAAAGAAGAACTGACCCGCTCGGTCAGCGCTCTGCCACTTTCTGTAAAATACCAAATCATTTTCTTTTCCAACACCGCCATCTTTGCCGGCCAGAACAAAGGCGAGAACGGATTGCAGTTCCAATTCGAGGACAATCCCGAGAATCTACCTTCCCGCCCCCTTCTGCGCGCCACCCGAAGCCAGATTCGGAAAACACTGGAGCACATCGAGGAAGTTCAAATTGGCGGAGGCACCAACTGGAGACTGCCTTTGAAGATGGCGATCAATCTCAAGCCCGACCTCATCTATTTCATGACGGATGGCGAGATCGATTCCGAGGCCGGTAAAGTTCCGGTCATTGATGACGTCGTTGAATACAATCGCAAGAAGGCCAGAGCAAAAATCAACACGATTTGCCTCATGGAAATCAAGGCCTACGATGAGCTTCAGGAACTGGCCCGGAGAACCCAGGGTGCTGTGTTTCTTGTGAAGGAGGACGGGGAAGTTCTCCGGGGAATGCAGATTGATCAGATCAAATAGCCCCCGCAAAAGAGAGCGCACCTGCGCGGAAAAATTCGGGATACCTTACACCGGTTTCGATTCGGTCCCGTGGAGCAATCCACGGATGTATCCGAAAGCAAAGAGACGTCCCAGGATTGTATAGCCAGGTTCACCGTCATCTTCACCCACCAATTGAGGCACATGATCGGGCCGAATCGGCCCTTCAAATCCAACTTCCCGCAAGACCCGAATTGCCTCCGCCATGTCGGTGGGGCCATTGTCGTGAAACGTCTCCACAAAGGATTCAGGTGTTCCCCGAACATCCCGGAAATGAACGTAGGCAATGTGTTTTCCCAATCTGCGAATCGTATCCGGAATACTCACCCCCATCGTCGCAAAAGAACCCTGACAGAAACAGATCGAATTTCGGGAACTGGGAACAAGATCCAATAGCCTCTCGAAGTTTTCCACGGAATGCATGATTCTGGCCTTGCCGCAAAATTCAGGAAGGGGCGGATCATCCGGATGCATCGCCAGAGTGACTCCTGCCTTTTCCGCGACAGGAACCAGCTCGACTAGAAAACTCTCCAGATTTCGCCAAAGCGCATCCGCGTCAATCCTGTCGCTGCCGATTTCCTGCGGCGCGATCGATTCCACGGAATGATTCAAGGAAACCGCTCTCTCCGCCTCCGAGAGATCAAAGGCGGTCACTTTCGCCCCGCCCCGTTCCTCCACATCTAAACGGGTGCGAACCCAGTCGGTTCCGGCCATGAAATTGTAGCAGAGAATCGGAATCCCGAGCTCTCCCATATTCATGACCAGCTCCTTCATAGCGGAAACGTCACTGCCATCGAGATCCGCTCCAATCTTCATTCGCTCAATCGGCAGGGATCCCTCGATCGCCATCAGCGAGAGCCCTTCCTCCTCAATCCTTTTCTTCACATCGATCAATGCCTGCAAGCCCGGGCCCGGATACCGGGTCACGACACCTTCAACGCCACACTGAGCAGCCAGACAAAGATTTTCTGTGGATAGCGGAGATAAAACGGTAGCGAGTTTCATAAGAAGATCCGGAAATCACATTCCTTTTGAATCAAATCACGAAAAACTGCGAGGATTTTCCACCCTGCTACCAACGGGTTCCCGCTTCCCCGATCACGGTTGAAACGGGATTGTCGATTGCCTCCAGAATGTCTGAAACTCTTTTTCAGCCACCCCACCATCTCATGATCCGACTTCTCTTACTTGTTCTTTTCGCGCTTCCCCTGCTCGCAGAGCGCGGCATTGCAGACGATCTCGACAGCATTCGCGATTCTCTCACTTCGGGTGACCAGCCTGTCAAAATTGTCTGCTTTGGAGACAGCGTCACCGGTGTCTACTACCACACCGGTGGAAATCGGGCCTATACCGACATGCTCGGCATCGCCCTTCAGCAGATTTGTCCGGAAGCTGACGTCGAGATGGTAAATGCAGGCCTCAGCGGGCATACCACGGCCAACGCGCTTGCTCGAATTTCCCGGGATGTCAGTTCGAAGGGGCCCGATTTAGTCACCGTAATGTTCGGTCTGAATGATGTCGCAAAATTACCTATCGATGCTTACCGGAAAAATCTCCTCGCCATTGTCGATCACTGCCGGGCCACCGGATCCGCTGTCATTCTCTGTACACCGAATGCGGTCATAACGACAGAAAATCGCCCCATCGAAACCCTCGAAAAATACTGCGACGTAGTTCGAGCGGTCGCTACTGAGAAGGGCGTCCCCCTGTGCGATCTCTACGGACATTTCCTCACTCTTCAGGAAGCCGACTACGTTGCCTGGAGAGCGACCCTGAGTGATGAAATCCACCCCAATATGGCCGGGCACAAAATCATGGCGGAGCAGATCGCAAAGACGATTACCGAGAGATCCACCAGCCTGACGGACATTCCCCCACCAGCCCTTTCCCTGGAGAAAACTCTCTCCCTTCTTCGCGAAGGGAAGCCGGTTCGGGTCATCGCAATGCCACCCTTTGATGAACTCATCGCCGATTCCCTACGAAGTGTATTTCCCGATGCTGAGCTGAACATCGAGACCTGGCCCACAAAAGGACTGAGCCTGTATCAGCTTCGCAAGGATGCCAGCCACCGTATTCGAAAACAAAAGCCCGACCTCGTTCTCGTAGCCACCCCAAGAGACGCGGCCGCGAAAGACCGGGAGGAATTTTTTCATGAACAAACCTGGATCGTGAACTACGCGTTGAGCTTCGGAAAGCAGGAGTGGGACATCGTCGTGATTCACCCTTCCGTCGTCGCCCCGTCTACAGCGTTGTCCGATCGAGATCGCTGGATTCGATCCATCACACGAGCTCAGGATTTGAACCTGGTGGATCGCGCAAGGCAGGACACCCGTTCCGCCGGGGAAATTTTCAGTGAATGGATCAGCTCTCAGCTAACCGCAGAGAAAACCGCTCAATGAGTCGCTGAATCTGTTTCGAGAAAGGCCAGCAGGTCCCGAATCTCCCGATCCGTCATTGTGTAAACAAGACCGGGCGGCATGAAAGAAGTGGTCAGCTCCTGAATCGAAGCCACCTCATCCCGATCAAAACTCAGGGTATGCCCGTTGGCATCGCGCAGTTGTTCCCGAACCCAGGACCGTAGTCGAATTCCTGTCGCAGTGCTTCCATCGTGCAAGGTCACCATGCGAGGCAAATACTCCGGCGCCATTTCCAGACCCGGTCGCAAGATTGATTCCAGCAACCAGTGACGATCTCCCCGTCCCGACACCGCACCGAGATCCGGGCCCACAATTTTTCCCCGACCATCATGACGATGGCAATTGGCACAAAGCGCAAGTGAGGCATGATGAAACACCCTTCGCCCCGCCACAGGATCGCCCTCTCCCGGCAACTTCTTCAATCGAGCCAACCAGGCATCCACATTCTCCGGTGAAGGCCGCCCCACAGCCAGAGCAGAAGGATCCAAAAGAGGCTCCATCAAATCCGCCGAGTCCGGGTATCGCGAAGACAGATTTTCAATGGTCGCTTTTTGCCCTTCCTCCAGAGAGCGCGTTCGCAATGAGCGAAGTGCCTCTTCCCGGATGATGCGCTCTTCACTTTGGGCCAGGGCAAGCAGATCCTCCACCAGCTCTCCCGCTAATGCTCCCAACCCGGCAATGGCTTCCGCCCGAAGCGAGGCATCCTGATTTTCATCCCTCGCGATTCGCAGGAGCACCGGCGTTCCGATCCGGGGAGAGCCTGCGAGAACCCGCACCGCCTCGAGGGAAAGTTGCGCGTCCCCGACCTCCAGCAATTCTCCTAACAAAGCAACTGTGAGGCCTTTCGGGTATTGAATTCTCGCTGCCGGATCGGACTTCGCAGCCGTGTTGGCAGGGGTGGGAAGTAATCGGAGGGCAAAGGCTCGAAGACGGGGGGAGCTATCTCCGTCCTGAACCCGGGCAAGTAGCTTCTCAGGATTCCGCACTCCCATTTCCGGCGTTCCGGAAAGAGTGTTCCACGCGGCCATGGCTGCCTCAAATACTTCAAAGGTAAGATCGCTCCGCTCCAGAAGTGAATTCACCGAAGGAAGAAATTCGCTGAATTGCGCATCGGAAATCCAGCGAAGCGTCTCGAAAACCACCTTGGGAGACTCATCGTTGAGCAGGAAAGGAATCCACCCGGCCGGCTCGACCTCGGCCACTTTTAAAGCAAGCACTATGCTGATTCGTTCACTTTCGGATCGGGGCGAAAAATTCGCGACCGTTCCTTCTCCCCCTATCCCAGCGGCGAGACGAATCAGGGCCGCCCTGGCAATAAAGGGATCCTCGCTCTCCATCATTCTCAACAACTCGCTCTCGACCTTGTCTCCCCCTCCGGAACGGAGTCGCTCCGCCAACTTCGCGTCTTCATTCGGTGGCTCCACTTGTGAAGTGCCCTTCCACTCGCCGGCTTCCTTCAGGTCGACTTCAAGTTGCCAAAGACGCCCATACCCGTGAACTTGATAACGCCCATCGACCCAGTCCGTGAGAAACCACGTCCTTGTCCCTTCCTTCTTTTCTGATTCATCCTCGGCGATGCAGGTCGGTCGGAAATATCGCCCACCCTGCACCAGGGCAATTCGCTCCGCCGCGAAACTGCCTCCCTCGCGACGGAGAGGAAAAAAGTCGACCCGGTGATCACTCCACGAAGGAATGAGGAGACCACTGTCAAACTGAACCACTCCACAGGGAGCTTCTCCAGTCGGGCGAACCATCGGAAGCGTTCCCCGAAGCTCCCCGTTCCATCCGACGAAAGGATGGTGAGCCTCGCCTCCGTATTGACGCTGGTATCCATAGTCTCCCCCTTCGACAATATGAAGAAGCCGACAGGGCGGTCGCTCTCCCGGATCATTATCGCTCACAAAAATCTCCCCGTCCGTCCTCACACAAACCCCGAACGGGTTCCACATTCCTCGGGCAATGCGATGAAGATCGTTCCCGTCAGCATGGCACCGGAACACGGCTCCCTCCCCGAGGCCTGAGATTGTTGTTCCTTCCCGATCCCGAAGCTCCCAACCCTTTGCAAAATTCTCCCCCAGGCCAAAGACGAGGTCCCCGTCCGGATGCCACGCCAAGCCCGACAGTCCATTATGTGGGTAGTCGGCTTCGGTCGTCAGCACGGCGAGATCCTCCTCTGTGTCCGCGATCCCATCGTCGTCGGTATCCCTGACGCGAAGAATGCGATCGCGCTCTGCAAGATAGACCCAGCCATCCGGCCCCAGTTCGAGATCCATGGTGTGGTGCGTTTTGTCGTAGAAGACGGTATGCTTTCCGTCCGGATCGAATATCAGAATCTCATCCTTGTCGGGTCCCGGGTAATCCTCACCGGGCATGTGGGTATGGCAGGCGACAAGAAAGACGCGACCGCGATCATCCACATCGATCCCCGTTGGCGTGGCCAGATCCGGATGTTCCGCGACGAGGGTTAGCGTCACCCCCGGCTGCAGCGTTTTCACCTCTGGCTCTGGATCCGTAGCATGGAGCAATCCCACTAGCGAGATTCCCGAGATGATGGTCGAAGGAAGAAAAATTTGATTCATAAATGGTTTCTGTTTACTGACTCCACAGATCGCGCCCGGCCGCTTCCTTTAGCATGCCCATCGCGTCTTCGTCCAGCAGGTATCCCTGCTCCCACAAATGCAGCACCGCTTCTGAGTATTTCGCGAGATATTGTTCGCGGGTCGGATATCGCTTCTGAACGGGCGGTCGTGGATCGCCGGCATCCCCCTCTTGAGGAAATTCGAGATAGCCGCCATGAAGTCCGGCGAGAGCCCCGCCATCTCCGAATTCTTCCGCCCGCAGATTCCACCCCAGGTAGGTCGCTAGGGGCACCGACACTTCCGGAAGGCGGATGCCTGCAATTTCGTTTCCGTCGGCATCCACCGCCGGAACAAGAGTCCGGTAAGCGGCCCCCGCATCGGGCGGAATCGTGTCCGCGATCCCCTCCGTGTGCCATCGGGGCCCGGGATCGAGGCGGAGCGGCTGGTAGAGAGCAACGGGAGTTTCCACTCCGGGAATCGAAGGGAACTGTTTTCGGAACGTCTCCAAATCGACAAGTGTACCCTCGTCAATGCGCGGATATCGGCTCGGCGGGGGTTCCTCTTCCTTCGTGATCCACTCATCCATCGCAACCAGCAAAGCTCTCAGGACCGGACCACGATGACGCAAAGGGTTTCTTGGATTCTGACAAATCCCGCGATCCGTTGATCCTGCTCCCAGGTGTGAGGCACCGGCAATCGAGTAGATCCGCACGTTAGGATCAAGGGGCAAATCCTGCTCCCCCTCGTGATCGGTGTGAAGAAGCGATGCTGCCCGTGACCAGTATTCCGTTGCCGTCTGCACGAAAAATATCTTCGGATTTTCCCCACGCTGACGCAGCCTGAAAAACGAATCTTCGTTTGCATCACCACCCGGCGTCGGAGCGAAAGGAGCAAAGTCGGAAGGGGACAGGTTTCCCCGGCGCTGCATCCCATACACCGTCGCCATCGCAAAGCGGTAGTTGAAAAGACCTTTCCCCGCACCCGGCACATGAATGATGGCACCATCGAATACCGTCCGTCCATCCGCGTCCCGATTCAGGCCTTCATAGAGAAAATGATGGATGAAACGCCCCGACTGGGAGATCCCGAAAATGAGCGCCCGATCAACCCGCCCGGCCATTGGATTTTCGGCACCACCATACCGGAAAAAAGAAATCGCGTCACGAAGACCTGCCATTCCGAGTCCAGAAACTCTCGGATTTTTCGCGGTGTAGAATAATTCATAGAGCCAACCGGGGCGAAAGCCCTCTTTCACATACAGACTCGTTGCACTGGGAGCCGGTTTGCCATCCACGAAATCGGCGAAAGCCCAGTCTTCCCGCGGCACAACGACGGCAGGCTCGAGGCGATTCGGGCGCATCGTGAGAGTGGCATCGGAATTGTTCAAAGAAAGGGCGGGGTAAGCCTTCGGAGTCCCCCAAGGGCTCCCGAAAAAGGCCTCACTGTAGGATTTCCCATCTACCGAGAACTCCACGTAAGCTGGCCCCGCGATGGGCTCATCATCAGCCTCGCGCGCCACCGGTAATTCCGCGAGTAGGCGTCCCGTTCCATCCGCCGCAACATCCCCGTTCCAGCCTGTCCAGAGAAGCGAGTATCCCTCGCGCAAAAGAAACCCGTTTCCGGCATGCTCCAAGGACGTCGGCTCGTTGGTTCGCTCACCCTCGTTGAACGTCCACAATGCGAGTTTGTTCCCCCGATTGTGTACGTCGTAAAGGATCGCTCCATTTCCCTTCGCGGGATCGAGCGGTTGAAGAAGGAAAAAGTCGGCCCAGAATTCAACCCTTCCCCGCTCATTTCGCGGCGCCAATTCGACATCTGTGATTCGATCATTGAGAGGGCTTACGGGATCAACCTCGAAAAACAGGCGACCGGAGATTGCCTCATACATACCGGTGCGGCCAAAACGCTCCCCCTCCGCGAAAGGCTTCCGATCATTAATTTGAATTCGGGAAACCTCCGCCGTCAGCGGCGCCATGGTAACAAAGGCAGTCAGCCAGACCGGAAAAAGGAATCTCATCAGGGAAGGATAAAAGGGTTACTTAGGGGTTGGAATCAATCTGTCACGCTGCTCGACTTCATCCAGTCCCGCAAACGGCTTTCGAGCGAACGGCGGATGTCTTCCGCAGCGGGATCGTCATACCGGTTTTCGATTTCACGGGGATCCCGCTGCAGGCTAAACAGTTCGTGACGTGTGCCGTCGTCCAGCGGATTTCCCGCCTCATCGAAATAGAGGATCAATTTCCAGTCACTCGTGCGGATCATTCTCATGTGAGGCTTCTCTCCGTCGTCACCCAGGTAGATCATATCGTAGGTGTCGAACCAGGCCTCTCTCGAGGACACGCCGTCCTCTTCCATCAGAATCGGCAAAAGGCTTTTCCCATCAATGCCTGCAGGCGACTCAACACCTGCGGCCGCGGCGAGAGTGGGCAGAATGTCGATTGTGGAAACTGGCGCCCCGCTCGTGCTTCCCGGACTCACCACGCCGGGCCAGCGGACGAGGAACGGAACAAGCACCGAATCGTCGAACATGTTCGGACGAGTAGAGGGCCGTTCGATCTGCCCCTTGTCATCAATCTGAAAGCGGCGCGCATTACCCTTTCCAAGGAGTTCGTGCTGTCCGACCATGAAACCGTTGTCACCGATAAAAATTACGAGCGTGTTTTCCGTCAGCGAAAGCTCATCCAGTGCCTCCATCACCCGGCCTAGATTCCGGTCGGCACAGGTGATATTCGCGTAGTAGAGCCTCATCAACTCCCCGAGCTTTTCCCGCAACGCGGCGGACCCCACCGATGACTCCGGAACCGTCAGCGTCTTGCCTTCGTAGGGTGCCAGATCTTCCGCTGGCACGGCATCCCAGGGAAGATGCGGACGATAGAAACTCAGGAAAAGAAAAAACGGTCCTTCTCGATGCGATCGCAGAAATTCAATCGCGCGATCGGCGAGAATATCGGTGTGATGCGGATCAGCGCGAAAGTTGCTGATTTCCTCCCCGTTCACGAGAAACGGGATCTTTCCGACGCCTGCCGCCTTCTTCCCCGGCGCGAGATAGCGAAAGCCTTCCGCAGAATCGAACCCGAAATTCCGCGGGAAATATTTCTCTCCGTAGCCAAGATGCCACTTCCCGATCAGACCGGTCGCGTAACCGCCCTGTTTCAAAACCGAAGCCACAGTCGGAGTATCAGCGGGCAAACCGTTGTCGATGTGGACGGGATTGCCGTAGGGAATGTAGTCGGGAATGCCCAGACGATGGCTGTATTGCCCCGTCAACAACATGGCCCGAGAGGGAGAGCAAACGGGCTTGGTAAAACCACGGGTGAAGCGCATCCCCTCCGCGGCAAGTCGATCCGTGTTCGGGGTGTGGACTTCTTCGTTCCCGTAGGCCCCTACCGCCCATTGTGCATGGTCATCCGTGAAGATCAGAAGCACATTGGGAGGGGAACCGAATAGAGTGGAAACAAAACCGACCGGCAGGAGCGCCAAGCCACAAAGCCATCCCTGTAGACAGCGCCCACCTTCCATCTCAACTCAGCACCTCTCGAATCACGTGTCCCTCCACATTCGTCAGGCGGCGTTCAATCCCGTTGTGGAAAAACGTCAGCTGTTCATGATCAATTCCTAACAGGTGCAGAATCGTCGCGTTAAAATCGTAGAGCGGATGCACATCTTCAATGGCCTTGCGCCCGAGCTCATCGGTTACGCCATGACTCACGCCCGGCTTCACTCCGGCCCCGGTCATCCAGCAGGTGAATCCATCCGGATTGTGATCCCGCCCCTGGGCACCTTTCTGAAACATGGGCATGCGACCGAACTCGGTGCACCAGACCACGAGGGTATCATCGAGCAATCCGCGCTGCTTCAGATCCCGAATCAGGGCCGCGGCCGGCTGATCGAGAATCTCGGAATGAACATCATACTGCTCCTTCAGTTTCGAGTGACCATCCCAGTTGAGCTTGCCACCGCTCGCATACGCTCCATTAAAGAGCTGAACAAAGCGGGTTCCTTTTTCGAGGAGACGGCGAGCGAGAATGCAATTCCGGGCAAAGCCGGCCTTGGTTGGATTCGATTCATCATCCGCTCCATACATCTTGAGAATATGATCCGGCTCCGTCGACAAGTCGCTGATCTCGGGCACACTCAACTGCATGCGGGCGGCAAGTTCATAACTGGCGATACGGGCCGCGAGACTGCCGTCCTGCGGATTCTTCTGCAGATGACGGTCGTTCATTCGTTGAAGAAGAGCGCGCGCCGCCCGGTCGCTCGACCCGGAAATTGAATCCGGAGGAGAGAGATGCCGGATCGGATTCTGGGCATTGAATAAAGTCCCCTGAAACTCAGCGGGCAGAAACCCCGGCCCCCAGTTGTTGATGCTCGCCTGGGGAATCCCGCGCGGATCGAGAAGCGAAACAAATGCGGGCAGGTCCACATTCTCACTTCCCAGGGCATAACTCAGCCAGGCACCCATGCTTGGAAATCCATCCTGAACGAATCCGGTGGAGAGGAAATTCTCAGCCGGCCCGTGAGTGTTGGTTTCACTAGTGAGAGAATGAATAAACGCAAAATCGTCTGTCAATTCGGCGAGATGAGGAATCATGTCCGAGACCCACTTTCCGGTCTCACCGCGCTGACGAAACTCGTATTGCGGGCGGGCGAGATTTCCGGCCGGTCCCTGAAACGTAACGGGAGGGCCGCCCGCGAGCGGTTTTCCATCCTGCTTGATTAACTCCGGCTTGTAATCCCAGGTCTCCAATTGACTGACTGCGCCGGCACAAAAGATCACGACCACGTTTTTTGCCTTCGGTGAAAAGTGAGGTCTTCGCGGGGCAAAAGGGTTCTTCGGGTCAATGTCAGGCCGACCCGAGTTCACGGAAGCAAGCAATTGATCCGACCCCAAAAGACTCGTCAAAGCAATCGAACTGAGCGCGGTCGCGTTGTCGGAAAGAAAGCGTCGACGTCCCAGCAGGCGCTGACCATGGGGAGAGAGATGTTCCGCTTCGCTCATGGAAGAAAGAGAAATTCGTTGGAGTTAAAGATCACCCGGCACAGAGTTTCCAGGCCATGTTCGCTCACAACCGAGGTGGCTTCCTTCAGTTCATCCGGAAGCGGCTCACGACCAAAAGCGAGGCTCCAGACCCGCCGAATCTGATCCGGAATTTTCGCTCCCGCGTCGCTTTCAATCCGCTTCGAAAAATCGCCAGCCAGATCAATCACAAACTGACTGTTGAAAAGATTCAGCGCCTGGACCGGAGTCGTAGATTGACTTCGTCGAGGCGTGCTTTGCCCGGCGTCCGGACAATCGAAGGCTCCGAAAACCGCCTCTCGCTCCATGCGAACCTTGTAGGCATAGATCATTCTTCGCCGGCCTTCGGGTTTCTGATGGGATTCGATCGGCTTGAAGCCTCCAGTCCCTCCCCGACTGTGAAAAAGGCTGTAGCCCCGCCCGAACATTTTTGTATCCAACTGCCCACTGACGGCGAGGATGCTGTCCCGTATCACTTCGGCCTCCACCCTCCGCGAAGGAAAGCGCCAGAGGAGTCGCACATCAGCGTCCTTTGCCAGGCCTTCTGAATGCACCTCATGACTTTGACGATAGGTCGCCGAAAGGACAATCTGTCGATGCAGATCCTTGACTGACCAGCCTGATCGAATGAACGCGGAGGCGAGCCAGTCGAGCAATTCCGGATGCGAAGGCAAAGTGCCCAGGTTTCCAAAGTCATTGGCTGTCGCTACGAGTCCGGTTCCGAAGTGCCACTGCCAAATACGATTCACGATCACCCGGGCTGTCAGCGGATTTTCGGGACTCGCAATCCAGTCCGCCAGTGCTTTTCGGCGCTCCACATCGCCGGAACTCTTCGGCAGTTCCACTGCATTCAAAAAGGAAAGGGACGCGGGTTCCACCTCTCCCTTTGGCTGTTCGGGGTCGCCGCGATTCAGCAAATGCATGGGCTCGGGAGGATGCGACTGCGCTGCGAAGACCAACTGCGTGCCTCCGCTGTATTGCTTCAATTCCTCGACGAGCGGCGCGCGCGCTGCGACAATCTCCCCGGCACGGGCATGGTGTTCCGGAGCAATGTCTTCGAGTTGATACAAATCCGCTTTGGCCCGCTCCTTATCAAAGGGGGGCCGGTTCGATGAATCCGCCACCTTTTCCCACTTCCCGGATTCCGTTTCCACTTCGATCACGTATTCGGAAGCCAGCCGGTCGGGAATGCGGCCGGTCCGATCGCGCCCCCAGATGATTTGCTGAATCGTGACCGGTTTCGGAAAGGTCAACTGCAGGGATCCACTTCCTTTGACCCGCGACTTCCAGCAACTCAGATTCCCGTAGATCCCGTCAACTGCCGCCTCGGGATTGGCACCTTCTGAAGTTACCTTTGCCGAACGAGAAACATTGTTCCCTTCGAGATCATAGACCTCGAATTCGTCGATGTAGGGCTCACGGAGGTTGTCGCTGATGGTGGCCTGAACGGAAAACCGGACACGGGAAGTTTTCACGGGAGGGAATCGTTCGACATTCACCCTCGTACTCACGGGCGCTCTCAGTGCGTTCCCAAGAGCGGGCAGGAGAAAATTCCCGATTTCCAAATCCAATGGCACCAACCGTTTTCGAAGGTCGGCAACGATCGCGTCCACTTCCGGATTCTTGATCTCCCGATCGCCGTAGCGAACTCCGGCAAAGAAGGCCTGCATCGAATAGTAATCCTTCGCCGGGATCGGATCGAATTTGTGATCGTGACAACGCGCACAGCCGATGCTCAAGCCGAGAAAGGCCTCCCCCGTGTTGATGACGATTTCACCGAGTTCATCCTGTCTCGCAAGTCGCTTCGATTCTTCGTCCTTTCCAATCTGTCCCGGGAGGAGGGCGGCAGCCGTGACGAGAAAACCCGTTGCCTGTGGTTTACCGAACGCATCGCCGGCGATCTGCTCGCGAATGAATTGATCCCACGGAGTGTCGGCGTTGAAGGCTTCGATGACATAATCCCGGTAGGGCCAGGCATAGGCGCGCTCGGTATTCACCTCAAATCCATGTGTATCCGCATAGCGCACCACATCGAGCCAGTGCTGCGCCCATCGTTCTCCGTAGTGCGGGGAGGCGAGAAGTCGATCCACCACTTTGGTATGAGCTTGCGGCGACTCATCCGAAAGAAACGCATTCAATTCTTCCGGAGTCGGCGGAAGACCGATCAGGTCAAACGTGACCCGCCGCAGCCAGGTCGTTCGATCTGCTTCCGGGGAACGGGCCAACCCATTCTCTTCCAGCTTTCTATCAATGAACGAATCAATCGACGGATCGCCCGGGGAAACGGAAAGAGGCTTGAATGACCAGTGATCACTGGTGTCCTCCAGCTCAGCCTCGTCCACACCATCCGGCCAGACCGCTCCTTCATTGACCCACCGGGTCAAAATTTCGATCTCCTCTTTCGAAAGCCGATCCCGCCCTTCCTTCAACGGAGGCATAATCTCGTCTTCATTTTCCGTGATGAGAAATTGAGTCAAGGGACTCTCCGAAGCCTTTCCGGGAATAATGTCAGGTCCGTGATTATCGCCCCCCGTCATGGCAGCGGACTTCACATCGAGTCGCAGACCGGACTTCTGCTTTTTCCCGCTGTGACACGAATAGCAATGCGTTTTGAAGACAGGTCGAACGTCCCGAACAAAATCCACCAACTCGTCGGCAGCATCAGACGCCAGAACAAAACTTCCTGACAATGCCAGAAGGAAAATCCCCACAGTTCGGCGCTGGACTGTCAAAATTTGAAAACGGTGAGCCATAAATTCTGAAACTCGCAAGGCAGGAGCTCTGCCTTGAAAGTTCCCTCAAAGGTTCACCAGGTTCCCTCAAGAAACGAGAATATTACCCCCGTCTTCGCGCGGGGGTTCTGCAGTCGGAGCCCGAGGCTATGGTCAGAAGGATAGACCTATTTTTTCGCAATCTGGTTATACAACAACGCGCCGATTCCACCGCCGATCAGGGGAGCCACAATAAAGAGCCACACCTGTTTGATCCAGTCACCACCGGCGAAAACAGCCACCGCAATACTTCGGGCAGGGTTCACAGAGGTATTCGTAACCGGGATACTGATCAGGTGGATCAGGGTCAGGCAAAGGCCAATAGCAATCGGAGCAAAACCGGCGGGCGCTCGACCATCTGTTGCCCCCATGATCACAAACAGAAAGAATGCCGTCATAACCACCTCCGTAACAAAGCAGGATCCAAGCGAGTACCCACCCGGAGAACCGGTGCCATAGCCATTTGAAGCAAATCCCCCTTTTTCAAAACCAGCCTGACCTGAAGCGATCAAATAGAGTATCCCTGCGCCTGTAATGCCGCCGAGAACCTGCGCAATGATGTAGCCGGGAAGATCCTTTTTGTCGAATCGCCCTCCCAACATCAAGCCCAGAGAAACTGCCGGGTTCAAGTGACAGCCCGAAATATGCCCGATCGCAAAAGCCATCGTCAAAACGGTCAGACCAAAAGCCAGTGATACACCTACGAAATGGATTCCGTGTTCAGGAAACGCTGCGGCCAATACTGCGCTTCCACATCCGCCAAGGACAAGCCATGCGGTACCTACAAATTCAGCGAGAAGTCTTTTCATCCCTCTATGTCTTACAGGAAACGATAAACTTCACCAACCGCAAAGTGGACAATTGGCCACCAACTGAAATAGAGCGACTTAAGTCCAGCCAAGCTTTACAATGCCCTTCCCCGGTTAGTATAAACTTCTCTATGCACTTCCCCGGATTGCTTACGAACAGATCCAGCCAATCTTTTGCTCCTCTTCTTTCATCGATATCTCAGGCCTCCCCCAACTCACAAAGAACACGCCGGCATCGCCTTTTTCGAATCATGGGAACACACTTTGTTACGATCCTCCTTCTGACACTCTTTGTGATCTACCCACAAATTCAAGCCAGCGAACTGCGACTCTCCACTTTCGAGGCCGATGTCACCCCCCCACTTGGCTCGCCGCTCTGCTTCAACTTCATCAAGCCGGCCGCTACCGTGGAGACGCCCCTCACCGCGCGGGGCATCATCCTGTTCAGCGAAGACAAACCGATCGTTCTCTGCGTCGCCGATTTTGTTGTCATCGCGAATGACAGCCACGACGCGTGGAAAGAAGCTCTCGCGGAGGCCGCCGGGACCACTCCCGACCGGGTCGCCATGCATGTGATTCACAATCACGATTCACCCGGCTATGACATCAGCGCATCGACAGAACTGGAAAAGGTGGGACTGAAAGACGTCATGTCGCTTCGCGAAGCCCACAATCAGGCCATTGCAGACACTGCCGACGCGGTGCGCGAAGCAGTAGCACACTCCGCACCCGTGACCCACATGGGAACAGGAACCGGGATCGTTGAAAAGTTTGCCTCGAACCGACGTATCATCGGGGAAAACGGCAAACTGGTGATGGCTCGCATGAGTTCCTGCAGGAACGAAGCGATCATTGCGCAGCCCGAGGGAACGATTGATCCGGAATTGAATCTGATTTCTTTCTGGAACGAAGATACGGCACTTGCCGCGCTCACTTTCTACGCTTCCCATCCCCAGAGTTACTACGGGCGCGGCGGAATCACTCCCGATACCGTTGGCCTCGCCCGCAATCAGCGATCCGAAGAAACGGGCACTCTCCACATCCACTTTGACGGAGCAGGTGGAAATGTCGCCGCCGGGAAATACAACGACGGCTCCCCCGAAGCCCGGGCCCGCCTCGTCGACCGGGTGCATGCGGGCATGAAGGAGGCGTGGGAACATCAGATCACAAGTGACCTCACGGATGCCGAACCGGGGTGGAAAACCATTCCCACGCAACTCCCCTGGAACAGCCCGCATTCCGTCGAAGAACTAACGAGCCAACTTTCCAATCCTGACTCGGACACCAAGACCCGCATTCGTGCCGCCCGTGACCTGGTTTATCACCGCCGCTGGAAAGAGGGAGGGAAAATCGAAATCCATTGCCTGCGACTCGGCAGATCCCGCGTTCTCTTTTTCCCGGGAGAACTGTTTGTCGAATACCAACTTTCCGCCAAGGCCATGCGCCCCGATGACTTTGTCGCCGTTGCCGCCTATGGCGACGGAGGACCTGGATACATCGGCACCGAAGTGTCCTATGGACAGGGCGGCTACGAAGTCGGCCGCGTCTCCCGCACTGCCCCGGCCGTGGAAGCGGTTCTCAAAGGTGTGATCGAGGACCTCCTGGGAGCGAAATAGAAAGCCAACCGTGGCTCGAATCAGATCGCGGATGACTCGACAGCAATCGCTCGCGCCGACACGATGGTTGCCTTGATCCATGAAGCGAAACACTTCCTTCTCAATCGTCTTTCTCCTGTCCACACTCCTGAACCCGGCTTTCGCCGAAGATCTGGCAGTTCTTGAGACTGGAGAGTCAGGGACTTCTCCCCGGGGGGAACTGCGCGAGTATTTGTACGGAGATTTCCTCACACATCTTGAGAGGAGAAGGGGCGCCTTTGAATCCCTCGATTCGATGGAGGACTGCCACCGGTGGCAGGAGGAACGTCGTCAGTTCTTCCGAAAACAGATCGGTGGCTTTCCGAAACGAACGCCGCTCCATCCGCAGATCGTGGGAACCCTGCAGGGAGATGGATACCGTCTCGAAAAAATTCTCTTTGAAAGCCGCCCCGGCTTCCATGTCACGGCGAATCTCTACCTTCCCGAATCAGACGGACCCTACCCCGCCGTTCTAGTTCCCTGCGGTCACAGCCACAATGGAAAGGCCGCGAACTTTTACCAGCGGGCCTCCATTCTCATGGCAAAAAACGGTATGGCCGCCCTCTGCTATGATCCGATCGGGCAAGGCGAGCGCTACCAAATGATTGATCGAATCGAGGATGGAAAATATTTTCGGGGGCTAGGCTCCAGAAAGCTGGAGGTTCCTCACCCCCGCGTACGATATCTCTGCACGATCGAACACACTGCCATGGGCCTCGGATGCATTCTGCTGGGCTCCAATGTGGCACAGTTCAGGATCTGGGACGGAATGCGTTGCATCGACTACCTGCAAAGTCGCGACGACATTATCGCAGACAAAATCGGGTGCACCGGAAATTCAGGAGGGGGAACCCTGACGGCGTACCTCATGGCTCTGGATGATCGCATTACCGCGGCAGCGCCGGGATGCTTTCTGACCACGTTCGGGAAACTGATGGAGACGAGAGGAGCGCAGGATGCAGAGCAAAACATTTTTGCCCAAATCAAATTCGGACTGGATGAACCCGATCTGGTAATCATGAGAGCTCCGAAGCCAACTCTCATTCTCGCTGCGACAAGAGACGCCACCTTTGACATCGAAGGCACCTGGGACCTATTCCGCCAGTCGAAACGTTTTTATACCCGGGTCGGATTCCCAGAGAATGTCCAGCTGGTCGAGGCGGACGCGAAGCACGGATTCTACATCCAGCAAAGGGAGGCCGCCGCCCGTTTCATGCATCGTCACCTTCTCGGTGAGGAAAAGGAGATCCGGGAACATGACCGGAGACCCGACCCCCTGACCGATGAGAAAAACCTCGAACTCAGCCAGGGAGACTGGACACAGGAAGAACTTTATTGCACAGCTCCGGGCCAGGTACTCCTGATGGAGGGCGAACGATCGGTTTTTGATCTTCTCCTTGAACAGGAAAAGGACCTGCGAACCGGGGGCAAAAGGGCCGATCGATTCCGGTCCCTCCCGGATGACAAAAGACGTTCTTTGATCCGCTCCTTGATTGGTAGCGGCGATCCGGAATCTTACACAGAAAATGTTTCCGGGACGATCCGTAGAGAGGGATACCGTATCGAGAAAGTCATTTTCCAAACGGCCTCAGGCCTTCGTCTCGCAGCACTTCGCTTTCTTCCGGATGCCCCTACCGGAAAAGCGATTCTCTACCTGGACGGGGAGAATATGAAAACGGAGGCCGGGCCCGGAGGAAACATTGAGAAATGGGTCAGGGAAGGAAAGGTCGTTCTTGCCGCAGAGCTTCGGGGAATCGGGGAATCGGAGTTGAGCAACGATCCGCGTGACTGGGCAAAGGGACAATTCGGGCCTGACTGGCAGGTGCAGTTGCTCGCCTATCTGAATGGACGCTCCTTTGTCGGCATGCGCACCGACGACGTTTTACTCTTCGCGGAAGCACTTTCCGAAACCTCGAATTCGATTGCTCTGGTTGCCACGGGAGAAGCCGCAGTTCCCGCCCTGCATGCGGCAGCACTCCGGGCTGATCTCTTTCATCAAGTTTCTCTCGAAAAACTGCTTCCCACCTGGACCGGTTTTTTGACGCAACCAGAGCGGAAAAACCAGGCGATCCACGCCGTTCACGGTGCCCTGCGCCACTACGATCTCCCCGACCTGATTCCACTGGCTGGCTCAGGAAAAGTAACTGTGATAGAATGACCCAAATTACTTAGAGACATGCACAGGATCGCGACACGAAAGGAATTACAGCACGTACTCTGTTTCAGCATTGCCTACCTGGCGCTGGCCCTCGTCTTCATCATCTCGGGAGGAAACCACGAATTCCTTCTCTACCTCGCCGTCATGACGGTGATCATCATCGCAGTGATTGGAGTCTACAAGCGGGCCGGGCTGAGTCGGGGAGTTCTCTGGGGCTTCAGCATCTGGGGGATTTCCCATATGGTCGGAGGACTCGTTCCGATCCCGGATTCCTGGCATTCGGGTGACACCACCGGTGTGGTTTACAGTTGGAGAATCATTCCCGGATATCTAAAATACGATCAACTCGTCCACGGTATCGGCGTCGGCCTTGTCACCTGGCTTTGTTGGCAGGCCCTCGCCACTCGCGTCCGCAGTCATGATGGATCATTTCTCCGCCCCACACTCGGAATGCTTTCGATCTGTGCGACCGCCGGCATGGGCTTCGGCGCAATCAACGAAGTGATCGAATTCATTGCCGTCCTGCTTCTCCCGAAGACGAATGTGGGCGACTACACGAACACCGGTTGGGATCTGGTTGCCAACCTCGTCGGAGCCGTGATCACCGCGGTCATCATTCGCATCATCTGGCAACGAAACTATCCCGGAGTCGACCTCTCCAAGATTGACTAAGGTTGGATCAGTTTCCCGGGAGGGATCATTTCGAGGAGGTCTTTCAAATCGTAGTGCTTGAGGGCTCCATGAACCACGTTGTGCAAATGAGGAACCGGCGCCCGGGAATCAATGACTGATTCCCAGGAAGTGAGTCCGTCATGCAGGGTAATCGACTCGAACCATTCCGGTTGGAGTGCCACCGCATGAATCGCTACCGGCACCATTTCCCCTTCGGCATGGAGATGAATGGAAATGCCTTTCTCCCGAAGCAATTTTACGACGGCGAGAAGATCCTCCGTTCGCATCGCCAGATAACTCGTCCCCAGCATCAGTGAGATCCATTGATCCGCTCCATAGAACCGCCAGTTTTTTGTCTTTGTCAGCCCACTGTCACGAAGATCAAGGAAGAGAAGATTCTCCCCCTTGATTTTCATTCGGGACGGAGAACCGCCACAGACCAACTGCAGATCTTTCTCCGTCGGGAGACTCTCATCCAGCCAGGGCCCTCCAACCTCACGGAAGGGAAGAAGGATGCCACCGGGGCGCGTAAAATAACCGGTCGCCGCACCCGCTTTTCCCTTTGGCGTCACGCTTGTACGAACCGGCAATTCCGGATCGGTCACGATCCCGGTCACTTTTTTCACGACCTTCCGCCTCTGCTCCCCGCTTCGATTCAACCACAGTTCTTCCCGTTGGATCTTCACTTCGTTCGCCCGTTCCCGATTCAGATCAAACATGGTTCGCGCACCTTCCCGTCCCACGACCTGACCTCCGGAAGTGCAGAGCAGGTCCGCCTCTTTTTCAACCCGCACGTCCTCGTCCTCCAGCACGTCCAGGGTTCGACCCTGTAACCAACGGGCAAAGAATCGAACGGCACCTTCCCTCAGCCGTTTCGAAAAACCGTGCGGTTCCGGAGCCTCGATCAAATCAACCCGTTCCGGATATCCCAGCCTCGTATAGATCCGTTTTGCCTGTCGGAAAGCTTCCCAGCTTCCTTCAATGGGAACAAAGTCCTCTGTCGCTGCGAGAATCATCGTGGGACGGGGTGCCCGCAGGATCGCAAAGTCCGGGTGATCGAGCCCTTCGCGAATCTGGCCAACTAGATTCTGTTCCGGATCGCCGGGACCCGGCTTTTCATTTTTCCTTCGAGTCGTTGTCAGAAAGCAACCCGGCGCTGCCGCATCGATTCGATCATCGAGAGCCATCAGAAAACTCGTCATGTTTCCCCCTCCGGAATTTCCCGTGCATCCGATCCGATCCGGATCCACTTCGGGACGGGACTGCAGATAATCCATCCCACGAATCCCGTCCCAAATCATGTAGGAGGAGAGTCCGCGGCCCAGGAGCACTGGAGCGACACCGAGCACATGATGCTCACCCGTCGAAGACTGCAGTCCCTTCCCTGTTTTCGGATCGAGCAACTGCTTTCGCTCGCCCTGCCCGATCGGGTCGTAGCAAAGGACCACAAATCCGTTTTGCACGAGGAGAAGATTTACCTTCTGATACACATCCGCAGCTTTTCCATTGTCGGTGTGTCCGCAGGGATGAAGGATCCCCGGAAACGGCCCTTCACCTTCGGGGATATACAAATTCCCGGTGACGTGAAAGCCGGGAAGCGATTCAAAAATCACCTTCTCAATCTGATATCCCTCCCGTTCGAGACGGCCCGTCGTCACCGGATTCAAGGGAGTTCTTTCGAACGAATCGAGATCGACCGTTTCACGGAAGAACTTGCGCAGTCGATTCTGATAGTCCCCGATCTGCTCTTTTGTCTGAAGTCGATCCAACTTTTCAAGTCGCTGATCGAGGGCCTCATGAACCCGTTCGCGAAGATGATCCCGCATCATGTGATCATCCTTGTTCAAAGGAATGCCGGCTTGCGTTGCTCTTTGACGCGCCCCCTTCTCCTCCTCTGCGAAAGATACCACTCCCGGGAAGAGCATACCGGCCATTAGAAGAGTCATGCTGAGGAACGTATTTCTCATTCCCCATCGTAGACTGATCCGGGCGGCGGTAGCAACTTCATGCATCACCCCGTGTTTGCGGAATCCCTGCCCTTGTCGGAGTCATCGCATTTCGCTATTGCGGTAGGGAATGAAACTTTCCGTGCTGATGGCTTTTCCCATTTTTGCTAGCTCCGCAGTTATGGCCTCCGACCCTGACAAACCAATCCCCGGCTATCCGGAAGCCGTTTGCGAGATTGTCTATCCAGTGGCAAAAGACAACTCCGGACAGCCGGCGCTTTTCTGGAAACCGGAAAGTGACTCCGGAGAGAAAGCCCCGCTCCTCGTCGCGCTGCACACCTGGTCGAGCGACTATCGTCAGGCCGGCGGGGAAGCCAAGTATGCCGAATGGTGCCTGCAGAACAACTGGATTTTCATTCACCCCAATTTCCGCGGCCCCAATAAAACCCCGGAAGCTATGGGCTCCGATCTGATGATTGCCGACATCGAAGCATCTGTGGAATGGGCGAAGAAAAATGCCTCCGTCGACGAGTCCAGAATTTACGCGATCGGAGTTTCGGGAGGGGGGCATGCAACCCAACTCATTGCCGGCCGAATGCCAGGAATCTGGGCCGGCATCTCCTCCTGGTGCGGCATCTCCGATATAGCCGCGTGGCACGCAGAAACATCGGCCGCCGGGAGAGACAAATATGCAAAGGACATTGAAAAATCTCTTGGAGGCCCTCCCTCGCCGGGCTCACCGGAAGAAAAGGACGCAACCCATCGCTCGCCCCTGACCTGGCTCGAGAATGCTTCCCCCGTCCCCCTCGACATCAATCACGGAATTGAAGATGGTCGCGCGGGAAGCGTCCCCTTTACCCATTCCCTCCATGCCTGGAATGCCATCGTGCCGGAAAGCCGGAGGCTTACCGGGGAATTCATTGAGGAATTCTATCAAAGCCAGGAAGCGATTGGAGAAATCCGGATAAAGGACGAACTCTACGGAGACAGGCCGCCGGTATTTCGACGCACGCACGAAAACACACGTCTTACGATCTTCGAGGGCGGTCACGAAATCATTCACCTCGCGGCGCTCAACTGGCTCGCCGCACAACGAAAAGGACAGCCCGCCAACTGGAATCCCCCAAAAGTGGCGGACCTGAAGACCACAGACAGGGACACCCAAAGCGGAAAGTAAATATGAAGCACTCCTGTTTTCCACTCCTGGTCGCGGCGTTGACGATTTTTCCGACCCAGGCGGATGACGAGTCGATCCCCGGCCCCTTTCGACTGATTCTTCCGCCTGCGATCCCGGTCCTCACCGGCCTCCAGTCGAATCTCTATTTCGAGAATGCCTTTCTCGCCGTAAACCCGGCCAACCTCACGGTCGACGTCATCTGTCGGCGCGGCACGCAACAGAACCATCGCTGGACTTGGACGGCTTCCCCTGATCCGGACAAACGGGATGTGGGGATACACCCTCTCACTTTGGAACTCAGAAATCAGGAGAACGCGATCGTCGCGCGAGCATCAACGAGCCTTCAGGTTCTTTCCAGAAAAGTGGTGTCGGAATCCACGACTCCAAAGTCCGTTCTCCTACTCGGCGACAGCCTGACAAACGCATCCGTCTATTCCGGGCGGGTTTCTGAGCTCGCAAAAGAAGATGCCTATCCCTTCAGGCTGATCGGAACCAGGGGACCCGGAGCCGAAGTTCAGCCTGGTGGAGGCGACGGATCCGGCAACCGGCACGAAGGATACGGTGGATGGACTGCCCATCGCTTCGCCACCCACTACACCGGGATAGCCCGGGGCGGAGAATACAAAAAATGCGGAAGCCCCTTCTTTTACCGGGACGAGGGCGAGGAATCTCCAACTCTCGATTTCAGACGTTACTGCAGGGAATTCAACGAGGGAAATCCGCCGGACTTCGTCACGATTCTGCTCGGCTGCAATGACACCTTCCATGCGACCGATGATACGATCGAAGAGCGAATTGATCTGATGTTCGAACACTATGAAACCATCGTCTCCATGATTCACGATCTCGATCCAGCGACAAAGATCGGAGCGATTCTTCCCATGCCTCCGGCCGCCACTCAGGATGCTTTCGGGAGAAACTACGGAAGCGCGCAAACCCGCTGGCAGTATCGCCGCAACCAACATCGACTCCTCGAACGCATGATGGAGACTTTCGGCAACCGCGAGGCGGAAAACCTGTTCCTTGTTCCCGCCTGGTTGAACCTCGATTCCGTTCACGGATTCCCGAAGGAGGAACAAAAAGCGCACGAACACTCGGACACGTCAATCATGCGCCAAAGCAATGGTGTCCATCCTTCTCCCGAGGGGTATCGGCAGATCGGCGACAGTGTTTATGCATGGTTGCGATCTGTGGATGCGACGGAATAGAAAGTTTCAGTTCTCTTCGAAACGCATTTCGTGAACGACTTCGCCTGACTCAGAGTGGTGTCGAAAAGTGATCGCAGGATCTCCGGGCGCCTCTCCTTGCCTGCGCGTCTTTACCGTCAAATACCCGCCTTCGACACGAAGGAACTGGTGATAGTCTTTCCGGAAGTCACTTTGTTTCCATCCGCCGGCATGATTGTCGCTGGTAGGGCCGCAGCAGAATTCATGGATTCCTGTCTTCGGATGGATCGAGTGATATTGCCAGTGGCGATCACCGCAAACGACGAAGGAATTCTTCTGTGATTCCAGAAACGCACGGATCCGGTTTCCCTCGTGGCTGAACACTTCGTTGGAGTGGTTGTCATTCTTTCCCTTATCCCGATCCGGTCCCACAATCGGAGTCGGACTGATGAGAACTCGAAAGGTGGCATCGCTCGCGGCAAAGGTTTTCTCGAACCACTCCAGTTGTTCCTCACCCCAGATGGTTTTGTCAGGACCATCAGGGTCGGTATTGGCACTTCGGAAATCACGTCCTTCCACGAGCCAGATTTGGAGATCCTTTCCCCATCGCTGCGTTCGGTAGGTTTTGCGCCCGTGCATCGGAACCTGCTTCACGAAAATCTCGAGGCCGCGATCAAAAGTGAAGCTTCCCATTTCCGGAGCGCTCATGGCAGGCCAGCAGTCATTGACCCAGGCATCATGATCATCCTTCATGAAATAGCTCGCGACACGATTGTGAAATCGAACATTGGTGGGAAGGCTATAGGTCCGCTGCCAATGAAAATCGGCAAGCTCCGGGGTTTTCGCGAGGCGGTCGTAGTAGACGATGTCTCCGGTGTGCACAAAGAAGCTCAAGTGGGGATGTTCTTTCAAAAGCGTGTCATAGATCACAAAGCCGTCGTCCGAATTCCGGTCCCAGAATGCCTGCCCCGTCGTGACTGCGAACTCGACGTCGCGTCCGGTTTCTGTCAATGCAGGTGCCGTCGAGAAGGATCCCCGAACCTCCTCGCCCATCGTTCCGTCTTCACCCCTTGATTCGATGACCAACTCGTAGGCCTGCCCCGGAAGCAGGTCCTCAAGCAGATGCTGCTTCGTGAAATCATGTTCCGTTTCCACCGAAGCCCATTCCGTCATTTTCCACTTCGGAAACCAGAACGCCCGATACTTCACCCGGGTCTGTCCCGCCACTCCCGGAACGGCCCATTGCAAATCCCGCACCGACTTCGCAGGTTCATCAAAGCGGACGCCCAGAACCCGATCACGCCGGAACTTTTTGTCCGAGGCCCGCTCAAATCCCCGTCCCTCGTATTCGATATCAAACCAGGGACCGTCTTTTGAATTTGCCGTCGCATTCTCCGTCAAGCGGGTCCAGATGATCGCAGAGGATTCACTCACTTCTCCAATCTTGATTCCGTTGGCCTGGAAAGGTGGGGCCGCGTCAACCGCAACGGAATACGAAAGCAGGAAAAAAGCTGACAGAATACAGAGGTTTCTCATTCTCCGGATTATGGATCGTTTGCCGGAGAAGAAAGATCAGAAACCGGTCCCTTCTTCACGCCCAATGGCGGCTTGAATTTCCTGAGGCTCATCCTCATCCTTCCCTCATGCGGCTCCCCTGCCAATCTTCCTGCCTCATTGGGATCGGTGCCTTGAGCATTTCCGTTTTGGGACACTCATCTCCCGGCTTTGAGAAGGAAATCGCTCCCCTGCTCGAGGCGAAATGCCTTTCCTGCCACCATTCCGGGGAAGCAAAAGGTGATTTCGTTCTCTCGACACGCGAGGAAGCCTTCCAACTCGCCGGGGGAATCGTTCCCGGAGAGGCCGAAGAAAGCCTTCTCTTTCAGGTGGTTTCAGGAGCCGATCCCGAAATGCCGAAGAAGGGAAAACCCCTCACCGAAAAACAGGTCGCGCTTCTACGGGATTGGATCGATACAGGAGCCTCCTGGCCTGAATCCCGTGTTCTCAACGACAACCCCGAACGGGATCTGGACTGGTGGTCACTCGCTCCCCTGAAGGATCCTCGACTGGGATCTTCCAGTCACGGGAATCCCGTCGATTCTTTCATCGAGGCCAAGCTAACCGGACAACAACTCACCCCCGTTCCCGAGGCCAATGCGCAAACTCTGATCCGGAGGATCACATACGACCTGACAGGACTACCCCCCACCCCGGAAGAAATCGACCACTTCCTGACAGCCTCCCAAACCGACAGGGAGCTTGCCTGGGGCAATCTCGTCGACCGGCTTCTCTCTTCGCCCGCTTTCGGGGAAAAATTCGCTCAGCACTGGCTCGATCTCGCCCGCTACGCCGAGACGCATGGATACGACAAGGACAAGCCCCGCAACAACGCGTGGCCTTATCGGGACTATGTCATACGCAGTCTCAATGACGACAAACCGTACGGACGATTCGTTCAGGAGCAGGTCGCCGGAGACGTTTTATTTCCCAATGAACCGGACGCAGTCACGGCCCTGGGATTTCTCGCAGCCGGCCCCTGGGACTTCATCGGGCACTGGGAAGTGGGAGAGGGAAAACTGGACGGGCGGATCGCCAAGCACCTCGATCGTGACGAAATGATCTCCGCTGTTTTTAATGTCTTTCAAAGCAGCACGGTTCAGTGCGCCCAATGCCATCACCACAAATTCGACCCCGTGCGCATGGAGGATTACTACCGGCTCCACGCCGTCTTCGCCGCGGTCGACCGGGCTGATCGAGTCTACGACGGACTTCCTCTTGAAGATCAGAAACGGAAAGAGGAATTGCTCTCCCAAATCAACCGACTCAAGCAGGAACAAGCGGCACTCACCACGGAAGTGACCCGATTGATCGCTGCGAAAGCATCGGGCCTTGACCGGAGAATTTCCGAACTGAAAGAGAAGTACGGGACCGGCCTGAAGCCCCAATACGGCTACCACAGCCAGATCACGAAGAATCAAAACGAAGTGAAATGGGTGCAACTCGATTTCGGCAAACCAAAGAGCCCTACCGAAATCCGCCTCATCCCGGCCTACGACCAATACAACAACATCGGCGCCGGATTCGGCTTCCCGATTCGCTACCGGGTCGAGGTATCGAACGACCTCCTTTTCCAAAAAAATGTCCGGCTTCTGCTCGATGCCACAGGAGAGGACCAGCCCAACCCCGGAACCAACACGATCGTTCTGAACGGCGACGGGAATTCCTTTCGCTTTCTTCGCATCACCGCGACCAAACTTCGTGAGAGAAAAGCCGACTTCATTTTTGCTCTCGGCGAAGTGGAAGCGGTCAACGAAGGAGGGGCCGCGAACTTTGCCCGGGAAGCGCTTGTCACCGCCAAAGACAGCATCGAAGCGCCCGTTCGCTGGGGAAGGACGAACCTCGTCGATGGAATCTTTTTCCGGGAACTGGGAAATGACAAGGCCCTCGATGAACTTCAGGAGTTGCAAAAAAGACGCGCGGAAATTGAAAAGTCAGTTCGCCCTCCCGGGACCGACTCCCGTCTCTCGGAAATCAAAACCGAACTCGAATCGCTGCAGAAGGCCGCGTCAGCCATACCGGAGGGAAAGCTCGTCTATGCGGCTGCGACGCACTTTCCCAGAGGAGGAAGATTTACGGCTACTTCCGGGACTCCCCGTCCGATTCATCTCCTCTACCGCGGCGATCTGACGACCCCCGGGGATCTGATGTTCCCCGGCGCCCCTCCCCTTCAACAGAACCGGAGCGGCATCTTCTTTCCGGAAACGGAGTGGAATGAAGGCGACGCCCGTGCTGAACTGGCCCGCTATCTGACCAACCGGGAAAACCCGCTCGTCTGGAGATCCATCGCCAACCGGCTCTGGCAATGGACCTTCGGAAAACCTCTTGTCGGAACGCCCAATGACTTTGGCAGAGGTGGCATGAAACCGACTCATCCGGAGTTACTCGATTATCTGGCTACCACCCTCCGTGATGATCCCGGGCAATCCATGAAGTCCCTGGTCCGGCTTCTTGTCACGAGCCGGGCCTACCGTCGATCAAGCGGACATGACGAAGAAAACGCCAAAGTCGATGCCGGCAACTCGCTGCTTTGGCGCTTCCATCGAAGAAGGCTCACTGCGGAAGAACTTCGCGACTCCATCCTCGCCGTGAGCGGAAATCTCGACCGATCCATGGGAGGGCCGGGTTTCCAGGATTTCGTAATTGAGAAGCCACAGCATTCCCCGCACTACCAGTATCACCTCCACGACCCCAACGATCCCAAGTCTCATCGACGAACGATCTATCGCTTCGTTGTTCGATCGCAGCCACAACCGATGCTGACGACACTTGATTGCGCCGATCCCTCCATGAGCGTTCCTGAGCGCGATGAATCCACCACCGCTCTCCAGGCCCTCACGCAATGGAACAATCGTTTTGTCGAAGCCATGTCCGTGAACTATGCGAAGAAACTGGACGCAAATGATCCGGAGAAACTGGTAACCGAATCCTTCCGGCAAATGACAGGACGGCTTCCCTCGATGCAGGAAATCGAAATTCTTTCCGCTCATCTCAAAAGCGGAGGAACGGCAAGCTATGCCCGCGTGCTGATGAACTTGAATGCTTTCGTGTATGTCGACTGATGCCAACTCAATCGATGGGAGGAATCGACGGCCGAATGTGATCGCAAAGATCGCGTGTCCTGCCTTCCATCTTCCCCGCAGCCACTGATGAACCCTTTTCTGAACAAGCCGGATTCCGAATTCGCGTCCGGAAACTCCACCCGCCGCCGCTTCCTCGGCTCTCTCGGCGGGACATTCTCCGGCCTCGCTCTCGGCGACCTTCTCGCCCGTGAGGGAGTTTTGTCAGGGACTCTCCATCATCCGCCAAAGGCAAAGCGGGTCGTTCAACTTTTCATGGCGGGAGCCGCAAGCCACGTCGACACTTTTGACCACAAGCCCCTGCTCCGGCAAAAAGACGGGGAACCGTGGGATCCGGGTGAGGAAGTCGAATTGTTTCAAAGCACACCCGGCGCCTGCTTTGCAAGTCCATGGGACTTTCGATCCTACGGAGAAAGCGGGAAACAGCTCAGTGACATTGTCGCGCCGCTCGGTGAGGTCGTTGATGACCTCGCTTTCGTTCACAACCTCGTCGGAAAGACAGGCGTCCACAGCCAGGGAACCCTCCTGCAGACGACCGGGTTCAATTTTCCCGGCTTTCCCAGCGCCGGTTCCTGGGTCTCCTACGCACTCGGTTCCGAGAATGAGAATCTACCTTCCTTCGTTGTCCTTCCCGATCATCGGGGCCTCGCATCCAATGGAGCGAAAAACTGGGCACCTGCCTTTCTCCCGGCGCAACACCAGGGAACCGTGATCCGCCCGGGAAAAGCGGCCCCCATCGCCGACCTCTTTGCTCCGAAAAGCAATTTTATCACGCCTCAGAATGATCGGGCGGGACTCCATGCGCTTTCTCAACTCAATCAAATCCACGCCGCAGCACGACCCGGCGATGACCGTCTCTCTGCCCGGGTTCGTTCGTATGAGCTCGCCGCATCCATGCAACTGAGCGCGACCGATGCTCTCGATCTTTCCCGGGAACCCAACTGCATCAAGGACATGTATGGCCTCGCCCCCGAAGGCCCCGGAGTCGACGATACCGAGGCCATCAACGAAAAGGCGGAGAGCGAATTCTTTGGTCGGAAGTGCCTCGTCGCCCGTCGGTTACTGGAGCGCGGGGTTCGCTTTGTCCAGGTCTGGAGTGGAAACGATAACGGTTTCCCCCGACGAAACTGGGACAGCCACGGCGATGTAAAACGCGACCATGCCCCACTCGCTCTCGGGATGTCGCGAGGTGCCTCCGCTCTGATCAAAGACCTCAAGCAGAGAGGCATGCTGGAAGACACGATCATTCTCTGGACGACCGAATTTGGCCGTATGCCCTGCTCTCAGGGAAGCAAAGGCCGCGATCACAATCCTTTCGTTTTCACCAACTGGCTCTGCGGTGGCGGGATCAAAGGAGGCACCTACGGGGAATCCGACGAGTGGGGATTCCGGCCTCAGGATCAAAGCCGTTCAACCAGCGTCTATGACATTCACGCCACTATATTGCATCAACTGGGCATCGATCACGAGCGACTGACCGTCAGAAACAACGGCATCGACCGGAGACTCACCGATGTGCACGGACACGTGATTCGGGAGATGGTATCGTGAGAGAGCCAAAGCTGGATCTTGCAGGATCGGAGTATGAACCTACCTTCCGGACATGAAACATTTCTTATTCCTGCTTTCGATTTCGATTCCTCTCACGAGCCTCCCACTCACTGCCAATGCTCAAAAGGTCACATCGAGCAAGGACCCCGCCCAATGGGCATTGATCTACAAAGATCAGATGGAGAAGAACCGGAAAGCTCTCTCGAACTATACCTGGTACTATGAAGTCACCGTGATGGAGGGAGAGGAGTTGCTCTACGTGGACCTCCTTGAAGCGACCCGCAATGAGTCTGGAGAGCTGCAGACGACGACCCTCAATCAGGATCTCAAGATCAAGAAACGTCATGGGCTGCTCAGCAAGGCGGGGCAGGAAAAGCGGCTCGCTGATATCCAGGAGAAAATCAATTTCCTCAGAGAAGTTATCCAGTCCTATGTCTATATGTCGCGCGGTTCGGTCGTCGACTTTTTTGACAAAGCCTCCGTTTCCGAAGCGGTCGGCTACAACAACGCTCTTCGCGTCGACGGCGAGAACGTTCTCCGCCAGGGCGACTTCATCACCCTCTTCGGTGACAAGGCAACGGCCCACCCCCATTTCCTGACCTTCTCGGTCCCTTACTCCGAAACCATCGGTGTCGATGCTTCGGTCGATTTCCGACACATTCGCAACAGCTCCGTCTTCTACGGGGCCGAAATCACGGCCAACTTTGTGGAAATGAAAAGCGCGAAGAAAGCGCAGATCATCAGCATCGAAGTGAAGAGCTTTGATTTCGAGAAGAAGTGAATCACGTCGGTTTCGAAATTATGGTTCGTCCGCTCCTTCTGATTTCGTTTCTCTGCTGTTCTTCAGCAGTTTCCGCAAGCCCCGGCGCTGAGACGCCGAATGTCGTCATCATTCTGACAGACGACATGGGCTACGGGGATCCCGGTTGCTACAATCCGGATTCCAAAATCCCGACCCCTAACATTGATAGACTCGCTTACGAAGGCCTGCGCTTCACCGATGCCCATGCGGCCGGTCCGCTTTGCCATGTCTCCCGCTACGGGCTCATGACGGGCCGCTATCCCTTCCGGAAACCGATCGTCTGGAAAAACAATGCCGTGATCGACGAGGATCGCATGACGATTGCCTCGCTCCTTCTGGATTCCGGCTACCGCACGGCTATGGTTGGAAAATGGCATCTGGGATTTTTTGAGGACGAAAAATTCGAAGGCCCCCTTCGCGGTGGCCCCGTTGATCGCGGATTCGAGACCTACTTTGGAATTCGGGCTTCGACGGATATTCCTCCCTACTTTTACATCCGCGGAACCAAAGCGGTAGCGCCTCCAATCGATTTCATTGAAGCCAACAACACCGCCGGATGGTCTCCGATCCAGGGTGAATTCTGGAGAGAGGGAGGCATCGCACCCGCCTTACAATTGGTCGACGTGATGCCCCGATTCACCGAAGAAGCGATTTCTGTGATTGAAAATCATGCCGGAGGAGGATCGGAAAAGCCTTTGATGCTCTACCTCGCCTATCCGGCACCCCACACGCCCTGGCTACCAACCGACGAATTCGCGGGAACCTCCGGAGCCGGGCTTTATGGTGACTTTATGCACATGGTAGACCACGAGGTCGGCCGGGTCCTGAACGCTCTGGACAAAACCGACCTCGCCAAAGATACCCTCGTGCTTTTCACGGCCGACAACGGGCCGGTTTGGTATGAAGAAGATGTCGAGCGTTTCGGCCACGACAGTTCCGGTGGACTGCGGGGAATGAAAGCCGACGCTTGGGAGAATGGACATCGTATGCCCTTTATCGCGCGCTGGCCGGGAGCGGTTCAGCCGGACACCACCACCGATCAGACCATCAGTTTTGTGGATGTTTTTGCCACTCTCGCGGAACTCGTTGACAGGAAAATCCCCGAAGGCCAGGCACCTGACAGCGAGAGTTTTCTTCCTGTCCTAACAGGAGAACAGCCCGAAGACAAACCCGTCCGCGGGCCCATCGCACTCGCGGCAGGTCGAAAACACTTCATGGTTCGATCAGGTGACTGGAAACTGATCACCGGTCCGGAATCCGGAGGCTTTTCCAAAATCGACAAAAAGAAAGTCAAAGGCTCTCCGAAAGTGCAGCTCTATCACCTTTCTGAAGACATCGGCGAGACGAACAATCTCGAGGCGAAGCATCCGGAAAAAGTCGCTGAGCTCGCCAGGATCCTCGAAGAAATTCAGGCGCGCGACTAGAACCCAACAGGGTTGAGTGATTGACCTAACCCTGTTGACTCTTGCGGTCTGCGCTGAGTTTCGCAGCGAGACGAACCGCCTCGACGAGACTGGACGACTTTGCTTTTCCCTGCCACGCAATATCGAGCGCGGTTCCGTGGTCGACTGAAGTCCTCACAATCGGCAGCCCCAGGGTTACATTGATCGCAGTATCGAAGGCCAACGCCTTCAAGGGGATCAGGCCCTGATCATGATACATGCAGATATAGGCATCCGTTTCCGCGCGTCGCCAATCGAGAAAGGCCGTATCAGGTGGGAGAGGTCCTTCGACCTGTGCCCCGGCTGCGCGCGCACTTTCAATCGCCGGCTGAATGAGCCGCTCTTCTTCCCGGTTTCCGAAAAGACCGCCTTCGCCCGCATGAGGATTTAATCCACAGACCACCAGCTTCGGCTCCCTGCCACGAATGCGGCACATCGCCTCCCGCGTCAGATCCATCACTTCCAAAATGCGTTCTTCTGTCAGAAGTTCAGGAACCTCCTGATACCCGACATGAACCGTGACAAGGCTGCAGGTGATCAGGTCCGAGGTCATCATCATGCAGGATTTCTCCGCACCGGTTCGCTCCGCAAAAATCTCGGTATGCCCCGGGTGCAGGATTCCCGCCGCACGCAAAGCCTCCTTGTGAATTGGAGCCGTCGCCACCCCATCCACCACTCCGTCCATTGCCAGATCAATCGACTTGATGATGCAGTCGTAGCCGGCCTTTCCGGTAGCCGCGTTCACCTCTCCCGGGGAAAAGTCACCCATCGTAAGATCCCCCACCTCGAAAACCGCCGGCGTTTCGCAGGTCAGCAGGTCGCCCTCCGGAACCGGTTTCGGGGGAGGCTGTTTCCCCGTGCGATCCGCACACGCCTCCAAAACTTCGCGATTCCCGAACACAATCGGCGTGCAGAAGCGAGCGACTTCCTCGTTCGCAAGAAGATCGAGACACACTTCCGGGCCGATCCCGGCGGGATCGCCCATCGTGACCGCAATGGTAGGTAGCTGGCTCATTTTGATTCCAAGGAAACGAACTCCGGTCCGGATACAAATTCCACTACGAATTCAACTCATTCGTCGCGGCCCATGTGGCTTTCCTGGAGGACCTTTACAAAGGTTTCCACCGCCTCCTCCCCGCTCCCTTTTCGCCAGGCTGCCGAAAACAGAAGCGTGAGCCGGGGCTTTTTCATTTTGAGAAAGACGACCCCGCCGTGTGGCAGTTGGTTCAAATCCGCCGGCGCCATTGCAACCCCCGCTCCTCCCCCCACGACCCCGAGAAGCTCGGAAAGTCCGTTTGCACGGATCGTGACTTCAGGATTGATCCCTGCTTTCGAAAACATATCCGCCATCATTTGTGGTCGACCGGGAAAGTGCTTTTCATCGAGACTGACGAACGTGTCATTACCTAGTTCAGCCAGGTCGACGGACTTTCGTTTGGCGAGCCGATGGTCATCGGGAACCACAATCGCCATTTCGGTCTTCCGCACCGTCTCCACGAAAAAGTCGCGTCGAATTTCCGGGCAGGGGTCTCCGATCAGCGCCACATCAATTCGTCCATCGCGGAGCGCGTCCTCCTGCTCACTGGGAGTCATCTCGAAAATCTGCACACAGACATTCTGATAGGTGCGGTTGAACTTTCTCATCCCCTCGGCCAGAAATCCGGGAAGCGCCGTGGGGAGAAAGCCGACCTTGATTGAAACAACCTGCCCGCGTTTTGCAAACGCCTGCATCGCTTCGATCATGGTGCTGGATTGGCGAAGCAGTTCCCGGGCATGAGCAAGGGCCGTCCCGCCCGCTTCCGTGATTCGCAAGCCGTTGTGTTCCCGCTCAAACAGTTTCACGCCCAGTTCAGCTTCCAGATCTTTGATCTGACGGGAGACGGCCGGTTGCGAAACATTCAGACGCGCCGCAGCCCGACTGATGTTCGTTTCCTCAGCCGCCATCACAAAGTATCGCAAATGTCGAAGTTCCATCGAAAGTGTTCTTAGCTATAACAAAAACGCATACCTGCCCAAAAACAAGGCATTAGCCGTAACCTCGCGGAACAGACATCTTCTCCCCATGGAAACAAAACTCGATACCAGAATCACGAAGCGTCCCGCGGCCGAAAGAGGTCAGGCCGACCACGGCTGGCTCCAGGCCCGCTTCACCTTTTCCTTCGCAGACTACTTCGATCCCGCACACATGGGATTTCGTTCCCTACGGGTCATGAACAATGACACGATCCAGCCCGGCGGCGGATTCGGAACCCACCCGCACTCTGACATGGAAATTTTCACCTATGTGATCGAAGGCCAGTTGGAGCACAAGGACAGCATGGGCAACGGCGCGGTCATTCAGCCCGGCAATCTTCAATACATGAGTGCCGCGAGCGGTGTGACGCACAGCGAATTCAATCCTTCCAAAACGGAGAAAACTCACCTCTACCAGGTCTGGCTGCATCCCAACGAAGCCGGAGGGGAACCCCGCTATGCGGAAAAGCCACTCGCCGATCTGGCAACGGAGAACGAGCTGACCCTTCTTTATTCAGGAGATGGACGCGACGGTTCGACGGTCATTCGTCAGTCCGCAGAGATCTCCTTTGGGAAGCTGGAAGCCGGTAAAGCAATCGATGTCCCTGCTTCCGGGGCGCTTCCCCATGCCTGGATTCAGGTGATTTCCGGAGAACTTTCCGCCCTCGGCGAAACGCTCGAAACCGCGGACGGACTCGCCGTTGAATACGCGCCGGAAGGATTCTCTCTCTCGGCGACAAAAGACACCGAGTTTCTTTTCTTCCGACTCTCCTGATTCGCCTCCTCACCACCTACCCAAACTCAAATCACTAACACCCTATGAAAAACAAAATCACTCTCCTTGCTGCCGGTCTTCTCGGACTCGTCTTCGTCGTCTTCGGACTGAACTTTTTCCTGAAGTTTCTTCCCGTGCCGTCACCACCCGCTGATTCCCATGCGGCCTCCTTCATGGGGGCCATGTATGCCACCGGAATGCTGACCGTGATCAAAATTCTGGAAATCGTCGGAGGAATTCTCGTCGCGATCCCACGGACCCGAAACTTCGGATTGCTCGTGCTCGGACCGATTGTGGTGAACATTCTCTTTTTCAACATCTTCATCGCCCCCGGCGGATGGACGCAGCCTCCCGTGATCCTCATCACCCTGTTGAGCGCCTTCCTCCTCTGGACGGCCAAAGACAAATTTGTAAAACTCCTCAACTAAATCGTCTCGAAGCTCTATTTCCTTTTCCATACCGCTATGAAAATTCTCGCCTTCGGTGGATCCACCAGTTCCACCTCCATCAATCGTCAACTCGCCAACTATGCCGCCGCTAAAATTCCGGGAGCAGAAGTCACCGACCTGGACCTGCGCCAGTTCGAGCTCCCGATTTACAGCTCCGATGAGGAGGAAAGCAACGGCATTCCCGCCGCCGCACACGCCTTCAAAGAGATGATCGAAAGCCACGATGGAATCGTTCTATCTCTCGCCGAACACAACGGTTCCTACTCCGCTGCCTTCAAGAATCTCTATGACTGGACGTCCCGCATCGATGTGAAAGTCTGGAGCGGTAAGCCCATGCTTCTCCTTGCCACCTCCCCTGGTGGTCGTGGAGGCGCCACCGTCCTCGAAGCAGGCAAAGCAACCTTTCCAAGAATGGGAGCCGATCTGAAAGCGAGCTTCAGCCTGCCCTCGTTCTACGATCATTTTTCCTCCGAAGAAGGCATCACCGATCGTGAACTGGCCGCCTCCCTGCAGGGGGCCGTCGACGCGTTTTCCGAATAGACATCGAGATCGCCGCGAAAACGGGTGTGGGAAACCATCTCTCTTTGCTATAAGGAGAGGGGTTTCCCAGCACCCGTTTTTCATGAGATTCCTCATCCCCTTACTTCTCCTCGTTTCCCTCGCCCGGGCCGAAGTCCGAACCTGGACGAACAACACCGGCGTCGCGATCAAGGCGGAATATATCAGTCAAACCGACGGTATCGTCACGATCCAGCGAGTGGCGGATCGAAAGGCCTTCGAGATCCCGATCAAGACACTGAGCGAGGAGGATCGCCAGTGGCTGTCGAAGCAGAACGCATCCACCGCCGGAAGTGGCGGGGGCATTTACATCGCTGTCGGAAACGGCGCGCATCGCATGTCCTCCCCCGACGGGATCACCTGGACGAACCATGCGTTCATCGACAAACCGGCTCACGATCAGAACGATCTCAAAGCGATCGCGGTGGGCAACGGTGCCTGCGTCGTGGTCGGTGGCTTTTCCAAATCCAATATCTTCACGACCAATGACGGAGTGAACTGGACGAAAAACGATTTTAACATCGGCGTTCTCAGTGGGGTCGTTTTTGTCGAAGACCGCTTTCTCGCATTCGGCGAAGGAGGAAGAGTCGCGGCATCAGGCGACGGCAAGGATTGGGAGCAGATCGGGGACGCCAGGCTCCGCGACTTTCAAAATGCGGAAAAGGAAAAGCTGGGGCTGAGCGAGGTGATCAAATCCAACATACGCCGCTGGCGGCACGCCAATGGCATCTTCGTCGGAGCCGGAGACAACTGCATCATCGTTTCGACCAGGGACTTCGAGAACTGGACCTTTGCAGACCGGTTGCAACCGCAGTCGCGTCTCTTTATCGAAAGTGATGGAACCGGATTCGTCGTCCATGGTGACCGGACCCTTCATTATTCGACCGATGGAGTCACCTGGGAAGACGTCACACCGGAAATCGATGAGAAAGTGAAGTTCCACAGTCTCGTTCACGACGGAGCGCGCTATATCGTCAACTCGCGCGGCCCGGACGCGTGGGAATCCGAAGACGGCCGGGACTGGAAACCGGTCAAAGGGGAAACCTTTCCCGGCACGCTTGCCACACTCCGGCCCGACCTCTACTACTCGTTTGAAACCTACTGGAAATTCACCGAAGACATGAAGCGCTCGACCGATGGCGGCAAGACCTGGGAGAGCTGCGAAATTCCCGGTCCCGTCGGGGTGACCAATGTGATTTTTGCGGAAGGACTTTCGTTTCCGGAAGAGTGATTACTCCCCCTCCGCCTTCTCAAACGCAGCCATCTCTCCATCCCCGAGATACATGAGAAGAATCGCATCCTCAGACGCGACGGCGGAAAAGAGATCCATCATCATCTGCTCCTGGTCCGGCCAGGGGTAGACGTAGAACAAATTCACCTCTTGCGGATCGAGGCCGTCGTATTCCGGTATCATGACGCGTTCCCCTCGCGAAGACATCTCGTATGGCAGAATAAGATCTTTCCCGCCATGCCCTTCTGACTCCTCGAATCCGTCGGGGAGGTAGCTCATCTGCAGGATCTCGACCGACAATTGGAGATCCTTCATCAGCTTGGTGGCCCGGCCCACCAGATCCTCCTCGATCTCGATTCCGTAGGCAGTCATTCCGAGAAGGCTCGCCAAACCGGCGGCAATCCCGAATCCACAACCCCATTCACAAAACACATCGCCCTGGATATAGCCGGAAGCCTTCAGGTAGGAAATCGATTCCCAGACGAGCCGGGGATCGCTGGGTATGTACTTCGGATACCGCAGCCCCAGACCCGCTGAATAGAATTCCTCAGCCCGGCGGTTGGCTTCCCAGATCAGGGAATCGGCTTTTTCGGTAAGCTCGAATGTTCCGAGTTCCAACGGAATTTCCTGAAGCGACATATCCAATTTCCCACTCACGGCTTCAGCGCGGCAAGCTTTTCCCGAACCATCGCCGATTGCCCGGCGTCAAGAACCTGCCAGCAGGCCAGGCCGTTCCCGACGAGGTCCCATTCGTCAAACTGCCAGACCACTTTCTTCTCTTTCGTGATCTCAAAAATCTGCGGATTATCCTCTCCCGCGTGGCAGTTTCCAATGACGAGGTTTCCGTTCGCAAGTTCCTGCACCGTCGTCATCCATCCCAGCGTGATGTCTGTTCCGGGAACTGTTTTCTCAATTTTCCACACGATCTCTTTTTCCGGAGAAACCTCGATGACACTGTTCCCGCCGCCGGAAGCAATCAGGGTATTTCCGTTCTTCAATCGAATCGCCCCATAGACGCGCGTTCCGATTTCATACTCCCAGACAATGTTTCCGTCCCCATCATACTCCGTCACGACTCCCGGATTCTCCGCACAGGCGAGATAGTTTCCGTTGCCGAGGATTCGCATGAGACGGGTCTTCTTGCGCCCGCCCTCCCCCAGGGGAACGGACTTAACCAACTTTCCTTTCGGGTCCACGTGAATGATCCGTCCGACGCCGCTTTCCACCAAAACGGTCTCTCCGTTGTCGAGCCGGGCAAAAGCGTGCACATCCACTTTCTTACCCACGTTTCCGTTGGCAGTCGCGCTGTCGTAGGACCAGACCACCTCTTTCCCGAGGGTGACCTCCTGTGTCTTCGTCCAGGAATCGTGAAAGAGGATATTTCCGTCAGAGAGAAGGTGAACATCGTGATGCCCCGCGTGACCTTTTTTCGGTCCTTCCGTATCCAACTTCCAGAGCACGTCGCCATTGGCTTCACAGATCGCGAGAACATTCTTCCCGTAAGAGGCTCCGACAAGAACGAGCCGATCCTCCGCCTGTAGGGAGAAAGCCCCGGTGAAAACAGAGAAGAGAAAGGCCAGAAAAATTCGATTCAACATAGTCCGTAACATAAAGAGAATTTCAGATCCGAGAAGAGTTTTTCACCCCTTCTTCCCGCCGCGGAAACTGAGGTTTCGCGTTACCTCGTTGGCAATTCCCCGCGCAATAGCCGCCGTCCTTCTCCGGCGAGCCAGAGATAGTGATCAGAAGGCAGTCCCTCGAAGGTCTGGAAAACAGATTCGCCCACCGGAGGATCGTTGGAGCATTTGAAGATTGCAGTCCCCTCGTCAATTTCGTCGAACATTGCGAGATAGGCGGTGCCGTTTCCGGCCATGGCCGTCGCCTGAAACTGCTTCCAGAGAAAGCGCCCCCCATCGCGGGAAATGCTCTTTTCCTCTTCACCGTATAGATTCTTCCAACTGAAACCCGGGTAGAGAACCGGCAGCATCTGGATCCCGTTCTTGTCGGCCCATTTGCGATCCGCGCTCTGAATGGCCCGGATCTTTTCCGCCATATCCTCTTCTCCCCGATAGCGCCCGACCGACCAGGGACTGAGAACATCGGCCAGCTTTAAGACGGAATGCAGTTTCTGATCCTCCGTTGCGTCTCGAATCTGTTCCCGCCAGTAGTAGGGAACTCCTAACATAATGCTCATCCCACCCCATTCGGGATTGTGTTTGAGAAGACGGATAAACCACTCGGCCTTTTCCAATCCGTATTTCCGGTCGTCATCAAAACCAACGCCCCAGATCGCAACGAGCGGTTTCCCGTTCACGTGCAGATAGGCGGAGTCGTTCGGATCGATACCGAGTTGCATCCCCTCACGAAGGTGCTTCCAATCTTCGGCAAGGCGTTCAAAATCATCGTCCGAGATTCCGGAGAGATCGTACATCAGGATCCAGTTCCGTTTGTTCTTCATTGCCGCGTCACGGCAAAGAAGCAGCTTTTCGTTTTCCCATTTCAGCCCCTGCCAGTTTCGCTTTTCCGTCGCGCCATGGGTGGCAAAGCGTTGCACGAAGGCACCGTCGATTCCGTATTCCGCCATCCATTGAAAATGTCGATTTACGGTCTTCGGATGTAGCGAACTGAAGACATGGGCCACGCTCCCGTCGGCATGACGAAACGCGGTCGGAAACTTCTCCTCCTCATCAAACTCGCTCAGATCCGGCCAGAGATCGATCGTGCAATGTCCCGGCTCAAATTTCCTCCCCTTTCCGTAGTGGTGAAAGCTCATCCCGGTACCGTCTCCCTCAGCCCGGAACCATCCCTGGTATCCGGTCACGACCCGGCCCTCGAGGCCCTCAGGATTGGCAGGGGAAGTTTCCCTTGCCGCAGCCGGAGCGAGGACCGCGTAGGCCTCGTCCCGGGTGACGGGAGACTGGGCGCTGGAAATCGTCGGGAAACTGACAGCAAGGGCGAAAAGGAAAAAAGGGAAACGCATGGGCAGACGGTGCACTTTGCACATCAGCGGGCTGTTGTCTACCCGCTTCCACGATGAGCAATCCTTCTCAGGAGGACCCATTTTCACACTTCCCTCGAAACAACACCGCTGGTTGACGAAAACGGGCACAGCGGGAATGATTCTCGATGCTGAAACCGACCCTTTTCCTGCTCCTTTCCGGCTTGCTCTTATCGGCTGCATCCCTCGCCGATGACCGGCCCAATATCATCGTCTTTCTCGTAGATGACATGGGAGTCATGGACACGTCCCTTCCCGGTGCAGACAAGGGATTCTACGAAACGCCCCATATCGAAGAGCTGGCTGCTCGCGGCATGACGTTTCAGAACGGCTATTGCGCCCACCCCCGCTGTGTCGAGTCGCGCTTCGCCATTCAAACCGGACGATCCCCCTACCGCGATGCCGCACAAACTTCGCCAACCGGCACAGCGATGAAACCCCATCCCACCCTCGGGGAGGCATTTCGCGATGCCGGCTACGCAACCGCCTTCTTCGGAAAGTGGCACCTCGGGAAGACCGGGGAGGAATTTCCGCACGGTCGCGGATACGAGACCAACATCGGCGGCTGTCATGCCGGCGCTGTCGGCAGCCACTTCTTTCCTTTTCACCTGAATTCGCGGACAGGAAAACCCGGCAAGGAAGGCCCTATCCTTGGACTTGAGGAGGGGGAAGCCGGAGAAAACGTGACCGATCGCCTCACCGGGGAAACGGAGACGTGGATTCGGGAACAAAAGGCAGCAAAGCAATCCGAAAAACGCCCCTTCTTCGCCTTTCTCTCCCACTTTGCCGTGCACACTCCCATCGAAGGGAAGCCCGAGGAAATCGAATACTTTCAATCGAAGTTACCAAACCTTCCCCCCGCGGAAGGGAAAGACGGCTACATCACGGCAGACGGAAGCTCGAAGTCCCGGCGCGATCATCCGGTGTATGCATCAATGGTCAAAACGACCGACGACAGTCTAGGGCGCATCCTCGCTCTACTGGATGAACTCGACATCGCAGATGACACCGTCCTCCTCTTCACCTCCGATCACGGCGGTCTCTCCAATCGGGGTCCGAACAGCAATCGAGAGGTCGCTACCTCCAATCTTCCCTATCGCGCCGGAAAGGGGCACCTCTACGAAGGCGGCCTCCGCGTTCCCTTTCTCGTTTCCTGGCCAGGAGTGATCGAGAGCGGCTCAAAATCAGGCGACTTGGCGATCGGGACGGACATCTTTCCGACCCTCCTGGATCTCGCCGGCATTCCGCTGATCCCGGAGCATCATGTCGACGGAGTCAGCCTGGCTCCGACGTTGAAAGGTGGCTCGATCGAAAGAGAGCAGTTCTTCTGGCATCACCCTCTTCCCCGCCCCACCCAAACGGGGGACAAGGCAGTCTCGATCTATCGGGAGGGAAAATTTAAACTCGTGAAATCCTATTTTCCAGAGGTCGCCTTCGAACTCTATGACCTGAAATCCGATCCCTACGAGCAGAACGATATCGCCGGGGAAAAGCCGTCCCGCGTCAAAAAGATGGCGCAAATTCTCGAGACACGACTGGTGGAAGCCGGAGCACCTGATGTGAGGCAGGACTGGAAGAACAAGGAGGTGACGGCACCCATTGTGCCCAAAGGTTCGCGCAAGTGACCCCGGCTCAAGTTTCCAATTTGGCATTATCCCGACCCTCTTCTTCAGCGTAACCTGGAGCATGAGCATACGAGCCTACGCAGCCACGGAACCGAAAGGAAAACTGGAAGTCTTCGAATATGATCCCGGAGAACTCGGGGCCGACGAAGTTGAAATCGCCGTCGACTACTGCGGCCTGTGCCACAGCGATCTCAGTATGTGGAGCAATGACTGGGGAATGACCGACTACCCGATTGTTCCCGGCCACGAGGTCGCGGGAAGAGTGATTGAGAAAGGTGATCTCGTCACTCATCTGGAAGTGGGACAGAGAGTCGGCCTCGGATGGTACAGCCAATCCTGCCAGAAGTGTGAACAGTGCCTCAGTGGAAATCAAAATCTGTGCCCGAACAACGAGCAAACTATCGTCGGTCGTCACGGCGGCTTCGCGGAGCGCGTCCGCGCGAACGGTCTCTGGGCAACGCCCATCCCCGACGAGCTGGACCCCGCCTCGGTCGGACCCCTTTTCTGCGGCGGCATTACTGTATTCAGCCCGATTGTCATCAGCAATGTGATGCCAACCGACCGGGTCGGTGTGGTCGGGATCGGCGGCCTCGGTCACATGGCTCTGCAATTCCTGAACAAGTGGGGCTGCCAAGTCACCGCCTTTTCCACCTCCCCGGACAAAGAGGAGCATGCGAGACGGCTCGGAGCGCACCACTTCATCCACTCAAAAGACGACAGCGCTCTTGAGAAAGCGATCGACAGTCTCGATTTTCTTCTCGTCACGGTGAACGTCGAATTGGATTGGCAGAAGTATATCGCGATGCTTCGCCCCAATGGAAAACTTCACCTTGTCGGTGCAGCGCCGAACGTGAGCTCCGAGGTCTTCCCGTTGATCATGGGACAAAGATCGATCGGCGCCTCGCCTCTCGGCAGCCCATCGACCGCCGGGAAGATGCTGGAATTCTCCGCCCGGCACCAGATTGTTCCGGAAACGGAGACGATGCCGCTTTCCGAAGTGAACGAGGCAATGAAACGGCTTCACGAGGAAAGCCCTGCTCATCGAATCGTCCTGAAAAACGACTTCGAGTGAGCCGGCCTCAGGCCTCACTTGAGCTTTCGCTCGAAAAATTCCGCCATTGCCGCCCAGGAGAGAGCATCCGCTTCCGCCTGGTAGGCGGCCCCTTTCGAGGGATCATCGCCCGCCATCTTCTGGGTAAACGCATGCACCGCATCCGGATACGCCGTAAAGGTGTAGGCGACGTTGGCTGCGAGCATTTCCCGATGGAAGCCGGCTACCTCGTCCGCCGGCACGAAGGGATCCACCGCTCCGTGTAGCGCCATGACTTCACACTGAATCTGCCCGGCATCCTCCGGAGTCGGGGTTCCGAGCCCCCCGTGAAAACTGACAACCGCTTCAATGTCCGCTCCGCTCCGGGCCAGCTCGAGAACACCGGTTCCGCCGAAGCAGTATCCAATCGCAGCGATTTTTCCGGAGTCAGTCTGTGGCAGACTCTGAAGAACCTTGAGCCCGTCGTTGAGACGCTTCCGGAAAAGTTGCCGGTCACTCTTGAACTTTCCTGACATCTTCCCCGACTCCGGAGGCTGGGGACGGATTCCTTTCCCGTAGATATCGAGGGCGAAGACATTGTAGCCAAGCTTCGCCAGCATTTCCGCCCGCATCTTTTCGTAATCGGTCAGGCCCGTCCACTGGTGCACTATCAGAACAGCGGGGCGCTTCCCTTCGATACGGTTATCAAACGCATGCCAGCCTTCGCAGGTCGCGCCGGCAGATTCGTATTCAACCGCCTCACCGACAATCTCCGCCTGCAGCGTGGATGTGAACAAAAGAAGAAGAAGGGAAGTGAGTGAGAGAGCTTTCATCATAGAATCTACGTCTCACAGGATTACTTTCGATTCAATCGGCATTCCCGTTTCGAAACACATGATCAAGAAGCGTGCGGTTTTTCTGATACGACTCCACCACTTTGGCCCCTTTGGGCATGGCACCTTCGATGATGAGCCAGTCTTCGTATCCGATTTGATCGAGTGATTGTTTAAACTTCGGAAAATCAATGATCCCCTCCCCGAGCAAAGCGCCATTCTCCTTGCAATGAATCTGGCAGATCCGGTCGTTCCCCAACTGCACCACCTCTTCGTAGATATCGTATCCCATCCGGTTGGAGTTGGCGGTGTCGTAGTAGACCTGCAGATTCTTTGAACCAACCCCGTCCATGATCTTGAGATGGTCGTCGGCAGAGAGGAGCGACTCGATGCCAAAGACGACTCCGTGATCCTCCATCTTCGAGGCAAGCGACTTGAGCTTTTCGGTCACGGCATCCATCAACTCCGGCTTGCCGTTGATGTCCCCTTTGCCAAAAAAGGCGAGCAGACAGATCTTCGTAGCTTTGTCAGGCTGTTCTTTTTCCATCGCGGCCATGACGTCAATCGCATCGCTGACCCACTCAAGAGAATCAGGATTGGTCGCCAGAGGCTCCTGGTTGAGAATCCCCATACCAAGCGAAGCGATCCTGATCCCGGTCTCGTCGACACGACGATAGTAGTCCTCGCGCACTTTTTTGTCCCGGAGATCAAATTCTGATCCGGGAGTGCTGAAGCTGATCTGAAGTCCTTCGAGTCCGATTTCCCCGGCGGTCGAAAACGCATCAATGTGCTGCTTGTGCCCGATCGACCAGTCGCAGGCCCCAATGGAAAAGTTGATCTTCGATTCGCCGTAGGCCGGGAGAAAAGGAGCGAGAGAAGTTGCGCCTAGCAATTGAAATGCGTTTCGTCGGGTGATCATCATGAGAGGAGTTGGAAACAGGCGGTGGATCCCTGCCGGGCTGAAATTTCTACCGATCGGGGCGTTCCGAGTCGAGTTCCTGCAGCAGAATTGCTTTCAGCGCTTCCACTCGATCGGGATGGGCACTGCAGATTTCGTGACGTTCCTCATTGTCCTCCCGAATGTTGTAGAGCTGGAACTGATTCTTCTTCCGGTCGATCTCAATCAGCTTCCAGCCATCGGCGGAAATCAGAGCCGAGCTGCCCATCCGGTTAAACCGGTTGTTCACGAATACAAAGTCGTGGGCCTCGTCCTGTGACAGACCGAGCAGGGTCGGCACATAGGAGATCCCGTCTTTTCCTGCAGGCGCCTCCACTCCGACCAGTTCCGCCAGGGTGGCCATGAAATCATAGTGAGCGCTAAGCAAATCCGTTTCCGTCCCGGGAGCGATTTTCCCCGGCCAGCGGACGATCATGGGGCATTGTATCCCACCCTGGAAACCGGCACGCTTCAGCCCCGCCCGTCCCCCGGCACCATCAAAAACGTCACCACATTCTGAGCTCCTCCACTTTTTGTCGGTCAAGTTCGCCTTTTCGCCATCAGGCATTTTTTGCTGATGATAGGATGGCTTCGGGCCGTAGTAGAGTTCGTGACCGTTGTCAGACGTAAACAGGACGACCGTGTTGTCATCGATGCCTTGCTCCTTTAACTCCGCCATGATCAGGCCGACATGGTCATCGAGCATCTTGACCATGGAAGCGTATTTTTTCTCGGCGAGCGAAAACGTCGGGTGATCGGCGAAATCCGGATGCAACTCCGGAATCGCAACCGGCCCGTGCGGAAGTTGAGTTGAATGATAGAGAAAGAAGGGTTTCTCTTTGTGCTTCCGAATGAACTGGAGAATCTCCTCGAGAAATACATTCTGCGAATAGGTCTCACCTCCCGAGCCAACCGGCTCATCCCCTTTCTCGCTCATTTTCCCGCACTTGGGATCGCTGTTCCCGGGGAGTTCAAAGCGCTCTCCGTTCCTCCAAAGGTAGGGGGGGTAAAATCCGTGTGCCCTCTGATGATCGTAGTAGCCGACATGATAGTCCCAGCCAAACCTTTTGACCCGCTCGTTCCAGGTGAGAAATCCCCGGTCGAGTTTCCCGAACTGGGAAGTGACATAGCCAGCCTCCTGAGCCACCTGGCCCAGAAAGATCTCCTGCGGAGCAATCGGAACCGCCCCCGCTTTCAGTTTCTCAAATCGGCTCCGGAACTCAGCCTCCGATATCTGCCCGGCGTCACGCGCAATGGGCAGCCCGGCTGAGCTTTGCTCCCATCCTCCGATACGACCGTCGTGCAGTCCCGTCAGCAGGGTCCAACGCGCCGGCGCACAAAAGACACCGCCGTAGTAGTTCGTAAACTTCATCCCCTCTTCCGCAAGCCGGTCGATGTGGGGAGTCTTGATCAGCTTCTGCCCGTAGCATCCCAGCAATCCGGGACCGAGGTCATCCGCAAAAATCAGAATGACGTTGGGCTGTTTTGCGAAACCCGTTACAGCTCCCAGAAACAGGGCGACAAGGAGAGCGGGAGTCTTCATGATAAGAATGTTGGCGAACCGTGCCATCTGGTGATGGCAGCGATGCTTCACTACCCTTTCTTCGGCTTGGGCTTTCCTTTCGCTTTCGGAGTGCCCGTGTTGTTGTTGGCGGGAACCGGGCTTTCGAATCCCTTGTACATCTCCGGTTTCACTCCCCGGGCATAGCCTCCCCCGCGAAAGGTATTGGGCTGGTAGGGCCCCACGAAGTCAATGGGCGCATCGGCCTTGATGGAATCCTCCAGCCCCAGCAGCCAGTAGGTCGCATTGATCAACATCCGCCGATAGCCGGGATTCAGGATATCTTCGGAAGCACCGTAGAGGGAGGTGAAGACCCGCCCCTTCGTTCCGTTTGCCCCGGTGTATTCACGCGTCCACTCGGATGCCATGGGCGGCTTCGTCGCATCGGGCTCCCCATCGAACTCCATGCTCATGAGCGGCTGCGCCATGGTCAGGATATTCCAGTCGTCCGCCGCCTCGGCATTGTATCCGCCGCACTGCACGTGAATGTCTTTCACGCCTGTGAGTATGGGATGACCGGCTTTGTCGGGGATGATCGTGATTCGAGTGCTCTGTTGGTGATTTTTTCCATAGTGCCCCACCCAGGTTTGACCCAGGACCTGATGACCGAATCCCTTTTCGTATCCTTCAACCTTGGATTGAAAATCGTATTTGGAATACGCGCTCTCCTTGTTCCCATACTTAAATCCATGAGTTGAAGTTCGGAGCCCCATGACGGGGCCGCCCCGGTTCAGATAGGCATCGATGTATTTCATCTGCTCATCAGGGAGAGCCTGGAAGCGGGTGAAAAGCACCATCAGATCCGCCTTCTCGAGCGCCTCCAGCCCCGGGATATTAGACTCGCCCGCTTTGACTTCTCCGTTCTCATCGAGTCCGAAAAGAACGGTGCAATCGAAGCCGTGGCGTTTCGCCAGAATCCGGGCCATCGCCGGCAAAGTTTCTTCTCCACGGTATTCGTGGTCGCTCGCGATGAATACGATATGCTTGCCCTTGGCGTTCTCTGGATTCGCTTCGTAGCAAACCGGATTGGCCATGGCGGCACTAGTAAAAGCCATCCCGAGGACGGCGAAAAAAGAGAGGAGTGGTTGTTTCATAAATCGGTATCTAAACAGGGTTGTGTGTGAGACCTAACCCTCTTGAGTCAGGAGACGAAGAAAAAAATGATCACTTCTTTCTGGTCTTACCACGACGGGGAGCCCCCATTTCGCCGCGCCAGGCCTCATACTTCGCTTTCAGGGCGGCGACTCTTTCCGGGTGAATGTCTGCGAGATTTCGTGTCTCACCGATGTCCTCTTTCAAGTTAAATAGGACCAAGCCCTCCGGGTAAAGGTAATCCGGAGCCGAACGGGCGAGATTATTTTCATCAAGCTCGTAGTTGCTGTGAACCCAGCCGGCGGACTGAATCAGCTTCCAGTCGCCCTGACGAATACTCCAGGTACCTTTGCCGTCGGAAAAACAGAGAAAGTCGTGAACGGAATCGACCTCGGGATTCCGGATCGTTTTCACGAGGCTTTTTCCATCCAGGTTCGCGGGGAGAGTCCCGCCGGCGAGTTCGACCACCGTGGGGAAAATATCCATCCCGGATGTCAGTACCGACCTCGTTTGGCCCTCCGGCAACTGCCCTTTCCACGAGACAATAATCGGAATACGAACCCCTCCCTCGCCGAACATATATTTGTAGCCACGAAGCGGCGAGTTGTTGGAGTAGGTGTTGATGGTTCCTCCGTTATCGGACAGAAAAACAAGAATGGTGTTCCCGCGCTGTCCCGTCTCCTCAAGGGCCGCAAGAATACTCGCAACGCTGTCATCGAGTGCTGCGAGGTTGGCGAGATATCGCTTTCGCCCCAGCGAATCGACCTCGCCGAGATGACCCCACTTCTTGTGCCAGTCATTCCAGCTCATCTCGTTTGGATCCCAAAATGGAAACTCCCACTTTGCAGCCTCGCGATCCCAGACCGGCTGCTCGTAGCCCGCCTCGCGGGCGTAATCCGGATCCGCAACATAGGTCGGCATGTGAACCGCATTGTGCTCCAGTTGAATGTAGAAAGGCTTCTCACTTTCCTGGCCGGCCCGGATCCTCTTGATGGCTTCTTCGGTAAAGATCTCCGTAGTAAAGCCCTCTTCATACGAGGCCCTGCCGCCCTTTCCCTTTTCGAGGGGCCCCACATTGAGGATACCGAGAGACTTCCCGCCCGCCCGCTCTTGGTAGGCGGCGAGGTCCTTTTCGCTCAGGCGAATGTAATCCCAGGTATGATGCATGAAGCCCAGGAAATCCTGAAAGCCATGATCGAGAGGATGCTCAGCAGGGCCTCCATTGAGGTGGGTTTTCCCGATTTTGTGCGAAGAATAGCCCAGTTCATTCAGCACCTGCGGCAGAGTCGTCTCCTCATTCGGCAGACCGCCCTGACCATACCAATAGTTGCCCCATCGCTGCTGGTAACGACCCGTGATCATCCCGCATCGTGACGGGCTGCAAATCGGCGCGGTGGCGTAGGCATTGCTGAAATAGGTCCCTTCGGCCGCGAGCCGGTCGATCGCAGGAGTGTCAATGTCAGGAGGTGACTGGGGCAGAAAGCTCAAATCCGCGTAGCCCAAATCGTCAGCCATGATCACGACGATATTAGGCGGCCCGGCAGCTTCGCTGCAAGCGACAGAAGCAAGAAAGGCTCCGATGAGTAGAAAATACGCAGTCAGTTTCATATACGGGAATGTTGTTTGAAGTGAATGTCGTTCGAAGGAATGCCGGGCCCTCACCCTTCCATCACGGAGCTTACTTTCTCTTTTTCTTTTTTGAGTGGCTGATCGACGGCCTTGGAACGGACTCTTCAGGGCCCCGCATCACGTAGGCTTCCCACATCCCACGGGCTTTCTGCCACTCTTCGAGGGTCCGGGTAGGATACCAGCCCGGCCAACCGAATTTGTTGAAATCAAACTTCTCCGCATTCGCCACGACCCAGTCATCGACCTTTGTGAAGCCTTCCGGCATTGCCTTGGGAAATCGATCGACGGCTCGAAATTCGTCCGTGACGCCCTCATCTTGAATCACTTCGGCCCGCCATTTCTCCAGCTCGGCGAGCAGTTCCGCTTTCACTTTCTCGTAGCCGGGATCATCAGCAACGTTGTTCACTTCAAAGGGATCCTTCTTCAGATCGAACAGCTCGATTTCCGGCTTCGACGAAGCAAAGAAGGCGGCCTGCGCAGGAGTCAGCTCACCCTTTAAATGTAGAATACTCATCTCCGCGAGGACGGGATAAGCACCCTCTTTGTAGCGGTTGTATTGCAAGTAAGGACGCTCCGGCATGAGATTCAGGATCAACTTGTGATCCCTGGACCGGATGGAACGCATCGCGTCGTGGGTTTCGTCCATTTTATCGCGGGCGGCAAAAATATACTTCCGGGCTTTGACGTCTTTACTGAACAGACTCTTCCCGTGTAAAGGAACCGGAGCCTCAACCCCGGCGGCCTCGAGAACGGTCGCGCAGATATCGATGGATTGGATCAGGTCTTCGCTCACCTGCCCCGGTTCCACTTTCCCCGGCCAACGCATGATCATGGGTATGCGTATTCCCCCGTCGTAGAGAAACTGCTTTCCACGAATATGGCAGCGCCCATGGTCGCCAATGAAAAAAACGATCGTGTTCTCCGCCAGCCCTTCGTCTTCGAGCCGCTGTAAAAGAGCACCCACTTCCCAATCGACGAGTTTCATCTGCTCCAAACCGTTCGCCCAGTCGCGACGAACAAATTCGGTATCGGCGTAGTAGGGCGGTAACTCCACATCGGCGATGTCGATTGGTCGTTTCGAGTCACGCTTCCAGGATCGATGTGTCCCGCCAAATGTGATCCGGGCAAAGAACGGCTGCCCGTCCTTTCTCTCCGACCAGTCTTTTCCCGTGAACAAATCCGATTTCGAATCCGGCAGAAAGTTGCAGTCCGTCTTGTAGCTCATCAGGGCCGTGTAGTAGCCGGCTTCAGCCATGAGATGGGGAATGGGCTTGATCCCGTGGGGAAGCGCCTGCTTGTCGTGCTCCCGATGTTGGTTGGCTCCAATGTAATTCTGATGAAACCCGGTCATCATCGCTGAGCGCGAAGTGGAGCAGACCGGCGAAGTGGTAAAGGCCCACTCGTATCGGATTCCTTCCGAAGCCAGTTGATCGACATGCGGGGTCTCGAGCCCCCTGGTCCCGTAGCAGGACAAATCAGGAGACCAGTCCTCAATCGCGATCCATAAGATGTTGGGACGGTCATCCGCTTTTCCAACACCGATAAGCCAGCCGATGAGAGAAATTGCGAAAAAGAAAAGACGGTTCATTGAGATTCAGGAAATCAGAGTATTCAACGGACGCCTACTCCCGTCTCAACGCAATCCTGCCGCAATTTCCCTGTTGGATCGAACGGAATTCGAATTCCCACCCGGCAAAGCAGGCCCGCGGCCCACTAATTTCTCCTGTTAGATTCCAGCGAATCCGGCAGTGTTGAGAGTAGAACAGTTTGATCCTGAACTACCCATCCTGAATGATTTTCCGCTTTCTGACCGCCTTTACCGCCCTCCTTGGATTTCCGGCCCTTCTTCCCGAATCCACAATCGGACAATCGTCGGCAAACGCCGGGGCGAAGCCCAATATCCTTCTCATCTTCCTCGACGATCTCGGATACGCCGATGTCGGTTTCAATGCTGACCTCTTTGGGGTCGAAACGGATGTCGTCACTCCAAACATTGATGCCCTTGCCCGCAAGGGAACCATCTTTAAGCAGGCCTATGTCGCCCACCCCTTCTGCGGTCCCAGCCGCATGGCTCTGCTCTCCGGGCGGATGCCGCATTGTTATGGTGGGCAAAAGAATCTCCCGGACGTGGCGAAGAACCTGGAAGACTACAACGACCGGGGACTGCCCGAGACCGAGACGATGATGAGCACCGTCCTGAAGGAATCCGGCTACTTCACCGGCTGCATCGGCAAATGGCATGTCGGTGCCTCGAAGCCTTTTCATCCCAATACCCGGGGATTCGACGAGTTTTACGGATTTGTCGGCGGTGGACACCAATACTACCCCTACCTGACGGACAAGGTGGAGCCGAAGATCAACGACTATCAGTATTTCCTCGAAAGAAACGGGGAGGAAATCCATTCTCCCGAAGGAGCTTACATCACCGACACCTTCACCAAAGAGGCGATCGACTTCATCGGAAAGGGGGTGGAAAAGGAGAAGCCGTTCTTTCTCTACCTCGCCTACAACGCACCCCACTCTCCCCTCCACGGAAAGACCGAAGATCTCCAGCATCTCTATCCGGATCACAAGCCCGCCAATCCTGGAAACGGGATCAACTACCAGGACTACGAAAAGCGACAGAACTATGTCGCGATGATGTATGCGGTTGATCGCGGAATGGAGCAGATCATGACGGCCCTGGAAGATCCGAACGGGGACGGCGACACGACCGACTCAATTGTCGACAACACCCTCATCGTTTTCATGAGCGACAACGGCGGGAAAATTCTGCAGGCCGCCAGCAACGCACCCTTACAGGACGACAAGGGTTCCACCCTCGAAGGGGGAATTCGAGTCCCCATGTTTATGCACTGGCCCGGAAAGGTGCCCTCCGGCGAAGTCTTTGATCATCCCGTCCTTGCGCTGGATCTCTACCCTACCTTCGCCGGACTGGCAGGTGCCTCCGTGCCCCCGGGAAAGGTGCTCGATGGAAAAAACATCTGGTCCGATTTCCTCGCCGGAAAGGATCCCCGCCCGGACGAGCCCGTCTTCTGGCTTCGTCATCATGGCAGAGGAAACGAGGTGGCGATTCGGCGCGGCAATTTGAAAGCCTACCGGAAGCAGTTCGGAGCCTGGAAGGTCTTCGACGTCACTTCCGATTTCGATGAATCAGAAGATCTTGCCAAAGCGAACAAGGATGTCCTCAAGACAATGGTAAATGACGGCCGAGAGTGGAGCAAAACCCTGACAGACCCCCAATGGCACGATACCGCTGCCGGATTAAAGAGCTGGATTGAAAACGGGATGCCGAAATGGGAGGAAACGTTTCAGATGAGGTGATCGCCGGCGGGGTCGCCCGACTTCTCATTTCTCGATGACTTCGCGAATGGCCCCAGCAACCTGGCCGCCGAGAAGATCGTATCCTTTCGAGCCGAAGTGGACATCACCGGCGTTCTGAGTCTCCTCAAGGTGCGGGGTGATGAAGGTGAACAAATCATTGATCTCGACCCCGTTCTCTTTCATCACCTTTGCCGCAATCTGATTCTTCTCTGCAATCGCAGCTGCCATCTCCGGCCCCTCTTTCCAGTCGGTAGGAACGGGCGTCGTGCTGGCCCAGATCACGACGGCACCGGTGGCCTTAAGCCGGGTCACGATTTCCCGGAGACGCTCCTGATACTCCTCCGGCGGAGTCTTCCGATCATGAATTCCGAAATTGAAATGAATGACCGACCACTTTCCGTTTCCGAGCCAGATATCCAGTTTCTTCAGTCCGGTCGCAGTCGGGCCGCAATTGGCCGGAGCGCGATGAACGTTCGCCTCCCCTTTCATTTCCCGACGAACTGCCCGGGTGTATCCACGGGAAATGGAATCCCCGATCAGGAGGACCCGCGGCAGATTGGGATCGTCGTGCACAAAATCCCACGCATTGGATTGCCCCTGTACCTTTTGCTTCTTGTGGATCGGAAGATAGAAGTTCCCGAGCTCGGACTGCAACACTTCCTCCCAGGCCCGCTCCGCCGCAGGCAGTTTTTCGACGAGAGCCGCGTATTGAGAATCCACTTCCGCTTCGGCAGCGGCCTTTTTCGCCGCTGCTTCTATGGCATTGGTAGGTTCGGCCTTGCTCTCCGCGCCGGGAAGGATTGCGAAAATGGAAAGGATCGAGAGGAAAGAAAAAAGGGTAACGATACGGGACTTCATAGCGGGTCGCAGAATAGACTGTCTATGTCCCCCGTGGAAGGGGAAACGCAGGGGAAGAAAAGAAATGGTATACTTTCCGAATGACACCGTTCTCCCCGACCTCCGCCATTCCGCATGCAATTGGGAGATTGACAATCGTTCGATGTCCGAAAGAATGCACCATGAGCAAAAGCCCAACTCCTCGCAGAGTCCATGCAATCTATTTTGTGGGTGCAGTCTTCGCTTTGCTTTTTCCGGGCATCCAGAACACTGCCGAAGGCGGCGCGTTTTACCTGACTGTCCGTGGAAAGATTAACAACAACAAGGTCCGCCAGAACATCGGCGGCACGTATCGCGGAATTCGGACCGGACGCTACTCTTCCTACGATGGGTATCGCCGGGGAACCCCGACCGATGAGAAAGTATTTGTTTCCGGTGCCCTCACCAGCGTGCCCGGCACCAGGTTGGCCGAGTCCAACATCACGGGCTACTACCCGGCCTGGGTCAACCTCCGCGTCGAGGGGACCGATTACGACAACATCAGCGAAAGGAAGCGCACTTACGTCAGGGTGCAACGGCGCTTCATCATTGTTGGCACATTCCGGGGACGACTGCGCATGAACAAGCCCTTCAAGGTCAATGAGCGGGGACGTCAGCGGTTCCGGGGACGCGGAGTTCTGCTATTCGATGATTGAAGTTTCCGGCTCAGGCCCATCGCGAAATCATCGTTCTGGCCTGGAGCAGGATTCTGTCCCGGAAGCCCCGGTGCCTGCGAGCTCCGGTCTGCAAAGATCACTTTTTCGGCTCAGGTTCTTTGATCTCTCTTTCGACGATCCCGTCGAGCCGTCCATTGAGAATTTCGACATTGAGCCCCGCGCCGCGGCAGGTTCCGATGATCGCGACCGGCTGGCCCACGGTGAGGAGCGTTCGACGGTCATTCCGGCTGATTAAGCGCCCCTGGGAGGGAAGGACATCGACGAAGAGGTCGGCTCCAGTCTGGACAAAGCACCGGACCTTGGAATCCTGTCCATCTGCCCGGAGAAGAATCTCGATCGACTGGGTTCCCGCTTCAAAGCCAGCGACCAACCCGACCACCTTGAGATATTTGTCCCGATAGCGTTCATCTGCGAGTGCGGAGTCTTCGGCATAGCGGGTCACGAGGTCGGTGGCACTGATCTCGGTGGGCTTGAGCAGCGCGGCAAGATTGTCATCCTTAATTTTTACTCCAACCGCCTTTCTCAGTTCCTCGTTTTCCCTGCTGAGTGCGTAGACGTCGCGGCGGAGGTTTTCCACTTCGCTGCGCAGTTCCTCCACGGTCTTCGCCGTTTCGAGATAGGATTCCTTCAATTCAGTGATCTGGGAGGGCAGGTTGGTGACCGACTCGGGCACCTTCATATCCTTTACCTTGTTGAAGAGATCGCCAAGGGACTTGGTCGCAGACCCTTCCTCCTCCTGGGCTGTGACCGTTCCGATGAGCGCGAACAGGGAAAGGGGAATCAGTGCAATTCGATTCAAAATCATGCCCTATGATGCCGCAGGAGAAGCTGGGCTGCCAACCCGATTTTGCGTCACAATCACGCCCGGCCATACTCCACTCGTCGGAGCAAGCACGGCCGGATCCGTTCGCATCGTGGCCGCGAGGAACTATTCTCAGCCATTGATGCCCCTACGATTCGCGCTCTTCCTCTTCGTGACTGAGGCCGTAGGCCAACTTTACGATCGAGAGCGCGTAGTTTCCAATCAGCTCAAATTGATTGTGAATCTCCACCGTGATCATTTCCGTCTTCACGGAGTTCTCGGCAGAGGCCATCCGCTGCATCGATGCCTTGTTGTAAGCCTTGCGGAGACGATCGGTCTTTTGTTCGAGTTCTCCGGCACGCTTCAATATTTCCTCGTCCGCCCCCCCGGATTCCAGGGCGAGCTCATAGGTTTTTATCATCTCGACAATCGTCTTTGCGAAATCAGAAACATTCGCACTGGCTTCCTCCCCGAAAGCCCGGTCATTCCGGTATTTGCGGGCCGTAATCTGAACCAATCGGTAAATTACGTCCGAAATCTCTTCCAACTCGGAAGCAATTCGCACCATCGAGCTCACGGCCCGTGCATTGTCCGTACTGATTTCTGCGGCTGAAGTACGAACAAGATATTCCGTAATGTCATCGGTCAGGCCATCCGCGTCGTCCTCCAGATTTTTCAGGAGCTTCACCTCTTCACTCAAATCCTCATCAGGGTGACTCAGGACGTTGAGATAGTGGTTGAACATCGTGCGAGTGATACCCGCGAGCTCTCTGGTAGCATTCTCTGCCTCGGGAAGATTGAGCTCCCCTACATCGAGAAGAGACTGCGAAATGAATTGCAGCCCCGGTTGCTTTTCCTCCTTGTCATCCCGCACCCATTTGGTCACCAACTTTGCGATCTGCGGCACAAAACCAATCAAAAGCAGGATATTACAGAGGTTGAAGAGAGAGTGAAATATGGCCAGTTTGAAGCCCACATCGGAATCGTGTTTCTCTGTCCGGAAACTGTCCGGAAGCATATCCCCCAGTGCGCTCACTCCACTCGTGAAGGGATAGAAGATCAGTAGCATCCAGATCACCCCGAGAATATTGAAAACAAAGTGCGCCCGTGCCGCCCGCTTTGCATCGGCACTGGCACCGATCGAGGCAAGCCAGGCGGTCACTGTCGTCCCGATATTTTCGCCCAGAACAATGGCTGCAGATTCGTGAAATCCGATCCAGCCCTGCAGGGTAATCGTCACTGTGATCGCCATGGCAGCGGAGGAAGATTGCACCACGAGGGTCAAAACAACACCAATCCCGAGGAAAAGGAAGATGGAGAAGTAGCCTTTTCCGCTGATTTGAGCAACGAATTCCCGAATTTCCTCTGCCTGTGCCTTCAAAGCCGGATCCGTGCTCGCGAGCATCGACTTCAGATCCGGAACTGACTCCTTGAGAAGGGAAAGACCGTAAAAGAGGAGTCCGAATCCGATCAGGACCTCCCCCATGCTTCGCCACTTATTTCTCCCCGCAAAGAAAAGAGGCAAGCCAATCCCTATGATCGGAAGCGCCAACTGGGCCAAAGAAAACTTTCCGACCAACGCGATGATCCAGGCCGTCAACGTCGTTCCCAAATTCGCCCCCATGATCACACCGATCGACTCCGTCAGCGTGAGCAGCCCGGCACTGACGAAACTCACGACCATCACGGTCGTTGCCGAGGAGGATTGAATCATCCCTGTCGTTGCGACGCCCGTCAGCATCCCGGTAAAGCGGTTCCCTGTCATCGTCGCGAGAATTCGACGCATTCTCTCGCCAGCCGTTCGTTGCATGCCCTCCGACATGACCTTCATGCCGTAGAGAAAGACTCCCAGAGAGCCGAGAATTTTAAGAACGAAGACAATAGTATCCATGGGGAAGATCAGAGATCCGGCCGACCTTGCCAAAGGTAACGGTTTTGTCACATCAATTTTTCACGAATTTTCCGCTTTCTTCCGCGATCGGCCGAAGCAGCCGGGTCACCCGAAATATCCGGAAGCACAGAAGGTCAATCAACCGAAGACAATTCAACGTTTCCGGTTTTCGTAATCGAGCATCGTGTCGATTGTGCCAACGAGACCGTTGTCATTGGTGATGCCTTCAAAAACAAGAGGCATAAAGGGTCCCGGCTTTTCATCGAGCGTCCAGGCGATGCCGCGCATCAGGAGCAGGCGATACATCGGATCGTGGAAGGTGTAGGTGTAGTGACCGGTCGTCGTTCCGAAGACTTTTCCTTTTCCCGAGGTGTAGGTCCAGAAGGCATCTCCGCGAACCCCTTCACTTTTGAGGATCTCGTTAAAGGAACGGCCCGCTGCATTGCCGGCCGGAGCAATCGCGGCGATGACTTCGACATTGTCACGGGCGAGGAGATTCCAGTAGGACTCATCATTCAGGGGAAGGGATTCGGGCAGGCCGGAGAATGCGGGATGCGTTGTCTTGAGAAAGAGCGGGTGATCGTGGGAGAATTTGCTCCATTGGGACGTATCGTTTCCCTTCCAGGAGCACCCAATGCAAGCTGCCAGTTTTTCCGCGCGATCGACGGGCCGCATGATGCAGGATTCGTGAATCGAAACGACAGCGCCACCGCGATCCACAAATGCCCGGTACATCGCAAATTGTTCGTCCGTGAGATCAGGAAGGTGGAGATACTGAATGAGGAGATCGGCCTGATCAAACTGTTCCCGGGTCGGAAATTGAAAGGCTTCGTCCACCGAAACCCGCGGGATCGTCTTCAGCATCGGGACAAAGAGTTCCTTGATGCGGATGTAATCATGCTCGCCACCTCTGTGATCCTCAGGACCGGAAAGCCAGAGAATGCGAATATCCCGGCTCAGCCTGGCGCCCTCCCAATCGCCTGTAAATTTCCGGACCTCTCCTTCAGGAACCGGATCATTGGGACGCGGGACGATTCCCCGGCCGCGGTCAGCCGCTTGCAGGATTCCAACGAAAGCGATCAGGGTGATTACGGGCCAGAGGAGATGGTATTTCATTTCACGTTGGGGTTTTCTGCCGAAGCCTGCCATTCCTTTCCCTGATCCACAAACTGGATCGCCTTTTCGAGCCAGCCCGCCGGCGGCATTTTGTGACCAAGACCGGGAACTTCGAAGAATTGCACGTGCTGAAAGCCCTCCTTCACGAATCCGTTTTTGTAGACGCCTCTTGTGTTGGCGAGATTGAAATCATTTTCGGCAGAGATCAGCGAATAGCGACAAGCCTGTTTCACGAGGGGGAGTAATTGTTCGCCGGGGAGATAATTGAGGCCGTAGACCTTGCCATCCGGTGCCGCAACATCGGTGTAGAAATTGGCACCCATACAGCAGATTGTGCCGCTGAACATATCGCCCCACGCCACGCCGAGCATACTTGCGACGCGACTGCCTCCCGAGAAGCCGGACACATAGACGCGCCGCCCGTCGATACGGTAGCGCTGCCGCAAATTGTGGTTGGCATCGATCGCCATCCGGATGCGATCGAAGATGTTGCGTTTGTTTCCTGAATTCTGCGCCCCGATATAGATCAACCGGTGCTTCGCAAGCACCTTGTCCCATTCCTTCGGAATTCGGGGAGAATCTCCCGCACCGATCCAAATGAACAATCCATAAGGATCGCGGGGATTCCAGTCTTCCGGCAGCAAGATTTCAAAGGCTTCTTTCGTTACATCGTAGTCTCCCGGATTCTCTGCCGCCATGATCCGGTAACGAACCTGAACCGGATCCGAAGACTGGACGGGAGATTCTGAAAACCGGATGACACTCCGCTTGCCGGGAACGACCGGATTCTCCTCCGCCGGGAGAGACAAGCCAAAGAAGGCCGGGAGCAGAAACAGGAGCCATCGCATGCTTCCAATCTGAATGATCGCGGGAGACGCAGCAAGACCGCGATGCGGTGAGAGGGTGCCTGTTCGGTCGCTCCCATTTCACCTACGTTGCTGCACGGCCCGGTCGACCATGCGGCGGAAGATAACCTGTCTTTCCTCGCTGCTGACGCCTTTATCACGGATCACCCGAATCTCATGAATGATCCGGTTTCGATCATCCTCTTTCAGCAAAGAAAGTTTCCGGACAAGGTCCGGGGGCGTCGGTCCCCGGAAGCCGTCTCCCGACACCCCTTCCCGGTAGTCGCGCTCCGGCTTGGGCGGTTTTTCTCCGGAATTCGATCCCCCGGGAATACCTCTACTGGCACCCGGGCCGGGCTGAAGTTGCTGTTGGTTGTAGCGGACCGAAAAGACCTCCCCTCCCGAAATCGAAACCGTAGCGGTCACCGTCTCGAGTTCAGATTCATTCCCTCCCAGTTGCACCAGTCTCCAACCTTCCTGATTCGAAGTGTTGGAAACAATGCGAGTCACCCCGCTCTCCTTTTCAAACAGAGTCGCATACAGCGTCCCCCCCACCCTCGCGACACCGGTGAGAATGATGGACTCCGATAGATCAAGGGATCGGGAAAACGGCGGATGGGCCTTGAGCTCCGCGAAGCTGGCTTCGCTCACGGATTGCGGGAGGCCCATTTGCCTGGCACGATCGCCTTGCGTGAAGGCGGCTACCTCCTCGCCGCTCACACCTCCACAGTGCCCGCACCAGAGCAACAGGAGAGCCGATCGAAGCGGCAGGGAAAACAGTCGAAGAGCGGGCATTACTTAACCCCCAACTCCTTCTCCCACCATTCCAGGTAGACCCGGTCGGAGCCTTTCGGATCGAGACCACGGCTCTTCTGCTTCTTTTCGTAGGTCTTCCACTTTTCCGCCATGACCTTCTCAAGATCGACGGAAAGAGACTCATCGACCGCTCCGAGGTCACCGGTCTCATTGACCCATTGATCCATTTCACCGCGCAACTGCGAGAGAATTTCTTCATGTGCAGGATCCTCGGCGAGATTTTCCATTTCATTCGGGTCGGCATTCAGGTCATAGAGTTCCTCCTTCGGCCGCGTCTTTGCCATGAAGGGCGAAGTCCATTTCCCCTCTCCGTGAAGGACTCGCATGACCGTATCGACAGGATACCCGGCCCGCTTGTAGCCGCTGTGCTGCATGTAGGGAATCTCCGGGCGGAAGTTGCGGATGTATTTGAAGTCGCGTGTCCGCACCGAACGAATCCGATCGGGCGCATCCCCGCAACGGTCGCGTGCCGCGAAAAGTTTTTCGTGCCCCGAAAAATCCGGATCAAAGAGATTCGCCCCGACGAGGTTATCCGGCGCCTTCACGCCGGCCGCCGCGAGAGTTGTCGGCATCATGTCGATCAGGGAAACAAGACGGTCGTCGACCTTGCCCGCCTCCACACTCCCCGGCCAGCGCGCGAGGAGAGGCACTAACAAACCTCCATCGTAGAGCCACTGCTTTCCCCGGACGTGAGGACGCCCGTGGTCGCCGAAGAACAAAACGAGCGTGTTGTCAGCGAGCCCTTCCTCATCGAGCCGATCCATCACCAGGCCGACCTTCTCGTCGAGCACTTCGATGCTGGCGAGATAGTTCGCCCAGTCCCTGGTCGTTACGGGATGCTCCGGGTAGTAGGGAGGAATGGGCGCATTGGGATATTCTTTCTCCGCCTTCACGAATTCGCGATGCGGCTCCTTGATTTGCACCTGGGCAAAAAACGGCTGCCCCTTTGCCCGCTGCGTCCAGTCATTCCCGTCGAAAAACTCGCGGGCGTCGTAGGTCCAGTTGAGATGGGATTTCGCGAGTCGGGTTTCCGGTTCCTTGCCGCCGCGGCCGTTGCTCACAAAGTAGCCGGCTTTCTGCATTTCCTCCGTCACCGTCGTCGCAAAATCCGGAAGCGGCTTTTTGTCCCGCGTATTGTGATGATGTCCCCCCACGGTCGTTTGATACAGGCCCGTTTGAAACGCGGTCCGCGAAGAGGAACAAACCGGAGCCGTCGAAAAGGCGTGGGTAAAGCGGGTCCCCTCTTTCGCAAGGCGATCCAGGTTCGGAGTCGCGACGTCGGGATAGCCATAGCACCCGAGTTCCGGCCCGAGGTCATCGGAAACAATCCAAACCACGTTGGGTCTGTCATCGGCGAAGCCCGCGGACAACAGGACAAAGGAGAGGAGAATCAAATAGATACGGAAAATCTTCATAGCAAAATAACGGGTCTACTTTACCAAACAGGGTTCAGTCGTCCACTCAACAGGGCCGGGTGGCGGAAAGCGGTCTGATTTTTTTGGGATAATTTGACCAAAACGCCCATCATTTCGATCAAAGGCGGCATTCCCCAGCCAACCGGATGACACGTCAAAGCGGACCCCGACTCTTCTTGCGAAACAGCGCTCCGGCATGACGTTTCCCTATGCAAAAGCCGATCGACAGACGCCGTTTTGTTCTTCAGACCGTCGGAGCCACCCTCGCTCTACCGGGACTGCCTTCGCTCATGGCGAAGTCCGCAGGCGGCAACTCAGCGGTTCAGGCCGCCAAAGGGGCCGGGACAGGAGCAAAACGTTTTGTTGCCGTCGGCAACCTGCTCGGCTTCCAGCAGAAGTCCTTCTTTCCGGAAACGCCCGGAAAGGAATGGGGGGAAACGACGCTGCTCAAGCCGCTTCTTCCCAATCGCGATCAGATGACGGTCTATCGCGGGCTCGATCACGGGATCAAGGGTGGTCACTTTGCGGTGCATTCCTTCCTTTCCGGCGTCCTCAACTCGGAAGCGCAGAACCGTCCGCTTGGAAACGTGACGATTGACCAGTTTATCGCCGACGAAGTGGGCGTGCAGACCCGGTTCCCTTCGCTCACGGTCGGATCCGAGGGCGGCATTCACGGCGGGTGTCAGATTGCCTGGACGAAATCGGGCGTTCGCGTGCCGCCGATCACGAATCCGGCGGAGCTCTTTGACAAGCTTTTCGTGAGCGACTCAAAAGAACGCCAGAAGCAGCGCGTAGAGGAAAATCATCTCCAGTCTTCGATTCTCGATTCGGTGCTCGACGATGCCAATCGCCTCTCAAAGCGGGTCAACCACGAGGACAAAGACAAGCTCGACGAATACTTCACTTCAATACGCGATGTGGAGAAGCGGCTCGAACTTCGCAAGCGTTGGACGAGCCATCCGAAGCCGGAAGCCCCCTTCGACAAACCTGCGAATCAGAACACGGTCGAAGACCTTCCGATGCTGTACGAACTGATCGCCCTCGCGCTGCAGACCGACTCGACCCGGGTCGCGACGCTCGAGATCGGCGGCTGTTTCCTTCCGCAACACCTCGGCATCGATAAGTCCTACCACGGACTTTCCCACCACGGAAACGACGAAGAGGCAGTCGGCCATCTCATCACTCTGGAAACCTACCAGATCGAGCAGTTCGGGAAATTCCTGACCCGGCTCTCGCAAATGGAAGACGGCGAGCGGACTCTTCTTGATTCCACATCGGTTCTCTTCGGAAGCGGCATGGGCAACGGGTCTTCTCACAAGAACAGCGATCTTCCCATCATTCTTGCGGGAGGTGGCTACGGGCACGGGGAATTCAAGCAAGTAGAGCCCAAGGGGATCAACAAGGTTCCTCTCTGCAACCTCTTTGTCGACATTGCGCAGCGTATGGGCGTGGAGACAGAGCAGTTCGGAACGAGCACCGGGACTTTTGCCTGACCCGCCTTTCCCTTCCTTTCTGAAATCCTCTCCGGCCATCCGGCAATGAAGAAACGCGCGACCATCCCCGCGATCCTGATCGCGCTGACGGCTTCCTTTTCCATCGCGGAAGAGGACGCCCGCGAGAAGATCGTCTTCCAGTTTCTCGGCAACTACTGCCTGGAGTGTCATGACACGAACGCAGAGGAAGGCGAACGGGAATTCGAGACCTTCGACCTGCCTCTCACAACGGTAGCCGATCTCATTTCCGCCGATGAAATCATCGACCAGGTCACGCTGAAAGAGATGCCTCCGAAGGACGCGGATGCAAAACCGAACGACGACGAACGAATTGCCGTCGTCCGGGCCTTGCGGGAAAGCATCGACGTGGCCCGGGGAAACTTCAAGAACACCGGAGGCCGCACCGTGATCCGCCGACTCTCCAACCGGGAATATGAAAACACCCTCGAAATTCTCTTTGGTCGGCGAGTCGATACCCTGGGACTGACTGCAGATTTCCCGAAGGAAAAGACGAGCCATCATATGGATACGATCGGAGAATCGCTCGTCACTTCCGGCTTCCTTCTCGATCAGTATTTCCAGGCCGCTCACCGCCTCGTCGAATCGAGACTCGGCAAGCCGAAAATGGAACCGAAATCCTGGCATTTCACCAAAAACTTTGTCCAATACGAAGAGCTGACCGGCTCTCACAAGTCGGCCTTCAAGAATGAATTCCTCGCCCTCTACGAACAGCCGAACACCGACACGCGCCAGGGTGGCTATGGACACATCGAAGATTTCCTGGAAGGCGTTCCCGTTTCAGGACTCTACGATATTGAGGTCCATGTCCAGGCGAAGCACCGCGACACTCACTACGATCCCGCCATTTTCGGAATCGATTTCTCCGAACCGTTTCAGCTCGCCGTCGTGCCGGGTGATGTAACGAAAGGCCACATTCACTACCCCCAGGCGATCGAGCCGATCCTCGCCAAAACGATCGTCCCGGATGACAAGCCGGAGTGGAAGAAATTCCGCGTCTGGCTCGAGAAAGGGCAGACCCCGCGCTTCATCTTCCCGAACGGCCCCTACGAGTCCCGTGCTTCCGTGATCCAGGTCAACAAGCGCTACAAGGATGAGTTCGAAGGAAAGGTTTCCAGCTCAGGAGTAGGTCGCGCCCACATCCTCAAGCAGGGAGCCCTTCCCCACATCAAGATTGGTGAGATCAAGATCGCAGGTCCGCAGCCGGAGGAAAAGGGCGGCAAAGAAGAGCAGGCCGTGTTCGGAAAGGACGGATTCAAAGAGAAACGCGCCCTCGATCAACTCTACGCATTTGGAGCGCGAGCCTTTCGCCGACCACTGGAGGGAGCGGACAAAGACCGCATTCGCAAGACCTACGAAAAGCGAATTTCAGAAAAGGCATCGCCGCGTCAGGCGGCTCTCGACACCGTGAAAATGATCCTCTGTTCCCCCTCGTTTCTGTATCTCAGCGAAGTCACCGACGAAGCAAACGAAGCGCTCGGCCCCTACGACCTCGCCTCGCGCCTTTCCTATGCCCTGCTCGCCGGCCCACCCGATCCGGCCCTGCTGCAGGCCGCTGCTGACGGTTCCCTCACGAAACCGGAAAAACTTCGTGCCGAGGCAAAACGCATTCTCGGCAGTGAGGAGTCATTCGGATTCATCAACGGATTTCTCGACAGTTGGCTCAACCTGCGCGAGCTCGGGCAAATGCCGCCTCCACGGGAGAGAAACCGTGCCTTCTATGCGGAGGACCTCCCCACTTCCATGAAACAGGAAGCCCGCCTCTTCTTCCGTCATTTGCTGGACGAAAACGGATCCGTCACTGATTTTCTCGATGCCGATTATACCTTCGTCGACAAGAAACTGGCGAAGCTCTACCAACTCCCGGAAAAGGAAAAACTGCGGCTCGCCGACGGTTTTGAAAAAGTGAGCTTGAAGAACACCCCGCAACGCGGCGGCCTTCTCGGGATGGCAGGTGTGCTCACCGTCAGTGCCAACGGAGTGGAAACCTCGCCGGTGACGCGGGGAGTCTTTGTCTCCGAAAACATTCTCGGCATTCCCCCTCCCCCTCCACCGGACGAAGTCCCGGCCATCGATGCCGACACCCGTGGAGCGACGACGATTCGTGAAAAGCTGGCCAAACATTCCTCGGACAAAAACTGCGCCGAGTGCCACCGGAAGATTGATCCGCTGGGATTCGGCCTGGAGACCTTTGATCCGATCGGGCAATGGAGGTCCAACTATCCAAGTCCCGGCAAAGGCGTCCCCGCCCCGAAGATCGATCCGTCCGGTGAGTTCCCGTCCGGAGAGACCTTTGCTGACTTTTCCGCCTTCAAACAGGTCCTCCTTGAGAGTCGTCGGGAAATTTTCACCGAGAACCTCATCAAGCAGATTCTGACCTATGCGACCGGCCGCCATATGGAGCCGGTTGATGACTACGAGATCGGAGACATTCTCAAGCGGGTCAAGGAGGACAACTACGGCCTGGAAACGCTCGTCCTCGAATGCATGACCAGCGAAATTTTCCGCACCCGTTGATTCCATGAAACTTCGATTTCTTCTTTCTCTGCTTTTGTCAGGAACGATGGCACCGTCCCTGCTCGCAAAGCCGAATGTCCTGCTCATCACCGCCGATGATCTCGGCCTGCAGCTTTCCTGCTACGGAGATCCCTACATCCAGACGCCGCACCTCGATCAACTTGCGTCCGAAGGAGTTCTCTTTCGAACCGCCTACGTGACCCAGGCCAGTTGCAGTTCGTCACGGTCCTCGATGTTTTCGGGATTGTATCCGCACACGACCGGGCAGGTCGGACTGGCCAATGCCGGGTTCCAACTGAACCCCTCACAGATCGGGAAAAACCTTCCCGCCTATCTGAAGGAAGCGGGCTACCGCACCGGCATCCTCGGAAAGCTGCACGTGACACCCGATGCCAGTTTTCCTTTCGACTTCCGCCCGAAGAAGCAGGACACCCGCGATGTGAAAGCCGTCGCCGGCAACGCTGCCAAGTTCCTCAGCGAAGAGACGGAGAAACCCTTCTTTCTGATGGTCAACTACTCCGACCCCCACGTGTGGAAGGAAAAGAATGGACATTCGGGATTTCCCCCGACCTGGAAAGGAATTCCCGAAAATCCGATCCCGCCCGACACGGTCCCGGGCTGGGACTTCCAGGGATTCGATGAGCCGATTGCGCGAAGAAGGGTTTCCAACTACTACAATACGGTGATGCGACTTGATACCGGAGTCGGTTTGTTGCTGGCAGAATTGAAGAAGGCCGGAAAGGAAAAGGACACTCTCGTAGTCTTTCTCGGAGACCACGGCCCTCCTTTCAATCGCGGAAAGACGACCTGCTACGAAGCCGGACTCCGCGTTCCCTTCCTGGTGCGCTGGCCCGGCGTTGCAAAGGCGGGGATCGAAAGTGAGGCCTTTGTCAGTGCCGCAGACATCGTTCCCACCATTCTCGACGCAGCCGGAATGGAGTCTCCCCGGCAGTTCCACGGCGCGTCCCTGCGACCCGCCCTGAGAATGAGCGAGGCTCCGGAGAACTGGCGCAGGTACCTCGTCGGTGAGTTTCACTACCACGGCGCGCAGGCATTCTTCCCGCGCAGGGCGATCCGCGATGATCGCTACAAGCTGATTCACAATCTTCTCGCCGGGAAATCGAAACCGATCAACCGCGTCGACGGGGATCCCACCGGAAAGTTTGCGGAGGAGGACAAGTACAAGAGCACCGCTGCTGCGGAAGCCTTTCGTCGGTACTCCGATCCACCGGAATGGGAGTTCTACGATCTCGAAGCGGACCCGGTCGAATTTGAGAACCGGATTGACGATTCCTCCCACCGCGAAAAGATCGAAGAATTGAAGCAGGCCCTTCTCGACTGGCGAAAGGAAACGAAAGATCCCCTCCTCGAGAAAGACGGCTTCGATCGCTTCCGGAAAAAGGGTGAAGACGCAGCGAAGCGGATGCCCCGATAGGAAGCCCGGAAAAAGTGTTCTGCTATTCCGCCCCGGGGTTTTGCCCGACCTCTCTCCAATAGCGTGTCGAACCGACGTCGCCGCGGACAAAGTTCAAAACAATCGGATTACTGCGCTCCGGGTCAGCCGGCTCAAGCGGGCGGGTCGTTCCGAGGAACGCGTAGCCCCCGTCGCGGGCGACCACCTGGGTGGTGATCTTCATCGTGTAAAACACGGGAGTGTGGGCCTTGAAGCGCGGATCGACCGCGCGGTGATGCCAGTGATCAATTTTTTCCAGCCTCACATTTTCCGGGGCCAGATTGAGATCGACTAAGTTCAGGCTACTGGAGAGAACCGGGTCCACCTCCAGCGTGGTTCCGAGATTCCGGGTCTCAAAAGCGGTCGGACTGGCCGCGGTCACCGGACCCACCGCGCCGTCTGAAAGCGTCACCTTATTGGAAACTTCCGGCGAATTGTATTCCGTTGGGTAAATGAACTCATCGATCGACTCGACCTTGGCCCGCTGTCCCGACCGGGCCACGACCGTCGCTGTCTCGATGATCTCCCCTTCTCCTGCTTTGATCCATTTCTGCACTTCATTCCGCAGCGGCGTTCCGTCCGAATCCATGACATTGCTGAACAGCCAGTCGCTGAACTTGGCGTGATCAACCTCAATCATTTCATAGTAGATCGTTATCTGGCGTTCCCCGTCCTCGCGAAAGGCTTCGAGAAGTTGTTCTCCATGAGCAATCTCACCGGGCAAATTGGTATGGGTGAGTCGCCCTGATTCTGAATCGAAAGAGGCACTGGCTCCCTCGCCGAACTTTACTCCCAGTTCTTCAAAGTACTCTTGCAAGGTTCGCCCGGCGTCCCGCTTTGCCGGCTTGACCGGTTCTTCGTCGGCGAAGGGATCAATTGCTGCGGGACTGCCACCCGACCTTGGAAGCCGATTGGCTACCTCAGCTTCGAACTGACCCGATACCTCATACACCTTGGTTTCAAGCGAAGGGGCAACGGACGTTTCCTGAGCCAGGCCTCCGGCAGTGATCAGGAAAGGAAGGAGAAAGACTTGATGAAATTTCATAACTGGACTCCGGGTAAACGATTATTCAGGGGTGACGATCTCCGATGGGACAATCGCGGGAGTGGCAATATCGGCCCTGGCAAACAACAGAACGATGGGATTCTTTCTTCCCTCCACCGCCGGCTTCATCGGCTTGCAGGTTCCGATGAACTGGTAGCGGTTGTGGGTCGTCGTAAGCTGTGTCGTGACTTTCATGGTATAGAATCGCGGCATCGACACCGTGAAGATTGGAAGTTCATTCTCCGGCGGCCAATCGACGACTCCGTTTTGCCGGACCAGTTCCGGAGCCAGGTTGAGATCGATCGTAAAATCATCCGCCCCCAGGACAGGGTCCACCTCAAGCGTGGTTCCTACATTTCGTGTCTCAATCGCGGACGGAACATTGCGGGCGATCGGGGATTCCGTTCCCTCTCCCTCCAGGGAAATTTCGTTGGGAATCTCCGGCACCCCGGGCTCCGTCGGATAGAGGACACTGCTGACAGATTCGGTCTTGGCGCGCTGACCGGATCGAGCCGTCACGATCGCCGTATCGAGAATCGTTGCCTCCCCTGATCGGATCCAATCCTGAGCCTGCTTTCGAAGCGGTGTCCCATCGGATGTAATCCGGTTCTCGAACATCCAGTCATGGTAAAGGGCTCCCGTTACTTCGATAAACTCAACCACAATGTGAATCTGCCGGGGCGTCCCCTGTTCCTGAAAATCTTCGAGGAGAAGTTCGAGGTGCTCCAGTTGCTCCATCGTATTTCTCATGACCAGAGTTCCGGAGGAGGCATTGTAAACGACCGACGCCCCCTTGGGAAACTGGACACCACGTTGCATCAGCATGGTCTTGATCGGAGTTCTTGTGTTTCCGTCTTTCGAGAGAGCGGACAGAAATCCCGACTGAACCGTGTAGGCATGGGTGAAAAGGTCGCCGGATTTCTCCTGGCCGGATGACAGGCAGAAAATCACAAAGGAAAAGAGGAAAACAAGAGAAGCCGGTTTCATAGAGTCTTGATAAGCAAAGGCGACGGGAAGAATTTCAGAAGAAGTCCGCCCGGACAAAGAGTAGCAGAATCGAGTTTCCCTTTGAAGAAGCATCTTCCTCCCCGTCGAAATTCAGCGTTCCGAGAAACGTATAGTCACCGCTCCTTGTCGTGGTGCTCGCGGAAAAGTCGAGATGCTGTTGTCTCTGCATTGCCTCGTCCACTTCGCCGGAATCACCAGAGGTCAGGCCAAACACCTGCAGGTCCAGATTCAGTGATATCATCGGTGGATTCAGATCCGTAGGTTCCAACTTGAGAATGCTCCCGCTACGATTCCCGCCTTTCCGCAGCGAGGACACGACCGACTCCCGTCCCGGCCTCGCCCGGAGGACGATCTGCTCCCTCAGACGGGCCTCTTCTGTCTCGATGAGAATCTGGACATCACGCCGGAGAGACTCACCGTTTTGCCTCGAAGAGTCTGAGGAGAGCATCGTGCTCCATTCGGCTGTCGGAAATTCGACGACTTCCACGACCACGCTCACTTCTGTCCCCTCCGGTTCCTCCTGCTCAGCAAGCTCCCTTTGCTTCAGTCGGCCGGCAATCCTCTTATCCACCTCCCCCGCGACTTTCTGCCGTGGATCCCGCTCTCCAAAACCCGCCCATTCGCATCCGGAAGCGACCAGGCACAATCCGAGCAGCGGAGGAAGGAGATAGGAGCGGCTGCCATGCATCCCTGCAGTGGATCGAAACTCTCTCCATGGTGAAAGGAAAAAGGGCGGAGATTTCTCGACCGGAAACGCCTGATACGAAAACCCTGAGGGAAAACCTGTTAGATTTTTCGAGCGGCGGCAGTGATGCTGTGGAGAGATGGAGAACGACGCCCCAACCGACAAGAACGCCGAGGACAGCAACTATGAGTTGTTCGTGCGCCGGTTTACGCATCATGAGCCGGATCTCCGTCGCTTTGTCCGCTCCCTTTTACCAACCCACACCGACGCGGATGAAGTTTTGCAACAAACCGCGATTGTAATCTGGCGAAAGTTCGATCAATACGATCCCGATACAAATTTCATGAAATGGGCCTGTGTCATCGCCCGTTTCGAGTCGCTTGCCTATCGACGAAAAATGGCCCGGGATCGTCTCGTATTTCGGGAAGATGTTCTGGAACTGATGGCCGATGAGGGAATGGAGGAACTCGACTCCCGCAACCTCGAGCACGACGCTCTCGAATCCTGCCTCCTCGCGATGCCGGAGAAGCAGCGGGAGCTGATCACGCTGGCCTACACGCCCGGAGTAAAGGTTAAGGAACTCGCCGAAGAAGCCGGCTCTTCGGCCGCCGCATTCTACATGCGCCTGAAGCGTCTGAGGCGTCAGCTCATGGAATGCGTGGAGGCAAAAACCCAACCACAGGAACCCGCCTGATGAATTCCGCTCGTTTCAACGACCTCACCCCGGAAGAGCAGGACTGGCTCGACACCTACCTCGACGGAACCATCGAACCGGATGACTTTGCCTCTCTGCAGGATCGAATGCTGGAAAACCCGGCTCTGCGCGAAGTGATGCGCCGCTATCTTGCTCTCGACAGTTTCCTGCAAAACGAAAGCCTCGATGCCGCGGAGTCCCCGGGCGGAGCCGCCAGTCCGTGGCTGGATCAGGAAACACCTCCCGTCGTGGATTCGGCACCCGCCGGAAAGATCATTCGATTTCCGAAGTTAGTTCCGATCGCCGCCGCTGCCGGCCTCGCATTTCTTCTCGGGACCATTGTGATGCAGTGGACCTCCAGGAATGACGGATCCTTTGTCCAGACGGATACCGAAGAACCCTCCGCCCAGGGGTTTGCCGTGCTCGAGCGCCTCTTCGAAGCGAGATGGCCGGAAAATTCGGCGGGGCATCGCGAAGGCACCACTCTCGGAGCGGAAGTTTTTCAACTCGCCTCCGGAACCGCCGAGATTCAGTTTTTCTCTGGCGCGACCATGACCGTCGAAGGCCCTGCTGAAATTCTTCTGCGATCCGCGTGGGAAGCCGACTGCCGGGAAGGCTCTGTCAGAATGCAGGTGCCGCCTGCCGCGAGAGGATTCAAGCTGCAGGCTCCGAGCACCGAAATCATCGATCTCGGCACCGAGTTCGGACTGAAAGTTCGCGATGGCAAAGGACATGTCGAAGTCTTCGACGGCGAAATCGAAGTCCGGCATGAGGACGGGGAAAAGCAGCTCGTGACGAAGGGCCATGCACTGGGTCTGCTACCCGATCAGCCGGTCGCAGCCGTGAAGACCGGCGAGGTCAATTTTCCCAACCGCGACCAGTTTGACTCCGCTGCGGTCGAGCAACAGCGCTCCGACTTTGAGCGATGGACCTCACATCGTGATTCCCTGGCTCGGGATGACCGTCTCATCGCCTACTACACCTTCGACAAGGAAGGAAACTCGCCCCTGATTCCCAATCTCACGCTTCCACCCAAACCGGGATTGGACGGCGCCATCATTTTGGCGGAACCGGTGGCGGGCCGATGGCCGGAGCTCAAATCGGCATTGGAATTCCGCCGTCCCGGATCACGGGTCCGGGTCAATATTCCGGGAGAATATCCCGCCTTCACCTTCGCCTGCTGGGTTCGAATCGACAGCCTCGATCGCTGGTACAATGCGCTCTTCATGGGCGATGGTTACGAAACGGGAGAACCGCACTGGCAGATCAAGAACACCGGGCAAATGATGCTCTCGGTCATGGTCGATGACAGCAAACCGAATCCGGGGGCACCGAACGATGCGGGCTTTCATCGAGTCTACTATTCCCCTCCGATGTGGGACCTTTCCATGAGCGGCCAATGGATGCATCTCGCTTCGGTTTTTGATCCGATGAATCGGGAGGTCTGTCACTACGTGAACGGAAAGCAAATTCACCACCAGGAAATCGAAGATCGCTTCTTCATTGAGACGCTTCGCATCGGTAACGCGGAAATCGGCAACTGGGGCCGGCCTTTTCGCGAAGACCCGACCTGGGCCATTCGCAACCTGAACGGCCGCATGGATGAATTGGCCATTTTCCAGGTTGCGCTGAGCCCGCCCGAGATCGCCCGTCTCTACGAGCAGAGTCGCTCGGAGCGGAGATAGAATCCCTGTTTTCGAAAACCCATTCTCGCCCGGACGTAGAAAAGTGTAAAAAATTTCGGGAATTTTATTAAAAAAAGTTTATTATTAGGTATTCTTTACTAATTGGAAGCCAACCGCAGCCGCCATGTTGAATCCCGAATCACCGCTCTTTTCCCGCATTTTCATCCCGCTCCTTGTCTTGCTCTTCGTCTCTCCGGTCGCAGAAGCCGCGATCGACAGCTCACTCGAGGGCCAGGTGGAACACTATATTAAATCCCTGCGCCGTCAGGGGGTGCTGGGCGGAAATGAACGAACTGCCTGGGTCGTTCAGGATCTCACGACCGGAAAGAAGCTGGTCACGATCAATGAAAATTCGTCGATGCAGGCGGCCAGCATGATCAAGCCGTATCTCGCTCTCGCGTTCTTCCACCAGGTTCAGGCCGGACGAATCATCTACGGATCCAAGAGTCGGCGTCATCTCGAATTGATGATTCAAAAGAGCAACAACACCTCGACGAACTGGGTCATGCAGCAGACGGGCGGCCCCGCTGCGACACAGGCGCTCTTGAAGCGACACTACCCGTCTTTCTGCCGGCAACTTCACCTTGTCGAGTACATACCCAGCGGCGGAAAAACCTATCGCAATCGGGGCTCCGCGGCGGACTACGCCCGCTTTCTTGAGGCACTCTGGAAACGGCAAATTCCCAGCTCCAGCGAAATTCTCCGCCTCATGTCCCTGCCCGGGATCGACCGGCTCTACACCGACGCCAAGCAGGTTCCCTCCGGCACCCGCGTCTACAACAAAACCGGTAGCACCTCGATGTGCTGCGGCGACATGGGCATCCTCGTGGCAAGAGGGAAAAACGGACGCAGCTATCCCTATATCGTCATTGGCATCATCGACAGCGCTTCACGGACCCGATCCTACGGGACGTGGATTTCGCGCCGGGCGGATGTCATCCGGGAAGTGTCCAATCTCACTTATCTCGGAATGAAGACCTATCATCCCCTGTAGGGGGAACTCCCCCTACTGCAGATAATTCTCCACCCAACCGCGTGATCCCTGCGGCGGAATGCGATCGGCAATGTCACTGCCGTCCGCGAGAGAAAAGGAAATTGCGAGAGGGAATTTCCCGGGCGGCGGCCCTTTGGTGTATTCGCCGTGACCTTCAAAAAGTCCACGCGCGACCACGTCAAAACGCGTCACCTTTTCGCCTTTGGTTTCGACCACGCCATACAGTTGAGCCGAGTAGCTGCGATCCCCCTTTGCGGTCCTCAACTCAACTTCACCGTTCAGAATTCCATCGTTGAGTTCCATCGAGAGAGAGACAATCTCCCCCGGCTCCCACATGGGCGGCTCTCCCCGCGTATTGTCGACGAAGTGAAACCGGACCATGCGACGCTGCAAGGTCGCGGGAACCCGTCCCGAGACCAGCTCTTCATGTTCAGGCCCTGTAATCCAGAAGTTGTCGCGACCGATTCCCTCCTGGAAAATCTTTTTCCACCGATCCTTCGTCTCCGGATAGCCATGGAGAATTTTCGAATGCACCCGCACGACGAGCCCCGCTTCCGGCGGCTCCGGGTTGTATTGAGGATCCGGAGCCTCCATCGAAATCGGAACCGCACTTTTCTTTTCCGAGGCGGCCTTCTCCAGTGCCTCCACCATGAGGTCGGCAAGCTTGTCCGGATCGCGATTGTTGTTGTAGAAAAGAAGCGTTCCCGAATTCGTCGCCGCATAAAATCCCTGGGTCGTAGATCCTTCGAAATCGTGCCGCGGCCCCTGCAGAGCGATCTCCCGATAAAACTCCCCTTCCCTGTCCTTCTGACGCCGCTGATAGGCCTGATCGATCGCGACCGGAACGAAGTCGGTCTGCAGCATCTTCACGATTTCAGGATGAGCGAATGTCGACGCACGGTCGAGCACACCATTGTTTCACGTGCATCCGAGGGGATGTCCGTCCATCGCCCAGAGAAAAATCGGCTTTCCCTCCTCCACGGCCCTTTGCTGCCCTTCGAGGAGAGAAATTCCCCATGGAATCTGTCGCCACAATTCCGATGCATCAGGTTGCACCGCGGAGTGAAGCAGGTCGAAATCGTCCCGGGTCAACGGCTGCGGATCCTGAGAACTGGCCGGAGAAAAAACGCTGAGAAGCAAGCCCGCATAGATCGCAGAAAGAAAGGGCAGCACGGGGCGAAGGGGGGAAGTTCTCACGGCGCAAAGATAGTAGCGGCAGCACTTTTTTCAAGATTTTGCCAAATCCCGAATTTTTCTCGTTAGGTTTTTCCGGCTCCGGTAGTGTTGAGGTAATGAAAGACTTTGCTCCTTCTATCCCGAACCTGTTTCGACTGGCTGCCCTGGTGGGCTTTACCACGTTCACCCACGCCGTGGAATTTGAGAACGATATCCTCCCGATTCTGGAGGAGAACTGCCTCGATTGTCACGGACCGGACAAACAGAAGTCGGGATTTCGGATCGACCAGCGTGCGCTTATGCTGAAAGGTGGCGACACCGGAATTGCCACTCTTGTTCCCGGAGACTGGGAAGCGAGCTATCTCATGGAGGTCGTGACCCATCTCGACGAGGAAATGGCGATGCCGCCGAAGGGCGACCCTCTGCCAGAGAGTGATATCGATCTGCTCAAGCAATGGGTCAACGCAGGCGCGGAATGGCCCGGGCAAATGGACGAAGTCCATGAAGAGACGACCGACCTCTGGTCCTTCCAACCCGTCGAGCGCCCCGAAGTTCCCGGAGGCAACGCCAACCCGGTCGATGCCTTTCTCAATCAGAAGTTTGAGGAAATGGGTCTTCCCGCGAATGGCCCCGCCGATGCCCGCTCGCTTGTCCGACGCGCCTCCATCGTGTTAACAGGGTTACCTCCGACACCGGAGAGGGTGGAGTCTTTTGTCGAGGCTCATGCGAAAGACGCGGACGGGTCCTACCGGGCCCTGGTCAACGAACTGATGAATTCCCCTCACTTCGGCGAGCGCTGGGCGCAACATTGGCTCGATGTCATCCGCTGGGCCGAGACGAACGGCTCCGAAGCGAATCTCTATCGCAAAGGCGCCTGGATCTATCGGGACTATGTGATCCGCGCCTTCAATGAAGACCTCCCTTATGACCGCTTCATCAAAGAGCAACTCGCAGGCGACCAGATGGGTGTCGGTGAAGCTACCGGATTCCTGGTCGCGGGTCCTCACGTCCCTGCCGCCACGGTGGGGCGGGAGCCGACCGCGATTCGCCAGGCGCGGGCCGATCGCATGGATGAAATCATGCAAACCGTGGGAGCCTCGATGCTGGGGATGACGGTCAGTTGTGCGCGCTGCCACAATCACAAGTTCGATCCCATCTCGATTCAGGATTACTACTCGATGACGGCCGTGTTCCAGGGCGTCGAGTTCGGGGGGCGCTATCCGGAATTCGCGGAGGACCACCCTCGTATGCAATCCGCAACGGAGCTTCGCAAAAAGATGTTCAAAGAGCGGAATGCCCTGAGCAAAACCGTCGGGCAATGGGAGGAGAACTGGGGCGGCTTCTACGATTTCTTTTTCCCGAAGACAAAAACGAAGGCGCTCCGAATCGAGTTTGATCGCCCCAACATCGGCATCGACGAATTGCAGGTCTACGGCACGGAGAACTACAGCGAAAATCTCGCCCTCGCCTCGTCCGGAACCAAACTGGTGACAGATGACGCGTTCACCAAACCCGGGAATCTTCTCACCAATGCCAATGACGGGCAATTCGGCACCATGGCCTGGCGAACCAGTCTTCCCAAAGGAGCCAAAGAAAAACCCTGGGTGGAAATCCACCTGCCTGAGGAAAAGGAACTCAGTCGCTTCCGGTTCAGCAGCAACCGCGAATACTACTTCGAAACCGACTACCTCGAATCGAAGATTACCCCCAATTTCTCCGGCTTCAAGATCTCTGCCCGGCAGCCTGACGGCAGCTGGAAAGAAGTCGGAAAAACCGGATGGGCCAAAGAACTGCTGAAACGAAATCCGGAAATGAAGGCCGCCTCGGAGCGCCTTCACAACCTGATTGCTCAGATCAAGGAAGAGGGCCCGCAACACAGCTTTGTGGCGCGATTTGAAAAACCAAAGGTCACCAAGGTTCTCCACCGCGGCAGCCCGGAGAATCCGCGGGACGAAGTCATGCCCGCCGGTTTTTCCCTTCTCAATGGTGATCTTGGGCTCGACAATTCCACGCCGGAATCGAAGCGGCGGGTGGAGTTTGCCGATTGGGTTGGAAGCAGGGAGAACCCTCTTACGGCCCGCGTCATGGTGAATCGGATCTGGCACCACATTTTTGGTTCCGGAATCGTCCCCACCGCCAGCGACTTTGGATCCGCCGGAGCCCCGCCTTCCCATCCGGAGTTACTCGACTGGCTTGCCGCGGAATTCATGGAACCAACCCAAAGCAAGGCAGCCCCCTGGTCGATGAAGGCAATGATCCGCCAACTCGTCATGACCGATGCATTCCAGCGTTCCAGCCTGCCTGACGAAGCAGGACTCCAGAAAGATGCCGGAGCATTCTACTTTTGGAGGTATCCTCCCCAGCGGATCGAAGCCGAGGTCATTCGCGATGGCGTCCTTCAGGCATCCGGGAAACTGAATTCTGAACTCGGTGGACGCAGCTTCCGGATTCACAACGTGAAAAAGACCTATGCCCAGTGGCAAGTGGTCAACAATCACGGCCCCGAAACCTGGCGTCGTATGATCTACCAGGAGCGGATGCGACGAGTTGATGACAAGATTTTCACTGCCTTCGACTTTCCCGATTGTGGCCAGGTCATGGCAAAACGGCCCGTCTCCACAACCCCCCTTCAAGCGCTCAACCTGATGAACAGTGATTTCGTCGTCGAGCAGTCCGCCTTCGTTGCCGAACGCGCCAAAAAGGAGGCAGGAGATGACAGGGAAGCGCAAATCAGCAGAGCGTTTGAACTTCTTTTGACCCGTAAGCCGACCGAAGACGAGCTCACCGCCTGCGCCGATATCGACCTCGCTCTCGTATGCCGCAGTCTCATTAACTCGAACGAATATGCGTTCCTGCCATAGCCGGGCAGTAGGCACTCCACCCAGTCCAACCATCTTCCAATGAAACACCTTTCCAAACTTCCCTTTGTGCCCCGGCTCCTTTGCGTGAGCCTTCTCACCATCCTTGCCTCCACTTCGAACGCAGCGGACAAGCCCAACATCCTGTTCATCGCGATCGATGACCTTCGACCCGAGCTCGGTTGCTACGGTTCCGAAGCCGTACTTTCCCCCAACCTCGATCAGCTGGCTTCGAAAGGACTGCGTTTCGATCGCGCCTACTGTCAAGAGGCGATCTGCTCTCCCTCCCGGGCCAGCCTGCTGTCCGGACTTCGCCCCGACCAGACCGGAATCACCCACAACTACGTCCAGTTTCGGGATCTCAATCCCGACGTCATCACCCTGCCTCAGCATTTCATGGCGCACGGATACGAGACCGTCTCCAGTGGGAAGATTTTTCATCGTCCCGGCGATGACCCTCAGTCCTGGAGCCGCATGCCGGCAGTGAAGAAGACTCCCTACAAAAAGCCAAAATACACCTTCGCCGATCCGAAGAATCACGAGCTGCACATGCAGCAGAAAAAGGAAATGTTCGAAAAATATGGGGAGGCCTCCAAACGCGGTCTCGCAAGCGGCCCTGCCTACGAAAGCTACGACGTGCCGGACCATGCCTACATCGACGGATGGAATACCGAAGTCGCCATCGCAACGCTCAAGGACATGGTGGCGACGAACAAAGAGAAGCCGTTCTTTCTCGCTCTCGGGTTCAAGCTCCCTCACCTCAACTGGGTCGCCCCGAAGAAATACTGGGATCTCTACGACCGTGAGAAGATCGCTTTGCCGGAACAGACGGAGGGACCTTCGAACGGAGCGCAGATCGGACTGCACCCGTCCTTTGAGCTTCGCGTTCGCGCCAACATTCCAAAGATCGGACCGATGGGGGACGATCTTTCCCGAACCCTTCTCCATGCCTATTATGCCAGTGTTAGTTATGTCGATGCGAACATCGGAAAGATGATCGCCGCATTGAAGGAGGCTGGTGTCAGCGACGACACCATCATCATTGTGTGGGGAGACCACGGCTGGCATCTCGGTGACATGGGCATCTGGGGTAAGGCCACCAACTACGAAATCGCGACCCGCGTTCCCCTGATCATTTCCACACCGGAAATGAAAGCAAAAGGCGAGGGAACCAACGCTCTTGTTGAGCTGGTCGATATTTATCCCACCCTCTGCGAACTCGCCGGAATCCCGCAGCCGGACCACATCGTCGGAAAGAGCTTCGCGCCTCTCCTCGAGGATCCGGATCAGGAGTGGAAAGACTCCGCTCTGAGCCAGTTCCCCAGCCCGGCTCTTCGTGAGTGGGCCGCCAACCCACTCTCCGCGGAAATGAGAGAAACCTTCTTCGGTCCTCTCATTGAAGAGGTCGAAGGACGAATCATCGAGCAACACGGAGAGCAATGGGACCGGGACCTGTTTGAAAACCATCTCATGGGATACTCCCTCCGGACTGACCGCTACCGTTTCGTAACCTGGCTCGACTCCCGCAATCCGAAGGCAGCCCCCGTTTTTGTCGAACTCTTCGACCACGACAAAGACCCGAAAGAAACTGTGAACGTAGCGGAAGACAATCCTGCGGTAGTCAAAGAGCTGTCAGCCACGGTGCTGAAAATCACACGCAAAGGCGCAGAGGCGCAAAGGAAAGACTGAGAGTTGGCCTTCCCGGATCAGACTGATCTTTTGTTGCCATGACTGAAAACGAAATAGCAAAAATAGTCGTGAACTCCTCAGTTTCCATTCACCGCTCACTCGGCCCGGGCTTATTCGAAAGCGTCTATCAGAGGGTTTTGGCATATGAATTACGGAAAGCTGGATTGAAGGTTGAGACAGAAACTCCCGTTCCACTGGAATGGGATGGAAACATTCTCGACGAGAGCTTTCGCGCTGACATGATCGTTGAAGGGAAACTACTCCTCGAATTAAAGTCACTCGAGAAACTCACCCCTGTTCACAAAAAGCAAGTGCTTACCTACTTACGACTTTTGGATCTACGCCTGGGGCTGCTGCTGAATTTTGGAGCTGAACTCATGAAAGAAGGAACTCATCGAATAGCCAACGGAATCGAAGACTGAACCCAAAAAGCCATACCCTTTGCGCCTCTGCGCCTTTGCGTGATCCCAACCAACCAAACTCAATCTCATGAACGAAGCAGAAAACATCTCTCTATTTGGTCAGCGACTTCTGGACCGTCGTCATTTTCTCAAGAATACCGCCGGAACCCTCGGTGGTCTTGGGCTGGCCCAACTCCTTGCCGCAAAAGAAGACCCGACTGCTTTCAGCGGAAAGCTACCGATCCGTCCTGACATTGATCCGAACAATCCCTACACCCCAAGGGCAGGCCACTTTGATTCCGCCGCCAAGCAGGTGCTTGTAATCTATTGCCCCGGAGCAGTCAGCCACGTTGACACCTTCGACTACAAGCCCGCTTTGGAAAAAATCCATGGCCAGAAAGCGGCCTTTATTCCCGACGTGACTTTTGAGGGGCCCCCGGGGAATGTCGCAAAGCCATTCTGGGACTTCAAACCCCGTGGGCAGAGCGGAAAAATGACCTCCGAGCTACTCCCGAAGATGGGAGAACTGGCCGATGACTTCTGCTTCATCCACTCCCTCCATACGCAGACGAGTGCGCATCCGCAAGGCGAGAACTTTATGAATACCGGATTCACGATGGAGGGCTTTCCGTCCTTCGGATCCTGGGTCACCTACGCTCTCGGTTCCGCCTGCGAAGAACTCCCCGCCTTTGTGGCGATCAATGATCCCCGTGGCCTCGCCCGCTCCGGGAAGAACAACTTCGGAAACGGATTCCTCCCTGCAGCCTTCCAGGGAACCGATTTCAACGCAAAGAATCCCCCGGCCAATCTCCGTCGCCCCGAAGGATTCACCGCGGCCGATGACAGGCAAACCGTTGACCTTCTGAAACGGCTTAATGCCGGCCATCTCGAAAAATATCCGAATGACGCCGATCTCGCCGCCCGGATCGCGAGCTACGAACTGGCGGGCGAAATGCAGACTTCCGTCCCGGACATGATGGACCTCTCCAGGGAGCCCGAATCCATCCACAAGGAATACGGAACCGACACCGGAACGGAACTGAAACGCGAGTATGCCAAGAACTGCATCCTTGCCCGTCGTCTCATCGAGAAAGGCGTTCGCGTCGTGCAGCTTTTCAACGGAAGCGATCCCTCCGGAGGAAACGGAATCACGAACTGGGATTCCCACTCCAACATCAAGGACACCCACGCGATGCAGGCCGAAATCATGGACCAGCCAACCGCTGCGCTGATTCAGGACATGAAGCGCCGCGGCCTGCTGGAGAACACGCTCATCGTCTGGGCCACTGAGTTTGGACGCATGCCATTTCTCCAGGGCAATGGCACAGGGCGCGATCACAATCCGGACGCCTTTACCTGCTTCCTTGCCGGAGCCGGAGTGAAAAAGGGATTCAGCTACGGACAAAGCGACGAATTCGGTTTTAAGACCGCCGCCGATCCCGTCGAGGTGTACGACTTCAATGCGACGATTCTCCACCTCATGGGGCTGGATCACGAGAGGCTCAGTTACTACCACAACGGCCTTGAACGGCGCCTCACCAACGTGCATGGCCACGTCATCAAAGACGTCCTCGCGTAGCCCGGAAAAGGACAGAGCAGGAGCTCTATCCTCCAGGAAAAAACTGATTGCAGCGGCGTCCCGCAGAGGAGACCCATGGAGGACAGAGCTCCCGCTCTGTCTCTTTCCCAACCTTCCTGCGCCTTCTCCGCACCCATGAAAAATTTCGCTACGATCGCTATCTCTCTTTTCCTCCTGAGCTCCCTTCACGCTGATCAGGAAAATCGGAAAGCCATCTTACCCACCGGAGAAACCGTCGACTTTCTCCTCTACCAGCCGAAAGCCCAGAAAGCCCACACGACACCGCCCCTTCTCCTCTTCCTTCACGGAGGCGGCGAAAGTGGTGACGACTTGGAAAAGGTCAAAACCCACGGGCCGCCAAAGGAAATCGAGAACGGACGGGACTACCCCATGATCGTCGTTTCCCCGCTCAATCCCGATGCCAAGGGGTTCTGGGACGAAGACCGACTCGCCAGGTTTCTGGATCAGCTGGAAACCGAAATCGAATTTGATCCCCATCGCATCTACCTCGCCGGTATGAGTCGCGGAGGATACGGAGCCTATCGCCTCGCCATGGAAAACCCCGACCGCTTTGCGGCCATGGTTGTCCTGTGCGCAGCTGCGCCAACTCCCTATGCGGGCTGGTTGGGAAACCTCCCGATCTGGCTGATCCATGGAGAAAAGGATCCTGTCATCCCGGTCGACGAATCGATCCGCATGGAGAGAGCGATTCAGAAAAAAGGGGGCGAAGTTAAACTATCCATTCACCCGGACGCCCAACACGACGTCTGGACACGGACTTTCTCCGGCGAAGCGGTGGTCGACTGGTTGCTCGAGCACAAGCGGAGTGACTAAGCGAGTTCCTCACTCAATCCCGAATGCAAATCCGCCGGGAATCTTTTCCAGCGCCCCATAGCGGGAAAGCTCGACCATCGGTGCAATCGCTTCGGTAATCACCCCACTGTCGCCGTCGCATCGCTTTTCGAGACTCGTCGAAACACGGAGCGGCTGCACTTCGAGTTCCAGATCAAAATCCATCTCGATCTGCTCCAGATCATCCCGGTCCGCTTCGAGCTCAAAATCAACTTCGGTCGAGAACTGGACCCGGACCTTTCCGTCCCCGGCGGCACCGAACTGGAGTGCGATCACATCGGCCGGATTCTGCTCCCCGAACAACACCATCGCTCCATCGACCGACCCTGGCTTCGGCGCATAGGGAAATGTATGTTCGGAATCGGCCAGATCCTGCCAACTGCGGGCCGGAACGACCAGATTATTGATCCGGAGCAACGGCGTCATTTCCTCTCCCTCGAATTCGAAGGATTTGAAATTCAACTCAACAAAAAACTGAAGGTGCAGATCGATCCCCTCCCCCGGGTTTTCGTAGATCATCTGTCCCAATTTTCCACCCACAGGCTGAAACGCATCTTCCGGCAATTCACTCATGGCCATCGATAGAGCGGAGTCCTCTGCGGCTCAACTTCGATTTCCAAAAACCAGCTACGGGACAACGCCCGCGTTTCCTTCGATTGATTCCTTTTCAGGTCGGCTTCTACCTGCGAAATTGATCCCACCATTTGATCATGACCATACCAACCTCCACTTCCCGCCGCCGATTTCTCGCCCACTCAGGACTCACCCTCGGATCTCTCGCCATGGCTTCCACCGCATCCGCCAAAGAACCTCTTTTCAAAATCTCGCTCGCCCAGTGGACGATCAATCCTGAACTGAAATCCGGCAAGGTCGACAACCTCGACTTCGCCCAGGTGGCTCATGATCACGGAATCCACGCCATCGAATATGTAAACCAGTTCTTCATGGATAAGGCGAAGGACCAGGCCTATCTCGGCGAAATGAAGAAACGGGCCGCAGATCTCGGAGTCAAGAGTCTCATCATCATGTGCGACCGCGAGGGCAACATCGGCGATCCCGACGAAAAGAAGCGGAGCCAAACGGTCGACAATCATCGCAAGTGGATCGATGCCGCGAAGATTCTTGGATGCCACTCCATCCGGGTCAATGCGGGCAGCTCCGGCACTTGGGAAGAACAGGTCAAACTCGCCAGCGACGGACTTTCCAGGCTGACCGCGATCGGAGCGGACCAGGGAATCAATGTCATCGTCGAAAACCACGGAGGCCTCTCCAGCAACGCCGACTGGCTCGCTGAAGTCATTACCAAAGTCGATAACGAGCGCTGCGGAACCCTCCCCGACTTCGGCAACTTCCGAATCAAGGATGGAGAAAGCTACGACTCCTATCGCGGGATCGAAAAGCTCATGCCCTGGGCCAAGGGTGTTTCCGTGAAAGACACGGTCTGGGATGATGAAGGCAAGCAGAGCCAACTCGACTATGAGCGCATGCTGAAGATCGTCCTCGATGCCGGTTTCCGCGGCTACTGCGGTATCGAACACGGAGGATTCGCCGGATTGAATCAGTCCCGCGAGCGTCTCGAGCAGGCGCGGGAAAAGCTGGCGGCGGGGTAATCCGGGGGACCTTCAACAGGGTTGAGTCGATACCCTGACCCTGTTGGGTCGGGGCAGACAAAAGCTTGGACATGTGCTCCCTTCCTCACCGCAGCTCAAACCGCACCCGCAGGAACTTCCGCGGCGAGCCCGTATCCACCGGCGTAAGGGAACGAAACGTCAGCTGGCTGGTGCCATCGGAATTCTCGACGTTTCCAATCAATTCGGTCTCGCCGTCTCCACTGAACCAGTCGACGAGGTTTTCGGAATGCTCAAAGTGCGGGATCAAATCTTCGGCGAGCGTATTGGCCCGGAAAGTGAGGACGCCGTGGTCGAAAATGCCGAAGTTGAGAAGACGGAAGGCCGGGGTTGAATGGTCGCGCACTCCGTCATTTCCGAACGCATAGTTGAGCAGGTCCTCATCATTTCCTCCGGGAAAGGTCATCCCCCCGGTATCGGCGGCGCCGGGAGTCCCCCCCGCCACGGAACTACTGCGCCAGTGGAGCGGGTAGCCGGCTTCCGGATCAAACTCCGGCGCGATCATCGTCAGGCTGACGCCCTGCCCATCGGGAGCCGTGGGCCAGGTCTCCGAATCGTCGTAGGCAAACTCCGCGATCGGTGTGCCGTCTGTTTTTTCAAACCGGATCAATTCTCCATCGTTGTTGAGCTTTCCCTCATAGATTCCTGCCACCGGCAGGCCCAGCCCGTAGGCGAGGTTCATGTGATAGAGACTGGTGACGAGAATGATTCGCTCGCCCGGACTCAGGATGAGGTCGCGCATCGTAGGGAAGTCATAGAGAACGCCGACGCTGAAACGGGTGTTACGCAGATTCACAGGCCGATCACCGCAATTGAAAATCTCGAGAAACTCGGTGTTCCGGCTTGCCTCCCCCGGATTGTAATGAAGCTCCGAGATGGCAATGTCGTCAGCCGTGAGCGGATCCACTCCGGTGATGGTAAAGAAGGCCTCGGTGAGTCCCGACCATTCGTTTCCATTTTTTGTTCTGGCACGAACAAATGCGTTTTTGGTGAGCGTCAGATTGGCAGAATAGGACACGGCCCCCGGTGCGACGGCACCCCCGTCGAGTCGCGGGTCACTTCCATCCGTCGTGAAATAGATCGTTCCAGCGGTGGAGGTGGACAGGCCGAGAGCGTAGTTCGCTGCGACCTCGCCTCCGTGTTGCGAAAACTCGGGAGCAGCCGTTGCCGGAAGTAGATTGGCACTTCGAAACATCGCAATCACGGTCTGGTCCAAGTCGGACAAAATATTGCTGATGTAGTTGTCCCGGGCCGTTTCCCAGGAAGACGGACTGCGGTAGTCCCACCGGGCCGCCTCGGCGAGAAAGGCGCGCTCGATCTGAGTGGTTCGCGAGAGGAGACGTTCCGTTGCCGGACCGGGAGTCATCAATCCGCCATGGAAGTAGTGCTTCTGAATTCGGTCCGCTACGAGAACACGGAAGTCCGGGTGATCCTCGGCCCGCAGAGTTGCGAGAAGATTGTTCGGCCCGGCGTGGCCGGTGCGGTTGGGAGGGTTGCGGGTGAACCCGTCCCCGTCATTGTAGTAGAAGACGAAGCCACTGCCTGCTCCCACCGGACTGACGGCCCGATGCTCGGCCTCCGAGTTTCCCGACATGAGCATCAGCATGAAATCGACGAACTGCGGCATGTTGAGATAGTCCTTGAGCGAGTCGTAGTCACTACGCAGGGAAACGACATTGGCCCAGGCAGAGCCATCGCCGTCGTAGGGCGTCGCATTGGAGAAAGCCCCCCCACCCCGGTTGGAGGCGACCGCTTCGTAGTCTTCCTTTTCCCCGCCGAGATAGTTCGCATGCATGTCGGCGTTCCACCGTTCACGCAGGTGATACATCCCCCAATAGGTTCCATTGATGTAGATATGAACAAATCGTCCGTGCGGATTGATGTATCCCATGTCGATAAACGTGTCATCGAGGAATCGATTCGACATGTAGAACCCACGGGCAACCATGTCATGCGAACCGGTCCTGAGGTCGAGTTGATCAAATACCTCAACAGGCCGAAGATCACGGCCGTGCCCCTCAAACAGCGGATACTTCAATTTCTTCGCCCCGTAGATTTCCCGGAAGGCGAGACGGATATTTCGCTTTGCAAAATTCGTGACGTAGCTGCCGAACCGGGACAGGCCGGCATCGACCTGAAAGTCGCCGCCGGAGAAGCCCATGAGTTCGACAGAGGAAGGCTTCTCGGCGCGGTCAATATCACCGGAGAAGGCGAGCGAGATCGTCGGCAGATCGGTAAGCGAATCCCGCATCAGGGGGCCATAGACAGGATCCTCCGTCACACTGGTACGCATGACCGGCGAAGCGATCACATCATCCCGGAAGATGTAGGTGTGGGTCGCGATGTCGGTGGATCGATAGGAATCGCGGTAGGCGATCGTCCTCAATACGGTCGTGCCGGTGATTTCAATCGGCTCCGTGTAGATCGTTCCGCTCGTCTCCGTTGGCGGGTTGCCGTCTGTCGTGAAGCGAATTTGCGTCCCGGGTGTTGGGGAGTTGAGACTGACAAAAAGCGGATCGTCATAGAAACCGCGTGTCGAGGAAAATTGCGTTGCGCCCACACGATCCACGTACCATTCCGAATCGTTGTGACTACCGGGCGTCGGAGTGCTCAGAAAGACATTGTCGTTCACGCTTTCCTGCTCCGTGATCAACCGGGGCTGGAGAAAAAATTCGGCATCGCCCGCACTCGAATTGAGCATTTGAATCGCGAGCAGGTTCGTTCCCTGAGTCAGCCCTCCCAGAAACGGGGAAATATCAATTTCCTCAAATTGGAACACTTCGGCACTGTCTCGATCAAGGGAGGCTGCCGTATTCCAATCCGGCGTGGTCGCGAGGTTTCGGGTGGCAATGGGAGTTCCATTCAGGTAGGCGATAAAGCCATCGTCGTAGCGCACCTGCAAAGTCAGCCTTTCAAAAATGGACGGATCATTAAGCTCGAAGGGAATTCGCACGAAAGCGGATGCATTGTTTGTAAACGCCTTTGCCTCGATGTCATCGTTAATGAATGTGGAAAATCCAAAAATGGGTTCGCCCGAAACCACCACTTCGCCGAGAGAAATGACGGTGGCGTCATCCTGCGATCCACTCCCACCCTGACCGGAAAAATCGAGGTCCGGAGTTCGTAGAATTTTTATCGTCTGTCCCACGACGGGATGCCCAGTCAGACCGGTGAGGTCCAGATTGATCAACTCGGGAGAGCTGTCGACATTTTCCGGATTGAGGAGTTCGGAGAGAAAGGTCGTCGAACCGTTGCTATCGAGAATCTCGACCGTGATGTCCCGCAACCGATGACCGCAACAACTGTCCCGATTGTGGATCGTGATCTCCGAAAGAAGGGATCGGTTTTTAAGCTGCAGCGTCCATTCCGGCGTCGTATCAGTTCGGAAAGTGTGGGTGAAATTGGCAAGATCGCCATCAATCGCCAACGCCGCCACGAATCCCCCGTTCGTGGAAGACTGGGTCGCGATGCCTTCGGGAGCAAGATTCTCTTCCCCTTCCCCGCCGGTGGCATCGGGGTCCGGAACCATCACGAAGACCTCCCCCAGGGAAAGGACATTCGCATCCGAGTTTCCTCCCGCAGCTCCCTGCCCCGACGCATCCGGATCCGGCGTGCGGCGGATGCGGACAATCCTGCCAGTGACGGGCGCACCATTGTCTGCCGTGATATCCCACTCGACCGACTCAGGTCCATTGAGAGTGTTTTCGGGATTGAGGAGAGGAGACGTGTAAAGAACCGACCCGCCAGCATCACGAATCTCAATGGTAAGATCGCGAAAGCGCACCTGGCAACAACTGTCCCGATTATGGAGAACGACTTCGTGAATATCTTCATCCGCCGGAAACGTGACCTGCCACCAGGCGTTGCTGTCACCACTCGCCGTATGAGAAAAGTTGCCGGTATTTCCATCAATCGCGCGATCAGCCGGACCGGCGGAGATAGAGGTGCTCTGACTCGCTGTTCCGGAAAGAGCCACATTCTTCAGCGGCACTGGACCTGCTGTCGTGTCATAGCCAACCGCCGTTGCGGCCGTGCCATTGATCCAATTTCCTCCCGGTTGAAAACTTGTCGTGTACCAGTCTCCTGAAAGTTCTCCGGCGGATTGCGGAACGAGAATTTCCGGAGCGGAATCTTCGATCAGTCGAACGGGGATGACCTGCTCGGAGATTCCGAAACTGATATCCTCCTCCTGCGCCGGGTAGGTGTAGTTGCTCAGAACTGTTCTGCCATCCGGTGCCATCAGGGCGATATAACTTCCTGCATTTCCGCTGAGCTTGAAACTGGTGTGTAGCTCGGAACCGGCAACAGATCGATTTTTATCCGAAGCAAAAACAATCAGAAAACCGTCTGCGGCGATTTGAGTGCTTGCCGGAAACTGCCACTTGGCCGGGCGATCAGGATTATCGGTCAGAAAGCAGCCTGACAGATCGTAGGGAGCCTCATCGGGATTGTGAATTTCGAGCCAGTCGGAAAAGTCACCATCCTCATCGGCGATCGTTTCGTCGTTTCGGGCCATGAACTCACTGATGCGGGGAGCCGCAGGTGCCAGGAGCGGCACCAGAGCCAGGAGCAATATGAGCTGACCCGGAAATTTCATCGAACGCGCCGAGCTTAGCGAGGGAACTGTCGCAAAGACAACCGGTTTTTCAGGTCAATGATGACCGGAAGAACAGCTGAAAAAGGCAGGAAGGCTAAAGAAACCGTTGCCGGCATCAATGTACGTCAATTCTGATGGCGACGTTCTCCCCAAGAATTTCAACATGCTTGCCCTCGCGGGACTGGAAAGGTGTCGATTACGAGGACGGAGGATTTCTCTTCGATGCCTCGTTTACTGGTCCGTTCACAGGGGTAATGATTCACTTCTGATTCCGCCCCGACGGTCCATGCGGGTCGAGAAGAGTTCCCCGCGTCAAAGGATACCGCGCCGCCGGATCTCGTCGAAGGCCTCGACTTCGCCCAGATGAAGAAGGATTTTGGAATCGTCAGTGCATCACTGAACGGCCCAATATTCTGGCTACACGATTGGATCGGAATCGACATCGGAGTGGGCTGGTAAAGGAGCGCCACCGCGTTGCTACTTGACGATGCGGATGGCAACACCTGAATCATGAACAGGTTCCAGACGGGGCTCAAGCCACAACATGCCTACGATCAATTTGTTGCGGCTGGTCAGAACAATTTACGAAACTTTATCCGGGCTGGAAATTCCGAATCAAGGTGTTGGACAAAGGCGTAGTTAAAAAGTCAGGCCGTGCCGCTTACAGGGAATCTGAAACGCAAATAGCCGTGACTTCTTCCTGAATTTTTGATATGTTCAAATCGATAACCAACCAGACAAAACTACCATGAATCGAAGAAATATGATTGCTGCCGGAGTTGCGAGCTTATCTGCCGCGACCGTAACGAGTTCCAAGGCGCAAAAACCTGCCGAATCGAATCCGGAACTGGCAGATGTTAAAGTGCTGCTCAAGGCGCACGACGATGCCATGACTGGTCATGACCTCGACGGCGTTCTCGCCACGCTGGCTGATGACGTTGCTATCATGGGAACCGGGCCCGGAGAAATGTGGTCCGGCACGGACGAGGTGAAGGTTGCGTATGAGCACTTCTTCATGGTCTTTGACAAGGGTGAGCAGGACTTTTCTTACAACTTCCGGACTGGCAATCTCGGAGCGGATATGGGATGGATGGTGACTTCCGGTACGGTGAAAGGAAAGCTGGATTCAGAAGAGTTTGCTTATCCTCTCAATGTCTCTCTCACCGTGGCGAAAAAGGGCGGAGCCTGGAAGATTCAGGCTATGCACTTTTCAACACTCACTTCAGGAGAGGTGACGGCCTGATTCGCTAATCTGAACTGCCTTATATCTCATGAAAGACGATTTGGAAAATAGCTCAAACGAGCCTGCAGACGGTGAGCTCATCATGCAAAAGCGACGCAACTTTCTTGCGGGTCTCGGTAAATGGTCGGGAGCCGCAACGATGGCGGCTGTCGGAGGAGCTGCATGGGTATCCAGCCCCGGCACGGCTCAAGCAGGGTGGCTCAATCGCCGCATTGGCGGTGGCTGGATCAACGGTCGTGGCGGTGGATGGGTCAACGGCCGCGGCGGTGGTGGTAGCTGGGTCAACCGCGGTGGCGGTGGCTGGGTCAACCGCCGAGGAGGAGGTGGATGGATCAACCGTCGGTAGATTCTACCGATTCTGAAACTCCACCTTTTGAGGGGGAACTGGTTCCCCTGCCTTACCTCTCCGCCGACGAGGCGGTGGAGGGAAGGGAAGATCCGTTTGTCCTGGTTGTTCAAAATGCGCTGGAGTTTTGCCGATGGACAGTTGCAGAAGCTCCGGGGCTTCAGTGGATACAGGCGGAGAATCTGCTGGGAGAGCCTGAAGTCTGGGCCACAGCCGCACGAAAAGGAAACGGCGTTGCTCTGGATGTCATCGTCTCTGATCCTGCAACCGAGTATTCAGCGATCTATCGACTGGTGGACCTACGGGTCGTGCGTGATGTGCGCGTTACGATCCCGGTCTTACCGGGTTTTCTCAAAGCGCTTCGTCTCGCAGCTTCGATTCAGGTACCGGTTCGCTTGCTTCCCGGGACAATAACTTCCGGGAATATCGCCGAGTTAAAAGAAGCAGCGGATTATTTCCTTCACGATCCGAGTGTGGAGGTTCCTGTTGAATTTTTTCATTCCCTGTTCGGTTTTGCCCGTGGGTTGAACGCGCCCGACCTTTGGATTGTCACGGAATCTGATCCTGATATTTTTGAGTCACCATTGGCTTCCGGTGGTCCGAGGTTTGTCGAGCGGCACATGGAAACACTGGATGCTGATGAAGCGGAATGTGTGAAGTGCCGATGGCGCGATTTTTGCCGGGGGTATTTCAAACATCCAGACCCCTCCTTTCCGTGTGATGGCATTAAGTCAGTGTTTTCGGTCATTGGCGATGCGGCCGACGAAATGGGACGGGATCTCGCCGGTTTTGGTGACGGGGAATCTCCAGAAGGAGTGTAACAGCATACTTTTTTATATGAGTGATCGAGCTTTCAGTGTGATTCTTCTTCCTACGGCGGAGTGCAATGTGGCCTGCGAATATTGTTTCGAATACAAGGAACCGCTTCGATTGTCGTTGGAGGCGCTTCCTGCCCTCACTGAAAGTGTTCTCGCGCACATGGAACAGGAGGGTTTCGGGGAGTGCGAAGTCTATTGGCAGGGAGGCGAGGCTCTCATCATGGGGCCTGATTGGTATCGCAAGGCCAAGGTCATCATGGAGGAGGCAGCCGCGAGGAGAGGACTCAAATTCGTACATTATTTGCAGACCAACTTGATCGGATATTCCAAAGCGTGGAACGATATTATATTTGATATGTTCGACGGATCGCTCGGGACATCGATGGACTATCCGAATCTCCATCGAAAATTGTTTAGCGGCAGCGCCGGGAAATACACAGAGGTCTGGCGTGAGAGACTGGAAGAGGTCAGATCAAGCGGGATTCACGTCGGCGTGATTGCCGTTCTACACCAGGGCAGCCTCGATGCGGGAGCAGAGGCCTTCTACCGCTACTTTGTTGAGGAGCTCGGAATAACGGACTTCCAAGTGAATACCCCCTTCCCCGGAGGGCCTGCCAATGAGGCGGAAACGGAGTTTCAATTGGAGAGCGGAGCCCTTGCTGAATTCCTCGGTGACCTGTTTGAAATATGGATGGAAAACGGCTATAAAAACGGAGTTCAGGTTGGCCCTTTTGATGCACTGATCAATCATTTCTCGGGTCGTCCGGCGCGGCTTCCCTGCATATGGAAAGAAAATTGCTCCAATCAGTTCGTCTCCATCGACGCAAAGGGAACGGTGGCGCAGTGTGACTGCTGGGTGACGAGTTATCCGGACTACTACTTCGGAAACATCTTTCGTGAGCCGGATCTTTCGAGAATGTTGAGTGAGAGCCCGGCCCGTCAAAAATTCGTCGAGCGGCCCGGGAAATTGGTCGAGGATGAGGACTGCCTCTCCTGTCGTTTTCTGTCCATCTGTCACGGAGGGTGCCCGGTAAGAACCTATGCGGCAATGGGAACTCTCGACTCGAAGGACCCATACTGTGAAGTCTACAAGCGGGTCTTCTCACAGGCTGAACGGTATGGGAATGAGTTAAGGAAGAAGGCGGTATTGGCGGTGTAGAGCACAATTTCTTCCGGAGAAATACCAATCCGCGGACAGAACTTGGCAAACGCTGATCCCCTGCGAATCAGGATGGGCTCTATCCTTCACGATAAATAGAGACTATTTTTCCCCGATTCAGCAATTCATCCTTTTCCTTTGCTCACGAAAGCGAAGCAACAGACTGACTGACCATCAGTTTCTTCATCCACACAGCCAGCGCCCCCCTTCCCGGCAGGCCAAGACAAGGGCGCGAAAAAGTCTGTTTTTTCTAAAAGATTTTTTCTGCAATCGACATAGCTTGGTGACTCTTTGCGGAATGGGTCCGCGAAACTCCCTATTCAGACTTGTATGAAACCCCTCTTATCACTCCGAACGCTGATCCTGTCGGCACTCACGATCAGTGTCTCTTTTCTTCATGCCAATTCCCCGGATGCGGATCACCTCGTTTTCGAGGGCTCCGAGGGTCCCGGCAAAGGCAAGCATGTCGTATTTCTCTCCGGTGACGAAGAATATCGCTCCGAGGAGGCTCTCCCCATGCTCGCCCAGATGCTGGCGAAGCAGGGCTTCAAATGCTCGGTTCTCTTCTCTCTGAACGAAGACGGCACGGTGAATCCGGACAACGGCGGCAGTCTGAGCCATCCGGAGGCGCTCGACACAGCCGACATTCTCGTCCTGAGCCTTCGCTTCCGCCACTGGGATGACAAGGCGATGGAGCACTTTGAAAAGGCAGTCAATCGAGGAGTCGCTCTCGTCTCCCTACGGACATCGACTCACGCCTTTAATTTTCCAAAGGGCAGCAAATGGGAAAAATACAGCTGGCGCGGACCGGAGGAACTCGGATGGAAAAACGGATTCGGCCGCCAGGTACTCGGAGAAACCTGGGTCAGCCACCATGGGAAACACAAAGTCGAGGGATGCCGTTCCCACGTGGTGGAAGAGAACAAAGATCATTCCATTCTCAACGGAGTCGGAACGATCTTTGTCCCGTCTGACGTTTACGGTGCCAATCCTGAGCAACCTTCCACCTATCTCCTGCGGGGAGAAGTGACCACGACTCTCGAGCCGGATTCTCCCGGAGTCGAAGGCAAGAACGATCCGATGCAGCCCATCGCCTGGACTCGTGAATACAAGCACGAGAGCGGCAAGACCAACCAGGTTTTCACCACAACGATGGGAGCCTCGAATGACCTGCTCGATGAAAATCTCCGTCGACTTGTCCTCAACAGCATCTTCTGGGGTCTAGGACTCGAGGTTCCCGCGAAGCAGAACGTCACCCTGCCGGAGGGATACAATCCTTCGATGTTTTCTTTCAAAGGATACAAGACCGGGCTTCGACCAGTTGATTTCATTCCCGGCGCACCCGCATTCGAAAAGGCATCCCCTCCCAAGCAGGAGCCGAAAAAGAAAAAGCAGGCAGCCAGGGCTCCCGGAAAACTCAAAATCAAAAAAGGCGACACCATCGCTCTTGTCGGTGCGGGCATGGCATCGCGCATGATGCACTTCAATCACTTTGAAACCGAGCTCTACCTGCGTTTTCCTGATAAGGATCTCACAATCCGCAACATGGGAGACGAAGGAAACACGCCCGGCTTTCGCCCCCATCCCGGCCGCAACCATGTCGATCAATATGCGTTTCCGGGTGCCAAGGGGCTCGTTCCCCTGGAATATCGGGCTGACTCCAAGCCTCAGGGACATTTTGAAACACCGGACCAGTGGCTCTCCCGCCTCGGCGCTGACACCGTTCTCGCATTCTTCGGATTCAACTCCTCGTTCCGTGGACCGGAAGATGTCGATCGCTACAAAAAAGAACTCGAAGCCTTCCTGAAGCACACCAAGGGCCAGAAATACAATGGGAAGTCCACCCCGCAGGTAGCACTCATCTCGCCCACCGCAATGCAGGACCTCTCCGCGAAGTATGGCACTCCTGACGGCAAGGAAGCAAACGAGAACCTGGCGCTCTACACCAAGGCGTCGAAAGAAGTTGCATCTGCCAATGGCGTCCTCTTCGTCGACGCTTTCTCCCCTTCGAAGTCCTGGTTTTCAGACGGAAAAGAATACACGACCGACGGGGCTCTTCTTTCGGATCTGGGATACGAGAAGCTCGCCCCGGTACTGGCAGACGGTCTCTTCGGCAAAGCGAAAGTCGATGACAGCATGCGTTCCGGCATTCATGCGGCTGTCACTGAAAAGAACTGGTTCTGGCACAATGATTTCAAGATCCCGAATGGAGTTCACGTCTACGGACGCCGCTACAATCCCTTCGGTCCGGAAAACTACCCGCACGAGTTGAGGAAGACTCGCGAAATGAATGCCATTCGCGATCAAGCGATCTGGGCTGCGCTTAAAGGGGAAAACTTTGATATCGCTGCCGCGGACGCAAAGACCTATCAACTTCCGCCCGTCGAAACGAACTACGCTCCGAGCAAGAAAAACGGAACGGTCGATTATCGTCCCGGCAAAGTGGTCGAAACCAAAATCAAGACGCCCGAGGGCTACAAGATCGAGCTCTTCGCCGATGAGAGCATGTTTCCGAATCTGTCCAATCCGGTTCAGCTTTCCTTCGACAACAAAGGACGACTCTGGGTTGCCACGATGGCGAGCTATCCTCACTGGAAAATCGGTGACCCCCGTCCCGAGGACAAACTCCTCATTCTCGAAGACACTGACAATGACGGAAAGGCAGACAAGGAAACGATCTTCGCAGGAGATCTCCACATCCCGATCGGCTTCGAGATCGCCCACGACGGCGTCTACGTTTCCCAGAGTGGTAGCCTTGTCTTTCTGCAGGACACCAACGGCGATGATCACTACGACACGAAGGAGGTCATCCTCAGCGGATTTGATGACCATGACACGCACCACGCCATCTCCGCTTTCTGTGTGGATCCTTCCGGAGCCATCGTCATGGGTGAGGGCGTCTTCCTCCACTCCAATGTTGAGACCGCCTATGGGCCGGTTCACGCGACCAATGGTGGATTCCAGCGGTACTCCCCCAATCGCAAACACCTGATGCGCTACGCGCAATATACGATTCCGAATCCCTGGGGTGTTGCCTATGACGACTACGGTCAGGATTTTTTCCTTCACACCTCCGGAACGAGTCTTTCGTGGATGCTTCCGGGAACTGTGAAGCCGGTCTATGGCACCAACCTGAGAGCACCTGACCTCATCACAGCCGAGTCAGTTCGACCCACTTCCGGCATCGAATTCGTTTCGAGCCGCCACTTCCCCGACGAAGTGCAGGGAGATGTGATCCTGAACAATGCGATCGGATACCTCGGAGCCAAGCAGCACCAGGTCGAGGAAGACGGAACCGGGTTCACTCTGACCTACCGTCAGGATCTCTTTGTCTCTGAAGATCTCAACTTCCGTCCGGTCGATCTCGAGTTCGCACCCGATGGATCGCTCTACGTCGTCGACTGGCACAATGCCCTCATCGGACACATGCAGCACAGCGCACGTGATCCTCTTCGTGACCACGAGCACGGCCGCATTTACCGGGTGACCTACCCTTCGCGCCCGCTCGTTGAGCCTGCGAAGGTGGCCGGTGCATCGATCGAAGAGCTTTTTGCCAACCTGACTCTGCCTGAGTATCGGACCCGTTATCGCACCCGGCGCGAACTCCGTGGCCGCGATGCTTCGGAAGTCCTGCCCGCCCTCAAGAAGTGGGCCGCGAATACCGACGACGAACACCACAAGCTGGAAGCCCTCTGGGTATCCTGGGGATACGATCAAGTCGACCAGGATCTTCTGAAAGGATTGCTCGCATCGAAAGATCACAAGGTTCGCTCGGCGGCCGTTCGCGTGCTCCGCTTCAACCAGCATGCGGTCGATGATTTCAACGATCTCCTCCTCACCGCCGCAAACGATGATCACGGACGGGTTCGCCTCGAGGCGATCACGGCAGCCTCCTGGCTGGATAGAGATCATGGACTCGCTGTCGTTACGGTAGCGGAAGCGAAAGGGGTCGACGACTTTTCAAAGCAGTCTCTCGAAGCGGCCAGGGCGGTGCTCACCGGATCCAACCTCGGGCAGGGCGAAACGACGCTCCGCATCCAAGCTCCAAAGCACCTCAAAGGAAAAGACGCCAAGCTCTACATTGCCGGAGCGGAAGTCTACAATCGCGAGGCTCACTGCGGCACCTGTCACCAGGCCAATGGAATGGGACTCTCCGCCGCCGGCTTTCCTCCGCTTGACGGAACCAGGTGGGTGAATGGCGATCCTGAGCGACTCATAAAAATCTCTCTCAAAGGAATGATGGGCCCTATCGAAGTGAAGGGCACCCAATATCCGGGCGTCGTTCCGATGACTCCCTTTGAGCACATTCTGAAAGATGACGAACTTGCTTCGGTTCTCACGTACGTGCGAAATGCCTGGAGCAACAAATCCAGTGCGATTACTCCGCAGCAGGTCGCCAAGGTTCGGGCCGAAGTGAAAGAAAAAATCGGATTCTACAGCCCTGAGGAAATCCTCAAGATCCATCCACACAAAGAATAGATTTCTCTGCGAACTTTCCAGCGACACGTGAGGCGGCTTGGGTCTGCCTCCGTGTCGCTTTTTTGTGATCCGGTTCGTTTTGCCCGAAGCAGTTCCCTGCCAGCCGGAACGAGTCAGGGAGCTTGCCTGGCCATAAAAGCGATCGGCTCTTGAAATTTTGATCTTCCCAAAGATCGACAGGCATGGGAAAAGGGCCGCGCCCTGAATTGTCCGCCGAATACTTAGCCTCCGGAATTTTTCATCTGTTCGCGGTACTCCGTCGGTGCCAGTCCTATCGTGGAGCGAAACGCCCGGGTGAACGCACTGTGATCGCTGAAACCACAATCCAGTGCAATCATCGCAATCGAGGCGTCGCTTTCCCGGAGCCTTCGGGACGCCGCCTGGATCCGTGTTCGCGAAATATACTGAGACGATGTGACTCCGAAAACACGCTTCAGGAGCCGGGCAAGACGGGGGGAGGTCATGCCCGCTTCCTTTGCCAAAATTGCAGGGCTCCATTTTTCCCCGCATTGCTTTTCCAACTTTTCGAGAGCGAGGGCCAACTCTCCGGGTATATCCTCCACCGGGATCTCCTCCTTCAGATCCCGGGAAAAACCAACCAGCCCAATCACCGCCGTCCCTTTCTGCAAAGGAAGCTTCGTGGTCAGGCACCAGCAGGGCCGATGCGGCTGGAGCCACTGCATTTCCAGATGATTGACCAGGGCACGACCCGTTGAAATCACTTTGGCATCCTGCTCCGTGGGAACTTCGCCGAATGCCCCCGGACAAATGTCAGACGGACGCTTTCCTATCATCTCTTCCTTCCGCGAAAATCCATGTCGCTCAACGAGAGACTGATTCACGGAAAGATAACGCCCCTCCTGATCCTTGATGAAAAAGGCCACATCGGGAGCCTCATCAAAAAGCCGCTCAAGGACCTCCACGTTCACAAAGGCCCCGTCATCGCGGACAAGCAAATCGGAGGGGGCATCTGTGCTCATTTTTATCGAATCAGGGTGATTTCCGTCAAGACAAACAAACCCTTTTCGCGATACAGTTTCCACTCCTGATTCAGGGAATCTCTTCATGAACATCTTTTTCCGTAACCTCCTCGCTATCACGATCGCTTTTGGCGGAGCATTCTTCGAGGAGGCATTGATGGCCGATGACAAAGCCGGAAAACCGAACATCCTCTTCATTTCCATGGACGATCTCAACGACTGGATCGGCTGCATGGGTGGAAACTCGCAAACGATTACCCCGAATCTTGATCGTCTCGCGGCCAGCGGGGTGCTTTTCACGAACGCCCATTGCCCCGGCGCCGCTTGCAATCCATCGCGCACCGCCATCATGACGGGACTCTCTCCGGCTACTTCAGGTTTGTACGAAAACGGACAAAACATGCGGGAGATCCTGCCTGACGCAGAACTGCTCCCCCAGCACTTTCGGAACCATGGATACCGGGCCACGGGATCGGGGAAACTTCTGCATTACTTCATCGACGCCCGCTCCTGGGACAACTACTTCCCTGAAAAGGAAACGGAAAACCCTTTCCCCCGGACGCTCTACCCTGACAAACGTCCCGTAAACCTTCCCCGCGGCGGACCGTGGCAGTATGTCGAGACCGACTGGGCCGCCCTCGACGCCACCGATGAAGAATTCGGCGGCGACTGGCTCGTTTCGAAATGGGTCGGCGAACAACTCGCGAAGGAACACGATCAGCCATTCTTTCTCGCCTGCGGAATCTACCGCCCGCACGAGCCCTGGTTCGTGCCCGCAAAATACTACGAGCCGTTTCCACTGGAGGACATTCAAATTCCCCCCGGTTACAAAGAAGATGACCTCGACGACCTTCCTCCCGCCGGGAAAAAGCGGGGACCGAATCGCTACTTCGCCCACATCCGCGAGCACGATCAGTGGAAGAAAGGAATCCAGGGCTACCTCGCATCAATCTATTTTGCGGACGCCATGCTTGGCCGGGTTCTCGATTCCCTGGAGAACGGCCCGAACAAGGACAATACCATCGTCGTTCTCTGGAGCGATCACGGATGGCACCTCGGCGAAAAGCAACACTGGCAGAAATTTACTGCGTGGCGTGCTGTAACCCGCGTTCCCCTCATGGTCCGAATCCCCGAAAAGGCTGCGCCCGGATTACCCAAAGGAACGAAAGCCGGAACCATCTGCGACCAGCCGGTGAATCTGTTAAGCATCTTTCCCACCCTGACAGAACTGGCCGGCGTTCCGAAGAAACCCACCAACGACGGCCCGAGTCTTGTGCCACTGCTGGCGGATCCTGACGCCGATTGGAATCACGTTTCGATCACCCATCTCGGCGAACCCGCCAGCTATGGACTGAGCGCCCGGGACTGGCGCTACATTCACTACGCCGGAGGAGACGAGGAACTCTATCAGATTACCAAAGACCCCTACGAATGGACCAACCTTGCCGAAGAACCCGAATACGGAGGTAAGCTGAAAGAACTCCGGGCACTTGCACCGGCGACCTTCGCGTCCCGCAAGGAAGCTTCCTTGAAATCCCTGCCTTCGCTCCGCTGGCATTCCGTCGCCAAGGGAGTCGCGCCTCCATCAAAACCGGACGGCAATCCCTTTCCCGTCACTTTCCAGAACCGTCGCTCCTCCACCGTCGAGCTTTTCTGGATGGACGCAAAAGGAAACCCCAAGTCCTACGGAATCATTGCGTCCGGAAAGTCCAAATCCCAGCAATCGCGCCCCGGCGCCGTCTGGAAGATCGCTGATACGGAATCCGGAGAAGAGCTCGGGCACTTCCGCGTCGGCGATCGCAAGGCCAAGGCCGTGATTCCCGCTCACAGGGACAAGAAACTCTAACCGACCATTCACATGTCATCTTCCGAATCGAATATTTTCCAGGGCTGCATCCCGGCTCTTATGACTCCCTGCGATGCCAAAGGCACACCCGATTTCCCTGCGCTCGTTCGCACCGCGACCGGACTCATCGAAGCCGGAATGCGGGGAGTCGTCTACTGTGGCTCCATGGGTGACTGGCCTCTCCTGACAGACACGCAACGGCAGGAAGGTGTCACTGCTCTTGTCGAGGCGGGAATACCCGTCGTCGTCGGAACCGGCGCACAGAATCCCCGCATCGCCTCCGCCCATGCCGCCCATGCGAAAGAAGTGGGCGCGGCTGGACTCATGGTGATCCCGCGGGTTCTTTCCCGTGGTTCCGCTCCCCCGGCCCAGCGCGCGCACTTCGCCGATATTCTCAAAGCCGGAGGCGACCTCCCGGCCGTGATCTACAACAGCCCTTACTATGGATTTGAAACGAAAGCTGATCTCTTCTTCGATCTGAGAAACGACCATTCCAACCTCGTTGGATTCAAAGAATTCGGAGGCGCTGATTCTCTCAGTTACGCCGCTGAACACATCACGAGCGGCGATCCTGATCTGACTCTCATGGTTGGAGTCGACACCCAAGTCTATCATGGCTTCGTCCACTGCGGCGCCATTGGTGCAATCACCGGAGTGGGAAATGCGCTCTCGCGTGAAGTGCTCCGCCTCGTCGAGCTTTGCACCGCCGCAGCCGGAGGCGATCCGGTTGCTTCCCGCCTTGCCAGAGAACTGGACGACGCCCTCCACCTACTTTCCACCTTCGACGAAGGACCGGACCTCGTACTTTACTACAAGGAACTCATGGTGCTGGAAGGCCATCCAGAATACACCCATCACCTTCATCCGACCGACAGGCTGAGTGATAGCCAGCGGGAGTATCTGCACGCACAATGGAAACAGTTTCGCGCGTGGTGGGACAGGTGGGAAGGTGCCTGAGACTTGAAACACTGAACTTCTTCCTCCGTCATGCCATCCAATCCCCGCTCCACGATCCGCGCCGGCATTCCCCAACTGAACAGCTCCTTGTTTCACGTGACGCAGTTTTCCGTAGGAGACCCCGTCGTCTATCTCGATATCGAAAACCAGGGCACCATCTGCATCGTCCGCGACGTGGAACTGGATCGCGCTCAAAAGAAAATTCAAGCGGACCAAATTTCTGTACCCGCAGATTTCGCACCGGAAGGGGGACTCTCCGCTGATCGGGAAATCGCAACGGCTCAGGCGGCTGCGGAATGCCTGCGCCGATCAGGTATCACTGAAATTACCGCGGACCGATCCCTGCCCTTCTCCTTTGCCCACATCCTTCGGGAAGCAGGAATCGAAGTCAGCTGTGACCTCGATTTTGGAGTCCTCGAACGACGTCAGAAAAGCGGAGCGGAAATCGAAATGCTGCGCCTTTCGCAAGCCGTCACGGAGGAAGCCATCGCAATGGCCTGCCAGATGATTGCGCGAGCCGATGCAGCTCCGTCCGGCGTACTTCAGCATGACGGTTCCGCTCTCACTTCAGAGCGCGTCCATGCAGCCATCAATGCATTCCTCATGCAACGTGGATTCAGTGGGCCGAAATACATCGTATCGGGAGGGTCACAGGGAGCCTCCTGTCATCACCACGGCGATGGCGAGTTGCGCACAGGCCAACCGGTCATCGTCGATATTTTCCCGACCTGTCAGGAAACACACTACTGCGGCGACTGCACACGAACCGTTGTCCATGGTGACATCCCACCGGAAATCGCTGAGATGCATACGGCCGTCCGCGCCGCGAAAGCAGCAGGCTGCGCCGCGATTCGTCCGGGCGTCACCGGAGCCAAAGTCCATGCAGCCACCACGAAGGAACTCACGGACCGGGGATTTCACACCGGCTTTCCTCCCGAAAGCGCGCCCCTCTCCTATTGTACGATGCACCATGGCACCGGGCATGGAATTGGATTGGAAGTCCACGAACCTCCGCTTCTCGACGCCACCGGAATCGAACTCCTCGAGGGAGATGCCCTTACCGTCGAGCCCGGCCTCTACCGAAAGGATCTCGGCGGGGTCCGTGTCGAAGACATGGTCGTAGTCACCGGGGACGGAATCGAGAATCTCAACCGCCTTCCTGAAGGACTGCATTGGAAATAGGAAGCCAACCGTTCGCTTGCTGCCGGCAGCTCTTCTCACAATGATCAGCACCGCACACGCTGCCCCTGACATGAACACACAATTTTCCGAAATCTCCGGGCGTTTTCTTGAGGATCTGCTGCAACACTCCCCGGTTACCGCCACCGGCCTGGGGGATCATCGGTTCGACGACAAGCTCGACGAAGTCGATGCCGGGGCTCGCACGAAAGAGCTCCACGCCGCACGGGAACGACTTGTGGAACTCGACGCCCTTGATCGCGACCAACTCACTCGGGGGAACCAAGTCGACTTCGCCCTCCTCCGCCAGCGTCTCGAGAAAACAATCTGGGAGCTCGAAACCCTCCGCGAATGGGAGTGGAATCCTCTCGTTTCCATCGGAACGCCCGGAAACTCTCTTTACCTTCTCCTTTCCCGGGATTTTGCCCCGCTCAAGGATCGACTGGCCAAGGTCGCGAAGCGTTGTCGGGAATTCCCCCGCTTCTTCGAACAGTCCCGTTCGTCGCTGGTGAAAGAGAAGACGCCCTACATTCATGCCGAGACGGCGGTCGATCAAAACAAGGGCATTCTCACGCTGCTCGATAAGCTCGTCGTCCCCCATCTCGATGAACTGCCCCCGGAACCGAAAGCCGATCTCGAAGAGGCGATCCAGATCGCTCGCGACGCCGTCGACGAACATCAACAGTGGCTCGAAGAAGAACTACTCCCCGCCGCAAAGGGCACCCCGCGGCTCAGTGAAGAACTCTATCGCGAGAAGTTTGCTTTCGATCTCTTCAGCAGCCTTTCGCCCGGGGATCTACGCAAACGTTCCGAAGCTGAAATGGCCGCCTTGCATCAGCGAATGTATGAGCTTTCAACCGCCATCCTCGTGGAACGGGATCCCGATTTCACCGCGCCGGAGAATCCGACCGCAGAGGAGAAGAAGGAGCTCATTCGAACTTGTCTTGAATTCGCTTATGAAGATTCCCCGACAGCGGAGGATGTTGTCGAATCCGCCTACCAGTCCCTCAAGATCACCACTGATTTCGTCAGGGAAAAGGATCTCGTTTCTCTTCCGGACGATCCTCTAGAAATTATTCTTATGCCCGAGTTTCGGCGGGGCGTTTCGGTCGCCTATTGTGATGCTCCCGGTCCGCTCGAAACAGGAGGAGAAACATTCTACGCCGTGTCGCCTCCTCCGGAAGACTGGACCAACGAGCAGGTTGATTCCTTTCTCCGCGAATACAATCATCGATCACTTCACAATCTGACCGTCCACGAAGCGATGCCGGGTCACTACGTCCAACTGCTCCGCTCGAACGCCACCTCGAGTCGACTTCGGTCCGTCCTTTCTTCCGGCACTTTCATCGAAGGGTGGGCCGTCTACACGGAATCAATGATGGTCGAGGAAGGATTCCTTCCTGACGATCTTCTCATGCGCCTGATCGTTTTGAAGTGGAATCTGCGGGGAGTCACCAATGCTCTGCTTGATCAAATGATTCACCTCGATGCAATCGACGAAGAAACCGCGATGCGACTCATGGTGGACGACGCCTTTCAGGAAGAGCGCGAAGCCGCCGGTAAATTTCGTCGATCGCTCCTGACGTCCGTCCAGCTTTCCACCTACTTTGCAGGCTATCTCGAAGTCCTCGGCATTCGTGAGGCTACCGAAATGGCATGGGGAGAGGACTTCGAACTGAAACGGTTCCACGACGAACTGATGTCATTCGGCTCTCCGCCACCCGCGTTTGTCAAAGCGCTTCTTCTTGAACAACCGATTCCCTGACATGAAACAAATATCTGCCCGTTCATTGTCATCCAACAGGGTTGGATCGCTCACTCAACCCTGTCTGCTCCTGCTGTTTTCGTTTCTCACATTCCTTCAGGCTGCAGAACAACCCAACGTTCTTTTTATCGCGATCGACGATCTTCGCCCCGAACTGGGCTGCTACGGATCGGACGTCGCCATCTCGCCAAATATCGACCGGCTTGCTGCCAGCGGCGTGCGATTTGACAGCGCTCATTGTCAGCTTGCCGTTTGCAATCCGTCGCGTGTCAGCCTGCTGACCGGCTTGCGTCCCGATTCCACGAAAGTCTGGACTCTCGACGTGCGCTTTCGCAACACCATTCCCGACGCCGTAACCCTGCCCCGGCATTTCAAGGAAAGCGGGTATCACACTGTCGGCTACGGGAAGATCTTTCACAATCCCTGGCCGGACAATGTTTCATGGAGTGAACCTCATTCGTGGCCGAAAGACTCGAAACTCTGGTCTGACAAAGCGAGGCAGGAGCTCAAGGAATGTAAAGCCAGGCTCAAGTCCGAAGGCACGCCGCAACCGAAGATCGACCGACTGCGCGCAACCGCGACCGAGAGCGTCGACATTCCGGATCACGAACACATTGACGGTGCGATCGCGATGCAGGCGATCGATGCAATGAAGAGGATGGCCCAGGAGGACAAGCCTTTCTTTGTCGCGGCGGGCTTCGTTCGCCCTCACCTGCCCTTCGTCGTTCCGACGAAGTATTGGGATCTCTACGATCGTGAAAAGATCCCACTCGCCGCGAATCCGAAGCTGCCTGAGAACACACCCTCCTACGCAATGAATACGCTGTATGAATTGCGAGACTATTTTGACTATCTCGGAACGCCGGATCCCCGCTCCGGGTCTCTCACCGAATCACAACAACGGGAACTGAAGCACGGTTACCTCGCCTCGGTCAGCTTCATCGATGCGCAAGTCGGACTTCTCCTCGAGGAACTCAAGAATCTCGGTCTCGCCGAAAACACCGTCGTCGTCCTCTGGAGCGATCACGGATGGAAACTCGGAGAACACAACAGCTGGTGCAAGCAGACCAACTATGAGATCGACACCCGCGTGCCGTTGATCATCTACGACCCCCGCGCCGGTGGAAACGGAAAGGCGACGAAGTCCCTTGTCGAGTTGGTGGACGTTTACCCCACCCTCTGTGATCTGGCAGGAATCAAAATCCCGGAAAACCTCGAAGGCGTCAGCCTGAGACCCATTCTCGAAAACCCTGACACAACTGTCAAGAAGGCTGCGGTGAGCCAGTTTCTACGGCGCCAGAAGAATCGGGAGTTGATGGGCTACGCCTACCGAACGAATCGCTGGCGCTACGTCGAGTGGATCGACCGCAAGTCGGGTAAAACGGTCGACCGCGAACTGTTCGATCATTCTACCGACTCGACGGAGAACGTCAGCCTCGCTGCAAATCCGGAGCACAAGGCGCTCATGAACCGTCTCGGAAAAGAGCTGCGAGCGATGCTCCCCCAACCTCTTGCCGTGCAGAGGCCCTCTGAAAATCAGCAGGCCCGGTCGGCGACCCGGCCGGGTCTGGTGTTCCGAAACGAAAGCAGCAAAACCCTCACTGTTTTCTGGCTGCCCGAAGACGGCGAGCCTCGCGAAGTCGGCAAAGTAAAACCGGGCCGGCTCCTCACCCAGGGAACCACCATGGGTCATCGCTTTCGAATTCAGGGACCGGGGATTGACCGAACCGTTACGGTGACAAAAGCGAAGGAAATCATTCTCATTGGGGGAGCCGGGAAGAAAGCTCCCGCACCGGATGCGCCGAACATTGTCGTCATCATGGGCGACGACTGGTCGTGGCCTCACGCTTCCATTCTCGGCGACAAGACGGTCAAAACACCCCACTTCGATCGCATCGCCCGTGAAGGGGTGCTTTTCGAAAATGCCTTTGTCTCCGCGCCCTCCTGCACCCCCTCACGATTTGCCGTTGCGACAGGACAATACCACTGGCGTCTTGGCGAAGGCGTCAACCTCGGCGGTTCTCTCGCCGATGATATGCCCGTCTACCCCGACCTTCTCGCCGAGTTCGGCTACCGCACCGGCTACTGTCGAAAGGGCGCGGGACCGAGTCGTCATGAATATCGCGGGACCGATCCTTTCGGGGAACGATTCAAGGACTTCGACGAATTTTTCGAAAAACAGAACGGCAAGCAGCCCTTCTGCTTCTGGTATGGCGCCGGAGAACCCCATCGCGCCTACGAATGGCAGGCCAGCCTGGAAAGCGACCTCGATCTTTCCTCGATAGCAATCCCTCCCTATTTGCCTAACAATGACACCACCCGAACCGATCTCGGTGACTACTATCTCAAAGTGCAGAAACTCGACCTCTTCGCCGGAGAGATCCTGAAGCGCCTCGAAACGGCAGGCGAACTGGAAAACACCATCGTTGTCATGACCGGCGACAACGGAATGCCCTTCCCTCGCGCGAAAGCGACCCTCTTTGATTCCGGCACACGCGTCCCACTGGCGATTCGTTGGGGTGCCAAAGTGAAAGGTGGACGGCAGGTAAGCGACTTCGTCAACCTGACCGATCTCGCACCCACCTTTCTAGATGCAACAGGACTTCCTGTTCCCGAAGCGGTGACCGGCAAGTCGTTGCTCCCGATTCTGACCTCAAATGCGTCCGGCCAAATCGAAAAGAATCGCACCCATGTTCTGACCGGCATGGAACAACATGTCTACCCCAACCCGTCCCGCGCGATTCGGACAAAAGACTTTCTCTACATCCGCAATTTCTCTCCGGAAGACTGGCCCACCGGCACTCTAAAAGGAAAATCGCCAATCTATGATTTTAAGAAGACACCGTGGCCGACGACGGCAGGAGCCTTCTCTCACAACATCGATCCGGGCCCCACCAAGCAATGGATGCGCCAGAACGAATCCTCTCAGAACGCACAGGCCTTTGGTCGCAAGCCGGTCGAGGAGCTCTTCGACCTCCGGAAGGATCCACACCAGCTCTCCAACCTCCTCGTCGCGAACGAAATTCCCGAAGGAGTCGAAGCAAAGCGAAAATCACTGGCGACACAACTCGCCAACGAACTCCGCGCCAGTGGTGACCCCCGTTTCGCGGAACCGAATCACGCGAGCTTCGAAGTGCGCGGATGGACGATCCATCTGCACGATCAGCTCGTTGCCGATTCACCCCGGGCGACAAAACGAATGCTGGAACTACTCCACGGCCAGCTCCAGCGCGTCGTCAATGTAGTTCCCGAGCCTGCCTTGACCCACCTTCGTCAAATTCCGATCTGGATCAATCCTCCCTATGAAGCAAAGCACGGCACCGCCGAGTATCATCCCCAGGTCGGATGGCTCGCAAAGAACGGGCGCAACCCTGCGATGGGGAGAGCTATCGAGATCACCAACGTGAATAATTTCCCCTTCGAAAATCGCCGCATGCCCTACCTCCTCTTGCATGAATTGGCCCATGGCTATCATGACCGTATCTTGAAGGACGGCTACGCCAACGCCGAACTCAAAGCGGCCTACGAACGCGCCCGTGACTCGGGCAGCTACGACGAGGTCCCCCGCTTCGACGGAATCAAGACGATCAAGGACAAGGCCTACGGCATGTCGAATCCAATGGAATACTTCGCAGAGTCGACCGAGGCCTATTTCGGGAAGAACGACTTTTTCCCCTTCCATCGCGAAGAACTGAAACAGCATGATCCGCTGATGCATGATCTTGTCGAGTCACTTTGGACGCTACCTCCCGCGAACGCTTCTCCACCAGGCTCAGGAAAAAGGAAACAACATCCGTAATCATCTCTCCCTTCGATATCCTCATGAAAAAGGTCGCCATTCTCTTCTCCTGCGCACTGCTTCTCTGTTCATCCATTCACGCAGAACCCTCGAAACCTAACATTGTCATTCTCTACGCGGACGATCTTGGTTATGGCGACGTGCAATGCTACAACCCGGAGAAGGGAAAGATCGCGACGCCGAATATTGACCGGCTTGCGACACGGGGAATGCTCTTTACCGATGCCCACTCCTCTTCCGCCGTTTGCACGCCTTCCCGCTACACCCTGCTGACAGGACGCTATCACTGGAGAACCCGTTTGCAGAAGGGAATCGTCGGCTTGTGGGGGGCACCTGTCATTGCGGAGGATCGAATGACCATCGGAAAGTTGGCTCAGGACGCCGGCTACGATACCGCCTGCATCGGCAAATGGCATCTCGGATGGGACTGGCCCATCGCCGAGGAACACAGAAAATTCTTTTCCCGGCCCAAAGGCGGTCAAGGAAATCCCATCGAAGCCACTGACGCGCATCGCGCTGCCTGGAAAGCGACCTTTACGCAACCCATCGGGGGAGGACCCATCACACGAGGGTTCGATGAATACTTCGGAACCGACGTTCCCAACTGGCCGCCCTATTGCTTCATCGACAATGATCGCACGGTCGGGATTCCGCAGGAATACGGATCGCCCGCGCTCTTCGAAAAGAATCAGGCGAGCATACAGGGACCGGCGCTGCCGGGCTGGACGCTCGAGCCGACTCTTCCGACACTGGGGGTCAAAGCAGTCGAGTTCATCGAACGGAAAGCCGGGGGGCCGTCGCCCTTCTTTCTCTATCTTCCTTTTACCTCTCCTCACACACCACTCTCGGTCAACGACGAGTGGAAGGGCAAAAGCGGACTGGGGGCCTTTGCCGATCTCGTCATGGAAACCGACGATATCGTCGGGAAGGTCGTCGCGGCAATTGAAGACGCCGGCATTTCCGACAACACCCTCGTACTTTTCACGAGCGACAACGGATGCGCTCCCTACATCGGGGTCGATGAACTGGAGAAAAACGGACACTTCCCGAGCGGTCCCTTTCGGGGATACAAATCCGACGCCTGGGAAGGCGGCCACCGCGTCCCCTTTATTGTTCGCTGGCCCGGAGTGGTGTCCCCGGGATCGCAATCAGATCATCTGGTTCATCAGGCAGACCTGTTCGCGACTGTTGCCGATCTTTTAGACGTTTCCTTGTCACCCGAAGCAGGTGTCGACAGCTTCAGTTTTCTTTCCCTCCTGGAAGGGAAAGATGAGCCCATCCGCAGAGAAGCGATCAGCTGCTCAGTCCGCGGATTGCCGTCCCTTCGAGTGAATCAATGGAAGTGGATTCCCGGCCCCGGTTCAGGTGGATGGACGAAGGGAGGCGAGGATGAAACACAACAACTCTACAACCTTGCCGAAGATCCCGGAGAACAGAACAATCTGGCCGCGACCCATGCAGGGCAGATCAACCACATGCAGCAGGCGATGGAAAAGACAATTTCCGAGGGCCGAAGCACACCCGGCCCCACTCAGACCAACGACGTCCCCGTCATTCGCTATCCCAAAAAGAACTAACTCCCACATTTTACATTCCTATGAAAATCACCAAGTTCACCGTCTACCAAGTCGACCTTCCCCTTGTCGAAGGCTCCTACCATTGGTCCGGAGGCAAGAGCGTCTCCGTCTTCGACAGCACCATTGTTCGCATTGATACCGACGCCGGAATCACCGGATGGGGCGAGGTGTGTCCGTTAGGGCCTTTTTACCTTCCCGCCTTCGGCCAGGGAGCCCGTGCCGGAATCTACGAATTGGGACCGCATCTGATCGGGGAATCTCCGCTCGAACTAACCAAACTCAATCGTCGCATGGATGTTGCGCTGAAAGGACACGCCTACGTGAAATCTGCAATCGACATGGCCTGCTGGGACATTCTCGGAAAGGCAACGAAGATGCCGGTCTGCGAATTGCTCGGGGGACGGTATGGAGATTCGGTCCAGCTCTACCGCGCCATTTCCCAGGAATCCCCGGAAGCTATGGCGGCGAAGGTAGCGGGCTACCGGGCCGAGGGATATCGTCGATTCCAACTGAAAGTCGGCTGTCATGACGTCGATCTCGACATCAATCGCATCCATGCCGTAGCCGCGGAATTGAAGCCGGGCGACATCCTCATCGCCGATGCCAACACAGGCTGGCTCAAGCATGAAGCGCTCCGCGTTTGTCGCGGGGTCCGGGATGTGGACGTGTATATTGAGCAACCCTGCGCCACCTACGAGGAATGCCTTGCCGTCCGGGCCCGCTGGGACGGACCGTTTGTTCTCGACGAGAACATCGACGGAATGGATCCGCTTCTTCGCGGTCACGCCGAGCAGGCCATGGATGTTGTGAACATCAAGATCAGCAAGTTCGGAGGACTCACCAAAGCACGGCAAGCACGAGACCTCTGCGCCGACCTCGGCATTGCCATGACGATCGAGGACAGCTGGGGCGGAGATATCATCACAGCCGCGATCGCCCATCTCGCGCACAGCACGCCCGAGGAGATGCGCTTCACCTCTACCGACTTCAACAGCTACGTCACCGTCAGCAACGCCACCGGTGCTCCGCAGCGGGACAATGGTGTGATGAAAGCATCGACCGAACCGGGCCTCGGCATCGAGCCACGGATGGAGGTGCTGGGAGAGGAGCTCTTCGAGATTGAATAGACCTATTGATCTTCCTTTTTCAGAAGAGGCCTGACGCGCTCGTACTCCGGGTTGACGCATTTATCGCCCCAGCGTTTCAACGCGCTGAGCAGGCCGATCTCCGACTCCGGCGATTGTCCCTGGTCACCCGTCTCCTCGATCCATTCGGCCAGGTATTTCCGATGCTGATCGAGCTGCCCGGCAAAATGAGGGTCCTCCGCAAGATTGTGGAGTTCGTGAGGATCGTTTTCGAGGTCGTAGAACTCCTCGGGAACCCGGTCTTCTCCGAAAAAGATCAACTGCGTTTCGTTCATCTCCCCTTTTGCCATCATCTCCCGAAATTTCTTTGTCACTTCCCATCCGTCCTTGTAGGTCGGCTGCATGTAGGGTCGGTCGGTGAGGTAGTTCCGCAGGTATTTGAAACGCGGAGTCACGACCGCCCGGATTTTTTCGATCGTGTAATCACAGCGGTCCCTGGCTGAAACAAGGTATTCGCGGGGCTCGTAGCCCTCTGCCAGAAAGTCACATCCCTCCATCGTTTCCGGAACACCGATTCCGGAGGCGGCGAGGGAGGCCGCCGAAATATCGATGCCGTTCACGAGATCCTCGCGGACTGCGCCTGCCTCAATGCCGGGACCCACAACAATGCAGGGCATGTGAATACCACCTTCATAAAGCATCTGTTTGTGACGGTGCAGTTTCATCCCGTGATCACTGAACATAAAGATCAAGGTGTTCTCATAGAGGCCCTCCTCTTTCAACTTGGCGATAACCTGCCCGACCTGCTCATCGGTTTTCAAAAGGCAGTCGTAGTGGTGAGCGATTTCCTCCCTCACAATCGGAACATCCGGGTAGTACGGAGGAACGGGAACCTTCGCCGGATCCACCACCGCCGGTGCCCTTTTCCCCAACTTTCCTCCGCCCAGCTGAATTTGCCCGAAGAAAGGTTTGCCCTCCGGCTTGTCTTTCAAACAATCTCCCGCAAGAAATGAACCGGGGCCCCACCCTCCCTTGCTTCGCTCAAAATCATAAAACTCATCCACCGACCACTCGAAGTTGTAGTCATCTTTCCCACCCTCATTGAAGGTCCAGAATCCCGCATTGCGAAACCGGATCGGAAGCGGCGTCGCTGATTCCGGCAAAACATTCCTGTCATATTCGCCCATCGACTTCCCGCGAAAATCGGCACGGCAGCTTCGGTGATTGTGTGCCCCGATCGATGTCTGCATCATGCCGGTGACAATGGCGGATCTCGTCGCGGAACAGACGCCGGCAGGAGTGTAGAAGCGGGTGAATTTTGTCCCCGCCCCGGCAAGTGCATCGATGTTCGGGGTTTGAATGACTTCATCACCATAGCAACCGAACCAGCCACTGACATCTTCGAGATAGATCCAGAGAATGTTGGGCGGCTCCACTGCCGAAACGGTGGACTTTCCGGTCAGGAAAATTCCGACGAAAGCCAGGAGAAGAGAGAGGGGAAGAGACTTCATACCGTGATTCATAGCCTGAACGGGAGAAAGGTGCGAGCCCACCCCTCGGGCGGGATTGCGTTCTTGCGTGTTGATCCGGGGGAAAATGAAGCCACTTTTGCGAGGTATCGCCTCTCGTAAACCGGCGATGTCCTTCCCTATGGCCGGCAAACAAAAAGACATTTCCCCCAAGACCCATTTTCGTGGCTATGCCATTCCGGGCGACCCTGTCCCCGGATCGGAGGAAACGTCCGGCCTCGAAATCGGCGAAGGGGAAACTCTCGATGTCTTGTGCGGCCACCTTCGCATTTTCCAACTCAAGAACGGACACCGCTATTCGACCGATGACATTCTCACGGCATGGTATGGAACCTCGTGGTGTCCCGCTGCCCGGACGATTCTTGATCTCGGAAGCGGAATCGGAACCGTCGCCATGGTAGCCGCATGGCGAACCCCGGGCTCCCGCGTTGTTACGGTGGAAGCGCAGGAGGAAAGCATCCGCCTTGCGAGGAAGTCCGTCCGCTGGAATGGCTTCGAAAATCGATTTGAGATTCGTGAGGGCGACTTGCGCGATCCGGCAGTTCTCGATCCCGGGGAAAAATTCGACCTTGTTCTCGGGAGCCCTCCCTACTTTCCTCTCGGGACCGGTGTCGTAGGAGATCATCCGCAAAAGATCGCCTGCCGCTTCGAAGTGCGCGGGACGATCGATGACTATTGCGAAACCGCTGCGGCTCATCTTCAAAACGGCGGGGTTTTCTCCTGTGTCTTCCCCGTCAATCCGGATGAGCAGGCCGCGCGGGTCGTTGCTGCCGCCGCCAAGTCTGACCTCGTCATTGTTCGCCAGCGACCTGTCATTCTCCGCGGGGGCGAGCCCCCTCTCCTTGGTCTTTTCCTCATGATCCGCCGATGCGACCTTCCCGAGTCGATGCACGAAAAGACGTGGAACGAACCTCCGCTTGTCATCCGGGCGGAAGACGGATCGATCCACCCCGAATATGCAGCGGTAAAACTGAGCTTCGGCTTCCCGCCTTGAAGCCATGGAGATTCCGTTCCTGCTCCTCTCAGCTGTGCTAGGGTGCGGCAATGAAATGGCTCGCAATTTTCCTGATCACGCTTTCCGCCTGCACGCTTGAGGCGGGGCCTCATATCGTTTTTCTCCTCGGTGAAAAAGAATACCAAACTCTCGAAACCGTTCCGGCTTTCTTCGAATCGGAATTGAAGCCTGAGGCCTATACCGCGACCATCATCCAGGCTCCTCCCGAAGGGGAAAAGCGGGACGATTTTTCCGGTCTCGCAGAAGCCTTGGAAAAAGCGGACCTTTGCTTCATCAGTGTTCGGCGCCGGGCTCCCGCGCTGAAGGATATGAACGCCTTGAAAAAGTTCGTCGCTGACGGAAAGCCCCTCGTCGCGATTCGAACATCGAGTCATGCTTTCCATCTTCGCGGAAAGCCGGCGCCCGGGGGACGCGGGCTTTGGGAGGAATTCGATCCGGAGGTTCTGGGAGGAACCTATCATGGCCACTATGGCGACGAGCAGGCGAAAATCTCCGTGGCCGAAGGAGCCGCCGACCATCCCATTCTCAAAGGGGTCGGTCCAATCGCCTCCTCTGACAAGCTGTATGAGCCCCGTCCTCTTGCAGAATCGACAACGCTCCTTTTGAACGCCACGATTGAAGGCAAAGAGCCCGAGCCTGTCGCATGGACCAATCAAGCAGGCCCTAACAAGGCGAAGATTTTCTACACCTCCCTCGGCCAGGTCACTGACTTTTCGGATGCTGAATTCAGGAAACTCCTGAAGAATGCCATCGACTGGGCCATCGGAAAGTAGCTTGCTGTCAGGGCGATTGGATCAACTCCCGATACCACTTCCGTAAACGAAGAGTGGCAGGACGGTCGTCCAAAAACATCGCCGTGGCGTGAAATCCGAGCCCGGATTGATCCCAGGTCCATTTCACATCGGAAGCGGTAGCGTCCACGACCGGCTGGTATTTTTCCTGACTGTTGTCGGTTTGGTAGATCGCCTTTCCCCGGAACCGCTTCGCTCTCTCGACCGCGTCCGACATATTGGACTCTTTCCATGAGGAACCGTCATAGTGCTGGCAGCCATGAATCCCCTTCCAGAGCCGACCAATCTCATCAGTGCGAAGCCCAATGTAACCGCAGGCAATCGACCCACGGGAGAAGCCGGTCAGAATGAGATTGTCCGGATCACCGCCATACCGGGCAATGATATCGGCCACCGAATCCAGGCATAGATTCATCGTGTCATCAGCATTCCCGAATCCGTTCTCCACGATCATTCCCCGGTCCCGATCAATGAAAGGGAGACTCAGCCAGATCGCGCCTTTTCCTTCGCTCATTCCATACCCCATATCGCATTGGTCCGGACGACCTGTCGAATAGCATTTCTGATTGAAAAAGATGTTCCCCGGATATTCGACGATGACCGGATAAACCTTCCCCCGTTCCCAATCCAGGGGAAGATAAAGCGCACCGAAGATGCCCGGCCAAGATTCATTCGGCACCTGATACTGCACCCGGCGCCCGGCGGTCGGCGCTCCTTTTTCTACCGCGGGAACTTCCAGACGCCCCGGGGGACGAACCCACTCGATCGCTTCACCTGTCGCTTTTGACTCGTTGATTCGTATCTTCAAATCCGAAGCATTCGATCGGACCATGAGCTGCAATTTTACCATCTCCGCCGGGTTCACCTTCGCCGCCCCGTCCGGATAGGTTTCCTGAAGAGCACACGCAAACCGTCTCGATTCCCCCGGCGCCAGCTTCGCAAAATCTCCCACCCCACTCCATCCATGAGTGCCGACGGCCCAGAACATCACCTCGACAGGCGCGGTCCCTTCATTGGAAATTTGTGATTCGACTGCTTTCGATTTCGCCAGATCCCACGATCCGCCCGGTGCCGGTATCGAAGCCCAGCGGTAGGAGTGGTCGGACACCTCCAAGCCGGTCAGCACCAAACTCTTTTCCGAGTCGGTAACCTCCAGCTTTGCACTGAAACCCCTGATCTCTTTGATGTCGCTTTCGTCACTGACACCGGACCAAAGGCTCTCTGCCGAAAGTGCGGTTGGTAAAATCGCCAAACAAAACGCGAGGCCGAATCTCGAAATGGAAAACAAAGTCATCGGAACCACCCTATCACTCCTCCCGCTCCCGTCAGTTACATCATCACCTACTCCTCAACACCCGCCATGGGGGCGGCACCGGAACAGGTGGGGCAGGTTTCCCAGTCCTTGTAGAGTTCACGAAGGCGATCCCCATGGCCTCCCTGCTGCATCCGCTTCAGTGCCTTTTCCCCTTCTTTTCTCATCTCAGCCAGTTCCTTCCGAAGCGTCGCCTCCTCGGCATCCGTCAACCGGGCCGCTTTGATTCTTTCTTCAATCCACTTCCCCACCAGCTTCTGCAAAGCGTCCCGCAATGATTGCCCCCCTTTGGCCAGCTCCGCTTTGACTTCGTCCTCCAACCCCGGCCCGAAGGTTCGGTAGGAAGACCGCTTGATAATTTGCTTCGACGATATCTTTCGCTCCGCATAGAGCTCAAACGCATCCCCCGCCGGACCACAGAGCGGGCAACTGATGATGAAATTCGCAAATCCATCCCTCACCCCATTTTCGTCCGCGGAAAGAATCCAGTCGAGGTCTTCTTCGATCAAGCCATCCGTGAAACAACCTTCGAGGACTGCGAAAAAGACAAATCGATGAGCTTCGGGATAAAATCCCTCTTCCGGATTGGGACCATAACCGAACTTCGATTGGGCAAATCCGGCAGGCGAAATCAGGAGTATCACCAGAAACAGGAACCAGTAGACTTTCATAGCAGGGAGCGTAGAAAACAAACTGCAGGCATTCGATCCCAAAGTTGTAAGGAAATGGTAAGCAGAGAATGAAGGTGACGGAAGAACAGTATGGGGATCTCCGAATTCTCCATCAGGATCCCTGGCTTGTCGCGATCGACAAACCGGCCGGGATGCTTGTTCACCCCGGAAAGGAACCGGAGGCGACCAGTCAGATCGCGATGAAGGTGCTTCGCGACCAGATCGGAAAGCGAGTTTCGACGCTTCATCGCCTCGACCGTCCCACCTCCGGAGTCCTACTTTTCGCGCTCGACCCCATCGTAGAACAGGACCTCCGAAGGCAATTCGCTGACCAGTCGATCGAAAAGAAATACACCGCTGTCGTCATCGGGGAATCTCCCGAGAAATGGACCAACCACAGTCCACTGCAAAAGGAAGAAGGAGAGCCCTTCCGGGAGGCGCAGACCGACTTCTTTCGCCAACGGACCGTCCGAATCGGGGAGGATCAGTTTTCCATTCTCACGGCCCGCCCCAAATCGGGGAGGTATCATCAAATTCGAAAACACCTCGCCTCCGACGGATTCCCCATCGTCGGAGACTATCTCTACGGGAAGGTGGAAGAGATGGAGCGACTGGCTCAGAAGATCGGACAGTCACGGCTCATGTTGCATGCCAGCGAACTGCAGTTTCATCATCCCGTCGAGAATGTGGAAATGACGATCGCCTGCCCGCTGCCGCAGCGGTTCGCGCCATTTACAGGAGAATCGATCGAGGAGACACAGAAACCGGGAGAATGAGACCGTCCCGGAGAACTTTCCCGCAGTTCCGGAGTTGAAATGGGACTCCGATTCTCTGAAATTCAGGTAGAATTCCCACTCCTATGAAAACCTCTCGACGCGCCTTTCTCCGCAGCAGCACCGCCACGATCGCTCTGCCGGTGATGGAATCTTTCGGCTTCCGTCGTTTTGCCTCTGCTGCCGCATCGCAAACGCCACCGAAGCGCATGGTCTTTCTGGCAATGGGATGGGGTGTGACCAAGGAAAGTTGGTTTCCGGATCCGAAAGTGACAGGGAGCGAATACCTGCTTTCCCCGGGCTTGAAGCCCCTTGAACGTCACAAAGGTGACATCACCGTGATTCAGAACCTGGCGAACCAGTTCAACAACGAAGCCCATTGGGGCAGCACGTTTTATCTCACGGGAGCGAATCGCTACGCCGAACCCGGACAGAGCTTTCACAACACCGTTTCCGCGGACCAGGTCGCGGCGGAAGAATTCGGAAAAGACACCCGGTTTACCTCCGTCCAGCTCGGTTGTAACAAGGCGGAAGGTTCCGGACACGGCCCGGGACTCTCCCTCAGTTGGAACCGTCAGGGCAAGCCGATCGCCGGACTGAACAATCCTCTGACCGCTTTCCACCGCCTCTTTGCCGAAGAAAACACCTCGCTGGAACAACGCCAGGCGATGCTCAAGCAACGCCGAAGCGTGCTCGACTCCGTTCTCGAAGATGCCAAAAGCGTCAGTCGCGGACTCAGCAGCAACGATGTCGACAAACTCGACGAGTATCTCCAATCGATTCGCGACATCGAAATCCGGATCGCCAAGGAGGAGCAGTGGCTCGACATTCCGAAAAAGCTGCCGGCGGATCCAGTCAAGAAACCCAAAGGCGATATCGAAGGATTTGAAGAGGTCAAGCTGATGCATGATCTCATGATCGCGGCGATGCAGGTCGACGCGACACGGGTCCTCACCTACCGCCAGCCGGTCGACAGCTTCATTGCCAGCCTCGGTGCCACCATTTCCGGCCACAACATGAGTCACTACGACCAGGGGGCCCGCCGGGAAGTCTCCGAAATGCGGGATCAAAAGAATTCAGAACTGCTCGCCCGCTTCATCGACAAGTTGAAGAAAACGCAGGAGCCTGACGGATCGAGTTTGTTCGATCATGTTTCGTTGAGCTACGGCAGCAACATTCATTCGGTCCATCACCTCGTGAACTGTCCCACCGTCATCGCCGGTGGCGGAGCAGGGGTGAAACACGGGCGTCATCTCGTCATGGCCGATCCCAAGACCCCGCTTTGCAACCTTTGGCTCAGCCTGCTCCGGGGCGTCGGACTCGAAGTCGACTCGCACGGAGACAGCAGTGGCGTCATCGACGAACTCTTTTCCTGATCCAACAGGGTTGAGTCACCGATCCAACCCTGTTCCGTTTCCTACCGATCTATGAAATCGCCATCGCGACTTCGCTTCCCTGTTTTTTTCGCCGTTCTGACCGGCATCTTTGTCCCCCTGCTCCCTGCGCAAAACGCTGCGATCGAGGATCAGTTGGCCATCATGCCGGAAAAGCATTTCGAGTTCTTTGAAAAGTACTGCGTGGAATGCCATGACGACGTCACCGACGAGGGAAGCCTGAACCTCTACGATCTCCCTTTTGATCTCGGGACAATTCAATCCGCCGAAACCTGGCAAAAGGTGTTGAACAGTATCAACTCGGGAGAGATGCCCCCGAAGGAGGAAAAGCAGCCGACGGCGGAAGACAAGGTCGCCTTTCTCGAGGCGCTCTCCAGGAAGCTCGTCGTGGCGCGAGATCTTCTGAGCGACACCGGAGGGGAGATCACGATGCGTCGACTCAACCGGCGCGAATACAAAAATACAATTGAGGATCTCCTCCATGTGCAAGTCGACACAGAGGATCTTCCGAATGATTCCAATCCCGGCGGATTCGATACCGCAGGAGGCTCGCTCTTTTTCTCGAGTGATCAGTTCGAGCAATACCTCAAGGTGGCCGGGACGGCTCTCAACGAAGCCATCGTAACCGGCCCGAAACCGAAGCCCGGGAAGGTTCGACTAGAGGCCGAGAAGGCAGCGACAAAGCAGGCCACGAAGCGCCTCGCGAGCCTCCAGAAAAGTTGGGACAGGGCCCAGGCATGGCGGGCTTCCGACAAGGATCCGACCGAGTTTGGATTTATCGATGCAGACCGGGTCAAATTTGAAGAGGGTGGTTACAAGCGGCAGGCCCCGGGTCTGAAAGCCTACTTGAGCTGGCCGGAATCGAACACGGGAGCGGTTCTCCATACGCAGTTCAACGGCGCCTATCTCGTGAACCCCGAGATTCCTGCGAAAGCGCCCTCCGGAAACTACCGCCTCCGCTTCCGGGCCGCCGTCATCAACGACAAGGTTTCCTGGCCCCGACGCTTCCTTGAATATGGCATCGCGGGCAACGGCGCACAGGCGGGCGAAATCGCGGTGGAGGGTTGCGTCCACATCAAGGGCACCATGGAGGAGCCTCAGATCATTGACGTGCCGATCACACTTTCAGAAGGGTCGCCGAGGCTCTACGGGATTCGCGAGCGTCAGGTCAACAATCGTGACTTTGCGCGCCACGTTTTCACAAAGGCAAAAGCGGAAGGAAAACCCCTGCCTGACCCGGCCCTCTGGATCGACTGGGTCGAGTGGGAAGGTCCGCTTGTCGAGGAATGGCCTCCGAAATCCCATCTCGCCATTTTCCCGAAAGACTTCCCCGATCAACCTGATACCGCCGCAATCGAGGACGTCCTGACCCGATTCGCCACGAAAGCATTTCGCCTGCGGAAACCATCCGACAGCTTTCTCAAGACCCTGACAGAACTTTACGAAGTTCAGATTGCAGCGGGAAACCCTCCCCTCGAAGCAATCAAAGAACCGTTGGCTGTGATTCTCTCCTCCCCGGGCTTTCTTTACCTCGCGGAGCCGGTCGAAAAACCCTGGCTGAAAGAAAGTGGAAAGCCGCAGCCCAAGCGAGTCCCTCTGACCAAGCGGGAATTTGCCATTCGCCTTGCCTACTTTCTCTGGAGTTCTCCACCTGATGCGGAGCTCCTCTCACTCGCCATGGAAGGAAAGCTCAAAGAGCCTGATGTTCTGCGCTCCCAAACGGAACGTATGCTCGCCGATCCGCGCGCCCGCGAATTCATCACCGGATTCACTCACCAGTGGCTGCACATGGAGCGCCTTGATTTTTTTAACTACAACTTCCGAAAGTTCCCCGAGTTCGATGAAAGCGTGAAAGAATCGGCCCGCGAGGAGATTTACCACACCATCGAATTTGTCCTTCGAAAGAACCGTCCCATTGGTGATCTGCTTGACCCGGACTTCCTCGTCGTCAATGACGTCCTCCGGAATTACTATCGCCTTGGCGGGCTTCAGGGTGGCGAAGAAGGAGCGAAGTTTGAGAAAGTAAAGATCCCTGAGAACTCACCACGGGGCGGGCTTCTCGGAATGGCAGCCATTCTCGCGATGGGATCAGACGGCGAGCGCACTTCGCCTGTCGAGCGTGGTGCCTGGGTGATGCGGAAGCTGCTTCACAATCCTCCTCCCCCGGCTCCGCCCAATGTTCCTCAGTTGAGCCGAAACGCCGACAAACCTGTCAGCGGACGGGAGCTTCTCAAACTTCATAACGAGGAAGCGCAGTGCGCCCAGTGCCATCAGCGCATCGACCCGCTTGGATTCGGACTCGAGCACTTCAACGCCGCCGGATTGTGGCGCGAAAAGGAAGTCGTCGAGATTCATCAGGGAAGAAGAGTCGTAAAGACGAAACAGTTTCCCATCGACAGCTCGGGTGCCCTCCCCGATGGAACGCCCTTCACCGGATTTGAAGAGATGCGGAAACTCATAGGGGAACGCGAAGAGGACTTCGCGCAAGGTTTCACGGAACATCTCATCGAATACGGGCTGGGACGACCCTTCGGTTTTTCCGATCTGAACCTGGCGGAGTCGATTCTCGATTCCGCACGGAAAAAGGATTTCGGAATGAGCGAATTCGTTCACGCCCTGGTTCAGTCGAAATCGTTTCGTCTGAAGTGAATCCCGGGCGCGCCCTCGATTGCTATTTTAGCAATACCACAGGAATTGCCATGCAATAGACGCATGCTAAGATAGTTGATGCTCCCCGATATCGAGTTTCATCACCTCCGTGCCTTTCTTGTTGTCGCGAGGCTTGGGAATTTCACCCGGGCTGCCGGAGAACTGGGGCTGTCCCAGTCTGCTCTCAGCCGCACCATCCAGAAGCTCGAACTACAAATCGGCCAACCCGTTTTTGATCGCAAGCCCCGCGAAGTGATCCTGACTGATGTAGGAAAGCTTCTCCTGGAGAGAGCCAAATCCATTCTCGCCCTCGTCGAGGACACCTTTGCCGAAATTACCGAATCGGATACGTTTGGAAAAATCCGGATTGGAGCGATCCCGACGATTGCCCCCTATTTCCTGCCTGGGATTCTGCAGAGCTATGCGAAGAAATACGCCAACGTAACGGTATCCGTGCAGGAGGACACATCCGCCAACCTGCTCCGAAAATGCAACCATGGTGACATCGACGTGGCGATCCTCGCACTGCCGTTCGAGGTTCAGTATCTGAAAGCCGAACCCCTCTTTGAAGAGGAACTGCTCCTGCTGCTTCCCAAAGGCCATCCCCTGGAAAAGCAGAAGGAGATCCACATCGCCGAAGTAAAATCCACTCCCATGGTAATGTTAGGAACCGGGCACTGCCTTTCTGATCAAATCCGGAGTTTCTGCAGCCGCCAGTCTTTGCAACCCGTTTCGATCGAACGGACCAGCCAGATCGCAACGATCCAGGAACTGGTCTCTCTCAACCACGGTGTTTCCATCGTCCCCAAAATGGCGAGCGATCTCGATACCAGCAAAAACCGGATCTACCGATCTTTCTCCGCCCCGACGCCAACGAGGACCATTGCCCTCGTTTCGAATCCCTATCGCTACCAGAGTCGATGGGTCAAAGCATTTCGTAAGCATGTGCGGTCGGAATACTGCTAGGGTCTGGTTCACACTCCAATGGAAATGCTCTTCAATTCACCACTCAGCTCAGAAAAGGCGAATCTCCTGATCAGCCTTCTCGAATTATCCGATCAATCCCATGTCATTGACGTAGGATGTGGAACCGGGGAGTTTCTCAGTCGTGTACTCGAAACCTACCCGGCGAAAGGCGTCGGAGTCGATATCCTCTCCGAAAGTCTTGAGCAGGCGCAAGCCAACGCAAAAAGGAAGTCCGTTTCGGACCGGATCGAATTCCACGAATCTGACATTCAGAAATTCGAAGCCACCAAACTTTTCGACTGTGGCATCTGCATGGGTTCTTCGCATGCTTATTCAATGGGGGAGCCGGCGTATCGGGAAACGCTGCAAGGCCTCGGAAGCCTCATCCGTCCGGATGGCCTTCTTTTGATCGGAGAAAGTTTCTGGACGGTCGACCCCAAAAAGGAATACCTCGATTTCATCGGGGATCCTGTCGGCACCTACCGAAGCCATCAGGAAAATGTCGAGCTGGCGGTCGAGATGGGATTTCTCCCCCTCTACGCAACGACCAGCACCCTCGACGAATGGGATGACTTTGAGTGGCGACACCACATGCGAATTGAAAAAAGAGCGGAGGAAAGTCCCGACGATGTCGAACTCGGAAAACGCCGCGAATTCGGCAGACGATGGAGAGCCGCTTATCTCAAGTGGGGAAGAGGAACCATGGGCTTCGGTTTCTACCTTTTCAAAAAGCCCTGATCTCCGCCGGGCTACAGCCCTCCCCACGCTTTGATGTCGTCAATTGGACAGTGATCTGTCGTGTCGATCTGGATACGATACTTTCAAAGGGTCTTCCTGCAAAGATCGGGCGGATTCCGTTTACACCGGACAAAATCGAGATTGTTGGAATCCCGCATTTCCGGGTAGGATTCTACCAGGAACCCATCATGATGACCGAATTGAACAACCATTCAGCACCGGAGATGCCGGGATGGATCATCCTCCTGATTCCCCTCGCTTTCTTCACGGTCTTTCCCATCATCTGGTGTTTTGTCATGTGGATCAACAGTCGCCTCAGTGGATGGCATCGACTGGCAAAGCAATATGTAACAGATCAGACACCTGACGGCAGGCTCTGGTCCGGAGTGCATGGTCAGGTCGGAATCGTTTCTTACAAAAACACACTGGACTGCACGACAACACCGGAGGGTCTATTCCTTCGCCCCGGACCGTTGTTCCGGTTTGCCCATCCCCTTCTCTTCATCCCGTGGTCGCACCTGACGAATGTCCGGAAGACCACCATGTTATGGCTCTCGATGATCCAGGCCGACATTGGTGATCCTCGCCTTGCGAGACTGCGGATTTCAGCCAGAGTATTCGAACAGTCCGAAGGAAGTTCGTTGCTCGACGAAGCTTCCGGCTGAAACTTCCCTTTCCGACTTTCACCTTTCTCCTTTTTTGAAACCACCTCTTCTCTTCGACCTCGACGGCACCATCACCGATCCTCGACCCGGATTTATTGCAAGCGTCCACTACGCTCTCCGTGCGCTCGATGAACCCATCCCCGAGGAAAACGATCTCCTGCCGTTCATCGGCCCGCCTTTGCGAGGCACCTTTGAAATCCTCCTCCGCACGACGGAAAGGGATACGATTGAGCGAGCCGTCAGCCTGTATCGGGAGAGGCTCTACGACGGAGGCATGTTTGAAGCGGAAGTGTATCCCCGGATGCGGGAACTGCTGACAGAACTGGCGGACGAAGGGTACCGTCTCTTCGTGGCCACGGGAAAACCGGAAGGGTGTGCCGAACAGATCATCGAGCACTTCGGATTTTCCCCTCTATTTGAAAAAGTTCGCGGGGCACTCCCCGATGGACAATTTTGCGACAAGGCTGAGTTGGTGTCTGATCTTTATCAACAGAATGGGCTCACTCCCGGTCACGGTATCATGATTGGCGACACCCACTTTGATATCCGCGCCGGCAGACTCAACGGACTCCAAACCATTGCCGTTGATTGGGGATACGGATCCGTCGAAGAAATGAAAGACGGAGGCTGCGATCATTTCGTAAAGACTGCTGACAAGCTAGGGCAGACCATTCGATCGGTTCCACAACCCGTCACTAAGTAGTTCCGGAATCAATTGCAGGCTTGGCCCACGGATTCACCCCGGGTAGAATGCGGGTCCATCATGCCCTCGATTTCGTTTTCCCCCAACATTCGAAGCCACGTCGATGTCGATACATGCGAAGTTGGCGGAGACACCGTTCGGGAGGCACTGGAATTGGTTTTCTCCACCCACCCCCGCCTTCGCAGCTACCTGTTTGACGACAACGGCACTCTCCGGAAGCACATTGCTATGGTTCTCAACAGCGAACCGGTTCATGATCGGAATCAGCTGTCTGATCCCATTCAACCCGACGACGAAATTTTCGTGATGCAGGCCCTCTCCGGGGGATAATTCTCATCCCAATCCAGATATGAGCGAACAGATTTTCATTGGCACCCGCAAAGGGCTTTTTCTCTGCGAACGAAATGGTTCCGGCTGGAAACATTCGGAAGCCATTTTCCCGGGAGTTCCCGTTCCCATGCTTTTGAAGGATCCGCGAAGCAATTTCCTCTATGCCGCAGCCGAGCACGAGCACTTCGGGACCAAGCTGCATCGTTCCGAAGACGGGGGGAAGACCTGGAAAGAACTGGAGTCGCCGGTGTATCCCGAAAAACCGGACGATGCGCCTCTCATCGTTGACCCCTGGCGAAAAGCGGAAGTTCCCTGGTCCCTCAAAAAAATCTGGAGCCTCGAAGCCGGAGGACCGGATCAACCTGGAGTGCTTTGGTGTGGAACTATTCCCGGAGGTCTCTTTCGTTCGCCGGATCACGGTGAGACCTGGGAATTGGTACGCTCACTCTGGGATCGCCCGGAGAGGGCCAAGTGGTCCGGAGGGGGATACGATTTCCCGGGCCTGCACTCCATTTGCATTCATCCCCAAAACGCAGACCGGATTGCAGTCGCGATTTCCTGCGGAGGAGTCTGGCAATCGCCGGACGGAGGGGAAAACTGGGAACAGACGGCCCACGGCATGAGCTATGATTTCATGCCGGAAGACCAGGGAGGAGCAGATCCCGAATCACAAGATCCTCACAGGATGGTACAGTGTGAGGGATCCCCCGATCGTTTCTGGATCCAGCACCATTGTGCGATTTATCGATCCGATGAGAACGGGAGAAACTGGAAGGAAAGGAAAGAAGCCACGCCATCCGGTTTCGGTTTCGCGGTCTGCGTTCACCCGAAAGATCCTGACACGGCCTGGTTCGTTCCCGCGCAAAAGGACGAGGAGCGATATCCGGTCGACGGGAAATTCATTGTGACCCGAACACGGGACGGAGGAGAAAGCTTTGAAGTCCTGAACCAGGGTCTTCCCGAGACCCTCGCCTACGACCTCGTCTATCGACATGCTCTGGCTATCGACGCAAGCGGCGAGCGACTGGCCATGGGGTCGACGACCGGTTCAGTTTGGATCAGCGAAAACCAGGGCGACTCGTGGGACCATCTCACGGCCCATTTACCTCCTGTCTACTGCGTGCGGTTTGGGTAGCGTTCGACGTCCCGATTCCATAGCCTTCCGTCCGCTCCTCCATCCCCATGACTTCTCTTCGTATCCTTGTTTGTCTTTCTTTCCTCTGCTGTTCAACAGCGCCCGTCGCAGGGCGGGACGGTGAACTGCCCTTTCTTGCTTCCAGCAAGGTCACTGTGCCCGTAAACGCAGCGGTGGAAGGATTGATCGAGCAGGAAATGCTCGCGGGAGCGGTAACGCTGGTGGCTGCCCGGGGTGGAAAAGTTATTCATCTCCAGGCCCACGGAATCCATCGAATCGACCGGGAGACCCCGAAAATGACATCGGATCGCATCTTCCGGATCTTCTCAATGACGAAGGCAGTCACCTCCGCGGCAGCATTGCAGCTTTTGGAAAAAGGAAAATACAAGCTCACTGATCCGGTTGCAGACTTCATTCCCTCCTTTGCCAACCTTCAGGTTCGCACCGCCCCCGGAGAATCGGCTCCTGCCAAAAAGACAATGACGGTGGAGGACCTTTTTCGGCACACCTCGGGGCTCGCCTACAACTTCACCGCACCGCCCGATTTGGTTCCTGCCTACAACGGGAATTTCTGGGGAGGAACCCTGGAAGACTTCTGCGATCAAGTCGCGGCGATTCCGCTGGTCCACGAACCTGGAGAGGGCTGGACCTACGGAGTAAGCACGGATGTGTTGGGACGACTTGTCGAAATCTGGTCCGGAGAATCGCTGGACGACTATTTGCAGACCGAATTTTTTGATCCTTTAAAAATGAAAAACACCGGATTCTATATCCGGGAGGAAATGCATCCCGGACGCTCCGCTGCGATGCATTACTCCACTGACAGCGGACTTCGAGTCGGAGAAGATCCCGATGGCAATTCCTATCGGGTCAAACCCACTGCTCCCTCGGGAGGCGGCGGACTATTTTCAACCGCGTCCGACTACTACCAGTTTCTCCAGATGATCGCCGACGGAGGGAGCCGTCACGGTCATACTTTTCTCAAGCCCGGGACCGTGGCCATGATGACAAGCAATCGGCTTCCCGAGTCGATCCCCAACATCCATTTCGGAAACGAACAGCGAAACGGCGTCGGATTTGGACTCGGGTTCTCCGTCGTGATCGGTGAAACAAAGGGCTGGGATGACGACGCGAAACCCGGCGAGTATGGCTGGGGCGGAGCAGCGAGCACCCACTATTGGGTTTCCCCCCACGATGACAATCTCATTGTGATCACCATGGAGCAGACGATGCCCTACAACTGGAACCTGGAGCGGGCGCTGAAACCGGTGATCTACGAATTCCTTCGAAACGCCGATCACTGAGTTCCCGGCTCCAACTTTTCCAATTCCTCCTGCGTCCAGGGAAGGGCACGATCTGACGTCGCTGCCTTGATCTTCTTCACGTCTTCTTCAGTGATCGGACCACTCTTCCTGTCCCACGCAAAGCGCAGATAGCTCAAGACCTGGGCAAAATCGCGCTCACGGCTCAACCCCAGTGCGGAACCCGGCGCCATGAACCCGGCCTGATACGTTTTCCCATCGAGCGGCCCGGTCAGACCATGAAGTAAAATCGGAACCAGTTGTTCCTTCGATCCATGGACTCGTGGTGAGTCGGCCAGCGAGGGGGCCAGGAAAAGGTCGGTTCCCGGAACCTCAAGACCCTTGCCGTCCGCACCATGGCAAGCGACGCAGGACTGAAAGTAGAGAACCTCGCCATCACGAACGAGCCGCCTGTGGTCATCCGGCATCTCCTTCGGAAATTCAATTCCCCGATTCCAGTTTGCGAGGGCAACGTTCCACGAAGCCGCAACACCGGGGTCGATCCCGTTTCCGGATTCCATCTTTTTCACGAGCGGAAGATCCTTCCCGCCCCACAGAGACACTCCCGCTGCGAGAATCATTCCGCGGGACTGCAAATGATTCGCAGCGATCGCCTGGATCAATTCGTCCGCCTTTTCCCTGCTTCGCTCCGTCGCCTTTCCTAACGAAAGCACCACCTGTTGTGCGACAATCCCGTCCTTCTCCTTCTCAAAAACCTGGAGACCACGGATCACCCCGGGGTCATCGATCCAGCACTCCGCAATTTGCACCGCGGCCCGTCGCACGCGCGGGTCGCGATCCGCATAACGATCGCTCACAAAGGCAGAATCAAGAACGCCAATGCCTTCGAGGGTCCAGAGCGCATGCAGGCGACCCAGCGCGTTCTGCGAAAATTGGGCGATGCCTTTCAGGAGGGGAACGACCGTTTCCCGATCCTCCCGTAAAATGATCATGCGCTGCGCCGTGTCCCGCCACCATCCGTTGGCATGCTCAAGGTGACGAACCAGCGACACCGTGGATTCCTCGATCATGCGCGGTCGGGAACCGGGTTCGTAATCCTCGTGCCGAATTCTCCAGATCCTCCCCATCTGGATATTCTTATCGAGCCCGTTCGCTACGATATTCTTCCGGGGTTCCGGAGAAAGCCACGGCGCATCCTGGATGATGCCACGATACATATCGGTAACGTAGAGACAGCCGTCCGGACCTGTCGCGGTATTCACGAAACGGGAGTTGATGTCCGATGATCTCAGGAATTCCGCGTCGCCGGGTTCGGCCTTTTCGAAAAAATCGAGCCCACCTTTCCTGGTGATGTTAGACCTCCGCACGACATGGATTGTCGGATCGCAGGAGAAATGATCCCCATAGTCCCCGCGCGGCAATTTGTGTCCCCGGAAGATCGTCTGCCCGCACGCGGATGTGAACGAACGAACCTCTGCCGCAGGTCCGCCCCGATCATTGAGGAGGCAGTGGCTTTTCACTTTCAAAAAGTCAGGTCCGTAGGGTTTCCCCATATCGATAGGCACGCCGTGGATTTCCTTTCCGGCACGCTCCTTCACCGTTTCCCAATAATGCGGAGAGAGATACGGGAAGGCGACGGGGTCGGAATTGTGAATCCAGTACAGGTCACCGACATCGTTGTGAGTCAATCCCCACTGGGTCCAGTGGCCACGCTGTGGTTCCGGCATCCACGTTCCGTCCGTAAATCGATAGCGCTCGATGTTGTAGGAAAGATAGATGTGATTATCGATGTTCCATAGCAAACCGGAATCCTGATGCTCCACGGAGGTGCCCACATTTCCCCGTCCATAGGGTCCCCGCTCATACAGCAGTTCCTTTTCATCGGCGACACCATCTCCGTCGGTATCCCGGTAGGAAACAATATCCATGGTATCGGTCTCGCGAACGGCGATGCGATCATCGAGGGGAAGAATTGCCCGGGGCAGATTCAGATCGTCGACAAAAACAGTAGCTCGATCCATCCGTCCGTCTCCGTCGGTATCCTCAAGCCTCTTGATGCGGCCGTTCTTTGCCGTTTTTGTTCCGGTGCCTTCGACGTCCTGCATGTAGCTGCGCATCTCCGCGACGTACATGACACCGTTTCCGTCGAAGACGGTCAGAACCGGTTCCTGGACATCCGGCTCGGCGACAACCAGTTCCGCCACGTATCCGGGAGCGAGATCGAAGGTCTGCAATTCCTCTTCAGGAGTCAGAGCCGCGTAGGGATTCTCCTCTTTCTTTGGCAGATAGGAATAGTCGGACCAGGTAATGACGCGGGATACTTCCTCTTCCTCCGCTCCCCAGTTCACCGCTCCCGGTGTGACGGCACTCACTTCCTCTTCCCCCGGAAACTCCGACGGAACCGGAATCGTGACCTCGCCCGTCGCAAGAAACTCGCAGCTCCGGTTCACGATGGTTTGAAACCCGACACAGTGGAGGCCGTCCCACTCTTCCTGGCCTTTCCAGAAATGTCCCATGCTCGTGACAATCGCCTTCCCTTCGCCATATTCGACTTCCCAGGTAATCGGCTCATGCTTTCCCGTTCCGCGCTGCGTCGGATCCGAGAAGGCCGATGACAGAATCGTGAGGTTCTGCGCCGGGCCACGCATGTCGTGATAAAGCTCGTCCTTTCCATGCATCCAGACGAGCGGCAGACCTTTCATGACCGGGTGCGCGGGGGCGCGAACCGTAACGGCAAAGGCATGCTTCGATCCATGCCCGGAATTGCCTGCTTCCTTATCCCAATAGGACGATCCAGTTTCCGCATTTACCTTGATCGCTTTGCCGGAAGGAGCAGGACGCCAGCCCATCCCGATTATTTCGTTGAATTCCTCCCAGTTCCGAAACGAGTTGTTGGCCGCATGCACCAGAAAGACACCGCCTCCGCTCTTTACGTATTCGACAAAAGACTTCCGCATTGCCTCCGGCCAGTCAGGTCCGTTGTAGTTGAGAATCACAACATCGTAGTCACCGAAAGCAGGCTGCCACGATTGCCACTCTGCAGAAAACGCATCCTTGATGGGGCCGGTGAGTTCCTCATACGATTTGCGATACTGATCAAAAGCCTGCTGCACCAATTCGTCTTTCGAATTCGGATTGCGCGGCCCGTCCGGAATTTTCAGTTCCGGGGCCGTTGAGACAGAAACTGCGAAACGACCGGTGGACTTGAGGGTCGCACGCAGGGCATCCGTCGTGATCTTCCAATCGTGATTATTTCGACCATCGACAATGAGAGCCCGAATCGGTTCCGACGTTTCCGCAGCAACCGGGTAGCCGGCAAAAAGAGTAAACAGGAGAAAAAGTAAGGGGGAGAGAACTCGGATCATCTGGCAGGAAATGAAAGAACGGCTCTACACCTTAGCATTGTTTTTCCGTTCAAAGACCGCTTCGACAAAATTTACACGAACGCGAATGCCTCCGGTCACAAGAATCTCCACGGTATTCGAACCGTCTCTCACGAGGGTGAAGGGAATCGAAAAACAGGCGTGCTCCTTCTCGGTTCCAATCCAGGTCTGGCCATAGAGATGAGGTAACGGCAGCGCGGTGAAGGGAGCCGACTCAAGCCGCTCCCCGTTGAAACGAACTTCGATCTCGCGGTCGTCGATCTTTTCATCGGATCGCAAACGCAGGAGCCCGTCCCGATAGTCGTCGCCGAGGGCAGTCATCGTCATAGACACGCTGACCGGCTCGTTCCGTTGAATCAGCACCGGCAAAGCACGCTCTCCCAGCACTCGATCCCTTCGACAGGCGGAAAGAAAGAACCATCGCGATTGTTGCCGGAGAAACTCGCGATCATGGAGCTTGGGCAGAACGGAAAACGGAGGTTCATGAAACGGCCCGATCGCATCGGTGACGTGATAACGATAGTAGGGAAAATTGAACAAACTCACACCGGATGCCCCCTGCTCATAGGCGAGGTGAGCGGTCGTATAGAACTGTTCGTCGGTCGTGCGAAGAAAGGGCTGCGTCCCGCTCCCTGCCGTTGCCTTCCCCGTCAGGGTGCAATGCGTCATTTCGGCATAAACGGCGACCCTTTCGTTACCCAACTCCTCCACCGCCAGACGAATGCTGTCATCCTGGTGCGTGAAGTAGCTGTAGGACAAATTCACCAAATCGACACCCGCCTTTGCGAGGGAGTATAGATCAATACCCTGTTCCGGTCGCACATTCGCCTTCGCCGGAACCCTGACACACAACCAACGCCTCGGAAGCCCGCGTTGCGCCGCGGTGCGATCGAGCATCTCCCGAACTCTTTTCACAAATTCGGTCGTAATGACGGCACGCTCCCCGGGAGGAGTTGCCTCTCCGAACCGGACCCAGTGGCGAAGAAAGTCGAGTTCCAGCCCCGCGAGGTCGTAGTTCGCACACGCCTCTTCAAGCAACTGAAACTTGTGTTCCCTGACCTCCGGAATCGCCCAATCGAATACCCCCTCGTCCCAATTACTCAGGTCGGGGCCGATTCGAAACCTCTCATAGTTCTCCCAGTAGAACCGCGACATCCCGGAACTCGGCTTTCCCGTTTCGAGCGCCTCCTTGAGCTCCCTGACATGATGCCCGTCGTTCAGTCGAAAACTGAGAAACGGTGCCACCCCGATTTCGCGACAGGTGGTGACAAGGGTTTGCAACATATCGCCTCCCTCGAGAAGATAGCGCCCGATTTTGTTGATGGATTGGTGACCCTGTTCTTTCTGAAGGAACTCGTCGTAGTGTTCCTGCGGCGAATAGATTTCAGATTTCCACCACGGAATCCAACCAAGCCCCGGTTGCAGGAAATGAGCGTCCACTCCGGCCGCTTCCCTGATCGACATCGCAATGTGCTCATCGGTCAGTGGATCTTTCCGATCTCTCCACGGCATTTTACACGAAAGAATGTGCGTCGTGTCATTGCTGTAGATCGTACGAAACGGAATCGCGGGAGAGAGGCCTTCGGAGTTTTCGCCGCGAAGACTGTCCGCGAGGAAAGGCCCTCCTACTATGCTTCGCGCAATCCAATTTCGCCTGGTGATCATAAGCGAAAGAAACTACGGGCCGTCCGCACCATTGGAAATAGCCTGTTTGAGGGCAGGAAATTCTCTTGTCGGCCCGCTCCGGTCGGACAAGTCTGGGAAATGAATTTCCGTAGTTGCTTTACCCTATTCCTCTTCGCTCTTCTTTCCCCGCTTCCTGCCGACGAACCGGTGCCCGGGCCGATTGCGGAAAAAGGGGAACTACTTTTCTCAGATGATTTTGAGCGTGAGGGACTGGGAGACTGGAAAGTGATTATTCCGGGCTTTGCAGTGAAGAATGGAATTCTCGTCGCCACCCAGGATCGCGCCGATCACGGTTCGGTCGGGCGGGTCTATGTCCCGATGAAAGATGCAGTCGTAAGCTTTCGTTTCAATCTCGCTGGATCGCCCAATTTCAATGTCGTGTTTGATGACAAAAACTACAAGGGTTCCCATGCCGGACACATCTGCCGTGTCGCGGTCGCGAAAACGCGAATCCGCCTGGGCGATGACAGGGAAGGCATCATGCGAAATGACATTTTCGAAATGCGTCGCGACCCCGCAACCAAAGAGAAGGCGGACGAAATGCTGAACGGTCGTAGCCTCGCACTCAAAGTCGATCTGGAATCAAATCGATGGTACTCGATGACCATTGAAATCAAAGACGACAAAATGCGCGTCAGTCTTGATGGTGAGCCGATTGGCTTTCTTCAGTCGCCCGGTATCGCCCATCCGACGAAAGAAAGCGTTCATTTCACTGTGTCCGGAAAGGAAGCTCACTTTGACGACGTGAAAATCTGGCAAGCCACAGAGTAAAACCTACCCATGGCCGAATTAGCCCAAAGTAGGTCCGTTCCCGAATAGCCTGACTACATCCAACAGGGTAGGGTCAATCGTTCAACCCTCTTGAGTCACTCCCCCATGCGTCCCCTTGCTTTCGTTCTTTCGCTCCTGCTTACCGCTCTCTCTTTCGGTGCCGAAAAGCCCAATGTTCTTTTCATCGCAATTGATGACTTGAACGACTACATCACGCCCCTCGACGGACATCCCGGATTGATTACCCCGAACTTCGAGCGTCTCGCCGAGCGGTCCGTGACCTTCACCAATGCCCATTGCGCCGCGCCGGCCTGCCACGCTTCCCGGGTCGCCGTCATGACAGGAGTTCATCCGACTAAATCGGGCATCTATCGCAATCTCTTCGGAGCCCACGGCCCACGCTGGAGGGACGAATCCCCCGTTTTGAAGAATGCCGTGGTCATTTCCCAGCACTTTCGAAATCACGGGTATCGCGCTCTCGGAGGCGGCAAACTGTTTCACACACTTCAATGGACTCCGGGTGATTCCCAGAACGACCCCGATGCCTGGGATAAATATCGCGGCGACCCTTTGGATCCCATTTCCTCCGACTGGCCACGACCTGATTTCGGCGGAAAAGCCCAAAACAATGGCTTCGTGGGCAAACGCCCTCTCTCCCACTATCTTTTCGGAGCCGAACCCGTCGAGTTAGATCAAGACCAGGGAGACGGTGCCGTCGTGAACTGGGCGATCGAACAAATGGACAATCCCGGAGATGCCCCGCTCTTTCTCGCGGTCGGCCTTTTTCGTCCCCACATTCCGTGGGAAGTCCCCCAAAAGTGGTTCGATCTCTACCCCGAAGCGGAAGTCGCCCTTCCCGCCCATCGAAGCGACGACCTGAAAGATGCCCGCAGTCACGGGCGGGAGAGCTGGCACAAATGGGTCACCGATAACAAGCAATGGCGCCGTCTCATGCAGGGATATCTCGCCTCGATCAGCTACGTCGACTACGAACTCGGCCGCCTTCTCGACGGACTGGAGGAATCCCCGCTCGCGGAAAACACCATCATCGTCCTCTGGTCGGATCATGGTTTTCACATCGGGGAAAAGGAGAACTGGGAAAAATTTGCCCTATGGGACCAAACAACACGGGTCCCGTTTTTCATTCACGCCCCCGGCGTATCCAAAGACGGGGAAACGACGAGGCAGCCAACAACCCTGACTGATATCTATCCGACCCTGTCTGAACTGGCCGGACTTCCGGTGCCGGATCAGTGCACCGGCACCTCACTTGTGAAACAGCTGCAGGATCCATCCGCCATCGACGACCGCGTCTCGGTTACTTCCTTTGTTTTTGGCAATGACAACGGAGTGCCGTCTCATGGACTCAGTGACCCGGACTACCGCTACATTCGCTACCCGGATGGATTCGAGGAGCTCTACGAATACGAGACGGATCCCAATGAATTCACCAACCTCGCCGAAGATCCTGACTACGCCGGGGTCAAAAAGCGACTGGCGGCAAGACTTCCGAAAAAGTCAGCTCTCATGGTCGACATTCCGACCGACAGTCCATTCCACCGCGGAAGAGGGGCACGGCCAAAAGGGAAAGGAAAAGCACAACCGAAGTAACCCCCGGTCGACAGACTCGAAGATTGCGAAGCCAAATGGGGCCGTCCTTCGATCCATTCACGTTCGCGTATCACTTTTGCATGGGCACGCACCGGGACTTTCCGCAAACTGAAGGCTCATGAAAGAACCATTCCTCTCAGAATTGTTATTCCCGGCCCGGATCGCACTGGCCCTTTTCTTGCTCCCTCTATTCGCCGACGCTGCCCCGTCGCTCGAAATTTCAACGGATCGCGAAGACGCGCTCTATCAGGAGAACGAGGAAGTTACCTTCACCATTCGGGCGAAGGACGGTGACCGGAACATCAACAAGGGGGAGATTTCCTGGAGCCTGAGCAGGGACGGCTTCGGAACCGTCGGAAGCGGCAAACAATCAATTGAGGGGGGAAAAGCGGTCCTTGCCAAAGGCAGCCTCGACCGCCCCGGATTCCTTCTTCTCACGGCGACATTCGCGGGTTCGGACAAGGTCAAAACGACTGCCTACGGGGGGGCAGGAGTATCGCCTCTCAAGATTCCACTCAGCCTGCCTGTGCCGGACGATTTTGATTCGTTCTGGTCGGATCAAAAGGCGAAGCTGGCGAAGGTCCCCATGAGCTTCACGGCAGAGTTGCAGGCGACCGGTGAAGCAGACAAGGCACTCGAAGCCTTCGATGTGAAGATCCCATGCGAAGAGGACGGCCCGCCCGTTTCCGGTTATTTCGCCCAACCGAAGTCAGCGACACCGAAGTCGCTTCCTGCTGTTCTCTGGGTTCACGGTGCAGGAGTGCGAAGTTCCAGCCTGCCTAACGCGCTCAAAGGTGCACGCGGGGGCTTTCTCTCCCTGGATATCAATGCCCATGGAATCCCAAACGGAAAGCCGAAGGAATTCTACAGCGAACTGAGCCAGGGAGAGCTGAAGACCTATCGACATGACGGACGGGAAAGCCGCGATACGATTTACTTCCGGGGCATGCTTGTTCGCCTTGTCAGGGCCATTGATTTCCTCACATCGCGCCCGGAATGGGATGGAAAAGTCCTGGCCGTGATGGGACACAGCCAGGGCGGCCTCCAGGCCCTCGCCGCCGGCGGGCTCGACGACCGGGTTACTTTCGTCGGATCCGGAGTCCCGGCCGGCTGTGATCATTCCGGAATGACGGTCGACCGGATCAGCGGTTGGCCCAAGTTGGTCCCGGTCGAAAACGGCGTTCCCGATCCCGCCGCATTGGAGGCAAGTCGCTACATCGACGCCGTCAACTTCGCTACCCGCTGCCATGCGGATGCCATTGTCAGTGCCGGTTTTATCGATCGAACCTGTCCTCCCACCAGCGTCTACGCTGCCTACAACGCACTTCAGGGAAGGAAGGAAATGATCAACAAACCGGAAATGGGGCATGCCGCTCCCGCTGAAATCAAGCAGCAATTCTGGGAAGCGCTGGAGAAGCATCTCGCAGCGAAAAGGGGCGCCGCTCTAACCTCTCCCGTTCCCGCTCTTCGATAATTAGAATTCACCACGACTTTTCTTGCCTCTCTATCCGGAGCCCTACCCCTGCCGCCTTGAATTGTCAGGCGAAGCGGAAAAGGCGCGACACGTTGACGCTATGGTAAGGCCGGTTCACTTTCCCTATTTTCCCGGAATCGCGAATTCCGAACGGTCCCTCAGTCACAAATGCCAGTCATTGCCCCCACCGAAGCCAAAAAGAACTACGATGTCGTGATCGTAGGCTCAGGTGCCGGAGGAGGACAGATGGCGTACCTGCTCGCCATGGAGGGGCTGAAAGTTCTCGTTCTCGAAGCGGGAAGAATGGTCGATCCGGCGCGGGAGGCGGCCATGTTTCACACTCCGAACCAGGCTCCCCTGCGGGCCGTCGCGACGCCTGACAAACAATACGGCTTCTACGATCATTCCGTGGCTTCCGGATGGGAGATTCCCGGCGAGCCCTACACGAATATCAGCAAAGAGGAAAAGCGTGAGTTTTTCTGGTGGCGGCAACGCATGATGGGTGGAAGGACGAACCACTGGGGACGCGTCTCTTTGCGCAACGGTCCCTATGACTTCAAGACCCGGACGAGGCAGGGAGTCGGGCTCGACTGGCCGATCTCCTATGACGATCTGGCGCCCTACTACGACAAGGTCGAAATGCTGGCCGGCATCTTCGGCGCCAACGAAGGCATCGAAAACTCTCCTGATTCTTCACCGGGAGTTCTGCTTCCCCCTCCGAAGTTTCGCGCCGGGGAATTGCTCGCGCGGGAAAAAGCGAAGACCCTCGGCATATCCGTGGTTCCCGTGCATCGGGCCATCCTGACAAAAACCCAAGACGCTGATCGTGTCCCCGGGAAACTCCACCCCGGAAATCCGAGTGCTCAGCGCCTCCTTGCCGAAAACATGCGAATGCGGGCAAAGTGTTTCTTTGCCACGGATTGTCACCGCGGCTGCTCGATCGGCGCCGCCTTCGATTCGACAACGGTGTTTCTCCGCCCCGCCCTCAAATCGGGCAATCTCGATATTCTACCCCACGCAATGGCGCGGAAGGTCACAGTCGATGGGAACGGCAGGGCAACGGGCGTTGTCTATATTGACAGGAGGGACGGAATCGAGCATCACGCTTCCGGGCGTGCGATTGTGATTGCCGCCAGCTCGCAGGAATCAGTCCGGCTGCTTTTCAACTCCACTTCGCGCCAGTTTCCGGATGGAATTGGAAACACAAACGGCCTCGTCGGAAAGTACATTACCGACTCGGTGAGCAGCTCCTTCAGCGCGCAGATCCCCGCACTTGAAAATCTGCCTCTCCACAACGAAGACGGTGCCGTCGGCCAGCAGGCCTATATGCCGTTCTGGCTCAACAAAGAACTCCAGCAGGGAAAACTCGGTTTCTCCGGCGGATACAAACTCCTCACCGTGAGTGGACGGAAAATGCCCAATATCAACAGCGGAAGGAGTTTTGACTGGCTATCGGACGGCGACGGAATTCTTTTCGGAAGGAAGCTCAAAGAGGATGCCCGCCGCTACTACGGTTCGATCCTGGGAATCGGTGCACAGGGCGCGATGGCGGCCAGTGACGACTGCTACAGCGAACTGGATCCGGATCAGAAGGATCAGTGGGGCATCCCCACACTCCGCTTTCATTGGAAGTTTTCTGACGACGAATTGAAGCAGGTCGCCCACCAGCAGGAATCGATGGCCTCCATTCTCGAATCCATGGGAGCCCGGTTCAACCGGCCTCCGGCGATCGATGATCCGATCAAAGCCGTGAAAGAAGGTGGAAAGACCATCCATGAGGTAGGAGGCGCCATCATGGGGGAGGATCCCGCCAAATCCGTTACCAACCAATGGTGCCAGGTCTGGGACGTACCCAACCTCGTCGTGGCTGACGGAGCTACGTTTCCCAATACTGCGGACAAGAATCCGACTTTAACCATCATGGCGGTCGCCTGGCGGGCGGCGGATCGGTTGATCGAAAATCTGAAGAAAGGAACCATCTGATATGGATAAAGATTCCACCGACGCACGGATTGATCGCCGCACCGCCCTCCAATGGATTTCCGCAGCCTCGGTTGCCATTCCCTCGCTTGATCTACAACCCGCCGTTGCTCAGGACACCACTGCTGTCGGGTACGGTTCTGATCCCGACCTCCTGAAAATCTATCAACCCGGAGATCTTTGGCCATTAACCTTCTCCGATTCCCAGAGGCACCACATGAGTGTCCTCTGCGATCTCATCATTCCGGCAGAAGACTCCTCCCCCGCTGCTTCGGAGCTCGGGGTGCACGATTTCATTGATGAATGGATCAGCTCTCCCTATCCGGGCCAGAAGGCCGACCGGAACCTGATCCTGAAGGGACTCAACCATCTCGAATTAGAGGAATTTTTTGAGAAAACCCCGGAGGAACAATTCAGCATTTGCTCCGAAATGGCGATCGCAGCGAAACGCAACCGAAGGGAGTTTCCAGGGAGTTTCTTCCTGCGGATTCGTGACCTGGTTTCGGGTGGGTATTTTACCACTCCCGAGGGGATGAAAGACATTGGCTACCGCGGCAACCAGGCGATGCCTGAGTGGAACGGACCTCCCGCCGAAGTTCTCGAAAGACTTGGTTTAGAACCTCAATAGTGCTTTCTTCTTCCTACTCATTCACTTCTCCCCTATGAAATTCTCCCAATTGATTCCCCTCTTCGCCATTTCCCTACTCACCGCCGGACTGATCAAAGCCGAAGAATCCGGATTCGAATCCATCTTCGATGGAAAGACTCTGCAAGGGTGGGACGGAAAACCCGGAGCCTGGGAGATTCGGGACGGAGAAATCTGGTGCACCGGCGAATCCAAAGGAAAGAACTGGCTCATCTGGCGGAAAGACGAACCGGCAAATTTTGTTCTCCGATTGGAGTTCCGCTGGGACAACGGAAACTCAGGCGTGCAGGTCCGCAGCGATGATCTGGGCGACTGGCAGATCTTCGGATACCAGGTGGAAATCGCGCGGCAGGAGGTCATGGGACTCTGGCACCACTCGCTGTTTCCCGGGGACAACCCTAAGAAGGAGGCCCGCCACCTCATGACGACCGCAGGCGAGACGGCCACCATTTCGAAAGAGGGCGTCCGGAAAAACACCAAAGTGAGAGAAGCCGCTGAAGTGCAGGCGCTTTATCGCGAGCACGAGTGGAACACGATGGAGATCATTGCAGACGGAAACAAGCTGATTCAGAAAATCAACGGCGCTCACTTTTCCACCCTCATCGATGATGATGACGAATTCAGCCGGAAGAAAGGGTTCATCGCCCTCCAGGATCACGGGAAGGGATGCAAAGTGGCCTTCCGGAACATCGAACTGAAGCGTCTCCCCTGACCCATCCGGGACTTATTCGACGAAGAGAAACTGCTGCGTGTTCAGCAAAGCCCAGACGATTCCTTCGTAGGCTTCTTCGCCCATCGAATTGACTTCCGTCCGGACAAGTTCCAACTCCTTTTCAGTGGGCTCCCGGGTAAGCATCGCCTGGAAAATCATGCGCGCTTTCTCTTCGACGTCTCCGGCCTCGTGAACGCGTTTTCCGAACACGGAGTAAGAATTGGTGAGCGATTCCACAATCGTTCCGTTCAACAAATTTAATGCCTGTGGCACCGAAGCGTGAGCGGAGGCGTTCTCAATCACTTCCCGATCCGACTGGCCAAAATCACGGAGAAAGTGACCTCGCTTCGCAGGGGAATCAAGTTCGGAGGCGCGGGCCATTCCGGAAACAAGCTTCTGGTAGCCCCTGATATCTTCCTTCCCCGACTTGAGTGTTTCACCTCTCTTCTTCAGTTTGCGAAGCTCTCCTTTCCGACTTCCTTTGGGCTTAGTCATCGCACCTTTCAGTTTCGGCAGAGAGGTCATCACATACTGGGGCATATCTTCGCCCTCCGTCGTTTCCTCTCTCATTTCGTCCGTGAGATCAGATCCTGCGTCCATAAATCCCATGGCGAGGAGCAATTCACCTCCATCGACACTTTCATCCAAGTGATCATATGCCAAACGGGAAATCTGACGGGAGAGCTGCTTTCTCCCCGCACCGTATTCCGCCCGCAGGGACCGAATTGCCGCGGCATCGTCTGCAGCACGGGCTTCGGCCACTTTTTCACGATAGGCATCCGAATCCGCTTTCTGCGCGGCGACGAGCGGCTCGATCTCCCTGACCATGGTCATGAATTCGTCGTAGGGTTTCTCTTCGAGGCTCTCGTAGATCTTCTTGATCCGGTCGATCGCCTTCAGTTTTTTCTCCAGATTCGGCTGGTAGCGGTCCGCTTCCGGAAGCGCCAGGGCGACAAGAGAATCCCAGATTTGTTCCGCGCTCATCCGCCGCAGAAGAGGCCCCTGAAAGTAGTATGCCATTCCGAGTTCCACCTCCCCGGCGTAAGCGGCCCGCTGATAGGTCTTCGTGTTGTAAAGGGCAGCCTGGAATGCCCGCATGTCATAGTCGAGCTCGACCATCAATCCCTCAAGATAGGCCAACAGCTCGGGATTGGAGATCGCAGTATGATCCGTCAGCTCGTCGACTGGCTCGAAGATTCCGTGCCCGAATACTTCTTTCCAAAGTCGATTCACGATGACACGGGTAAAAGTCGGGTTGTCAGACGATGTCAGCCAGTCGGCATAGGCCTCGATCTTGTCGTCTCCGGGTTGCAAATCGATTTCCTCTCCAAACATGGTCGCCGCAGAAACGGTGTCGTTCGGTTTCGCGTCGTCATACTGGTAGTCATGGGGAAGGCTCGCCTCTTTATCCCCCGCCGAAACTGTCGTGTATTGAAGCGGGTCGTACAACTCCTTGAGCACTTCCCGCATCGTCGATCGCTTGCCGGCGACCTCCTCAACCGAGGCGAGACACTGGCGCACCACTACGGCAAACTCATCTTTGCTCATTCCCAGGCGGGAATGTTGATCGACCGTGAGATCCGCTTTCCTCTGCGTTCTTTTCTTATCCCGCTTGCGCTTTTTCTCAGACTTGGTGGTTGGATCCTCCAGCTGAATTTCAGGAACCTCGGGAACAGTTTCCAGGTATTTCTCCAGGGAGGCCAGCTTATCGAAATAAGGGAAATTGCGCTTCCCGGTCAACTCAATGGCCTTCTCGCGGTAGGCCTCCAGGCCGCCCTTCTTCAAATCTTTCGTGGCCAGACTTCGATTCATCGAGTCATACGATTTGGTATTCATCCCGTAGCTGAAGGATGCCATTTTGAAATAGTCCATCTGGGTCCACTTGTCGAAAGGATGGTTGTGGCACTGCGCGCACTCCAACCTCGTTCCCAGAAAAATCCGAACCGTGTTCGACATGTTGTCGAGGGGCATCCCACGATCACGAAAGTAGTAACCGACCGCTCCGTTATCCCAGAACTTCCCTGTCGCCGTCACCAGCGAACGAACGAATGCATCGTAGGGAAGGTTCTTGCGAAGCGCGTCTTTGACCCACAATTCGTAGGCATCACTGACCGTCCCCCCCGGCTCACCGTTGATTCGCAGCAGATCGGCCCAGAGATGGTAGGAGTCGGAAACATACCCTTCACTTTCCAGAAGCTGATCGATGAGCCGTTCCCGCTTGTTTTCGTAGGTTTCAGCGTGAAATTTCTCCGCCTCTTCGATCGTCGGAATTCTTCCGATCACGTCGAGATAGGCGCGACGGAGAAAGACCGCATCGGAGATCTCCGCATTCGCCTCCAGTCCCTGGTTTTTCAGCTGCGTTTCGACAAGTTCGTCGATTCGAGCAGAGGAAGTTTTCGAATCGGAGAAAGCCAGGCAGGGCGTCAAGCAAAGCGCGAAGGAAAGAAGAATTCTCATCAGAATTGTTAGATTGCAGCGAATATTTCCGGTTTCGGGGAAAGGGATCAATCACTAAACACCTGATCCGAACAAAAGTTCTTCCGAATCACCGCCAATTATAGCCCACATTTTCCCGAAAAATCTCACAACGAGATGAGGATTTCCCGGCAGAAAAGCAGGAGGCAGTCAATCGATGCCCCTTGCCTGATTCGCTTCGATCTCACTCCCGGCTGAAAAGCAATCCGGGATCAGAAGCCGGGCTACCGGCAAGAACGAATTTCATTTCCCCGTCCTCTGTCAATTCGATCTGAGCTACCAGTTGGGCATCTTCATCGTCCAGAATGAGAAGGCCATCCTCGTCAATACTCCACTCGCCGCTGAGCACATCCGATTCCTCGGTCCCCTCATATTTCCAACTGAAATCACCGTCGATAGGAATCGATAACGTGATCTCTTTTCCTTCGCTGGAGCGTGCCATCCAGATTCCGGCGATTTGCTCCGGCTCAAGAACCACGAGGTTCTCATCCGAATCGGGCTGATTCTCATCCTCTCTCTCCGAATCGTCATCCGAGGGGACGGAATCAAAAGCGAGGTCCCGCAGTTGCCGGGCAACCTGGTCACCCGGTTCCATTTCCACAACTCTGTCGAACACCTGATAGGCTTCCTCCAGAAACCCGGAGACCATGTAGTGATACCCGAGGAGGAATCCTGCTCCCGCCGACTCCGGATTTCCCGAGACATAGTCTTCCAGTTTCCGAAGCTGCTGCGCATAGGTGTCCGATGATTGATAGAATCCGACCATCGTTGCCCAGTCCCAGCCCGGGCCGGTCGCCAGGACGGGATTCAGAACTCCTGCTGCTTCCCCGTATTGACCGAGAGCAAACAGGATCAGAGCCCGGAACTCGTGGATGGCTGGATCTCCGGGGACGTAGGAGATCGACTCGTCGACCGCCTTAAGCGCTCCCAGGTAATCCTGCCGCTCAAATAGCGACCTCGAACGCTCCAGCGCTTCGGAAGATTTTTCCGCGTCATTTGCCTCCTCGCTCTCCGGTAAAGGCTCCTCTTTGGAGGCGACTACCGTGATCGGCTGCGAGTAGTTGTAGACCGTCGAGTGAGTCTGCACGGGAGGTGCGGTGTAAGGGTTTCGGTAACTGCTGTAACCCGTGTCGTAGATCAATCTGCCGAGACTCCAGGCCGCAATCCCCCAGGGAATCGCGCTGGAAACCGAAACGTGAGACGCGTGGTAACCGGGCAGATAATGAGTGGGCCGGGGAGACGGACGCAGATAGCGGTGCCGGTTGCAGTAGCGACTGTTGTATCCGTAGTTCCAGCTCCCGTGGTGCCAATTGTGCTGACTTTGAGAAGACCACCAGGGACGGCTCCCCCAGGCATTGGGCCGATGCGCATAGTTGAGGGAATTCCTGTAGTTGTTGTTCACAATGACCGGTCCGCGAACGGTGGTGTAGTTCTGGTTCCAAACCGTGTTGGATTGAGTCCAGCGACTGCTCCAGTTGTTGCGAACTTGATTACTGGTGATCACCTGATTCACCCGGTTGGGTCGATTGTTCGAACGATGATTGTGATTTGAATGACTGTTGCGACTGCTGTGATTGCTGTGATTGCTGTGTGACTTCCCCTTCTGATTCTGGGAAGGCTTCTTACCTGCTCCAGGTTTCGGAGTGGGCTTTGCGGGATATTTCACAACGCCGGGAACCGGACGAACAAACCCGCTCCGGGCCCCCGTAATCAGATTGCCGGCTGGCTTCGGAGGACTGGAATTTCCTTTCGCATTGCCCTTGGAATTTCCTGAGCCTTTTGAATTTTGATTGGAATTCCCCTTCCCCTTGGAATTGCCTTTCGAATTTCCTTTGGGCTGATTCCCTTTGTTATTACTCGCTTGATTCCGATTATTGTTTCCCCCGGAAGAAGGTTTCGGCTTGTTGCTGGAACTGGAAACCGGTCTTGCCGCCGGCTTTGGCTTTGCTGCTGGCTTTGGTTTCGGTTTCGAACTCGGTGCGCTCGGCTTGCTGCCGCCACGGATATTTCCAATCGATGGGCTCGTAGTACGGCCAACGCCCCTGATCATCTGCGATTGGGTAAGAGGATTTCGCGATGCGTTGGAGGAAGACCGATTCGGTTGATTTCGCGATTGATTATTACTGTTCCTTGAAGAGCTCTGCTTCTTGTTTTTGTTTCCTGCGCCGCGCGCTTCCAGCGTCGGTGGAATTACAAAAACTACAGAGAGAGAGGTCAGGAGAGCGATCAGAGTGTTTTTCATCATCAGAGGAGTTGAGGGAGAGAGGAATCAGTTCTGCGCTCCAACAGGGAGTTGAGGCTTCGGGGGCATTCGAACAAGTCGCAACTCGATATTCGGGAGCGATTCATCATCCATTTGACGGTTAGACGATTCCCAAAGCAAAGTATTCTCCCCATCGAATGAAATCGCCTGGGTAGCCGAATTGGTTTCGCCTGAACTTGTCACGCCACGTGATTGAATCGTCCACGCATTCCCCTCCTCGTCTTTCGAAATCCAGAGCCCCGAGGAATAGCCCCCCATCTCATCAAAGGTCCACCAGCGAATCGCTTCTTTGGTCGGATCAAAACCGATCCGCAAATCTGTCTTCAGCTCTTCACCGGTGGAAAGAGTTGAGATCGCTTTCCCCGTGTAGAATACCCCGCCCTCCCGACGCGTGATCTGGACATCCATACGCATCGGACCGGATCGAAGCGTCCACTCGCCCTCCAACCACGAAAGGCGATCCAGAATGGAAAGATCCACTTCCGGTTCCATGCTCTGAAACTCGTGGGAAAGAGCAATTTCCCAATTCCCGTTCTCTCCCCGGACGAGTGTTGCCGAATAGGGCACGGTATCGAAGAACTCCGAATCCTCCGCATCGGAAAAATACAACACTCCGTCTTCTACCGCTACATCGGCCGTCAGGAGGCGAACACGGGTGACTTCCAGCGAAACCTGCTTCTGCGGAAAGTCGGAGAAAGATTCCGAGAATACGGACAGGATTTCCCCGATTCCCTGAAAGCGCAGCTGCTCCGAGTCGTTGATTAACTCCGCATCGTCGGCAAAAAGACTCCGGATCCCATCAAGATCCTTCGCATTGTAGGCCCTCACAAAATTCTCCGCAGTTTTCTGGAGTTTCCCGATGGGCTCCTCCCCCCGGGAAAAGTGGGGAAAGCTCAAACAGAGGGCGAAAATGGGAATAAAAAACGGAGCGCGCATGGGTGGAAAAAAGGACACCTTTCTTTCCTACAATACGAAAGTGAGGGGGGATTTGATAGAGATTTTTCCCTTCAAAACCATCGTAAAAAGACGGCTCGCCATAACACGCAAAGACCACCGGGGAAGAAATGCTACCAAGCACCTCTTCCCCGGGGCACTCTCGATTCTACGGTCGGGGGCCTTTTCCTTTGCCGCCTTTGCCACCCTTTCCGCCCCGGTGGTCAATTTCACCATCGCCATCGCGGTCCTCTCCGTATGGCATTCCATTCTCAAAAAAGATGCCCTCCCTGCGCCCTGTCGAAACATGCTCCGAGTAGACCTTCCGTTCCTCTCTGGCAGCGAAGGCCTCATTTTCCTTCAAAAGCACAGCCTTGATCCCTGCCGCATCCGCCGTGATCGGAAGAGCGGCAACCACCGTCCCTTTCTGACCAAACTGATCCGACTGAATTAAAAAATATCCGGAGGCATTGGAAGAACCTTCGATTTGTTTTCCCCATTCAGCGTCCGTCTCCGGGTCCCGTTGATCGAAATGGAAGCGTCCAATGACCTCCTCATTTGCAAACAAAGGCTGCACTGTTTCCTTCGCGACCTCCAGATCGTTGCCCTCCGCTGCCAGGAAGAGCAGCAGGCGCTGATCACCCGAAGCCACATTCAAGGCCTGTCGAAAAGAGTGAAAATCCTGCAGAACCATCTCCTCCCGCTTACCATTCGCTTTGAATTGGGTGGCCACCTTTTCCATCTCACGAACAACATCCTCGTTGGATCCTTTCTCCCCACGTGGTCCGCGTCCAGTCGCTCCGAGAACCATCGAAGGAGAGCGGCTCGAACGGGTCAGCCTGGTCTCACCATCAGGAGCGAGAAGGCAAAAGGCGGTATTTTCAAAACGCCCGTTCAGGAAAGTACGAACAAGCTCTTGATGTTCCGGGCTTTCATAGGACTCAAGGCGTACACAGACAAAGCTGCGGGAGGCTTCGATAAACTCTTTCGTCGAGAACAAACTGTTCTGCGTCTGGGTGTAACCGGGTCAGAACACACCCGAAATCCCCGAGCAGGTCGCCGCAGCAGCCATGAAGAAGATCGGGCGATTCGAACGCTTCGCCTCCTCCTTTGCCGTGTCCCAGGTGGTATACCACATCACGCCGGGTTCGCCCACTGCCTGCGGTGAAGCGGCGATGTCAGTAGGTCGGGGACCCTGGCTAAAGGCGGTCAGTGAGGAAAGGGAGAAGAGAAGAGTCAATGAAAGGAGTTTCATAGCTTCATAAACTCCACGACCCGGATGCTGTTGCAAAAAACTTTCGTCCCCGCGAGCGGCGCGCGCACTACCAAAAAACGAGGACCGCGGAACTATTGGATCGAAACCACCAGCGAATCGTACCCCACGGACCGGGTGTATTCCGCCTCGGTTTCCATGTGCTCCTGCGCGCTTTTCAAATCGATCTTCACATCACGATCGCAGATTTTCTGAAGCAGGGTCCGCACGATCAGGCGTGCATGAGCGGCCCCCAGGCAAAGGTGGGATCCGAATCCAAAAGCGACGTGAGGATTCGGTTTCCGGTCGAGGCGGATCTCCTCCGGAGAATCGAAAACCGTCTCATCGTTATTCGCGGACGACCAGCAAAGCGACACTCGACCCTTCGGCTTCACAGTGAAGCCATGAACATCGGTTTCGACAGGACAAGTCCGTCCGATGTGAGTCAAAGGAGTGATCACCCGGAAAAACTCTTCACTTGCCGTGACGACGTGCTTCGGACTCTCCCGCAAATAATCCAGCGCCTCAGGATGTTCTGCGAGATAGGAAATGATGCCGGATATGGAGTGGATCACGGTATCCCGCCCCCCCGCGAAAGTGAGGTTTCCGAACCCCATCATTTCCTCCCGATTGAGAGGGCGCCCCTGAAAGGTGGCCTTTGTCAGGGCACTGAAAAAGTCGTCTCCCGGATTTGCCTCCGCACGATCGAATTGCTCATCAAGATACTCCTCCAGTACGTTGCCCTTTTGCTCGCCGTCCTCCCCGTCCTTGAAAACGTGAATCCCCCATCCGGTCCAGATATCCGCTTCCGACTCCGGCATGTCGAGGAGATAGGTCAATGCACGGGACTGAATCGGGAGCGCAAAATCACGGACGATCTCAATCTCATCCATGCTTTGTGACTTGGTAAGAAATTCTTCGATCAAAGATTCAACGCGGGAAATCACCTCCGGGTCCTTGGCGCGTTTAAAAAAGGGCTCCACCAACTTACGATATTCGGTGTGCTCTGGAGGATCCACTTCGATCGGCAACTGCCGCATTCGCCGGAGGTCCTCTTCCGAGGGAATCGGAACTCGAAAGGGCGCATCGGAACTGTAGGTCTGCCAGTCTTTGCAGGCATCTCTCAAGTCAGCATGCCGCAGGATCATGGGGACCGTCTCGCCCTGGAAATCGCAAGGCAGAACAGGTTCCTTATGACGATGTTCCTGAAAGGGATCATGGGGGCATTTCATAGGAAAAGACTAGCATTCGAATGAGATGTCGCATCTCGAAAGTAGTCCCGGCTTTGAGCCGCTCGTACGGATCGACGGCATCATGTCGCTCGACCACGCTCTTGCGAGCGCGGCTACATCGACGGCCCTGTCTCCGTAGCTGCGAGCGTGAGCGAGTCAGGTCGTAGCAATCTCCCCGCTCGCTGCCTCCTGTGCTTCACCACGCTCTTGCGAGCGCGGCTACATCGACGCCCTGTCTCCGTAGCTGCGAGCGTGAGCAAGTCAGGTCGTAGCAATCCCCCCGCTCGCTGCCTCCTGTGCTCGACCACGCTCTTGCGAGCGCGGCTACATCGTCCCCCTATTCGGGAACATCCTCCCACGGCAGCCAATCGAGCCGACTGCAGAAGGGCGAAGCAGGCAGGCCATCACGACTGTAGAGATTACCTCCCTGCGGAGAAGTCCGGCAGGCATATCTGACCTCCACCGGCACGGCAACGAATTCACTGACAACAACCACTTTCTCCCCGTCTACCCTTGCTTTGGCCGGATGCCAAACGCCATCTTCGCCTGCCAGTTCGAACCAGCGAAGATCGGTAGCAGGGATTTCCTCCACCCGACCATCCCCGGTTCGGTTCCCGACCATCAACTCCGTTCCGGCGGGTTCAAACTGCACCTGAACCTCGGCTCCGTCTACGGTATGAAGTTGGTAGTTTGGTCCGCTCGCCGTCACCCCGGTTTTGTGATAGCTCTGCGCAAGAGCCACACGTGCCAATCTCCCGGCCACCGGCAATTTTTCGGGAGGATGAATTTCCTCTCCCGGAATATCAATGGTTACCGCCATTCCTGTGTTGGGAATCGAAAGCACTCGCCTTTGTTCTTCCCGTACCCGGATCCAACCGGTCGCAGGTTCGTAGGACGGCAACTGCACGTAGTAAAACGGCATTTCATGATTGGCCCATCGCGACCTCCAGCCGCCGATCAAGGACTCCATTTTCTTCCGGTAGTCCCGCGGGTCCTCCTTTTTCCCGGAATTTGACTCCGCCTGGTACCAGAGAAAGCCGCGCAATCCGAATGGAATGATCGGTGCCATGCGACTGTTAAAAATCGCGCCCGGATGCCCCTCCGGATTTCGAATGATCACGCCGCCGCGTGTCCGGGCCAACTCGTCCAACTGCTCGCGATCCGCCAACTCCCTGATCCTTTTCAGGAAATCTGTATCGAACGCTTCCCGCGGAATGAAAGGTTCAATCGGTTTTCCTCCCCAGGACACATCGATCATACCGACCGGAACGGCCAGACTCTCGTGCAGTTTCCTCGCGAAGCCAGCCGCAACGGCCGAGAAACCAAGAACGCTTTGCGGGTCCATCGAGATCCATTCTCCACCGGACACAAGCTCTCTCGCTTCCGTTCGACGATCGTCAAGAACCGGATCACCGATCCTTCGAAATCGAATCCGCGGGCAGTCCGAAGAATCGATCCACGTCTGCTCCTCCGGCAAACCCTTGAGCATTCCTTTCACTGGGAACTGCATATTTGACTGGCCTGCCGCGAGCCAGACTTCGCCGACGAGGACGTCATTCACTTTGGCAATTTCTTCGTCGTCCTTCAGCAAAATCAGCGCAACGGCCTCATCACTCGCTTTCCTGGGAGGAAAGGAAACACTCCATCTGCGGTCCTCGTGAATGGTTGCCTCTTCCTCGATTTCCCCGAGACGAACCTTCAGCCGCATCCCCGGTTCCGCGTCCCATCCCCAGACAGGGATTTCCCCTCCGCGCTGCAGGACGATGTGGTCACTGAAAATCCGCGCAAATCGCGGAGACGCGCCAGCAGGGAACACTCCAACGACAAACAGCGAAAGTAGAACAACGAAATTCGCCTTCACGAAATCAAAGATTGGATCACACCGGGGCTGTCCTGAAAGGATTCTCCGACTGGGACTTCGAGGCGGTCGAGCATCGTGTGCCAGACGGATGACAAGGGTGTTTCGTCAGGAAGCTTGAGGTGACCCTGGTGTTCAATCCCTAGGGCATTCCCTCCAAACATCGCAGTGGGAAGTCTCGTCTTTGAGTGTCCGATTCCCATTCCACTGGAATAGCCAAGAGCACAATGATCGAGCAGCGAACGCCCGTCCGCCTCTTTGACCGATTTCATTTTCCCGAGAAAGTAAGCCCAGTGCTCCTGGTAGATCGCATCGACCGCAGCGAGTTCATCGAGATTCTTGGGATCATTGCCATGATGAGACAGCTCGTGGTACCCCTTGGAAACACCGAACTCGGGAAAGACACCGCCGGAACTTTCCTGGCGAACCACATAGGTGATCACCCGCGTTGAATCGGTCTGAAACGCCAGGGTGATGAGGTCATACATCAGCCTGGCGTATTTCTCGTAGGCAAACTGTCCGGCCGGCATGTTGATCGAATAAGGCTCGCCATATCGGTTGGCAGTCTCCGGATCGATTTCCGGCTTCGGTTTCACACTCCAGTCGACATTTCTCTCGAGTTGTTTTTCCACTTCCCGAATCGAATTAAAATACTCGTCGAGCTTCTCTTTGTCCTGACTCCCGACCTTCTTTTCAAGACGGTGCGCATCTTCGAGAACGACATCGAGAATACTGCCGCGGCGACGGAACCCTTTCTCGCGGGCCTCCCGCTCTTCCGGCCCGTCGACTTTGAAAAGTCGGTTAAAAACCACGTGGGGATCATTCTCCGACGCCAGGGGGACACCGTTCCGATTCCAGGAGAGCGTTCGCAAGTTCGCTCCAAATCCAGTTCCCCGCTGGATGCAGAGTTGCAGCGACGGAAAGCGCGTATCGCGTCCAATCGCCTCTGCCGCAACCTGATCACAGGAAACCGCATTTTTGATCGCACCGCCCTTCTTCGCTTCCACTCCGGTTAGAAAAGTATAGTCACCGTGGTGACCGCCCCCGTGTTCCAGATAGGTGCCTGAGAAAACGGTGAGGTCGCCCCGAAACTTTTCGAGAGGTTTAAGAATGCGGGGGAAGGTGAAATCCTTTCCTTCATCCTGCGGCTCGAACTGACGCATGTTCATGCCGGTTCCAAAGTAGAACCACGCCCCCCGGCGCGGAATGGCCGAGGTCGCCGCCTCCGTCGATGCCAGGGCTGACTTCGGCAGCATCGACTCAAGGAAGGGAAGTGCCATTGTCGCCCCCATGCCCCGCAGGGCGGTTCTACGATCAAGAGGTTGGTGATTCAGAATATTCATGAGAATGAGATCCGGCTATTTCTGAGCGAAAGCTTCCGATTCAACGATACCACGAATCAGGCTTCGGAAGGTATGATCATTTTGCGTCATTGTGTGAACCAGTTCTTCGATCGTCCCCCGGTCCGTTGCTTCGATGCTGCGCCCCAGCGCGTAGATCAACATCTTCTCGGATACACCACGGAGAAACCGGTCTTTCTGTTCCACCAACCCTTTGCGGAATTCTTCGATCCCGGAAAAAGAACGTCCACTGGGGAAGGTTCCGCTCGCATCGATGACGGCCGAATCCGGCCAGTATCCGCGCTCGCCGTCCTGTTTCGTTCGCCATTTCCCAACGGCATTAAAATTTTCGAGGGCAAGGCCGTAGGGATCAATCCGCGCATGACAGGCCCGGCAGCTTTCAATCTCCCGGTGTTGATCCAGTCGCTCCCGCACCGTCAGGTTCTCCCCCTGAACATTGGGTTCCACCTCGTCCACATTCGGCGGGGGCGGTGGAGGAGGATCGTTGAAAAGGACATCGAGCAGATATTTGCCGCGTTCGACCGGCTTGGTCCGGTTGCCGTCACTTCCCCATTTGTGAACCGCTGCCATCGCGACAAGACCACCTCTCCGGCTTTCTCCGGGTAAGGCAACACGCTGTAACTCCTCCCCTTTCACTCCCGAAACTCCATACCATTTCGCAAGCGTTTCATTCGCCATGGTCCAGTCGGAATCGAGAAAGTTCAAGGCACTGAAATCGTTCCGCAGAATCTCTTCAAAAAAGGCAAGCGGTTCGCGATTGATTGCCTCATTCAGATTCACATTAGTCACTTCGTAGAAATCTTTATAGAGCTGCTTGTCGATATCGAAGCGGTCAAACTCACCGGCCTTCAGCCACTGTCCCGCAAACCCGTTCACCAGTGCGTCAGACTTGGGATCGCTGAGCATGCGGTCGACCTGGGAAAGACGGACTGCCGGATCGGCCAGCTTTCCGGATTGAGCCAGGTCAAAGAGTTCTTCGTCCGGGAGCGAACTCCAGAGAAAGTAGCTGAGACGGGCGGCAATCTCGTAGTCATTGAGCGGACGTAGATCCGTTTCCTTTCCACGCTCCTCGAAAAGCAGGAGAAAGCTGGGCGAACAGAGGGTCGCGATCAGTCCGGATTTGATCGCTTCCGGAAATGATTCCCCCGCCGCTCTTTCCGACTCGACGACTCCGACGATCCGATCGACTTCCTCCTCCGAAACCGGACGGCGAAACGCCCGTGGCAACAATTCGGAAAAAATCTCAACTGCATACGCAGCGGCCTCTCCCCCTTCGACTTCCATCCCCTTCGAAAAAAGCCGACTCGTGCTCTCTGGAGGCCACTGGTCATAGAGCGGCCCCTCCATTTCTATCCAGTCAAAGTAGACCCGCGCATAGCCGGAGGGATCGATACTAGCCGGCTCCGGACGCGACTGACCGATCATTCCTTCAGCGAAATTCCTTGCCCGGATCCGCCCTCCTTCGGTGGCGCGCCCCTCTTTGATGGCCTCCTCCGCACGTTTTCTTGTATCCCCATAGAAATAGTTCACCCGCTGGAAGCTGTCGGGATTCTCGAAACGAACCTGGATCTCGTCGCTTCCGGGAACAGCAAAGGGGCGGATCACCTCAATAATTTGTGGCTCCGTCAGGGTTCCGGTGACCTTTCCCGCCCAGATATCGCCGTCACCGCTGCGGGAAATCCGGATGTAAACGGGATCACCTCGCTCTCCCGGGTCCGCCCCGACCCGCAATCGCATCGTGTAGGTTCCCCGAATCGGAATCAGCTTGTCGTTCCAGGGATGGCGGAGCATGTGGTCCGAACGCATTCCGGAATTCATCGTGATCAGTCCATCCTCCGTTACGATCGTATCGCGGCGATGCTTGATATATTCGATTCCTCCGGAAATCTCCTCATACTCCATCCGGTTGATTCTCGTCGGCACCGGAGGCGGTCCGGTCACGACTGCCTTGTCGGCCACGACGGCAGCGACATCGAAATACTGGGACATCAACGAGGGATCGAGAAGCAGCGCCTTGCTCACTTTATCAAACCCATCGAGCGATCCATCCGGCGGCAGCAGATCGACCGGGCCCTCGCCGGGAAGGAAATTGACCCGCAACAGGTCCCGGACCGTGTTCGAATATTCAGTTCGATTCAACCGGCGAATCATGGTCCGCCCGCCTGTGCTCCGGGCACTTTTCTCCGCATTCTTTACCTCCTCCGCAATCCATGCCGCAACCGGCCCGAGTTCCTCCACCGTGGGAATCGGCTCATCTTCCGGAGGCATCTCGCCAAGGTTGATATTGTCCATTACCTCGATCCAGTGACCGAGCGATTCTGTGTTACCGAAATCAACCGGGAGAGTATCAAGACGCAAATCCCCCTTTTCTTTCTCCGGGCCATGGCAACTGTAGCAATGCGTCTCAAAAAACGGGACGACCGCTTCTTCGTAGGTTTTTCGATCGTTCACCAATGGTTCGGCACCAAAGACACCGGTCATTCCTGACACGACTACAAACAGGACAGGAAAAACCCGCAGCTTCATGGTGCAACCTCCGGTCGGTCCCAGGCCACGGTATAGGAAATCACATTCGTTTTCGGCATCAGAATTTTCAGTTCCTCGAACCCCTCTTCTGTAAGTCCCGTATCATTTCTCGGCAACCACAGTTCCGTGAGCCACGTCGCCGGAGCAATCGCGAAAAGCCCCTCGTTCGTCAGGGCGGAAGGGGGCTGCCATCCCCGCTCCGTCAGTCGCAGTTTACGGAGACTCCTCGCAGTCGCGAACAACTCGAATATCACATTGGTCAAAGCCGGAGAGCGCAGCCTCAGATCATTCAGCTCAGGCAGTTTTGCCAGTGCTCCGAGACTGGATCCGGTCATGGCAGGAGCACCGAGGTCAAGTTGCTTAAGCCGGTTGATCCGCCCCAGGTGTTGCACCCCCTCGTCAGTTCCGAGACAGGTTTCGATATAGAGGTTTTGAACCGAAAAAAGCTTCGAAAGTTCAGCAAGTCCCCGGTCTGTCAGATTGGGAGATCCAATCCGGAGGATTTCGATTCTCGGAACTCCTGACAAAGCAGCGACCGCCTCGTCCCCCGCTGCGGTTCCCTGTAAATTGAGTGAACGAAGCCGGTGCAACTTTCCGATCGGGGCAAAACCGGAGGGCGAAAGCCCGGAGCACCCGTGCAGGTTTAGTTCCGTCAATCCGGCCAGCGTCCCGACAGTCAACAGGGTTGAGTCAGTGAGCAAACCCTGTTGATTCAGCGCGAGATGGGAGAGATTTGAAAACCCTCCTAACAAAGCCGCATTTCTGTCCAGCAACTGCACATCGGCCCCGGCTCGAGCGGTCAGCGAAAACTCTTCCAACGGAAACTTCGAAAACCCTTTCAGAAACTCTCCACTCGCATCGACTTCGAAAAGCTGAAGTCGGGTCAGGCCGGCATTTCCTCCGAGATGGGCGATTCCCTTGTCCGTCAGACCACCGGAAGCTCCGTAGCAAACGAACTCTTTCAAGGTCTTCGTTCCGGACAGCTGGCCAAGATTTCCATCGTTCAACGAAGAGGAACGGGAAAAACGAAGTATCTCCAATCGAGGCAGCGAAGCGAGCGGGGAAAGGTCCACTTCAGAAAAATCAAAAGAGGCTCGAAAATCGATGCTTCGAAGATTCGTGAGAGAAGCCAGCGCGGCCACATCCTCCGAAGTGAGCGAGTAATTACTCTTGGGAGCCAGGGACAGCCCGTCCAATTCGGAAATGGCACCGAGAAGAGGCAGAACGGCGAATGGAAAGGTCTCCCCTTCCAGGCGGAGCTCCACCTCGACGCCCCCGCTGGAGGAAAATGTCCCTCCCGCTTCGATCGCCGCCTTTTTCGCCGCCTCCTCCTTTGCCAGAGAATCGCGGGCTGTGGTAGAAACCGCAGGATCGGCTTCGCGGACCACTCGAAACCCAATGTAGGCGGCACCGTCCGGCTCATCCCAACCGACGCGATTGGCCGAACGGCAGATCACGGGTCCATTGTACCAACTCCCGCCCCGGATCGATCGAAAGCGATTGGCTTCCGTTTGCGGCTCGCTGTCGTTGACGGGATCGACCGCAGTGATCCGCGGGTCATTTCGCTTCGGCCAGTCGTAGCGTTTGTAAAAAGTATCGAGCCACAAATCCTGACACCATTCCCAGACGTTGCCGTGAAGATCATGCAATCCGAAGGGGTTCGCCTCATAGCTGCCCACGGGAGCGGTGAACACATTTCCATCCGCGGGCTCCCTCTCCCAGTCCAGGAGCCACTGCCGCTCTGTGCTGTGGGGGCGGAATTCCTCCAGTTCCACGTTCGCAAGATTGGCGTGCCGATGGACCACTCCGCGAGGCTGGTCTCCAAAGTAAAACCAGCTTTCTGTTCCGGCGCGACAGGCAAATTCCCATTCCGCCTCGGTCGGCAGACGGTAGCGAACTCCTTCCTTCTCGCTGAGCCATTTCAGGAAGGCCTGCGTATCGGACCAACTCACTCCCACGACAGGGTGACTATCCTCCTGGGGGAAGCCCGGGGTTCGCCACGTAAATTCCGGTTTTCTCTCGAAATCATGGGACTGATAGAGCGGCGCGTCTTCCGGAGTGGGCGACCATCCGACAATGCCCCGACCGCTCTCCTCCGCTGTCGTGGCGTATCCAGTCGCCTCGACGAAAGCCTTCCACTGACCAACCGTCACTTCCGTTTTTGCGATCCAGAAGGGTTTCGTGATCCACGTGAGATGTTTCGGCGCTTCAGGATTTCCAAAGAATTGCGCATTCACAGAAAGAGGAAAGGCCTGTTCCAGAGCCCTCTCCCCACCGTCCGTCCCCCGGGCAAATCGTCCGCCCTCAAGTAATTGGAGCTCAATACCGAGGGAATTCCTTTGCGACTCCTGCGAAGCGACGCCGACCGGGTTTACCAGGAGGAAAACCGGAGCAACCGAGAGAAAAAGGAGTCTTCGACAGGAAGGAGGCATCGATCATCACTATCACCCAAGGCTCCGGAATTTCTCAAGACCTGATCGGGCTAATTTGGGTAGCCCGTTCGGATCATGGCTTCTTGTCTTTTGGGAAAATGACAACGGCATGCTCTTCGGTTCTGTAGGAAAACCCGGCCAACTCAGACGTGTATCGGAGCGCCTCCGCAAGAGGCACATTGGTCAAACGAAGCGTGATCGGATGTGGTTCGACTTTCTCCAGATTTTCCAGGATGATATTGATTCCCCGCTTCTCCACGTTCGGGTCTTCATCCAACTCCACAGACCGCATTTGCAGAAAGGCGAGCGCATCCTGAAGTGGCGTTTCCTGGAATTCGACTTTGGGAATGATGATCGCTTTCAACTTTTTCGCCGACCCCGCCGGGACTTCCCACCCCTCTTCAATCTGGTTCAGAAACTCTTCCCGTTTCCCCGCGTGAACCGATGCCAGAAACTCTTTCGCATGATCGATCTGACTGCGTGTATTTCGGAGCACCAAAGTCGAGGTGGCAGGATTGTAGGCCGCGGCTGCTCCTTCTCCTAATTTCATTCCGGCACGTTCCATCACTTGCTTTGCCGTGAAGTTAACGCCCCCGAATTTCGTGAAATCGCCGGGTACCTCGAATGCCTCGGTAAATAGTTTCTGAGAGTTCGGCACGAGCGGTCCCACCTCAACCGCGTTGGCTCCAACTCTCATGGTCGTTTGCGCCAGATTGGTCGTGTAGCGCAAGGCCTCCGAAAGGGGGACCTTCGACAATCGGAGCGTAATTCGCAAACCTTCGAGACCGGATCCATTCTCCAACGCAGGTGCATTCAGAATGATATTGATCCCTTTTTTCGCGGGATCCTTCTCCTCCACATCCAGTTCCACACTTTTCTGCCGCAGAAACCTGAGCGCGTCGGAAAGCGGCGTATCGGAAAATTCCAGCTTCGGGATGATGATCGACTCCATCTTCTTCTCCAATTCCGCAGCAAGAGCCAGTTCCGGTGCCGTTGGCTCCACCTCTGTACTGGATTGCGAACCGGCCATGCCGATCAGGACAAAAAGGAGTGTCAATGTCAGGATCAGAATTCTCGAAACGGTTGAAAGTTCGGAGACGGGCGGACTTGATGAGTTTGATTTCAGTATCATATGGATTCGTTGTTCGATCGCTCCGGTGTTTGCAATGGCAGTCGGAGCCAGGGCAGCGGAACAGGTTTGTAAAAATCGCTCGTGGGTAGACTTCGCGTGGCGAAGCAACAGTTCAGCGTAGTCAGGTGCCTCATGACCAAAAGAGACGACGCGGGAATCGCATGCCTCCTCCCGCAGCCGGACGGACTGTTTGATCGCGATCCAGGCAAGCGGGTTCACCCAGTTGAGGACGAGAAATAGACGCGACAGCAGAACCGCAATCGCATCTCTCCGCCTTACGTGCTCAAGTTCGTGCAGGAGGATCATTTTGAGATCGGACGAAGACCAATCCCGCGATGCCGAAGGAAGAAATACTCGTGGGTGAATCAATCCCCACGCGAACGGAGTCTGCACCTCATCGACAACGGAAAGAGAAACTCTTTCTGTTCCCGCTTCGACCGACAGGGCATCGAAAATCTCGAGTAGTTTCCGGTCCGGCGAGCGGGCCTTCCGACAAAGGGCACGTAACCGCATCCAGGCAAATAGAGTTCGGAGTGAAAGCACGATGACTCCCAGGAGCCAAACTGCGAGCAATCCACTCTCCCAATCAATCGGATTCGTTTTCAGTTCATCGTTCGGAACTGAAACCATCCCTTCTGCCGCTATCGGTGACACTCTTTCCGCGCCGGAAACGGTAACCGACGAAATGGAAGCTTCGGTTTCACCTGGCAAGGGAATCAGTTCCCAACGGGGAAACAAAAGCATAAGCGGCACTGCGAGCCCGACCGCAAAAACTCTCATCCAAACCTGATGTTTCCAACCCGGAGACCGGGAACGAAACAACACACCGAGAGCGAATCCGACCAGGAGAATCACTCCGGCCTTGGCAAGAAACTCTGTCAGGTAGGGAAACAGTGAGAGACCACTCATGACTCGCCTTTCTTTCCTTTCCGCGTCTGTTGTTTCGCCTCGTCGATCATCTTGCCAATCCTCTCCAGCTCTTCCTTCGAAAGCTTCCGGTTGGCATTTCCGAGTAGACTGGATACGGCCCCTTCCACAGACCCCCCGAAAAAGGTGTCGACGAGACGTCCCATCGCCGATGACGCGGCGGCTTCCCGTTTCTCTTTCGGTGAATAGATAAATGTGCCTCCCTCGGTGCGATGAGTGATGTGGCCCTTTTCCTCCAGAATGCTGAGAATCTTGCGAATCGTCGAATAGGTTCGATTCTCCCCGAGGGCAGACCATACATCCCGTGCCGTCGCCGTTTCCTTTTGAAAGAGGACATCCATCACCTCGCCCTCCCGTCGGCTGAATTTTCCGTGCGCTCTTTCTTCCTTTTTCACTATGCGAAGTTTTTCGCACCTTTTGAGAAAGGGGTCAATACAAAAGTGCGAAAATTTTCGCACCTTCAAAATTCAGGAGAGGGGAAACGACAAGATTTTTCGTGCGCGGGGATCATCTCTGAGGAACACTTGCTGTATGTTTCTCCCTCATCGGATCACCTCTCCTGTTCTCGCCGGACTTCTGTTGTATTGGACGCCGGGCCTTGAGGCGGACGAATGGACTCCTCTTTTCAATGGCCGGGACCTTACCGGCTGGGAAGCCAACGCAGACCCGGGAGCCTTTTCCGTGAAGAACGGCATCCTCACCGCGCATGCCACACACCCGACCAATCGAGGGCATCTCTTTACCGTCGATAGAGACGGGAACCTGCTTCGCTTCACCAACTTCGAATTGATCGTCGTGGCTCGCGGGGAACCCAGCTCCAATTCAGGAATCTTTTTCCACACCGACCGGGAAACCCGTGACGGAAAGCTGCATCTGAAGAACGGCTATGAAATTCAGCTGAATAGCACGAAAAAGGAAAAGCGGAAGACCGGCAGTCTCTACGATGTCCGCGATCTGGCCGAGTCTCCCGTGGACGAGACCAAGTGGTTCACTGTGCGCATTCAGGTGGAGGGTAAACACATCCGGGCCTGGATCGACGACAAGCAGACGGTCGACTATCTCGAACCGACTCATCCAAAGCGTTCTCCGCAACGCGCCGGTCGACTACTCAATCCGAAAGGCGGCGCGATCGCCCTGCAGGCTCACGATGACAAGAGCACCTTTCATTTCCGCGAAATCCGGATTCGGCCACTGCCCTGATTTCCGCGCTCGATCGTTACTTTACGGTCGAGTGTAGTTCTTTCCCGTGTTCGTCGCGCCAGGAAAATTGCAGCCTCGGGTTCCCCTCCCCTTTCGCTGGCTGAACTTCGATCTGTAGAAATCCTCCCGAGCGCTCGTCCTGGACATACTCCTGACGAATCAAACCTTCGGGGTCGGTGGACTCCGGATCTCCCGGTTTCCGACCGAGGCGCGAATTGGCATCGAGGAGGGCTCCACAGGAAAACTCTTCGATCCCGGTGGGGTGAATCGCATGGTACTGCCAATGCCGATCTCCGCAGACGATGTAGAAGTGTTTCTGATCAAGGCCGGTTTCGGCGAGCCAGGAAAAGAACTCATCCCGCTCATGACGAAACCCTCCATGATTTGTATGGTTGTCGGTCTTTCGCAAATCGTCGGGGCCAACCATCGGAGTCGGTGACACGAGCAGCTTGAAGGTGGCGTCGCTTTCCTGAAGTGTCTTCTTCAACCAGGCCTTCTGCTCCGCCCCCCAGATTGTTTTGTCAGGTCCGTCCTCCATCGCATTGTCACTGCGATACATGCGGTTTTCGGGGAACCAGAGCTGCAGGTCGCGACTGACACGATGGGTCCGATAGGTTTTCGCATCCGGATCTCCCGGCGCCACGATCGGCAATTGTTCCAGCACCATCTGACGCGCCACTTCCGGGGTCGGGTCGTAGTCGCCCGAGTTGTCACCATCATCGATCCGATAGTCGTGATCATCGATCATCCAATAGGTGGGCACTTCAGCGAAGAGAGCCCGATACCTCGGCTGCACAAACTGCTCATGCCACTTTTGGCGGAGCTCAGTTACCGTCTCGGCTCGCGGATTATCGGGAGTGTCGTAGTAGACGTTGTCCCCGGTACCCACAAAAAAGTGGGGTTTCTGTTTCAGGATCGCATCCAATGCCGGATAGCCGAGATCTTTGTCCGGACCATCATAAGGCGGTGGCAACACGGTGTTATTTTCCAGCTTGTGCTGCTCCAGGTCGATCCTGTCATCGCCGTGAAACTTGGCATAGTTCATCCCGGTCACGACAACAAACCGAACGGGCTCCGACTTCTCGATTCCCGGCAAGGTTCGGAATCGGGCGATTGGTCCTTCCCGAAGGGATCCACTGGAACTCCCTATACTGGTGACACAGACATAGTTCGTTCCCGGCTTCAGGTCCTCAAAACTGATTCGCGCAATGCAATCATTCCCGTTCGACGCCGATGCCACTCCCATCTCAACGGAATTGCCATTTTCGTGCTCCAACTTGAATGCCACAAGACCCTCGACTCCGGGTAGATCGCGATCGACCAGTTCCTCTCCCCGGGTCAGGCGCACCTGGACCAGGGCACTGTTCTCGGTGACTTCGCCGACCATGATCCCAAGTCCTGCACTCGGCTCATCCGGAGCCTGGGAACAGGCGGAGAGAAATCCAAACAGGGTAAACGGGAGCAGAAGACAAACGCGACTCATAGAACGGGAGCATGTTGCGAAGGATCCCGATTGGCAAGCCCGGCCTCGCAAGTATTCATGGCACAAAAAGGTCGTTTCCATCGGGCTCGTTTCATGGAAATATTCTGTCGCGACTATCCCCATCAAAAATGAAGACTGTCTTTCCCCATTTCTCCCGCTCCGCTCTGGCACTGCTTCTCTTTTCCATACCTGCATCCGCCGACGACTGGCCACAATGGAGAGGCCCTGCCGGATTGAGTATCGCGGAGCCGGCCGACTATCCGACGACCTTTTCCTCCGAAAAAAATGTGGAATGGAAAATTGAACTTCCCGGTGTTGGCAGCAGCACACCGATCGTATGGAAGGACCAGATATTCGTGACCAGTGGAAATGGAGGCGAAGACTGCATTCTCTCATTCAGCTGGGATGGAGAACTGCTCTGGGCAAAGGATCTCGGCCCGGAGCGCCCCGGGAAGCACAAGAACGGCAGCGGATCAAATTCCTCCCCCATCACCGACGGGAAAAATCTGATCGTGTATTACAAAAGCGGAACGGTCGCATCACTGACCCTCGACGGGAAACTGAACTGGAAGACCAATCTCCAGGAACGATACGGAGAAGATACTCTCTGGTGGGATCTGGGGACCTCGCCGGTGTTTGCCAAAGGCAAGATTGTCATCGCAGTGATGCAGGAAGGTGAGTCCTACATCGTCGCTCTCGATCCGAAAGACGGCAGCGAAGTCTGGAAAGTGGACCGCACCTTTCCCGTGCAAAAGGAAACCGGCCAGTCCTACACCACTCCTTACGTTACGGAAATCGATGGTAAGAATACAATCGTGATCTGGGGAGCGGACCGTCTCACCGGACACGATCCCAAAGATGGAACAACGCTCTGGACCTGTGAAGGATTCAATCCGGAGGACAAGGCGATGTGGCGCGTGATTGCCTCTCCGGCCTTCACCAATGACATTGCCGTGATTCCTTATGGACGCACCAAATTTTCGGCCGGCGTAAGAATGGGCGGTAGCGGAAATATTACCGAATCAGCCCGGCTCTGGGAAAGGGACGATGTCGGCGCTGACTGTCCCACTCCCGTAGGGCGGGACGGAAAGGTGTATCTCTTGACCGATCGGGGGAAAATCCACTGCATGGATGCAGAGACAGGCAAAGACATCTGGGTCGGGGAAATCCCCCGGGCCGCTGCCAAGTACTACTCGTCACCGATTCTTGCCGGAAACCTGCTTTACTGTGCGCGGGAAGATGGAGTTCTCACGACCGTTGAAATCGGAGAAGAGGGAATGAAAGTCTTGTCGCAGAATGATATGGGAGAGCGTCTCGCCGCCGCTCCTGTTCCGGTGAATGGCAAGCTTCTCGTACGCGGAGTCGGTCATTTGTATTGTCTCAAAAAGTAGCCGTCGCTACGACTCGGGAAACGTGAGCTTCTCGCCGCATCCGACCCGAATCACCGGCCTTCCGCAACCTGCCCGCTCACGCTCGCTGCTACATCGACCGCCCCGTTTTCCCGTAGCTGCGAGCGTAAGCGAGTCAGGCGGGGGCGCTTCCCGATTCCCGGATTCCCGATTCCCGATTCCCGATTGCCACCACGAAACTCTGACGAGTTCCGCTACTTGGTCGCCTCGTCCTTGAGTCCGTCCATCTTGCTGGCAACCGCTCCTTTTGGAGCTTTCGGCCAGGGCGTTTCCCCCTCGGCCCATTCGGTAGGCTGCGTTGCCCGAACGGCGTCGACCGCTTTCTTCAACCAGTCGGGAACATCATCCTGCTCTTCCGCTCCATAGACATACGGCAGAGGTGGATCCATCAACAAAGGCAAATCACCAAGCGGAGGACGTTCCTCCCCGGCTTTGGTAACGCGGGCACGCAGATCCGCAACCACATCCGGATGCTCTTTCGCGACGTCGGTTTGTTCTCCCGGGTCTTTCACCACATTGTAAAGGACGTCCCCCATCAGCTTAAAATCACCCCGTCGAATCGTGGGAAGACGAACGCTCCCGGAAACGTCAAAAATGATCTCTTCTCTCAGGCTCCCCGCTCCTTCGAAAAGCATCGCTGTCATATCGATCCCGTCGATGGGGCGCTCCTGCTCATGCGACCCTCCGGCGAGAGAAATGAAAGTCGGAAAGAAATCGGCGATGAACATCATTCCATCCTTTGTTGACCCCGGCTCCGTGTAGCCCGGCCAGCGCAAGATCGCAGGCTGTCGGACCCCACCTTCAAAAGTCGTGTTCTTTGTGCCCCGATAGGGCTTGCTCATTTCCTCGAGAACCGGGCCATTGTCGTTGGAGAAAACAAAGAGCGTATTGTCGCGAAAACCATTGCTGTCGACCGAGTCTTTGATCCGACCAACCGCGTCATCGAGGCTTTTCAGCATCGCGTCACGAATCGCGATAGGGTCCTCGACATCGCCCGAAAATCCGGGAGGAGGATTGAGAGGGCCATGCACCGCATTGAACGCAACGTAGATAAAAAACGGTCGGTCATCCTCCTTGCGCGCCGCAATGACCCGGTCGGTTTCCGCCGCAATCAGGTCCGTCGCATACCCCTCCTCCTGAATCGGCTTTTGATTGCGATGCCAGTCATACACCGCGAAACGCGCCGGAGCATTGTGAACGATCGTCTTCGTAAAATAGTCAATTCCCCAGGCGTAGTGGCCATACTGATGTTCAAAACCCTGGCCCATTGGAAGGTGCTCCGGAAGCCATTCCCCAAGATGCCATTTCCCGATCAGCGAAGTGAAATACCCGGCGTCTTGAAGCGCTTCCGCGACGGTGCGCTCCTCTGTGTCGAGAGCGTGAATGCGACGAGTCGGCTCTCCACTCGGGGTGTGAGCGAGCTCCATTCCCAGCTTGGCGAGATAACTCGGCTTTCCGAAATCCTCCGAACGCCAGTCGCTCCAGGTGCGGAAGGCGTATCGTCCGGTCAAAAATGCGGCGCGGGTGGGAGCACAGACGCTGTGCGTATAGTATTCATTAAGTCGCATTCCCTCCTTCGCAAGGGCATCCATGTTCGGAGTCAGTTCCGACTTCCCGCCATGAAATCCAGGCTGTGCCCAGCCCATATCATCCGAAAGAATGAAAACAATATTCGGCTTTGCGCCCCTTGGGTCCGGTTTGGCGCCGGCCACAGGGACCAGGCAGAAAAACAGGAAGGCAAGCGAGAGGGAGATTCGAAGAAAGTTCATAGTGTACCTGATGGAATGGAAACCCTATTCTGAACCGAGCCGGGGGTCTTGTGCAAGCCTGACAATTTTTGGTAAAAATCGGACATCGCGACGATAAAAAAAGGCGGAACACCTCTCGGCATCCCACCTTTCCAAAGCCACTTTTCTTTTCCTACTTCTCGTCGACACCCAGTTCCTCGAGCTTGGCCGCAATGTCAGCACCGTGACTGCCCGGCTTCACTGCCGAATCGATGAAAAGAATTTTGCCATCTCTGCCAATGTAGACAGTGGCCCGGGAGGAAAATTTCTTTCCTCCTGAGATGAGACCATACGCTTCCGCCGTCTCCCGATCGGGATCACTCAGAATCGGATAGTCGAGTTCCAACGACTCTGCGAATTTGGTGTTCGTCTCGACGTCATCACAGCTGGCTGCGAAAAGCGCTACATCGAACTTCTGAATTTCTTCGCCACTCTCACGGAGCGACTTGCATTCAGCTGTTCATCCCCCGGTGAAGGCCTTGGGATACCAGGCCACGACCATGGCCTGCTTTCCTTCGAAGTCAGAGAGTTTGTACGTTTTCCCATCACTTCCCTTCAAAGAGAAATCGGGAGCTTTGTCGCCAACCGCAAGGTCGGCCCGCGCTTGTGTGAAGACACCACCGAGGCCGAGAATTAGGCCGATGGCCAGGAATTGAGATCGTTTCATAGAATTATTTCGAACTGTTTCCACTGTCGAAGACCGGGAGGAAATTGTCCATCGCTACCGATGCCGTAAATACGGAGCAAAAGCGCGCAACCGAGCTCTATTGAGTCGCTTTCTGCAGTCTCAGTTTCGGCCTCGGGTCCACGGAAACCGGCTCAAACGTTTTGAGATCGGGGAGAGATGACTCGACACCGTTTGCAGGAACGTCCCCACCCGAAGTCCAGACGATCGTATTGAGAATAAAACGTCGCAGCTCCTCCTTTTCCCAGTTGCGAAAAAAATGGGGCATCGTGATCCCGGCACCGCGACCACCGTCCTTTCGTTCGATCGCCCAGGCCACCGTTTCTGTTTTCGGATCGTCCGGGGGAAATTCTACGGTTGCCAGTGAAATGGCCCCTTCCGCAAGTCCGTCCCTGCCGAACCAGTTCCGGGTGTAGGGCTCATCCCGCACGTCAAAAGCCGCCCACCCGCGCCGGATCGGATGGTCCTCCGGGGCCGTCGGAGTAATCGTAGCTTCGAAGATTCTGGCAACTGACTGATGGTGATTGCAACGCGTCGCGAAGTAACCACCGGTCCAGTGCAGGAGTGGGTGATCCCCGTCCTCCGCCACATCCTCGACACCGAGTCCGGTCGCGTAATGAACGCAGACAATGCCGCATCCCCGCGCAGTCATTGCTTCCAAATCACTCATAGCGCGGTCCGATCCATCGAGGCGCTCAGCGGGAAACTGGTCTCCGATGAAAACGACCGTGTCGACGCTCTTCATGAGGTCAGGATCTTCGGGCCATTCGTAGAAAACGCGGGCACGGATCCCATCGACATTTTCCGCCTCGTTCAGACAATGGGCGATCAATCGCCCACCCGCCGCAACTTCGTGCGTTCCGGGCGCGTGCTTCTCCGGTCCGACAATGATCGCAACCCCGGTTGGAGTCGGCCTGCCGAGAAGGTGTTCTTTCAAAAATGAATTTGCCCGCTCGACCGAACCGGCCTCTCCGGCTCCCGCAACGCCGTGATTCCCCCCTTTGACGAGGTGGAGTTCAACATCCGCTCCGGCGGCGTTCAGTTGCTCGTTCAAGGCATGGGCATGCTGCACGGGAACAATGACATCGGCATCCCCATGCACAATCAGGATGGGTGGATCCTCTTTCGAAACGAAGGTGATCGGTGAAACGCTCTTCATTTTCGCTTCCTCCATTTTCTCCGCCGGTGTTCCGGGCTCGTATCCGAGAAGCTGCCGATAGGCAGGGTGATCATGACGAAGCTCGCTCAAGAGACTCCAGTCTGTCGGGCCGGCAAATCCGATGGCACAGGAAACACGGGAGGATTCGCGTTCCACCGGATCCTCTGATTCAGGATTCGCGAGTTCATCGTGAAGAGCAATCCACAGGGACAAATGCGCTCCCGCCGATCCGCCGGTCACGCCGATCCGATCCGGATCCAGATTCCACTTCTTAGCTTTCGATCTCACAAACTGAATTGCACGGACGCAGTCATTCACCTGAGCAGGATGAACCGCCACATCCGTGAAGCGATATTCCACCGAGACCACCGAATAGATGCCTTCCTCCACCCCCCGGGCCAAAAACCCGGGAATCCTGTTCTTCGAACCTGCCCTCCAGCCTCCCCCATGAATGTAGAGCATGACGGGACTCGGCTCCTTTGACTCCACCCGATAGACATCCAGAACCTGCGCTTCATGCTCATCGTCGTAGGCGATGTCGCGCAGAACCTCAGGCGCCGACAGTGCCGGTTGGCTGAGGACAAGAAAAAAGAGACCGAAAAGGCAGGAAGTGATTTTCATGGCAGACGAGATCCGGAGGGTATCGAATCCGCTCGCCATAAACAAGCAGGCACTGTGCGTGACGCCCGGTTTTTCTCGTTCCGAAGCCCTCTCTTTCCCGTTGACTTTGGACGACAAACCGCCAAATTCCACGCCTCAAAATTTGATGATTCGAACTGTCATAGTGGGCGCAGGAGGCGTCGGGAATGTGGTTGCTCACAAATGTGCGCAAGACGCAGAAACCTTTGGAGAAATCTGGCTCGTCAGCCGGACCAAATCCAAATGCGATGCCATCGCGGCGGATATTCTCAAATCAACCGGAGTCGAAATCAAAACCGCCGCACTCGATGCTGACAACGTCGCCGAGACCGCTGCGTTTCTGAAAGACATTCAGCCGAAGATCCTGCTCAATATCGCGCTCCCCTATCAGGATCTCACCCTGATGGATGCCTGCCTGGAGGCAGGAGTGCACTATCTCGACACGGCAAATTACGAGCCCCTCGACGATCCGCATTTCGAATACAAGTGGCAGTGGGAGTATCAGGACCGCTTTCGCGACGCCGGTCTCACTGCCATTCTCGGGTCAGGATTTGATCCTGGTGTGACCAACGTTTTCTGTGCCTATGCCCTGAAACATTGGTTCGATGAAATCACGACAGTGGATATCCTCGATGCCAATGCCGGGGATCACGGGCTTCCTTTTGCCACGAATTTCAATCCTGAGATCAACATCCGGGAGATCACCGCGAATGGTCGCTATTGGGAAAAGGGGGAGTGGAAAGAGATTCCCGCTTTGTCGGTGAGTCGGGACTTCGAATTTCCCGACCCGGAAGTTGGCAACCGCCGGATTTATCTTCTCTATCACGAAGAACTCGAAAGCCTCGCCAAGAACCTTCCCGGGCTCGAGCGGATTCGTTTCTGGATGACTTTTTCGGAGAAATACATCACTCATCTTCAGGTTCTCGAGAACGTCGGCATGACCTCGATCGAGCCGATTGAATTTGAGGGACAGCAGATCGCACCGCTGCAGTTTCTGAAGCAGGTGCTTCCCGATCCCGCTTCTCTCGGTCCACTGACGAAAGGCAAAACCTGTATTGGTTGCCTCATCACCGGAAAACTCAAAGAGACCGGAGAGATCGGAACCCGGTTTGTTTACAATATTTGCGATCACCAGGCCTGCTTCGAAGAAGTAAAAAGTCAGGCCATCAGCTACACCGCTGGTGTGCCTGCTATGATTGGTGCCCGCCAACTGATGTCCGGAGCGTGGCTGCGACCGGGTGTTTGGAATGTCGAGCAGCTCGACCCCGATCTCTTCATGGATGATCTCAATGCCTGGGGACTCCCCTGGCATGTCCGTGAAGAAGATCAATTATTAGAACCGTAGGCACAGCGTCGCTTTCCGACCTGTGCCGTTCAGCAGACCGATTTCCGCCGGAAATCCTGTCGTCTGACTTCTGAAGCGTCGTCGCAAGACCGACTGCATTCAGCTTTCGCGCTTCGCGCTTTTTCTAATCCCCCTTGTTTTCCGGGTACCCGTGTCGACCCAAATCATTCTCTTTCACATTTTCCTTTTCCATGAATATCAAGCCCACCCAGCAACCGGAACTTTCCCTGAACGCCAATCCTGAAGTGCCGCAATTCGACCTTCCATCGGCAGATGATCCGAAAACCACCTTTTCGCTCCTCACGGTCGCGGCGGAGAAACATGCGCTCAAGACTCCCTGCTATCTCATGGATCACGCCGCCTTCCACAGGAACGGCCTCATCCTCAAACGCGTCGAAGAAGAAACGGGGGCCCGTGTCCTTCTCGCGCAGAAGGCCTTCGCCTGTTTCAATCTTTACCCGACTCTGAGAAATTACCTCTCCGGGACCACCGCAAGTGGGCTTCACGAAGCCCGGCTCGGAGCCGAAGAATTCGGAGGCGAGGTCCATGTATTTTCTCCCGCTTACACGGAAGAGGAAATATCGGCTCTTCTGGAAATCTCCGACCACATCGTGTTCAACTCACTCAGCCAATGGAAGCGGTTTCGGGAAGAGCTTCTCGCTGCCGAACGCCCTGTTTCTGCCGGACTTCGGATCAATCCCGAATATGCGGAAGCGGTCGCCGAGATTTACAACCCCTGCGCTCCGGGATCGCGCTTTGGAGTCCTCTCTTCGCGGATGGATGAGGAAGACATGGAGGGAATCGAAGGTCTTCACTTTCACACTCTTTGCGAGCAGGGAGCCGATGCTCTGGAGCGCACACTGGAGCATGTCATCGCAAAATTCGATACCTACCTCAAGCGGATGAAGTGGCTCAACATGGGTGGAGGCCACCTCATCACCAGTCCCGGATACGATGTGGATCGTCTCATCCGGGTCATTCGTGAACTACAGGCCCGTTATCCCCGCTTGCAGATCTATCTCGAACCCGGAGAAGCCATTTCCACCGGAACGGGAGTCCTCGTCGGTCGCGTCATCGACCTGGTTGAAAACGGAATGCAAATTGCAGTACTCGATGTCTCCGCCACAGCCCACATGCCGGATGTCCTCGAGATGCCCTACCGCCCCGATGTGGAGGGAGCCGGCGAACCGGGAGAAAAGCCCCACACCTACCGCCTCGGAGCACCGACCTGCCTTTCGGGAGATGTCATCGGGGACTACAGCTTCGACGAACCACTCGAAATCGGGCAACAGATTGTCTTTCATGACATGTCTCACTACACCATGGTGAAGAATACTACCTTCAACGGCGTACGACTCCCCTCCATCGCCATTCTTCAGGAGGACGGCGACATCGAGGTAGTTCGTGAGTTCAGCTACGATGACTACAAGAGCCGCCTTGGGTAACCCCTGACATGTCCATTATTCCTCCAGAGATTCCCTTCCTCGCATCAGCAAGGGAACCGAAACCGGGATGCCCGCTGCTTCTCGGAGTGCCCTATGACAAAACGGCCTCCTTTCGAAAAGGAACCCGAGAGGGACCGGATGGAATTCGCACCATCAGTGAGGATGGAATCGAAACCTATTCGCCCATCCAGGACCGCGATCTCGAAGAGATACATTTTCACGATCTCGGCAATCTTGAGGTGGATCCTTCGCAGCCCCCCGAAGAGGTCGTTGCCGCGCTCAACGGAGTTGTCGCAGCCATGTATCGGAATGGAGGTATTCCAATCGTTCTGGGAGGGGAGCATTCCATTTCTCCCGGTGCGGTACGAGCCGCCTTTGATGCCCATCCCGATCTCGTCGTGATTCAAATTGATGCGCACGCAGATCTTCGGGAAGAATATGAAGGCTCTCGTCATTCCCATGCCTGCGCGATGCGGAGAATCCTGGACTTCCTTCCCTCTGATCGACTCCTCCAGGTTGGAATTCGCTCCGGAACACGGGAGGAGTATCGGGAAATGCACGCCGAAGAGCGATACGTAGCTCCCAACGCAGCCGCCCTTACGAAAGCGCTTGAGGGCCGTCGATTTCAGGACTCCCCGATTTACGTGACGTTCGACATTGATGCCTTTGATCCCGCCGAAGTCCCGGGGACAGGCACCCCGGAAGCAGGTGGTATTTCCTGGGAAACAGCCGACTCGATGCGCGCTGTGTTGGAAGGAAAAAATATCGTCGGATTTGATCTGGTCGAATTGGCCCCCGGCCTCGACCCTTCCGGCATCTCCTCCGTCCTCGCTGCAAAACTTTTGCGCGAGTGGTTGCTGACCATGGCTACTTCGTCGTGATTCTTTGATAGGCACTGGAAACGGTTAGCGGGAGTCCATTCTCCGTGTCGGTGTGCAGCGTGAGAAAATCTAGCATCTCCGGAATTGTCTCCAGCCGGATCGAAGCGGTCAATCGACCCTTCGGATCTGAATCCATCTCGACAGACTCCCATTCGTCATACTCAAACGGAAGTGTGTAGGGCTTACTGCGGCCCTTACTCCACCAGAGCGCATTAGCCTCCGGCGAAACCCCTTCCGGAAAAGTCACTGTGACCGAAAGTGCCTTTGTCCCGGCATCCCACTTCGATTCGATCTGCGGCGACCCCGGAAACTCCCGATCACCGAAAAAGTGCCCTCGGGCAAAACTCAGAAAATTGTCCTGCACTTCCGGAAGCGTCGGCACCCGCCTCGTAAATCCGGCCGTCGCCGGACCTCCATGCTGCCCCCCCGGGATGATGCAGATCGGGAAATCGGGATGATGCTCTCCCAGCGAAACCAAAGCAGGAGTCACACTATCATTCGTGCCTACATTGTAAAAAAACGCAAGCCCACGCTCCTGAACTGCCGGGAGAAAATCCGTGATCCGGCACGCATTCCAAACCCGATCTGTCATGCCCTCGATTTCCTCTTTCGTCCAACCCGCCTCTTCTGCCTGAGTCAGGGTAACTCGATTGTCAGCCCGGCGTTGCGCGCGCTCCCTCATTGCTTTGGCAATGCCGGAATCCGAAGTCCTGTAAAACTCCTCATCGATTTCTCCGAGGCGCTTCGGCTCGGTGCCCATGACATACGCCGCTGCTCCCGGGTTCCCGAGCGGAGGCGCCACGACGGGAAGGATGGCGGTGAATCGATCATCATGGATGCCGGCAACCGCAGCCGCGACGCCCCGCTTTGACCCTCCGGTGGTCAACACTTTCTCCGGCTGAAACACTTCCGGCTCCGTCATCGCGGCCGTCAGTGCACGCATCTGGCTCATTCCCCAAATCCACGCAGGAGAATACCGCGGGTTCCTCGTTTTCAGCAATTGCTCCCGCATGCCGTGGTGCAATTCGCCCGGCGGCTCCATCGCATCGATCGTTCCCATACCAATCAGGACGATGCCCACGCCATAGTTTTTCAGAAGCGACAACTGACCGCCCGTCGGAGTAGCGGCCCGTTTCGCGAGAGGTTGATTCGCGACCACGATATTTCGACAGGCCTTACCATCTGCAGGTGCATTCAATGTCACCGGCAAACGAACTTTCTGCCCCGGCCACCATTCGCACACCGTAATCTCGATCAACTTCTGTCGAACCGACGAATCCTTCGGCGAAGGCTTCCAATCCTCGAGAACCACCACTTCGAGGCTCTTCGCATCCCTGATCGATTGAATGTCAAAGAGAGGGTCGGCCGCAAAACTCGTCGAAGCCAATCCTAACAAAATTGCCATACCATGAGAGAACAACAGTCTACGGATCATATCTTTTAAATTGGTTTGGCTGGAAAATGAATACCCGGGAAACCTGATAGCCAGAACCAGGTGACTACAAGCCTCCCCAACTGGCTTCAAGAGGGACACAGAATCGTCGACAACAATTCGGAAAGTCGATACAAGCAATGAGAATTCCCATCCCCTGAATCTCTCCCCATTATGAATTACCTACGCCTTTTACCCGCCCTCGCCCTGTCCCTTCTCCCACTCGGTGCTTCCGCTGATGACTGGTCACAGTGGCGCGGTCTCCAGCGAAACGGACAGTCTGCCGAAACCGGCCTCCTCAAAAAATGGCCCGCCGACGGACCTCCTCTGGCATGGAAAGTCGACGGACTCGGCGGAGGCTATTCGAGCCTGGCGATCACGGATGGAAAGATTTTCACTCTTGGCGACAGAGAAGAAGGAACGTTCGCTCTCGCGCTCAAGGAGTCGGACGGCTCCCCCATTTGGGAAACGCGAGTTGGTGATGCCGGTGGGCACAAAGGATATCCCGGCCCGCGCAGCACGCCGACTATTAATGGCGGGCAGGTCTTTGCCCTGAACCAATACTCCGATTTGTTCTGCCTCGATGCGGAAAGCGGAAAGACAATCTGGTCGGTCAATCTCGAAGAGGATTTCGGAGGCAAGATGATGTCGGGCTGGAAGTACAGCGAATCCCCTCTCCTGGATGGCGACAAAGTGATCATCACTCCGGGAGGCAAGCAGGGAACCGTGCTTGCGCTCGATCGAAAAACGGGAAAGAAGATCTGGCAGACGTCAGAATGGACCGATCCGGCAGGCTACTCTTCCGTCGTCATTGCTACGATCCATGGCGTTCGCCAATACGTGCAACTCACCGGAAAAAGCGTTGCCGGAATAGATCCTGATTCCGGGAAAATCCTGTGGGTTGCCGACCGGCCCGGGAAAACGGCCGTCATCACAACGCCGATCGTTCAGGATGACATTGTTTTCGTGACCTCCGCCTACGGAGTCGGCTGCAACGGCTTCCGTATCAGCAAGAACGGTAACAAATGGAAAACCGAAGAACTCTACGCCAACAAGAACAGCGCCAACCATCACGGCGGAGTCGTCCTTCTCGATGGGCACATCTTCGGATCAAGCGGAGGCACCTTCAACTGCGTCGACATAGAAACCGGTGATCTTGCCTTCAAAGGACGCAGTGCAGGCAAAGGATCCACCATTTATGCCGACGGGCATCTCTACCTCCGGGGAGAGGACGGGGAAGTGGCTCTGATCGAAGCTGACTCTTCCGAACTGAAAGAAAAGAGCCGCTTCAAGCAACCCGATCGCAGCAAGGATAAAGCCTGGGCCCACCCGGTCATCGCCAACGGAAAACTCTATCTCCGCGACCAGGGAATCCTCCTTTGTTATGACGTGAAGGAGAAGTAGGAAAGCCTTTCCCTCCCCATCATGAATTTCGCAGTCCGAACCTCTCTCCTCGCACTTCTCGCGATCCTTTCGCCAAATTTGCGGGCTCAGCAAGCCCCTGATCCAAAATCGGAGAAGGTAGAGCACCCCACCAATGCTCTCCCGACCGTCGACGTCCCCAGCTTTGAGGAAACCCGCCCTGACCCCGGTTTTGTCGACCTCTTCAACGGCAAAGACCTCAGCGGTTGGATCGACGTAAACACATCCCCGGACACCTGGTCGGTGAATGAGAAAGGCCATCTCGTCTGCACCGGTCATCCCATCGGAGTGATGCGCTCCGACCGGATGTACGAGAACTTCATCCTCATTGTGGAGTGGCGTCATATGGAAGCCGGAGGGAACTCCGGAGTCTTCCTCTGGAGCGACGCCCGTCCCGAGGGAAACCGTCTTCCCCTGGGCATGGAAGTGCAAATGTTAGAGTTGGAGTGGCCCTTCATCCACGCACAAAAGGGGGTGCCTCGCCCCATCGCCTATGTTCACGGCGAGTTGTTCGGCGCGGGGGGCATGACCGCGACACCGGAAAACCCACGCGGAACACGCAGCAAGTCCTGGGAAAATCGTTGTCTTCCAAAAGGCAACTGGAATCGCTATGTCGTTGTCGCCGTGGACGGTTCGGTCAAGCTTTCCGTAAACGGCAAGTTCGTGAATGGGATCCGCGATGCCTCCTTTCGAAAAGGGTATCTCTGTCTTGAGTCAGAAGGAGCGGAAATCCACTTCCGAAAAATCCGGATCATGGAACTTCCCGGTGGACTCGCTAACGAGGAGAACACGGTAAAGCCGCTGGATTAGTCTTTCCTCAACGACAGATTCGCCTCGATCGACTCAGCCACCGCCCTCGCCAGCACCGCCGCTCCCTCTTCGGTGAAGTGAACATCACCGGGCGCTTTTCCATACTGGTTCATTTTCCCGGCCATCACCGAATGGAGGTCACTGATTTTGACGCCATGTCGACTCATTACCTCCATGGCGGCCTCGTTGTAGACAAGATCGTCCCCGACCTTTCTGCCCAGTTCGCCTTCCGGAACCGGGGTCGTCGTTGCAAATATCAGAACAGCCCCGCTTTTCTTCAACCCTTTCACGATCTTTTCGAGGTTTGCGGCATACACCTCCGGGGTATGTGTCAGGGTCCCGTTGACCTTGTCCCGATTCCCCTGATTTTTCGATTTCGGATTCCGATAACACAGGTCCCAAAGCCCCCAGTTGAAATAGATCAGGTCCCACGTTCCCTTTTTCTCATCGAGCCATTTAGGGAGCCCGGCGAGCCCCATCCCGGTGTGCCCCGCATTCCCCGGAATTCGATGCAGATTCACATTCCCTTGTAACAGGTCGCGAGTCGGTGCGGTGTAACTGATTGAAATCGAATCGCCAATGATCAGAACTCTCGGCAAAGCGGGATCGTCGACCACCCTGGCAAAGGCCGGGTTCGACTTGCGGACTTTCATTGAAGCCTTGCCGGGCGTGATGACACCTTCCTGAGCCCATCCCATCGCGGGAAAGAAAAGAACAACACAGAGTGCAGGGAAAATACGATTCTTCATTCAACAATATTCTCCACTCTATCACTTTCCGCCCAGCTCAGCGCTTCTTCTTTTACCGATATTCCCGGTCCTCTCTAGATCGGCCTTCATTTTTGCCAGCTTGACCCTTTCGCTCCATTCAGGCGGAAGCATCGGAGGAGTCCCGAAACTGATGGACTGTTTGCGATCATCCGCTATCGGCGCCGGATCGTTTTTGATTTTAGAGAGAAGCTTCCCTTTTTGTCGAAGGCATACTCACGCAGCTTGAGAGAGGGGCGGCTGCGGCTGGCCCGGGCTGCAAGCCACCAGCGACCGTTCCGGCTGCGCAATCTCGCCTTCCCCGTTTTCACCCCATCGGAATAGTAGACTGACGATATGCCACTGGATGAGCGTGCCCAGCCTCATACAAAAATCCGCTTCCCCCAAGCATCTCGTGATTTCACCGTCGCAATTTGGAGTGAAGGCCAATCCGCACCGGGAACTTTTCCCCCTGCAGCAGGTTCGCCCCGGGGAATCCGGTTGCCAATCGCCGCGATGGTTTCTGCATCGGCAACCACAATGACTTTGTCGCCCGGTGCCTGCTTCTTCACAAATGCCGCATAGAAACGGATCAGTTCATCGAACTTCGGGCGGTGGTAGTTTTCCTTGATTGAAGGAGCCGAAAGAAAAAGGCAGGAAGGAGACTCCATCGCGCTAAGCGAAGTGAACGAAAGGAGGCCTCTGACCGAGAGAAGAAGAGCAGACTTTTTCATAGCTTTGTTTTGGGTTCAAAGTAGGAAACGAAACGGCGGGAGAAATTATTTCCAGAAAATGATTTCCTATTTCAGCGCCGTTGAAAGGTAATTGAGGAGGGAAGACTCCGGCTGCACAGTATCATGACCAAATTCCCATACCATCACTCCGCCGAGACCGTATTCCCCCGCCAGTTTAACACGCAGATCACAAGTCCCTTTGCCGACGGGCCAGTAGCTGTTCGCGAAATTGAGAGGTAGATTCGACGGCGCCGCCATCTTTTTCCATGGGACCGCACTGCGTTCCCCTGCCTTTTCCTTGGCAAAGAACCCAAGCCCTGCGAGTAGCTTTTCCGGCGGTAAGCCGGACTCCAGAAACAACTCAATCGACTCCCGCAGCCACGGCTCATACGGCTGGTCGTTCCAAGGTTGATACGACATCAGATGAACCCTGTCAATGTGTGGCCAGCACTCTTTCAGAAGCGGTCGTGTATACCCGAGTGCGATGGTCAGGATCCGACCTTCGGCCCGCAGTTCCTTCGCGAGACTGGAGAGAAATAGGGCAAAATCAGCATGCTCCTGATCTCCCTTGGGAAACTCCCAATCGATATCGACACCATCGAGCTGGTGCTCCCGGCAAAACGTGACGAGATCCTTTACGAACCGTTCGCGATTCCCCTCCTTGCTCACCGCATTTGCGAAGGTCTTTCCACGTCCCCAGCCTCCGACGCAAACGGTCACTTCGATCCCCTTTTCCTCTTTCGCCACTTTCCCGACGGATAATAACTCCGGCGTGATGCGGGAAAAGTTGACCGTACCATCCTCTCCCGGCTCTGCGGAAAACAGAATCAGGTTGGTGGTTCCATAGAACTCCGCATCCACGGCTACGCTTGCTCGATAGTCCGGGAGGTAAACCGCGAGATGGTCCTCTCCTCCCGCAGGAGAGAACACAAGAAGAAGACAAGAGAGTATGGGAATGAATCTACGCATGTGCTTGCTGGTTGCCCGACTCTACAGACTTCGATCACTACGGATCCAGAAATTTCCCGGGAAAGCATTCCCCCGCAATGAAAATCAAGTAAGCCGGGCAAAACCCGAATGCTTGACCGGTCCGCCGATACGGGAAGCGATGTCCTCTTTTTCAATCGCCTCGGCAAGAATCTCGAAAACTTCATCCAGCGCAGCAAGATAATCCGCAACATGGCGTGGCTCGTGAGCCAGCGTGGCGTTGAACCCTGCGGCGGCAAGATAGCCCCGCTTCAGCATCTCTGCGGTCATCAAGGTTGTGAGCGCGCTCGCCTCCGGGTGGTCGAAAGCCAGGATTGCCATTTCGGGACGTCCGGGTGTCTTCACCGGAAGCTCATACTTTTCACCCAGTTCCTGCCATCCCGCGATAACGAGTAAACCGATCTTTCGCAAATGTGCGGGAACGTCGACCGAAAGCATCTTTCTCACACAGGCAAGCGCCGCCGCCGGTCCAACTCCCTCGGTCCAGAAAGTGCTGGAAATAAAGGAGGACTGCGCAGCCTGCATCGTTTCTTTTCTGCCAACGATCGCACCAATCGGAAACCCGTTTCCGAGCGCCTTCGCGAAGACGGCAATATCCGGAGTGACACCAAACTTCAAGTGAGCACCGCCGGGACAGAGGCGCCAACCAATCGAGATTTCATCAAAGACCAGCCGTGCCCCGATCCGGTCGCAACGCTCTCGGACACCTTCGAGAAAACCCGGTTCCGGATCGACGAACCGGGTTGGCTCCATCACGACAGCGGCGAGTTCCGAACCATGCGCAGCAATCAAAGCATCCAGCTCTTCCAGATCATTGTAGTGAAATGTCAGGGTGTTCCCGGCGAGACCACTTGGTACTCCGGCGGGATCGAGGCCGGGAAGGAGGTGGGAATTCAAATTACCCGCTTCCTGCAAGTTGGCGGCAAGATACCAGTCATGCCATCCGTGGTAACCGCACAGCGCAATTTTATCGCGTCCTGTGCCCGCCCTCGCGATGCGAACCGCCACAGCCATGGACTCGCCACCGGCACGGGTGAAGCGCGCGTTTTCCGCCCAGGGATGAATCTCCAGAAGCAACAAGGCGAGTTCGACCTCGTCATACGTTTGCAAGGTCGACATCTGGCCAAGCGAAACCCGGCGAATGACCGCGGCATTCACATCCGGATCACTGAAGCCGAGAATGGTCGACAAAATCCCGTTAAGACTCATGTCGATGAATCGCCGACCTTCCATATCGATGATTTCGCATCCCCTCGCCTCACGGTAGTAAGCCGGCCACTGGTCGGGCGCGAACATCTCCGGTCGCTTGCTGAGCAGTTGGGTGCCCCCGGGAATCAGCTCTTTAGCAATGCGATAGGCTTCCTGAACATCCGGCATCGTTCGGGGCAGGGGCAGTCCCAGCATTCGCCGGGCGCCATGGCAGAAGATTTCCTCCACATCACAAGCGGTGAGGTGTTGGTTGAGACAGGCCTGCTTCAGGGCAAGGAGCGATTCGATTCCGAGAAGCGTGGGGCGGGCAAAGCGGGACCTGCCAAAGTCAGCTCGGATTTCATCGAGCCAGAGAAATCCATCTGCCAGATCAACACAGCGGCTTCGCATTTCGGTCACACAAAAATCCGCACCAAAGAACAGGCGGGTTGGTCCGAACACCTTGAGAATTGCCTCAAAGGCCTCCGGCTCACAAACCGCCGAAGTATCGAAATAGACATTCTCGATACCACGCAGGGAGTCGATTCCTTCCACGGTATTCTTTCCACAGAATCCCCGGGCTGCATGCGCGAGGACAAGCTTCGCGCCGGGATAACGAAGACAATTCTCGCGGATGTATTTCTGATTTTCCGGCTCAGCGAGAGCCCGGGGCAACACCATGTGCAGCATGATGACAAGACCCCGGCGGTGGGCCAGCTCCCAGGCCCACCCGGGAATGAACTCTTCTGTGGGAGCAAAAAACGTATCCTCACGTTCCGCAAAAAGATGGTAGACCTTGAATCCGACAAATCCGTCCTCAAGGACCTGTCGCTCTACATCCTCTGCATTCTGGCGGGGGGTGAGAATCATAAGCCCGCGGGAATGCGGATCCTTTTCCATTTCCTCTGCGAGGTGACGGTTGGCGCCATCGACATCCAGAACCCGGGTCGGAAAGGGGAAGAACAGCCCCCCCGTGGGACAGCGATTCGGCATCCATAGAGACAGACGTTGATCGTACACCTCACGGGTCACGACCGGCGGGCCCGCCGCTGCGAGAGCCGGAGTGGGATCGCCGAGGTCCTGCGTTCGCCAGAGATGAGCGTGCGCATCGAAGGAATCAGGCGGCACAAAGTCCGCGAGATGGCGCTCCCACAAATCGAGGTCATAATCAGTGACCACGGCCCAGAGGTAGGGATTGAATTCCGATTCGCTCATTCGTTTCCTTGTAGCCGCCTCAGCTACTGATTCCCTTCTCCCTCCACATAAATCGCGTAGAGTTTCGCATCGCTTCCATCAGGAAGCCTGACGCGCAAGGCGTAGGACTTCCCGACGGGAATCGGATTGGCCAAGGGAACTTCGATCCGCGTTCCCGAGGTCGTCACCTCACCAGAGGCCCCCTCGACCGGGCGGGCCAACTCATCGATCAGCTGAACGAGAAGTGGTGACGCTGCTGTGACACCCTCCACATTGACAAATACCTTTGCGGGAGAACTCGATCGGAAATGCGCCGTCTCTACGTGAGCCGATGAATCAGCAATCTTCCGGGACAGGTATCCAAATCCGTCGCGTCGTAAGGTCGCCAGCCCGATTTCCATATCCTTCAACTTTCCGCCGGTATCCCAGTGCGAATACCAAATCATCGTCTTATCCCCTTCGTTGACGAACGCGTGCCCCTGCAACAGTGCGATGTCATCCCACTTACCCGGCTCCCCCCGTGCGATCACTTTGTGATCCGGAATCGGTTCGCGGAAATGAATCCCGTTGTTGCTGACCACGAGCCCCAGGTCGATCCTCACCCCCTGGTTCCAATACTTTCCATCCTCAGGTTTTTGAGGAGCGTCCTGCCAAAGCCCATTGAGCCCCACCATGACATTTCCACGATTCCAGAGACCCGCCCCCATATGCCCCTGCTGACCTTTGACTGGAGTCGAGGTGAGCTGCCCGGGCCGGGCCAGCGCAAACGCCTTCGAATCCGACCACTGATCGAAATCAGCAGAACGATAGGTGAGGGTGACGCGCCCCACCTCACTGCCATCCATTCGCCAGGTCCACGGGGAAATAAGCTGTCCGGGTGCATAGTAGAAATTCCCGAACTTGTAGAGAGCGGACACTTCGAAGCGTTCGTTACCGGCGTTCATAGGGCGGTCGCCCACCACTTTCCAGCTCAACCCATCCGCACTGGTCGCGGCAATGAAAGCCCCCCAGCGCCGCTCATCGGGACCAATGGTGCTGCGTCCGCCTTTGACATCAGCAAACTCCGGATGGGCGATGTAGACACACTTGAATCGTCGCTCCGGATCGGGATCCTCCGGCTCGTGAATCACGGAGAGAAAGTCGTTCACTTTTGCGAGGGATGGCACCTCCGACTCGATCAGGCAGATGTTGTTCTTCCTGTTACCTTTGAACTCCACGAGGCCCAGGTCCGGCTTCGTCCAGGTAACGCCGTCCTCACTCTCCGCGTAGCACATCGGGCGCCACCATCCCGGTGCCTGCCCGGCCTTAACCTCCGTTTCAAACATACCGAGATACCACATCCGGAATTTGTCGCCCTGCTTCATGACCGTTCCATACAAAATCGCGTGGCCATGATCGGGAGCCCCTTCCGGCCCCCGACGGAGAACAGGATTCGCGGGATGCTTCGTTGCCCTCACCGGAGTGACGAAAACATTGTTCCGCCACGGAATCGCGTGGTCGTCAAAGGAGAAGAATACGGCTTCGTTTGTTTCGGGTCCACCGTCGACGGAGACTCCGGCCTGAGAAGAAGGGACGACTAACAAGCCAGCCACGATGAGGTGAAAAATCGTTCGTATTGTCATTTGAATTCAGGTTTCAAAAATTGCAGGGAAGCTTCATCGGCACCAATTTTCAGCGGTATATCTTCCAGCACTTGCCAGGAAGAGTCGAACTCGCTCGCGGTAGCCTTTTGAAAGTCGGCGAAGGTCTCCGGCTGGTAAAACGTCTGTGCAATGCGAAGGCTCTTAAAATCGTAGAGATTGCCTGCGCCACGCCAGATCGAGTTGGGAAAAACGAGGGCCTCCGGCTGGAACTTTCCTCTCCGGAACAGGCAACTTCGAAAGTCGACGGCCCCACTGGGAGTGACCATGACATTCACTCCCTCAAAGGTGCACCGGATCGCGTGCAGGGAGCCGCCCCGACCGATTCGAAGTTCCTGCGCGGCCTCCCCTACCCGCCGAATCAGCACATTTCTCATTCGCAGGCGGCAATGGCCGCCCTCTTCGAGATGATTCCCGTCGAGCCAGAAGGTCTTCGCCGCGCTGCTTTCGATAACCGCATTTTCAAGCGAGTGCTCCAGTCCGATAAAGTAGAGGTCGAAACCATGGCACTCCCTGATGAAAACATTTTGGTAGTGGGTTTGACTTGTTCCCGTATCGCAGAGCCCTGTCGCATTTCCGATGCTGGTAAAACCGTCAATCCGGCAGGTCGCGTCTTCATGCGCGCTGAATCCGTCGTCTCCGCATTCGATCGCAGTGATGTTTTCAAAAACCAGGTTTCGCTGCGCACCATGAATATTGAAGCCGTCATTGTAGGGATGCGTTCCGGTCAGGTTTCGCACCGTGATGTTGGATCCAGCCTTTGCAAAAATCACCGAACTGCTCCGGGCCGGGTAGCGGATATTTGCCTGGTCGAGATCCTGACCGGGCGACAGGCGAAGATAAAAGGCATCCTCCTCTTTCACGTAGGTCCATTCCTTCGGCTGGAGATCTCCGACTTTCTTGAGCGGCTCGCTCGGTCCCTTCGAACAACGATTCATCCGGATCATTCCCCCGTCCCAGAGAAGGAACCACCGCCCGACGATGGCATCATCGGTTGCCGGATAAAGCCGAGTTCTTCGGTAGACGTCGCCCCCCACCTTCTCCCATTCCTCCGTGGTGACAGGTTCGCTTCCGTCCAACACCGCGCCGTGCCCGTCTAGAATAATCGGTTTGTCAGGCTCGCCGTGCTTTTCAATAAAGACCGCGCTTTCGTAGTAGGTAGCGGGCTTCAAATGAATCGTATCTCCCGGCCCGGCCAAGCGGATCGCGCGGGCAATGCTTTTCACCGGCGATGAAACTCCGTCACCGCCATCATCACCCTTCTCCGGATCCACGCGGATCCCGGCTCCCGGCAGCAGCAGGGGAAGAAGCACGATTCCGAAGCAGAGAAGTTTCATAGAACGTGACCAGCGTGACGCTCATCGTCCCACCCTACCAGTCCCCGTTCGCGCCTGTTTGCGGATCGAATCCTCCGCGCTACAGATTGTCATCATGCTTTTCGGAAAATATTTTTGGATCACCACCTTTCTTCTCGCCTTTTCCTATCCGACAACGGGCGAAGAGAAAAAGCGGAAGCCCCGCCCTGCACCCGTTGTTTCCCCTCTATTTCAGGAAGAGGGTTCGATCACCTTTCAGATCCAGGCACCGAACGCAAAATCAGTTTCCGTATCCGGGGAAATGACAAAAGGGAAGCTGGAGCTGACCAAAGGCGAAAATGGAATTTGGAAGGGCAGACTCCAGGAGGTCGAGCCCGGCCTCTACGGCTACAGCTTTTCCATCGACGGTGTCAAAATGCTCGACCCGGGCAATCCGAATCTCAAGCCGATGCGGTCACCGAAGACCAGCATCCTCCACATCCCCGGCGACAAGGACTTCGACTTCCGGGATGTCCCCCACGGATCGGTTCACTATCATGGATACCAATCTGATCCGATTGACCGGTTCCGGGAAATGCAGGTCTACACACCTCCCGGATATGAAACGGGAAAGGAAGCCTATCCACTTCTCGTTCTGCAGCACGGACACAGCGACAGTTTCGCCACCTGGATCGCCTACGGAAAAGCACACTGGATTCTCGACAATCTCATCGCCGCCGGCAAAGCGCGACCGATGATTGTTCTCATGCTCGATGGACACCCCATTCCTGAGTCCTACGGCAATGGTCGTTCGCCGGAAAACACAGAGGAACTGCGCCGCGATTTGCTTGAAGCCGCCCTTCCGATGGTGGAGGAAAAGTATCGAGTCCTCCCCGGGCGGGAGAACCGGGCGATCGCCGGACTCTCCATGGGCGGCATGCATGCGTTAACGATCGGACTGGGTGAGTTGGATACATTCTCAACCGTTGCCTCTTTCAGTGGAGCCATTCCCGATAAGAGCGCCATCGATCCCGTCCTCTCAAACCCTGACAAAACCAACCATCAGCTCAACCTTCTCTGGATTGCCTGCGGCAAGGACGACTTCCTTCTCGGCGAGAACAAGAAGTTGATCGCCATGCTGGAGGAAAACGGCATTGAACATCAATGGCACCTCACGGAGGGCGGCCACAGCTGGCCGGTATGGCGGGACTACCTCGCAAAGCTCGCCCCCTTATTGTTTCGCTAGTCAACAGGGTTGGTGAGGCATTCAACCCTGTTTACTTCGGGTCTTCTGTGACCCGGCGCACGCGGGTGACGCCATTCACGGTCCGAACACCTGCACTCAGGAAGAGAATCTGAAGCGAATCGCCTTCTTTCCAACTGGCAGCGATCACGCTTCCCTGATGGGGAAGGATCGACTGTTGAACCACGTTCCTGGGTTCAAATTCTCCGCCCGGACGACGGTAGGAAAAATTCACATGGATCTGACTTTCCGTCCCGCCACTGATCCCGGTCGGACCACTGAGCACATCAAATTCGAATCGGGTTGTGTCAGCTTCAGCCCCCACTTCCAAAGCAACCTTCCTTCCCGATCTTTCGAGCTTTCCACGGCTTCCACTTTTGAGGAGCGAGGAAAAGGATTCCACAATTCTCCCCTCCCCTTTCCGGATCATGGTAAGAACCTCCTTTCGAATGGAGCTATGATCGACAAGGCCGGTGGCATTTCCGACCAGTTCCCATCCTTCCAACAACGGAAGCTCGAAAATATCCAGATCGAGTTGGATCTCCTGCATTCCGCCAAAGCGCGCCAAAAACAACTCCGCACGGGTGAGCTGCGGCACCGTTTGTACAACCTCCAGGATTCGGGACCCGGCATCAAAGGCAACGGAGGAGCCTTTCCCAAATTCCACCCCTTCCCCCTCCAACCATTCCTTCACTTCCGGCAACTCATGGAAATAGCCGGAGCCATACACGGATTCCGGGATTCGATACAGAGCCCGGTATAGGCCGTTCCCCCGGTCTTCCAGCTCCGGGAGCCTTTCATAGCGGGCAAACACATCCGGTCGAAGGACCTCATCCATCAATTTCCCGGATCCCGGTTCCCCGGAAGCCCCCCGCTTTTCAGAGGGATCGTCAAACCCTGACTCCTCGCTGCGCAGAAGGGTCGTGAGGAAAAAGGCCGTGAAACATGAGGCCGTGAGAATGCGCTTCATGGCTCACTCCTCCGGGGCCTCCACCTTGATCATGAGATGCCGATATCTGGACGGAATCTCTCCAGCAATCTTCCAACTGCTGACTGCGACATATTTCTGCCGCTCCGCTACGAGAGTGGTATCGATGACCACGCCTTCCGTCCCGTTCTCATCCCAATACCGCAGAACCAGATCCAGATAGCTCCCGTCCGCACTCAAAACGGGATCAACTTCCAGCTTCGAACCGCTTTCGGTCTGTTCCGTCTTCGCTCTCTTCCCACTTAGGGTTGTCAGGATCATTGCTTCCTCAAGACTGCACTCACCGAGCTTTGCGGCGGCGAACAAGGCATCCCGCTCTGGCGTATGATCCGCTTCTCCTTTCACGCTTTCCTGTAAGTGCAGGTGAAGGGCTTCTCCCACTTCATAAACCTCCGCATAGATTGAGATAGGACGGGGAGGCCCGGGCCCGATATGACACATGTAGGCTTCGACCAGCTCGAGCTGCTCCAGAGGCAGGACTACGACAAGCGCCGAGTCCGCCGGGTAGTAGCGGGCGAAATGATCGGGACCAAAAGTAATCCCTGCATTCTCCAACACCTCCTGCGCATCGGGTCTGGACTCCCTGGGCGTGCCCGGTAGAAAAGAATCCGAAAACGGATCTGCGCTACCATCCCCGACCGTTCCGGCAGCCGAATCCAGAAAGGTAGGGGGGACCGAAAAGCACTTGGCCCAGAGATCCTCACCAATCTGGCGGGGCTCAAAAAAACGGATCGTTCCGAGCCCCTCTTCGTGAATGGTGACATATTCCCGCTCGACTGCGAGCGGACTACCATCAGCCTGTCGATCACCACAGCTAACCAGCAGCAATCCGGGCAACAAGAAGCATGGGAGAAGTCGAACCATTTCTGTCAGAATACCATGAACCACAGCCTATTTCCGATCGCAAAGTCTCCCGATTACGCCTGCTTTTTGATTCGAGTTTCTGCGCCTGCCTGAATAGCTTGAGACAACTCCATGAACATGCAGATTTCCCGACGTAAACTGATTCACTCCGCTGCGGCCGCATCGACCTTTCCTTTTCTTTCCGGTATCACGCGTGCTGCGGAAGAGCCCTTCCGGGTCGCTGTGATCGGACACACGGGACGGGGGAACTTCGGCCATGGGCTCGACACCCTGTGGCGCTCCCTTCCGGAAACGGCCATCGTGGGGGTCTCCGATCCGGATGGCAAGGGCAGGGAAAAGGCCCGCAAACAACTCCAGCTCGCACCCGAAGGCACGTTCTCCGACTATCGAAAAATGCTGGAGTCTGTGCAGCCGGATCTTGTCGCGGTCGCGCCCCGCCATGCGGACCAGCACTATGATATGGCGGTTGCCGCAGCCAACTCTTCTGCCCGGGGAATCTACATCGAGAAACCCTTTTGCCGTGACCTAGCCGAAGCCGACCGCATTGTATCGGCCTGCAAGGAAACCAATACCAAACTCGCCATCGCTCACCGGAATCGCTTTCACCCCGTCCTGCCCGTGATGCAAAAACTGATTGATGACGGAGGGATCGGGCAGCTTCTCGAAGTTCGCCTTCGCGGAAAAGAAGACCAGCGCGGCGGCCTCCTTGATCTTTGGGTCCTCGGTTCCCACCTCCTCAACCTTGCCTACTACTTTGCCGGAGACCCAACTGCCTGCACCGCCGGAGTCTTTCAGGATGGGCGTCCCGTCACGAAAGAGGATCTCATCGCCGGTTCCGAGGGACTCGGTCCACTCGCCGGAAACGAAGTGCACGCCCGTTGGGAAACGCAGAGTGGAGTCCCGGTCTTTTTTGACTCCCTTCAAAATGCCGGATCGAGGGAAGCAGGCTTCGGCCTTCAGCTCGTCGGAACCGAAGGGATCATCGACATGCGAGCAGACCGCGAACCCCTCGCGCATATCCTCGCCGGAAATCCTCAATTGCCTTCCGACAAAGCCCGTGAATGGGTTCCTGTCACCAGTGCCGGAATCGGGAAACCGGAGCCTGTCAAAGACATCACCCGACTCGTGGGAGGCCACATCGCCGCGGCTCAGGATCTCATGGCCGCGATCGAAGAAGGTCGAACGACACTCTGCAATGAGGAAGACGGACGAACGATTACCGAAATGATCCTCGGGGTTTTTGCTTCGCACCAAGCCGGAGGAAAGAGAGTCGAGATTCCTTTAGAAAATCGAACGAACGCGTTCGCAGACTGGTAACGGTTAGGCGGGGGGTAGTACGGAGATGTCCCCTCCCATTTTGAATCTCGCCTTACTTCTTCTTCGCCGACTCAAAAAGATCGTCCCGACCATCGGGAACCGTGCGCCCGGTCTCAAAGATTCTCTTCATTTCAGCGACCACTTCGGGATACCGCTCTGCGACATTCGTTGACTCGGCGATATCCGCATCCAGGTCAAACAACTCGATCGCTGTTTGCTGAGGTCGCTGGGTCTTCACACGATGGCCCTTCCACTTGCCTTTGCGAACGGCCTGCCATCCGCCGCCACCGCTGGTCTCCCAGTAAAGATACTCATGCTTCTCCTGCTCTGCTGTCCTGCCGAGCAAAGCCGGAAGAAAGCTGATGCCATCGATATTTTCCGGCGCCTCCGCACCAACCAAATGAGCCGCGGTTGGCAGGACATCCCAATGCGCCGAGATATGATCGGTTTCCGTACCTGCTTCGATCTTTCCGGGCCAACGCGCAATCATCGGGCAGCGAATACCACCCTCCCAGAGATGAAACTTAATCCCGCGAAAAGGACCGTTCCCGTCAAAGAATTCCGGGTCCGCGCCTCCCACGGAAGTCGGGCCGTTGTCGCTCGTGAAAATTACCGGCGTGTTGTCCGCCAATCCCAACTCATCCACCAAATCCACGATCCGGCCGACATCGCGATCGAGGCGGGAAACCATACCGGCAAAAGCGGCATGAGGTCGCTCCTGGTAAACGTAGTGCTGCCCTCCGGGAGTTCCGTACGGCTCGCTTTCCTCTATCTTTCCAATCCACGGCTTCATGGAATCTTCAGGAACATCGATATCGGCATGAACCAGCGTGTAGGGAACGTAGAGAAAAAAAGGATTGTCTTTGTTTTCACGAAGGAACTTCAGCGCCTCCTTCGTGAATTCATCGTGACTGAAATGAGTCTTCTCTGTTGGATTGTCAGGATACAGCTGCTCCTCTTCATTTCTCCACAGAAACGGTGGATAGTGATGATGTGCATTTCTCTGGTTCAAGTAACCGAAGAAGAGATCGAACCCCTGCTTCCACGGAGCGCCTGTGGTGTCCGCTTCCCCCACTCCCCATTTCCCAATCGCAGCCGTTTTGTATCCGGCTGATTGCAGCACTTCCCCGATCGTGACGTCGCCTGGCAAAAGAGGGCCTGCCCCGTTCTTCCGGATCCGGGCATGCCCGGTGTGCTGGCCGGTCATGAGACAACTCCGGGTCGGCGCGCACATCGCACTGCCGGAATAGTGTTGAGTGAATCGCATTCCCTCCGCAGCAAGCCGGTCGATACGGGGAGTCTTGAGAATTTTCTGTCCGTAGCAACCGACATCGCCGACCCCGAGATCGTCAGCGAGAATGTAAACAATGTTCGGTTTCGTAGCAGCACTTGCCGAAAAGGTAACGAATAACAAAACCAGGGATAGCAGACGCATAATGGGTATCAGGGGTTGGGCCCCAACTAAGCAGCAGGCACCGGCCTTTTCAATTTCCTTCGCCGCGAAAGCGGCTCCCTTTCCCGTACCCGACAGATCTGAATTCCGGTCTCCGGAATCAGAACGAAACACTGCCCAGTGATTTCCGGAGTTGCTCCCGGAACCATTCCTGGTCTTCCGGATTTTCCGCAGCACCGTAGGTAGAATGCGGCAGGAGCATCCGGGGACGCTCTGCAGTAGTGCCTCCATTCACCCATCCAGATCTTTCGTCGGCATAGGGATCTCCGACCGGACCGAGAACATAAGCGCGAAACCGGTTCCGGAATCCTGCCTCACCAAGTCGCCGGTTGAGGGAATCAAAGCGGTCAATGGAGGCGAGTGGGTCCTCCACATAATGAAAACCGATGATCCGTTTCGTGGAGTCGGATCGCATCGCACTCACCACCGATTCCCATTTCTCCTCCGAGATCGAAAGTGCTTCCCGCTTTTCCTTCGATTGCGGGATCCGAAATGCGATATCATGCATTCGAAGTGCCGGTGTCGCAGGCTGACCGAGAACGGCGACCCGGACGGAAGGTTCATCGAGAATGGCCAGTGGCATCATTCCCGTCAGACTATTGCCAATCACCGCGATGCGACGCCCGCCCTCTTTCCGGCTGACCCAGCGGGCGATGGAAGCGACGTCTTCGACGATCGGCCCCATCGTATCCGTCGCCACCGGATTCCAGCGACCATCCTGCTTGAGAAACCGAATCACCGAAATTCCCTTATCGAATCCATACGCCGATTCCCCCATGATGGGATCGCCGTAGAGACTGGGCAGATAGACTCGATATCCCCACTTCTCCATTTCAAGTGCGAGATGAAGAAGACCGGGATTCAATCCATTGATCGGGTGCAGGAAGAGAACCGGCTTCCCCGGGGATCTCGTGCGCCAGACAGGGCAGGCCTCCTCTACGCCGGGAATGCTCACTTTCAGCTTCACAAAGCGGGACTCGTCAGGTGGTTCTGAAAGAATCTGACCCGGCTTCGCAGCAAGTGACGCTTCACGAGTGGGCAGGGTCGTGCAACTGCAGGAGACGATAATCCCAATTCCCGACATCACTCTGGCAACCAGGCGATAGAAGCTGGGCTTTCGCCAAAAGTGGGGAAGAAAAGAGGAGGCCATCACAATTGCTTCAGCATATCGAAATTTACGAATGATACAGATTCCCTCCGTTTGCTTTCATGACAACTGAATTGATTTGCGTAGCCCTCGCCGAATAGAAGTTCTAACTCTATTCCTTTTCTTTCTCTGTCGGCAGACCGGGAAACTCCGCCCCCTCAGGAATCACAATTTTCCTGGGGAAACTGAGCACAACCGGCTTCGTCCGCTCTTCAAAATCCGGGTGCTCATTCAGATCGAGGTTGAATGGCCTCGCGACGCTGTTTCCGGCCAGATCCTCAAGACGGGGATCCACCACCACACGAAAGGAACTCTCCGGATTTTCCTGACAGGGAAACGAAATCTGATAGTTCTCCACCACGAACGCAATTTTCTTCTCCCCTTGAAAGATTTCGATCCGGCGGCTCGCAGACTCGGGGTCCAGAACTTCCCGGGTTCCAATCAGCATTTCTATGCGTCCTTTTGAGTCGACCCGATACCCACTCCCCCATCGGCCCGGGTCCGGTTGTTCGTTGTCAATTCCCCCGGCAGTGAATACTTTCTCCAAAGGGCCTTCCAATCGAGTGCTCCGTTCTGTTTTCCAATCCCGTGAAATCTCCAGTTGATACCGTTTTCCCTCCTCCAGAATGGGACCGATTTCGACATTCAAATTCACACCCGGCTTCTGTCGCCCCGGATGAAACCAAAGTGTCATTCTCGTAAATGCTTCATTCCACAACTCCACCTCCCGAAAAGGTTCCGGAACTTCGCTCATTGCTTTCCCCTGTTCGTCGATCTCAAGCAGCTTGAGATAACGAAACACACTGCCCCGTTCCATCGGCTCCGAAAAGTGCAGGTAGAACTTCAGATGGTTCGCCGGCACTTCATCGATCGACGGCTCGATTCGGAAGGTGGCTCCGGCATCTTCAGCGCGCCCCTCTGCCAGCAGGAGAAGGGCAAGAACCGAAAACTGGAGAGGTCGACTCCACCTTGCCCGGTTCCGCTTTCTGACACGAACAAACATATTCTCTGCGACCGCAGCTATGGCAATGTCACCAACTCCAGCGAATGAGGAGCCTCAGCGTTCTCCGGATCGGTCTCCCGGAGAACCACGACCTCGGCATTGTCGAGTTGGCTAACGAGCACAGCTCCAAACAGCTCTTCAACAACTTCCATTCCCCTGGCATCGGGACCGTTTGCCGCATTCACATTTCGTCGGGCAGCATTTTCGTTTGTCTCTGTCGGCTCATCCGCATCGAGGTATTCGAGCTTCACGCGTGCCGCCCAGTATTTACTCGGTCCGAATAGGTTGGGCTTAAATCTCTGCGTATTGGTGACGAGCCATTCCTCCCCGCCTTTCTTGTACGTGAACATGTCACGGGGACGATTCCCACTTCCTAACTCAACCACACTCGTTCCCTTGATTTTCGATCCGCTTTCGATATCGCTGATCGGAAATTTGGCAATCGGAGTGCAGGCGAAAGCACCCACCACGTAGAAATCCCCGTCTTCCTCCCAGGGAATAAAACTCTGAATGGGAGCCTTTGTCTCCCATCGTTTATGGGCGACATGATAGGTTTCCGCCGAGGCAAAGCGGGCATTCACTCCGTGTTCAAGAGGAGCAGGGATTTGGTAAATCTTATTGGCAAACTCCTCAGACGACTGCCCCGCAACGATGACGGAATCTCCGCCCCAGGCGAGATCAGTAACATTTCTGAGTTGGGCATTTTCCGAAGTCGGCAGATTCATCCGGACGTAGGGCTTTTGCGAAAGGTCTACCACGGAGATTTTTCCGCTTCCGGCAACCGTCATAATCGCAGGAGCGTTTCCGGGGCGCCGGGTTACCGCGAACCAACTTGTCCCGGACAGAGGGTTCACTGCCATGTCGATGATGAGAACCGATTCCGCCCCGGCAGCTTCGGCGAGCTTCCCCTCGATATTCTCAATGCGCGAAGAGAGCTTGACCACCGGCCCACTTTCTTCCGTGTCGATGGCGACCACGGAGGAGGAGCGGGGATCCGATACGAGCAGCATCCCGTCGGGCCCAAAGGAAATTTTTCCCGCCGACTTGAGCTCGAGTCCTCCTGACTCAGCGTTTTTGAAATGAGAAGCCGCGGTATCTGCGAAGGCAGACAACGCGAAAAGAAGCGAAGCGAAGAAACAGGCTGTGAATTTCATGGTGGCCATCTTCTCCGATGATTCGGCCCTTCGACAAGCCTGATCTGCCACGCAATCCTGCCGCTTCGACGGCTATGGCATCACATAGAAATATTCATCCGTCGAAGGATCGATGAGACGATATCGGGCATGAAGAAACGCCACAATGTCCGTCAGTTGCTTCACCGTCATGACTTCATTGAATCCAAGCATGGGGGATTCAATTTTGCGCTCTTTCTCCGCTTCCGAGAGCGTTTTTAGATACTGAGGAGAGATGATGTGGTCCGGATTGATGATCGAAGTGACCAACTCGCCATACGATTTTACGCGGTAAATTTCACCACCGAGATGAATTTTAGGAAGGGCTGGCAAATTCCGATCCGCAAGGGTCACTCCCTCAACAGTATGACACCGATTGCATTGCATCGCCTCGAAGTTGGCTTGACCGACCACCTCATCACCATCAGGAAGACGAAAGCCCTTGGAAAGCTGCCGTTCTTCCCGCTCGCATCCGCCCAAAGCAAAAACAAAAATCATCCCCACCAGCATAATTGAACTCTTTTTCATGGTCTCAGTGTAGGAACTCGAGCCAATGGAAGCAACGCCGATTCTGGCATAGACCGAGCATATTCTGCCCGGCCATGGTCCCGTGATACGCCATATTTTCCGCTTCCCTGGATTCGGGCCGGATCGCTACGATCCTGAATATGAAGAAACCGCTACCAAGCCGCCGCCAATTTTTAGGTTCAGCCGCCGCCACCGGTTCGGCCGTTCTCGGGTTCCCGGCTATCACCAGTTGCCAGTCGCCGAATTCAAAAATGAACCTCGGTCTGATCGGAGTAGGCGGGCGCGGACGCTCTCATGTCAAAGCAGCCCTGGACCTGGGTGAACCGATCGTCGCCATGGTCGATGTGAATGAGAACAATCTCGGTGCAGGACTTGCTCAGGCTCCGAAAGCACGCAGCCACAAAGATTTTCGCGATTTCTTCGCCAAGATGGATGACATCGATGCCGTGTTTGTCTCGACCACGGAACATACCCACGCCTTTGCCACCCTGCCTCCGCTTCAAGCCGGGAAACACGTTTATTGCGAGAAACCACTCACCCGGGACGTGCATGAATGCCGCATTATCACGGAAGCTGCCGCAAAGGCAGGTGTGCAAACCCAGATGGGCACCCAGGTTCATTCCTCCGAAAATTTCCGCCGCGTCGTCGAAGTGATCGAATCCGGGGCGATTGGTCCGGTCACGGAATGTCACGTCTGGACGAGCCGGGCCTGGGGCTGGCAGACGGAAGAAGAGGCCAAAGCCAACAAAGACATTGTCTACACGCCCGATACTCCGGACCGCGCCATGCCGGTGCCGGAAGGGCTCGATTGGGATCTCTGGATCGGCCCCGCTCCCTATCGTGACTTTCACGAATTCTACTTTCCCGGACCGAAGTGGTATCGCTGGTGGGATTTCGGGAACGGCACCATGTCGGATCTCGGCAGCCACCGAAACGATCTTCCCTGGTGGGCATTGAAACTCGATGCCCCTCTCACGATTGAACCTGTCTCCGGTCCGAAAGCACACCACGATATCGCGCCGGCAACGATGTCGGTAAAATACACCTACGGAGATCGCGGCGAAGGTCACCCCCCGCTGGAATTGACCTGGTATCAGGGCAATGTGAAGCCTCAGATCTGGAGCGAAGGCAAAATCCCCCAGTGGAATGAAGGGTGCCTTTTCATCGGTGAAGAAGGAATGTTGCTCGCCGACTACGGGAAAAATGTGCTCCTCCCCGAGGAGAAGTTTGAGAATTTCAAACGTCCCGCTCCTTATATCGATCCCTCGCCGGGGCAACAGGCTGAATTCATTCTCGCCTGCAAAGGAGAAGGTCCGAAACCACTCTGTCACTTCGGCTACTCCGGCCCGCTGACGGAGGCGAATCATCTCGGCAACGTCGCGTTCCGCGCCGGAAAAAAACTGGAATGGGATCGTGACAACATGAAGTTTCCCAATGCTCCCGAAGCAGAGCGATTCCTCGCCCGTTCCTACCGCGAAGGTTGGAGTCTCGCTTGAGACACGATAGCCTGGGAAAGCAGGATTCAGAGTTGTAGTGGCACTGCCGGGAGCGCGGACGCACCTACCCGAAGACCGCCTTCTCGCGAAGGCGGCTACCTTGCGCCCCCCTGTTTTACCCATAAAAGATTGATTCTTAGATCGTATCAGTCCCGCAAATGTGGCGAAAGATTGCGGTTGTTTCTCCGGCAATTTCCGGTCAAATTACCCGACTTTGCAATTCACTGCGCTTTTTGCCCACTTCCTACAGATCGCACTCGTCGCGCTTGAACCTCGTGGGCCTCTTCTCTCCTTTACTTAAACCTGTCTTATGAAAAACAAAACCAACCGAATCGTAGCAGCCTTGACGCTCGCTCTGAGCCTGTCCATTCCGGGCTACCTACCTGCGCAGGACGCACCTCCTGCCGCTCCTGCCGCTCCTGCCGCTCCGGGAGCTCCGGGAGCCGCTGCTCCGGAACCTACGAACAATGTCGTCCTCACCGTCGATGGGACGCCCATCAAGGAAAACGACATTCGAGAAATGATGATGTCCCGTTTCGGGCGCCAGCTTCAGCAAATGCCGCCCGAGCAGCTCGCCATGGTGCAGCAGCAAATGCAGCAGATGATCATTGGTGATCTGATTTCCAAGGCCCTTCTTCTCAACGCCGCCGACAAAGACGGCTTCAAAGCAACCGACGAAGATGTCGCAAAAGAGATCGAAGAGATCTCCAAGCGCATTCCGGACGGCACTTCATTTGAGAAATTTGCCCAATCTGCCGGTGTTGACGTAAATCGAATCAAAGAGCAGATCGCTGACGATACCAAGATTCGTAAGCTGATCGACAAGATCACGAAAGACATCAAGCAGCCCGGTGATGAAGAGGTGAAGAAATACTACGACGAACACGAAGATGAGTTCACCCAGAAAGAGAGCGTCGCAGCTTCTCACATTCTTCTGTCGACCCAGAATATCACGGACGAAAAGGAAATCGCTGCCAAGAAGACCGAGGCGGAAGATCTTCAAAAGGAATTGGCCAAGGAAGACGGGAAATCCTTCGAGGACCTTGCCACAGCGCATTCCGACTGCCCGAGCAAAGCACAGGGCGGAAGTCTCGGTGAATTCGGCCGCGGCCAGATGGTTCCCGAATTTGAAGAAGCTGCCTTTTCTCAGGAAGTGGGCACGATCGGAGATCTCATTAAAACCCAGTTTGGCTATCACATCATCAAAGTGACCGACAAAAAGGAAGCCAAGACTCTGCCCTTCACGGAAGTGCAGGAAGAGTTGGCCACGAACCTGTTCGAAAAGGCGAAAGGTGCTGAAGTCGAGTCCTACCTTGCCAAGCTCCGCAACACGGCCAAGATCGTCAACCCGAACGAGCCGGTCGTTCCTCCCGGAGAGTCATTGCTTCCGCCTTCTGCGCAGGAAGAACTCCCCGGAGATGCACCTGAGCAATAAAGCGGGAATTTTGACAAGATCACTCAATTCGAAAGCGCGCCGCGGAATTTCCCGGCGCGTTTTTTTGTGTCCGGCCTGTGAAACTACCTCGCCGCACTCTCCCCCTCCAGCAACTGCTCCGTCAGTGAATGAATCCGCCTGATCAGCTTGTCTTCGATCGCCGGTTCCCACTGGGCCGGGTGAATGGTAGACCGGACATAACGCATCGCGCCTCCGCCTTCGTATCCCCCTTCCTCCAGTACTCTTTTGCTGGGAATGTAGGTCATGACATCGTTGCTGTAGCCGGCCACCCAGACCGACGCTCCCGTCAGCGCGCCCAACTCGCGCTTGAGGCGAAGGGAATAGTCGACCACGACTTCTCCCCCCATCGTCGCCAAGGTGAGAGCCTTTCCAAATCGAATTACCTGAACCGGCACCGGATAGCTTGTCGGGAACGATTCCCCGGAGTCCAACACATCCAGAAGAAACTGAGCATAGCGGGCGTCGTAGCGATCACTCGACTTCGCCTTCTCCTCCAATTCTTTGCGGGAAGGCGGCTGCTGATATTCAATCTCCTCCCAGGCAATCGCTGAACTCAACCTGCCCTCAATCGGAGTCGCCGGAGATTGCAAAGCCGCTTCAATCGCCGTCGCCATACTTCGACCATGTCTTTCCACGTAGCGCAAAAGTCGCCGCGGGTATGGATTCTGATCGCCGGAGCAACCGTTCAGAAAAAGAGCCACGGCACCCGGATGATCCTCTTCGAAATACTGCTGAGCATAACCGGGCCAGTCACCGTTGAGCTCCATTCCGGAAAGCACGGTGGCATGGCAGGAATATCCGAAGAGCACAGCAAGCAAATCGCCCTCTTCCACCCCCTTAATCTGCAGAACCGGCACATCATGATCGACCGGTGCATCGGGATTCGGGCTGTTCTTCCAAACTCCGGGCCCGGCTGGAGTTCGCCGGTTCATGGCAAACCCGCATCGAGCCTTCGAATACGAAACCGTAACCGGCTGAAGGCTGCTCATACATTTGTCTAACAAATCAACAAACGACTTTTCGAGTCGCTCCTGATACTTCTCCGTCTGCTCGACCCGCATCTCATGCTGATCTTCCGGAATTGCAGAATAGGACGGTTTCTTCGCCCCTCCCCCCGGAGGCTGATACGCCCGGATCATTGGTCCACTGTGCGTGTGAGACGCATTGAGCAGTAGCTCCCCCGGCTTGATGGCGTGTTTCGTTCGAGCCAACTCCTCCAACACGACACGAAATGGTTTCGGGATTCCGATGAGGTCTGCCGTGACAATGACAGCCCGATGCCCCTCCGAGTCCTCCACCACGACCATTTTCATAAAGAGCGGCTGCAGAACTCCTTCCGAAGGCCCCTTTCTCGCAGCGTATCCACCCATCCACATCGGTTCCTCCGGGGTGATATTCTTTGTGAAGACGGCAGCCTTCCAACCAGAATCGGCCCGGCAATCCAACACGAAAATCAAAGTAACCACGAAGGTAAAAAACAAGCGCATAACAGTCAGATTGTAGTGGGTTCAGGAAGCTGCCGTCTCTCCCGTGTTCGCGCGGAACCCGAATCGAGGAACACCCCGACAGAGCGTTTTCGCCAATCCATGCGCACGAAGCTGACAACCAGCGCGCAAGTTAAGATTCCCCGGTCAGAATTGACTCGACCAATGAGGGAATGAACGATTGAGTATACATATGCCAATCAATCATCACCCATTGCACAGCGAGTTTCCTGATCACTTCGATGCAATTCATAAGCTAAAGGAGAACAATGCGCACTTTCAGCGCCTCATGGCGCAATACGAAGAGATCGACAAAGAGATCTACCGCATGGAGGAAGGTATCGAAACGCCTGAAGATGCTGTTCTGACCGAGGAAAAGAAAAAGCGTCTCCTCCTCAAAGATGAGATCGCCAAAATGATTTCCGACGCGGAAGCCTGATTTTCACCTATTTGATTCTTATGAAAGCGGAAGCACACGAAGAATTTCGGAAAAAACTTACGGCCCAGCTTTCCGAACTGACGGAAGCCCATCTCGATCACGAGAAACAGATCGGCGAAAGCCATACCGTCCGCGACTTCGTCGGTGCGGATCGCGCGGCGGAGTTGGAAAACCTCGAAGTTGATGCCTCCGTTACCGAGAGTGAAATTAATCTGGCGAAAAAGATTCAACATGCTCTCGAACGCATCGACAACGGCACTTACGGAATTTGCGAAGGCTGCCAGGGGGAAATTCCAACGGCGCGCCTTGAAGCAAAGCCCAGCGTTTCCCTCTGCCTTCCCTGCCAGGAAGCGCACGAGGCATGATCGCACCGCGCGCTGATTTCACGAGAGGGTAAATCAATCCTCTCTCAGGCAGACCTCAAGACGCCTTTTCTTCGACCTCGGTAGCACCCTTGATCAGTCGGCAGAATTCCTTTTTGGTGACGGTGTGGTGTGTCCCGCCATCAGGATCGTTTAGGTCGACGGTTTTGTAGTCGACCGAAAGGCGCTCGAGGCGAACGATTCGATAGTGTTCGCCACCGCTGCGCCACAATTGATTTTGTCTGAGCTTCATAGAATGAGGCCCCAGCCTACCCTTCTTTCTGAGATCTCCAACCCCTCCCTCTCTCTAATTCGAAGGGCGCAGCTTGAGCTCCGAAAAAACCGGACAATGATCTGAGGCCATCGGCTCATCAATCACCTTCTCCGAAATGACTTCAAAGCTGGAAGCAGGGCGGTAAAAAATGTAATCAATGCGGGAGCGCGGATCTTTCGAAGGAGCCGTCGGGGCAAACGGTTCTTTTCCGGCATGAATCCACTTTTTCTCCAATAAATTGATGGGCTCGGAACCGGGCACCGCATTCATGTCCCCGGCGAGAATGGATGGAATCTCATCTCCGGCAAACAGCTGATTAATTGCCTTCGCCTGCTCAATCCGATCCTCCTCCACGTTGTGCTGAAAGTGAGTACTGATGAATCGAACCGGATTTCCTTCCGGCCCCTTCACGGTCACGGCAATCGCCGCTCTCGGGTAGGTTGTCTTTTCGGGAGTGGCTTCGGTATAGGGAAGAGGATGAATCAGAACATCGAGAATGGGCAGATTGGTCAGCACGGCGTTTCCGTAGAGTCCCCCCTGGTAGTGCTGCGTCGGTCCGTAACGGACTGCCATCCCCGTCAATTCCCCGAGTTTCCTAGCTTGATGCACCTTGCCGGAACGCTCCACAACGACGTCCACTTCCTGCAATGCCACAATATCAGGCTTCGATTCCCGGATGACCTCAGCGAGGCGTTCCAGCTCGTAAACCCCGTCATTTCCCTGACCATAGTGAATGTTGTAGCAAAGGATGCGGAGGGTGTCCCGTGAGTTCTCCTGGGAGAACCCGGCAAGGGATCCAAGAAGAAACAGGCAAAGAGAGAAAAGAATTTTCATTCTGATTTGGTATTTTGGTTAGTCAAAGAAGGGAAAGAGACGCTTCAATTGATCTTTGGAGGGTTTCGATCCGTATTCACAAAGTTCGAATGCTTCGGCGTGCTTTACGGCCCCCCCCTTCTCTTCCCCATACCACTCGATCAACGATTCACGGTGCTTATCGGCAATCCGTCCATGGCGATTCGACCAACTCTTCTTTAGAAATTCGACGCGCCGAACGGGGTCATCGCCCCAGCGCTTCGTGCGAGTCTCTGCATTCCCCAGCGCCCCGCCCTCGTAGACCTGTGATTCCAATGCATCGAGCGCATTCACCTTTTCATCGAAGACATCATCAATCGACACCGAAACTGTCGGAGTGAATGGGTAAGGTTTGGTGAAATTGTCAGGGAAGAAAAAAAACGCCGGATTCTTTGTCAGGCGCGGGACGTCGGGGCAGAAATTGGGAACCATTACCATGAAGGCGGCATCCTGGACTAACAAACCTACATTTCGGTGATCGGGGTGGTAGTCGTAGGGACGATGAGAGAATACAAGATCGGCTTTCCATTCGCGAATGAGACGCACGATCGTTTTCCGATTCTCAAGGGTATGGAGGAGTTCCCCATCATGGATATCAAGAACCTCGACCTCGGTTCCCATTCGCCTCGCCGCTTCCTGCACTTCCGCCGTTCTGCGTTTTGCCAGTTCGCCGCCCGACATCTCCCAATGCCCTATGTCTCCGTTGGTGCAGGAAACCAGCTTCACTTTGTGTCCCAACTTTGCCCACTTCAAGGCCGTTCCGCCCATTTGAAATTCCGGATCATCCGGATGAGCACCGAAGGCAATGATTCGGAGGGTGTCTTTGATTTCCTTATTTTGAGCCGTAGCCGATTGAAAAAGAAAAACGAAGGCGAAAATTGGCAGAATCCGAGAGCGAATGGTCATGGAACCATCTTTTCGTTTCCTCCCCGAAAGGGAAGAAAAAAGGGCTCCGCGAAAACGGAATGCAAATGCGGCGATCCGGAAATCATTTGCATTTCCAACGATTGAGCCGACCATCGCCTCACTTATTTCGGGGCTAACGGCTTCTCGCACCCCGAATAGCCCGCACGATTTCTACGGTGAGGATAGGTCCGGGCACACTTGATTTCATCGACCCTACCCACCTTTGCTGGAACGCAAGGGTCACTGTGATCGCAATCCGGCGCGAGCAATTTCGCGTGGAACTCTGTGTCACTCCACCCAACCCAACTTTTTTATGTCTATTACATTCGACTCCCTCGCCCTCAGCGAACCCATTCAGAGTGCTCTTCGCAGCCGCGACTACACGGTACCCTCTCCCATTCAGGAGCAAACTATCCCCTTCGTTCTCGAGGGCCACGACGTGATGGGCTGCGCCCAGACCGGAACCGGAAAAACAGCCGCCTTCGCTCTTCCCATTCTCGAGCATCTCCTCAAAAACGAGCGCAAGCGACAGCCCAAAAGTCCCCGTGTCCTCGTTATTGCACCGACACGGGAACTGGCCATTCAGATTCACGACAGCTTCGGTGCCTATGGCAAACAACTCCCGTTTCGATCGGAAGTCATCTTTGGCGGCGTCGGACAGAACCCGCAGGTCCGCGCTCTCCAGAAGGGTCCTGAAATCCTCGTCGCCACCCCCGGTCGTCTTCTTGACCTGATTGGCCAGGGGCACATCTCCCTCCGCACTCTCGAAATTTTCGTCATCGACGAAGCGGACCGAATGCTCGACATGGGCTTTATCCACGATGTGAAAAAAATCATCCGTGAGCTTCCGAAACAACGGCAGTCTCTCTTTTTCTCCGCCACGATGCCGGATTCCATCATCGAACTGGCCGGCACGATTCTGAGAAGCCCCAAGCATGTCGAAGTAACTCCACCCGCTACGACAGTGGAGAAAATCGATCAGAGTGTTTGCCATGTCGCGAGCGACAACAAACGATCCCTGCTCACAGAGATCTTGAAGGAGCAGGGCTCTGGACTCGCTCTCGTTTTCACCGGAATGAAACACGTCGCGAATCGAATTTCGGAACACCTGACCAAGGAGGGAATGCCGGCCGCCGCAATCCACGGCAACAAGTCACAAAGCGCCCGCGTTCGTGCTCTCGAAGATTTTCGAAGTGGCAAGATCCGCATCCTTGTTGCGACCGATATCGCAGCGCGGGGCATCGACGTCAAAGGAATCGATCTGGTCGTCAACTACGACCTCCCCAACGAACCTGACTCCTACGTCCATCGAATTGGAAGAACGGCACGGGCCGGATCGGAAGGCCGCGCCATTTCTCTTTGCGATGAAAAGAGCCAGGGACTCCTTCGCCAGATCGAAAAGAACATTCGCACTTCGGTTCCGATCGATACCACCCACGACTTCCATCGTGATCCTCAACCCGGGGACCGTGATGAAAAACGTTCCGGCGGAAATCGCGGGGGAAGAGGCCAGGGCGGTCGCGGTCAAAATTCCAGGGGTGGCAACTCACGGGGAGGAAATTCCCGCGGCGGAAACTCTGGTGGAGGTGGTAACCGCAATTCCCGCAACCGCCGGCGTCCGGGACGTCAAGCCTCTTCGGTATAGACCGTCCGCTAAAAGGCCTCAGAGAATGGTAGCCAAATTCATCCCGGATCGTTACAACATCCGGTATGAATCATTCCTGGTTACTCTCCCTTTCTTTTCTGGTTCTCTTAGCGGCAAACGGTGAAGAGGCAAAATCTCAAACCTTCGGGACGCAAAAAAGCGCCTCCGGAATCCGGCATTCCTTTCTCGTTGCCGGAACGAAGACCGTGATCGTCGGCGAAGACGACACGATCCTATGGGAAACGCCCGGCAAGGCGAGAGATGGATTCGTTCTCGAGAATGGAAACGTCCTTGTTTCGGTTAAGAATCAGGCGAAAGAAATCACCCGCGATGGAAAAGTAGTCTGGAGCTATTCCCTCGCCAGGGAAAACAAGGAACTGGGAACCGCAGTTCGACTCGCCGACGGAAATACTCTCGTTGTCGAACGCGGAGTCAAACCTCGGCTCCTCGAACTTTCCAAAGAAGGAAAAATCCTCGTCGAAGTCCCCCTCCAACCTGACACGGACAACGCCCACATGCAGACGAGGATGGCGCGGAAACTTCCTTCCGGCAACTATCTCGTCCCGCATCTGCTCGCCTTTGCCGTAAAGGAATATGCTCCCGATGGAAGCATCGTAAAAACCTTCTCCACTGACCTGGAAGATCTCGGAGGGCGCGCAGCCGAGAACTGGCCCTTTACCGCAATCCGTCTCGCGAACGGAAACACACTCGTCAACCTGACCCACGGGAACAAAATCGTGGAATTCGATTCAGAAGGGAAGGTAACCTGGAAGGTGACCAACGAGGATGTCGGAGGCCGCTTCGCGGATCCCTGCGGAGGCCAGAGACTCGCCAACGGCAATACGATCGTCTGCAGCTACGGGCAGAAGAACGGAAAAATGCCGAAACTCTTTGAGATTACTCCTGAGAAAGAAGTGGTCTGGGAGTTCTTCCACCCGGCGCTCCGGGCTCACGAAGTGCACGTGATCACCACGAACGGAACCCCGGAAGGGGCGCTCAAATAATCAGCCGCCTAGTCCGGATTCTGATTCCCCAAACGCATCCTCGTAGAGGTAGGTCATAGCCATCATGCTCCAGGCCCCGGTTACGAGCACCCCAACGTAAAGAGCGATCACACCAAGCGAGGAAACAAACGAGGCGAAAATAAAGAACACGATAATTTTTCCCATGTGACCTTTGCAGGCCTGCCACCCGAGACCCATCGCTTCTTTCCATTTCAATCCGCAATCAACCACGAGGAGGCAGGCGAAATTGGAAACGGCATAGATCACGCTGAAAACGATCGTCAGGATCAGCATCGCGAGCAAGCCGCCTCCGATTGCGAAAATGGCAAACACCTCATTGGGGCCGCTTCCGCCTTCCATTGAGAACGCGATTCCGAAAACGGCAGCAAACGAAACCACCATTACGATAATCATAATCGGCGCGTAGAGAACGAGGTTAATCAACGCAAGATCACCAAAGCCGCGCTTAAAGCCGAAAAACAGATCGTCGATGGATGCTGCCCTTCCCCGTAGACGATTCAGCACATACCAGTTGAAGCCAACCATCAAAGGCAACATCAGGAAAAAGATGGGCACGAGAAGCTGGCTGGCGATGCTCGTGAGCACCATCATCAGGGTGAAGAACCCCACGTAGGGCCAGAAGTCAGCCTTGAGTAGATTCCAGGCGCGACCGAAGGAAAATCGAATCGCCGGCCGAAAATCACTTCGCAAAACCGCCTGACGAATCGGAGCTTCCGGAGCCATTGCCACAGGGGTTAAAACAGCCGACTCAGAAGAAGCCGGTGGTGGCGGTGGTGGCGTAGCTTCACTTTTGGGCGGAAGTGCTGGCGGGGCGCCCCTGCTCGGGGCCAGTTCGGTCGCCGATAGAGGCTTCCAATCCGTCATTCCCTCCCGCCACACAAGGGTTTCTTGACCGATCTCCCCTGCCTGCAGTTTGGCAATTACCGTCTCTGCCGTGTCCGGCCCGCGACGTTCCCCCTCATTTTCCCAAAACCATTTCTCGTCACTCATTTCGCAGTTTCCTCCAAAGGTTGTTTTTCAAGGCACATACTTTTTAGGCTTGTCGGTTGTTGGTAAGGGTGGATCCGGCGGGATCGTAACTCCAGCCTTTTTCATGACCATTTTGATTTTCTCCTCCGTCACCACAGATGGCTTGAAATTACCCGGACGAAATCCCTGCGCGATCAAAAGCGGTGTCCACTTGTGTTTGTTCTTCTGATTCCACTGTTCAATTTGCGCTCCCTGCTCATCGAGCCAGGCAACTATCTCCGGCCAGTTCCGGTAGGCCGCTCCGTGCATCGTCGTTTCGCCGTTTTTGTTGACGGCATTCACGTTCGCTCCCTTTTTGACGAGCCACATTGCCGTTTCAAGCGCCTCCGATTCGACACCAGCCTCCTCTTCCGGAGCAGTGCTTCCCACTCCGGAAACTGCCAACAGTGGCGTGGTTCCGTCCTGATTCGTTGTATTCAGATCAGCGCCCAGCTCTGCCAGAACTTTCAGGTAGGACAGGTCCGCTTTCCTCGCTGCCAGCAACACCGGCGTTGCTCCCTTGATCCCGAACCGCGGCCCACCGGAGGAACCGTTTTTCAGCGGGAGATTCACATCTGCGCCAAACTCCTCTACGAGCCGCCTCGCAAAATCCAGGTTCGTCATCGCACCCGACTGACGTGGAGGAGGCATTCCGTCCGGGCCGTCGCCGCGATTGGGTTTTCTCACCCAGGTGAGAACGTGCAGGGGTGCGTAGCCAGACCGCTGATCATTCGGATTGGCTCCCGCTTCCAAAAGCGCTACCGCCGTTTCAAAGTGTCCGTTCTCGACCGCAATTCGAAGTGCCGAGGTCCCCCACTTGGGAGACTTCCCTCCGGGACGCTCTACCTCCGTAGCCGCATCCACATCCACCCCGTGAGCGAGAAAAACTCTCACCGCTCCGGTTTTGCCGTTCCGGGCGGCAAAGAGCAGGGGGGTAAATCCGGATTTCAGAGCACGATTCGGATCCGCTCCCGCTCCGATCAGGAAGTCGCACACCTCAGCATGCCCTTCCGCAGCGGCCCACATCAAAGCCGTCTGCTCGCTCCTCTCCGTCGCATCGACCTTCGCACCTGCCTCCACCAGTTCCCGGACAACAGAAAGACGTCCGACACGGGCGGCTGTCATCAGGGGCGTTTCCCCGCCGTTTCGTGCCACGTTAGGATCCGCTCCGGCCTGAAGGAGCCTTGCAGCCATTTCCGCGCTTCCGTTTTCACAGGCGAGGGAAAGGCTCGAGATTCCGTATCGGTTCCGAGCATTCACATCAGCTCCCGATGTGATGAGACTACCTGCCTCCACGATGTCGTCGTTATACACCGCGCGATGCAGATCCGTCGTTCCTGTGGGATCGGTTGCGTAGCCCGTCGACGCCAGCACTCCATAGATCGCGATAATTCGATAGAGCGGCGTCATGGAAATTCTTTTTCTCAAAGGGAAACCATGCCGTCGCTGTCCCCAAACTGGTCGATTCGAACACCGGCGCGGTCCAACAGGGTCAGGTGGAGATTTGCCAGCGGCGTGGCATTTTCATAACGAATGTGGCGGTTCCCCTGGATCCCGGACGAAGCGCCCCCCGCGACCAACACCGGAAGATTCGTATGATCATGAAGATTCGGATTTCCCATTCCGCTTCCGTAGAGAAGAAGCGAATGATCCAGCAAAGTCCCCTCTCCTTCCGGAGTCGCGGCCAGCTTTTCGAGATACTCCGCGAAGAGTGATACGTGGAACGCATTGATCTTCGACATCCGCTCGATTTTTCCGGGATCGTTTCCGTGATGAGACAAGGGGTGGTGCGGTTCAGAAACTCCTGCGTCCGGGTAGGTTCGATTGCTCGTTTCGCGAGCCAGTTGAAACGTCGTTACGCGCGTGACATCTCCCTGCATCGCAAGCAACTGCAGATCAAACATCAACCGGGCGTGCTCTCCATACGAGGCCGGCACCCCGATCGGCCGGTCCATGTCCGGCTCGGGATTTTCCTGTACCCCGGACTCCGCCCGCTGAATGCGCCGTTCCACTTCTCGCACAGAATCGAGATAGTCATCGATCTTCTCGCGATCCGCAGGCCCGAGTTCTTTCCTCACCCGGGCTAAGTCGTCTCTCATAAAATCGAGAAGACTGGCCTGCTTCCGCAACGCAGCCTGCCGTTCGGACTTGCTCCCCCCCTCACCAAAGAGCTTTTCAAAGACAAGGCGCGGATGAGCCTCCGCCGGCAGCGGTGTCGTCGGGGAAGACCAGGAAAGGTTGTTTTGATAGACACAGGCATATCCATTGTCGCATTGCCCGACGGTCTGCATCAGATCCATTGCCAATTCCAGCGAAGGAAGTTGCGTTTCCTGCCCGATAGCCTTGGCGGCAACCTGGTCCACCGTCGTGCCGAGAAAGTAGTCCGTACTTTCCGTGAGCTTGGCCCGGGCGGCACTGAGAAAGGCCGAGTTCGAAGTCGCGTGGCTTCCGGGATAGGCAGGCTGCAATTCCAGGTTGGTGAAAGCAGTGACCCGGTCCCGAACCGGAGCGAGTGACTCGAGGATCGGGGAAAGTTCGTCGAGGGTGTCTTCTGACCGCGGCGTCCATCGGGTCATGTCCGCGCCCATTGGCATAAAGACAAAGCCGAGCCGCTTCACCGGTTTGGCCGCGGTTGCCGCGAGGGCCGTTGCCGCAGGCACCATCGCATCCAACAGGGGGAGAGACAGACTCGCGCCCATTCCCCGAAGCACCGTTCGGCGGGAGAGAGATCGCTTCGTAATAAAATTCATTTCTACGGGGCAGTTATAATTCGTCTCGACCGTGTTCGTCAACCTCCCCACCTGCGCTCATGCGCATGCGAAACGGCTCGCTGGTCACGATTCCGGAAACCAGATCGGAGAAGCGACAGCCCGTTTCCGAAGCATCCCGAACGATCTTTCGCACCGCCGCCGCATCGGTCGGTTCCAGCCCCCGACCCAGAGCATAGATGAGAAGTTTTTCCGTCAGGGTTCGGACAAACCGCTCGGGGCGTTCCACCATTCCCTTTTCCAATCCCGCCACTCCGGTAAACGAAACTGACCCGGGAAGAGCGCCCGTCGCATCGACCGGAGTTCCGTTCTCAAATTCTCTCCAACGCCCGATCGCGTCGTAGTTCTCCAGCGCAAACCCAATCGGATCCATGAGATTGTGACAACTGGCGCAGGCTGCTTTTTCCCGATGCGCCGCAAGGCGCTCCCGGATCGGAAGGTCAGCCGAGACCGCAACGTCCTCCAACGCCGGAATATCAGGCGGGGGCGGCGGGGGCGGCGTTCCTAACAGATTCTCCAGAATCCAGTTTCCGCGAATCACCGGTGAAGTCCGCGTGGCATAGGAAGTCACCGTCAAAATACTCGCGTGTCGCAACAGTCCCCCGCGATTGGATTCCGGAGCCACGCGGACCCCGCGAAAACGACTCCCGTAAACGTGAGGAATTCCGTAGTGCTTCGCGAGACGCTCATTCAGCCAGGTCCGGTCCGACTTCAACAGATCCAGAACGCTTCGATCTTCGCGAATCACATCGGAAATCAAAAGCTCCGTTTCCTTTCTCATCGCCTCCCGGAGATTGTGATCAAAGTCAGGATACAGTCGTCCGTCCGGAGTAATCGAATCCAGATTTCTCAGGTAGAGCCATTGATCGACAAAATTCTGAACGAGAGCCCCGGCCCGGGAATCCTGCAACATTCGCCGTGCTTGCGAGACCAATTGTTTTGGGTCTGTTAGGACATCTTGTTCCACTGCGGAGATCAGAGTTTCATCCGGCAGACTACTCCAGAGAAAAAAGGAGAGTCGGGAAGCCAGGTCTTCCGCCCCCAACGCATAGGGAGTTTGGGGTGCGACGTCATCAGGATCGGATTCCGTTCGAAAGAGGAATTCGCGACTCACGAGAATAGCGGACAAAGCAGACTCCATCCCGGCCTCGAAATCTCCGTCCGACTCGAAAGCCGTTTCAAAAAACGGGAGGATGCGCTCGACGTCTTCGCCGGTGACCGGCCGTCTCCAGGCAAGTCGGAGGAGTGCCTTCACGTTTTGGCGGGCGGCCTCGACCGGGCTCCGTGTTTCGCCCGGGGAGAAGGCGAGGACCCGTCTCCGGGACGGAGTATCACCCGGACCTTGATCGTCAAACGGCCCCGTAATCGTGATCTGGTAAATCGCAGGGGAAACACGTGGATGACGATGGAAGTTGAATTGCGATTCGTAAGGCTGGCGCAAAGTCTCGGCGAGAGAATTATGATCTTCGCGAAAGGTCACCCCGAGTTCGACGGGACCGGCGGTGGCACGAATCCTCGCCTTCAAATTGGCATCCGCACGGGTGTGATCTTTTCGATTCCGTGGGGGCTTCACATCGAGCTCTGCCACGGGCACTCCACCAAGCAGGATCTCCATCTGATGAGGCCTTGTCAGGCCCTCGATCAATTCATTTCGATCACGAGTCAGGAAGATCCGGACTTCGTAATCCCCGTCCCGCGGGAATGTATGCGACACCAGGGTTCCACCGCGCGTTCCCAGCGGCAAACCCTCGATATGATGTTCCTGCGTAATATCCGGTCGAATTCGAATCGTCCTGCTATCCGGTTGCGAAAGGGGAATTCCCACGGCGAGACGGGAAATTTTCTGCGCAGCACTCAAATACCGGTCCAGAAGCGAGGGAGACAGCTCACCCACTGTGACGTTATCAAAGCCGTCGCTCGCCTCATCCGCCGGCAGCAACTCTTTCACATCCACGTCCAGCCCGAGCAGGTCGCGGATTGCATTTCCATATTCAGTTCGGGTCAACCGTCGGAGAGAATCGGTGCGCCCCGGATTCGGACTCTCCTGCACGATCGCATCGAGTTCCCCCGTCAAGGAGGCGGCCGCGTTGCTGTATTCCTCTTCCCCGGGACGATCCTTCCCCAGAGGAGGCATCTGGCGTGCATCGATTTGCCGGAGAATCCGCTCCCAGGTGTCCACCTCACCTTCCTTCCCTTTATCGAGCAGGGATTCGAAATTCAACCCGCCTTTCTGCACATCGTTGTCATGGCATTCCAGGCAATGGCCGGCCACAAACGTATCCCGACCCGCCATTACCGGGGCGACCAACGAGCAAACGCCCGCGGCAATCGCAGAGGGTAGGAACAACTTCATATCAACTGATGGTTCCCGGGTATCGGGAATTCACCCGGCCAACCATAGGGCGAAAGTATGATTCAGGCGGGCAATCTTTGACAACCCCTCGTTTCCCCGTTCGCGCTACTTTTTCAGTCTGGAACGGCTCCAGATCACGCCTGCCTCATCTCCCGGGACAGGGAAATCATCCCACGGATCTCAGGCGAAATCGCGAACAACCGCTTGGTAGTCTCGCAAGATGAAAAGCTCATCTCCATTTTCAGTGTTCCCCAGACGAACCGTTCGATCGTTGCCACCGGAAGCAATCCGATTTTCTTCGGGATGCCAGGCCACAATCTGGACCGGCCCCGTATGACCCGGCAGAATCCGGCCCCACTCATTGACTAACACATTCCCGATCGACAAATTGCCCACGAGGTCCTCGAGAACAAGATAAGCCACCTCCGGGCATCAGGCCGAACAGGAAATTACGTCCTGCCCCCGTCTTCCAGAGCCGACAACTCAGTAAACATTCATTACGACTCTTCCGCCGGCCCGTAGATACCGGCGGAACGCGACTTATGATCCGCTACCCTGGCCTTAATTAACCAAGTTAAATCGGACCAAAAACGCGTGATACGAGCACTGCTAATCAGGCGGAAAAACGCATTTAAGTAATATGGCAGAAATCTACTGCCCGGTCACATCCTGCAGTGCAGACAGCCCTCGCAGTACTTTCAGCTTCCCCCGATTCTTCCTCGTGAGCCTCCGGAAGTGATCCTCCTCGCTCTGAATCCGCTCGTCTTCTCCCAGGAAAAGAACCATGTGGACACTCGGCTCATCGAGGCCGGGCTCCTTGTAGTGCAGCTTCACGAGCTCCTCGATTTGATCTTCTACATCTTCCGGACCGATCCCCGGCATACGGGGCGGATTACCACTTCCCGGGGTGCCTCCTCTCCGCCTTGGCGGACGGACACCGGTGCGATCGACGACCAGCTGGTTGAAATTCGTCACAACTTTCGGGTCGATTCCTTTCTCTTGCCGGGCCGCATTTTCCTTTGTGAGCCAGGCACGGGTTTCGGCAACGGCTTTGTCCCACGCTTTCTTTTCCTGCGGATCAATCGTCCCTGGAGTGCCGGGCGTGGGAGGATTTTCCTCCATCTTTTTCTTCATCTCCGGCGTGAGGGATCGCGTCATATTTCCGTATCCACTTACGATGCAGAAGACGGCACTGGCCTGCCATTCCGCCGCTTTCTGAATCGCCTTCGTGTAGTGAGCCAGGTCGACCGATCGAAGCGGGAGGTCTTCGTGATCCGCGACATCGAGGGAGTATCCCCACTCATTGGTGAGCCCGAGTTTTTCGTAGTCGCGATTAAGAGGAGTCAGCCATTCAATTGCCTGGCGAAGATTCGAGGGCAGTCCAGGGACCGGCTCTTTGCGGAACGGGATTACCTTTCTTCCGTGATAGAGCAGGATATTGAAGTGCGTCGCCCGGTTCAGATTCGCGAGCATGACCCCGACCTCGTCCTTTACGTTGTTGTAGGCCGTCATCCCCCCTTTTTCATCCACCAGCATGAAGGGGGTCGCATCGATTACAAAGACGATTTTCCGCCCGCTTCCGGAGATCCCGAAGAAATTGACATCCGATGCCTGCGTCGCTTCGGTAAAGAAATCCATTCCGATTCCTTTCGGCTGGACGCCGGGGAGAATCGAACTCACGAAGGTGTTCTCGGAATTGTCGACGTCGGGAATCTCAAAGGTGGATCCCTCGATGGAAGCGATCACATCGACTGCCTGAGCCGCTGCAGCGGCCGGTTTGATCTCAAGATTCGGCTTGGTGATGCGTGGTGTGATCAACTCGGTCTGCCGCTCGTGCACGACCGAAACCACCAATTGAGGAGGCTTCGGACGCGGCATGTTCACCGCGACGAGGCCGATCAGAAAAAAAATCAGAGCGTGAGCCAGAAGCGCCAGCGAAATCGAGGAAACCCGATCCGGAGCGGTCGAGATTCGATCGGGTAGGACGGCGTTTTCATTGGGGACAAGATTCAAATTCCCATCGTACTCCCGCCACCGCGCGATGGCTTTCTCGAATCGAATTTCGGGAGCATCAGGTAGGGGGGGCGCAGACGGCAGCGGTTTCGCTTCGGGCTCCCCTTCCATCAGCGCGCCCAGGCCACCACCGTAGGATTCCTCGAAGGGGGAAGGCTTTTTGCTCTCTACCTTCTCCGGTGCGTCTGATTCCTCCGCAACTGGCTCTTCCCGCGGCTCGGGAGGCTCGGGAGGCTCGGGGGTCGAAGGCGGTGCCTCTTCCGGCCCGGGCTCCGGTTTTTCCGCCAATGCAGCGGCACCCTTCGTGAGAAGTTCATGGAGGCGCACCTGAATCTCCGGAGGCGTCGCTGATCCGGAAGGATCCTCTCGAACGAGCTTCCTCGCCCCGAAAACATCGCCTCTTTGAATCATCTCCTCGATCGCGAGGATACGTACATTCCAGTCTTCCGGAGTCTTCTCCAACGCTTCGAATATGGAATCGGCATCCTTCATGGACAGGAAACCAGAGCAAGTGCCTGATTCAGAGAGTATCGCACGACTTGCCCCCGTTTGTGACAACATTCTCCCCCGATTTCCCCAATCAGGGGCGGTCTCAACTCGATTCTCTGTTCAGAAACTACGCACGATTGCTCAAACAAAAAACCTAACAGGGTTACGTGACCGACTTAACCCTGTTTGATCTGTCAAAAGTAGGATTTGTAATGTATGAAAAACAGGGAAGCACAATCACCCGTCGCCCAGATGAAACTAAAATTCTTTACCCTCCTCTCCGCCTCACTGCCTGCCATCGGCTGGGCTCTTGCGGCGATCCTTTTCGCACCTTCTTTCGCGACCGCTCAGTCGAGCTCGAACACAGATAAGTATCGAGTCATCTGGACCGAAGATCCGGCCACGCAGGCAACGATCGCGTGGAACCAGACCGCAGGTGAACCGGCCACGCTGCATTATGACTCGACCGATCACGGGCGGGACGCATCTGCCTACGCAAAGAACCAGGCTCCGGACCGCGTTTCCGAATACGATGGAATGCGCAACTGCTTCGTTCGTCTATCCGGACTGAGCCCGGACACGAACTATTACTTCTGTCTCTCGGACGAAGGCGGGACGAGCAAGCGATTCTATTTTCGAACTGCTCCCGACAAACCCCAACCCTTTACTTTCATTTCCGGCGGCGATTCCCGTAATTTCCGGGATGTCCGGATTCTCGCGAACCAGTTCGCCGCGAAACTGCGCCCCCTTTTCATCTCATTCACCGGAGATATGATCAACAAGGACGAGGCACCGGAATGGGTCGAGTGGCTCGACGACTGGCAGGAAACGGTCGCAGAAGACGGCCGCATGATTCCCATCGTTCCCCATCGTGGGAATCACGAGCGACGTATCGAAACGATCTACGAGTTTTTCGATACCCCGGTCGACGTCTACTTTTCCTTCGATATCGGAGGGACGCTCTGTCGCTACTACACCCTCAACAGCGAGATTCCCGCCACCGGGGACCAGGAGAATTGGCTCGACGCGGACCTGAAAAAACATCGGAATTCCCGCACTCATCTTATCGCCGGATACCACAAGCCGATGCGACCGCATGTCAGCGCCAAGAAGGAGGGGGATAATCCGATGCAGTGGGCGGACAATTTCTACGCACACGGTCTCGACCTTGCGCTGGAATCCGATTCCCACGTTATGAAGCGAACGCTTCCCCTCAAGCCGGATGCGACAGGGCACGAAGGATTCTCCGCCGCGCCGGAAGATCCGAACGCGACCGTCTACATCGGCGAAGGCTGTTGGGGTGCTCCTCTTCGGGCCGCCGATGACGCGAAGCCGTGGACGATCGCGACCGAGTCTTTTAACGGGTTTGACTGGATTGAAGTGACTCCTGAGGAAATCCGGATCAAAACCGTGAAAGTCCAGGGCAGTGACAACTTTCCTGAGGTCGATCCATCCGCCCCCTTTGAAACCCCGGATGGAGTTGAGCTCTGGGAACCGGGAGGAGCTGCGATCCTGACGATTGCCGCGGACCACTACGAGCCCAGGTCTCCGGGCATTTTCAGCACCCGGGGCGTTACCGGCGGTAAGAAGAGCACTCCCCCGATGCCGGTCACGACGAAGCCAAAGCCGGTCGGTCAGGCTCCCAAAGAGGAGGAATCCCAGAACTACCACACCGTCGATGTCTACTACGGGACCGACCGAAAGCCGACTCCGGGCGAAGGCAACAATGAGCAATACGGACAGGAGCGGAACCGGGAAGGCCCGATGGAATACGGGCGCACGACCATCTCCATTCCCCGCCACCACAAGATTGGAGTCGTGGAAAGACCCAAGTGGTACAAGCTGGAGTTTTCCGAAGATCCGAAAAAACATGTCACCATCGTCAACCTGAAAAAACTGAACTCCGACTCTTTCTTTTCTGAAGTCAGCGACACGGCCGGGGACCGTCCCAAGAACGAAGCCCTCCTCTTCATTCACGGATTCAACGTCCCTTTTGATGACGCGGTCCGAAGAACCGGCCAGATTGCTTTCGACCTCGACTTTTCGGGTGTTGCGATGTCCTACAGCTGGCCGTCTCAGGGCGAATTGAAGGCCTACACCATCGATGAAGCGAACGCAGAGTGGTCCGTTCCCCATTTGACCCAGTTTCTGATCGACCTGCAGGAAAAAACCGAAATTGAGAATATCCATGTCATTGCCCACAGCATGGGCACGCGTGTTCTCAGCTATGCCCTCGCAAATGCAAAAAATGAGGGCTTCGATCTCAATCTGCACAATGTCATCCTGGCTGCCCCCGACATCGACAAAGATGTTTTTACCGATCAAATCCTGCCCAAGATCACCGCCGCTTCCGACAAACTGACAATGTATGCTTCGTCGGACGACACCGCCCTCAAGCTCTCGCAAACGATCCACGGAAATGGTCGACTTGGTCTTTCCGGGGAACAACTTCTCGTCACTCCGGGAATGGACACGATCAACGCCTCGGGAATCGATACCAGCATGCTGGGCCACGGCTACTACGGCAGTCACAAGGTCGTCGTTACCGACATCTTCAATCTGATCATCAAGGGCCTCGAGCCTCCGAAGCGAAAGCTGATTCTCGGGGAACTGGGCCAGTGGGACTTCAGCATTCTCCCTGACTAGGTCGCTGCGCCAACCATACGATTGATGATAAAAGCCGGGCGGTAGTCTATGGCAGCTTGTTGTGGAAACGGTGCGGCTTTGCTCGCGCCCGACTGGCGAAGCAAAAACGAGCGCTTCTGGCTCGTTCTTCTCCAGGTTTGTGTAAGCGCCACTCTCGCTGCGAGAGGATGGCTCACCTGGAAATGGGACAGCCCGGTTCGCGGGCTCGTTTGGCAGGAGGAGTGGTGGTCGGGCCTTCTCGAGAAACAGTTTTCGATTCCGTGGGAGGAATTCGCAAAGAAATCGGATCCGGTAATTACGAGCGGGCTGGCCCTGATCGGATGTCTTCTCATCGCGCTTGCCATCGCTCCGTGGCTGGCCGGACGCTTTCCGAAAGGCCGTTGGCTCCTCTGGGTGGCTGCCTTTCTTCTCCTGGTCGACAGCGTGGCACGTTGGGTGGGCAAGGACTACGACTTCGGAATGGCCATCGAACATTCTCTGCAAATGTTCACTCCGGTCGCCCTGTACTTCGCCCTTTCCTTTCCGAAACGAATTCGCGCCGTCGCGCTCGGAATTGCGGTCGCCACGGCTCTCACCTTTATTGGGCATGGTTTCTACGCCGCAGGCATTCATCCAGTTCCACTCTCGTATCAAACCATGACGGCGAAGCTCCTGGGAACGGGCGGGGAAGCGACCTTGCGTTTCCTGCTCATCGCCGGGTGGCTCGACATCATGGCTGCCATCGCGCTGTTCATTGCTCCGTTGCGCAGACCGGCACTTCTCTACTGCCTTGGCTGGGGTCTTCTCACCGCCCTCGCGAGAGTAGTCTCCCATTTCAACTTCTCCGTTTCCGGATGGGCGCTGGATCCCTGGCTCGCGGAAACCCTCGTCCGGTCCTCTCACTGGATGATGCCGCTACTTCTTCTGGGGCTACTTCGCCGCGACTCGCGCCTTCCGTAGCATTTCATTGTGCCCCCTGCGCGTCCGCTCGAATTCATCCGGGATGAGTCATTCAGAAAGAAAGTCAGACAAGCCAGCGAGCCACCTCGCTGAGCGACCGAATCGGATCTGGATCCAGAGGCCAGTATTCCAGACCGAGGTAGCCGGAGTATTCTAATTCCCGGATCGCGCGAAACACTTCCGGATAGTGGATTTCTCCCCGCTGAAGTTCATTGCGCCCTGGATTCCCGGCGGCGTGAAAGTGACCAATCTTGTCGATATGACAGGTGATGTTCTGGATCAGGCTTCCCTCGCTGATCTGCTGATGGTAAATATCGAAGACAACCTTCACATTCGGGCTACCGACTTTTCCGACGATCTCAAAAGCTTCCTCACTTCGCACGAGATAGTATCCGACATGGTCAATCAGCTCATTGAGCGGTTCGATCACGAGTGTAACCCCGGTTGCTTCCAGCATCGGCGCAGCCTCGGCGAGACCATCGACGAGCGATTGGTGTTGCTGCTCCCGTGGAACGCCGGGAAGAAAATCACCCACCTGGGAGATCAGAGTCGAGGTTCCGATTCGCGAGGCCGCTTCGATCGATTCCTGCAAACCTTCGAGATACGCCTCCCTCGTGGAGGGATCGACCAGACTGATGAATTTCGTGCAGCAGGCGGAGACCGAGAGATGGTTCTTTTGGACTTCCGAGAGCAGCCCCTCCAGATCTTTATCCCACCAGGACCAGAATTCAATCGCCGGGATTCCGGCCTGCCTGACAGAACGACAAGCCTCCTCGAAACTCTTCCCTTCGAAGACGGCGTCGATGCAGACAGATGGCTCCAGGCTTTTACTCATGATTTATTGATTTCCAATGGACAGATCAATTCGGCTGGATGTGTTCGGTTCGCGGGGATCGCGCCAAACTCTCATTCGCAAATGCTCAAATAGTCTATCTCGCCAATACCAGATAAAGAATCAGTACGGTTGTTACCATGATTCCCCCCACGACCTTTGCGGGCTTCCAGGGAGTCAGGTCAACCACCTTGGCATCTGACTGAACGTAATCAGTATCCCGCTTCATGAAGGTTCCGAGAATCAGTTGCAAAATGATCAGCCCGACAAAGACCGCACCCATAAAATGATAACCGGAACCAAAGATTTCCCCGGTCGTATCACTACCCCAGAATGTTCCCCACAACATGATGACTAATCCGACAAGAATCGAGATGAAAGCGGAATGGCCATCCACCCGCTTGTTAAACATCCCAACGAGAATCGCCGCAAGAAGCGGGATGAAGTAGACCCCGTTCAATTTTTGAAAATAGCCGAAGATCCCTTCCTGCCCGAGAAAGATAACAGGCGCGCCGATTGCAGCACAGACCGCAACAATTGCACTACACCAGCGGCCGGACTTGACGACCTGTTCCGGTGTGGCTGCGGTATTGATCGTCTTCTTGTACACCCCAAGCGAAAAGAGCGTGGCACTCGAATTGAGAACAGAGTTGAAGGTGGATAGAATCGAACCGACCACAACTGCCGCAAAGAACCCCGTCAAAGGAGCGGGAAGAACAAAACGAACCAACGAACCGTAGACTCGTGAGCCGTCCCGTTCTCCGGCATCGTTTAGAAGAGCCGCGTTGAAATCGTCGTTCTGATTCGCGATATACAGAGCAATGATTCCCGGAAGGACAAGAATAATGGGTGCCAAAATCTTGAAGAAAGCAGCCAGAAGAACACCTTTCTGTCCTTCGGCGAGGTTCTTTGCTCCAAAGGTTCGCTGAATGATTTGCTGATTCGTGCACCAGTAGAAAAAGTTCAACAGGAGCACCCCTGTGAACAGGGTCGGCCAATAGACATCTTCCCCCTTTTTTCCGAGGGATACAAACGCGTCCGGATTCTCGGCTTTGATTTCTTTGAAAAGGCCGGAAATCGAAACGCCTTCCCCACTGGCAAACTGGATCGAAAACCATGTGATCATAAGGCCGCCAATGAGCAAGCCAAGACCGTTAAAAGTGTCGGAAACAGCGACAGCACGCAACCCACCAAAAATAGCGTAGGCAGATCCCACGATTGCAATGAAGGCCACGACAACCCAGATCGTAGCGGTATCACCAAGCCCCAACTTCACCGGCAAATCGAGCATGTAGGCGAGCGCGCTGGCTCCACTGAAGAGAACAAACGGAAGAAGTATCAGCATGTAGGCAATGATGAAAACCGCAGTTGTCAGCGCCCTCACCTTCGCGTCGTATCGCTCTTCGAGAAACTGCGGAATCGTTGTGATGCCTGATTTCAAATAGCGCGGCAAAAAGAAAAGAGCGAGCACCACTAGTGACATCCCCGCGACGACCTCCCAGGCCATCACGGATACCCCTTCCGCAAACGACCCGCCGTTCAGCCCAACCAGTTGCTCCGTGGAGAGGTTGGTGAGCAGGAGTGATCCGGCAATGACCAAGCCGGTCAGGCTTCGTCCGGCGAGAAAAAAACCGTCCTCTGTATTGGTGCCTTTGCCTCTGGTAATCCGCCAGGTGAGAACCGCGACGAGCACGGTGAAGAATAGAAAAGTGAACAGAGTCATAGCTGTTTGTCAGGATGAATTACTCTGCGGAAAAGCTATGGACCATTTTGTGATGGTAGGTCTCGCCGGGTCGGAGAACTGCCGACGGGGCATCGGGATTGTTGGGCGCATCCGGATAATTTTCCGTTTCGAGGCAGAGTGCCGTGCGATGCTGATAAGCGACGCCGCCTTTCCCTGTTGCAGTTCCATCGAGGAAGTTTCCTCCGTAAAACTGAATCGCCGGCTGATTCGTCGAGATTTCCATGACGCGCCCCGTCTCCGGATCACGCAGTTTCGCCGCTTTGACGAGATCTCCATCCTTCGTTCCGTTCAGCACCCAGGCGTGATCGTAGCCACCTCCGAGTTTAAGAGCTTCAAAGTCCTCCTCGACCCGTGCGCCAATTACGTGTGCTGAGGAAAAATCCATCGGAGTGCCGGTGACCGCTGCTTTCTCTCCCGTTGGAATGAGGCCGGCGTCGGTCGCGAGATAGTGATCGGAAAAAAGCTTCAGCTCGTGATCGTTGATCGAGGTATTCGCATCTCCGCTGAGATTCCAGTAGCTGTGGTGCACAATATTCAAGACCGTCGGTGCATCCGTGGTTGCCTTGGCCTCCCAAACAAAATCGTTGGAATCTGTTAGAGTGTAGGTGACTTCGACAGTGAGAGTTCCGGGATACCCCTCTTCGCCGTCGGGACTCACGTAGGTCAGCTTGACTCCGCGCTCACTTCCAGACTCAAATCCCTCCCCTTTCCAGAGAACCTTGTCGTATCCCTTGGTTCCTCCGTGAAGATGGCAGGGAATTCCGCCGGGGTCATTGTTGGTCACCAGAGAGTATTCTTTTCCATCGATAGAAAATTTCCCATGGGCGATGCGGTTTCCGAAGCGGCCCACGGTGGCTCCAAAGTAGGATGTGTTCGTGAGCCAGCCTTCAAGGGTATCGTAGCCGTGAGTAACGTCGGCCAGGTTCCCGTCTTTATCCGGAACCTGGAGTGAAACGAGAATCGCCCCATACTCCGTTACCTTCGCCTCCATTCCGTTGGTATTGGTCAGGGTAAAAATTTTGACCGACTCACCTCCCGGCATTTTTCCGAACTCCGACTCGACCAGTCCGGACGATTCACTCGATCCGGAGGACGTGGAATCAGGACTCGAATCATCACTGCAGGAAGACAGGGCGGCACACATGGCGACAACAAACAAGGGTTTCACAAGGGGTTTCATTTTCGGTGGGGGGTTAGGACGGTGACAGAACATGTGCTCCGTCCACCACTGTTGTTATAAAGCAATTCAGCTCGCGTCCAAACTTTTCGCGATAGAATTTTTCGAGATATTTCTTCAGATCGGACGCGGAACTGGAATCGACAAGGCTGACCGTAGAGCCACCGAAGCCACCTCCCGTCATGCGGGACCCGATCAATCCGACCCCGGAACCAGCTTCATAGGCAGCATCGACGAGTGCATCCAGTTCCTCACAACTGACTTCGTAATCGTCGCGCAGGGACTCGTGACTCTGTTTCATCGATATGCTCAGCGTTTCGAAATCGTTCTCGACGAGTGCCTTTGAAAATCGTTCGACGCGCTCCATCTCGGTGACGGCATGCCGCGCTCTTCGAAAGAGGCGATCTCCGAGTTCCTTCTCCGCTTCCCCGATCTGCTCCGGCGTGGCATTCCGGAACGAATCGATTTCCAGGATCGACAAGGCTTCCTCGCAATCCGACCGGCGCTTTTTGTATTCCCCGTCTCCGAGGGCATGCTTCACTCCGGTATCCGCAGTCAAAATCGAGAGGCCCTCCGGAATGGGAACATAGCTTCTCGTCAGATCACTGCAGTCGAGTCGCATCACATGGTCTTTCTTTCCCGCCCCGACGGCGAGCTGATCCATAATCCCACAGGGGACTCCGGCAAATTCGTGCTCGGCCCGCTGGCACAGAAGCGCACGATCGACAACGTCCTGCTCAATCCCGGTCAGGGCCTCTACGACGAGGGCAAACGCAGTCTCCAGCGCAGCACTGCTGCTGAGACCGGCACCGGCGGGAAGGTCCGATTGAATGGTCGCGCGGAACGCCGGGAGCTCGACCCCCGCATCCCGATACCCGGAAAGCACACCAATGATGTAGTTGAGCCACACATCCGCTCGCGCCTCTCTTCGGTGGAGGTCCTTCAGGGAAATTTTCGTCGGGGAATCATGCCCGAAACCAACCGGAAAGATTTCACAGAGATCTCCGGAAACCGGAGATGCGTGAATCACCAGTTGGCGATCAATCGCAATTGGCATGACCTCACCACCGAGATAGTCCACGTGCTCCCCGATCAGATTGATCCGACCGGGAGCGACGATCGTCACTTCCGGAGCATCTCCAAACTGTCGGGCAAACGCTTCGCGATCCATTTGGAGAAGGTATCGACACGAGACGCGATTCAGCAATGTTTACACGTTGAGAAAGCGGGTGATTCTTTGTAGAGATCGGACAGTGAATCCCCATGACTCCTGAACCCGGAAAACGCATTGCTCTGCTCGTTGAAACCTCGCTGGGCTCCGGACGAGAAATTCTGCGTGGCATCGCGCGCTATGCCCGTCAAAAGGGAACCTGGCAACTGTTTCACGCCGCAGGCGGCCTCGCTGACGCCGTTCCGGACTGGATCCAGCACTGGGACGGCGACGCCATTATCGCCCGAATTCAAAATCCGGAAATTCTCGAAGCACTGGAAAGACTCGACATTCCTGTTGTTGATGTACTCGGTGTTTGTGAAAATCGGTTCCCTCTCGTTCACGTGGATGATGTTGCCATTTCAACCAAGGTTGCGAACCATTTTCTGGATCGGAATTTCCGACACTTTGGCTTCTACGGAATCGAAGGCGAAAACTGGTCGGAAAAGCGGGCTCGATCCTTTCAGCAGAATTGCAGGGAAGCGGACAGCTTTCACGAGCTCCACACTCCGAGGAAAGGACGCCCCGGAAACCCGGATCGGTTTGGCCAGCTCTGTGAATGGATCCGCGACCTGCCCAAACCCAATGCCATCATGGTCTGCAGCGACCAGCGGGGGCTCGAACTTCTCGAAGCGTGCCGTTCCGGGGGAATCCCCGTCCCCGAACAAATTGCGGTTGTCGGAGTCGACAACGATCTCGCTCTCTGTGAGATCAGTGCCCCGCCCCTCAGCAGTGTCAGAGGCGGCCATTTTGCGGTCGGGTATGAAGCTGCGCGTCTTGTCGACAGGATACTGTCCGGCGAAAAACCACCCCGCGAGCCGATCCTGATTCCGCCCAATGGAATCGTCGAACGGGACTCCTCACAGGTGCAGGCGATTGAGGATCCTATCGTAGCCCGCGGAGTGCAGTTCATTCGCGAGAACCTGGCCGCTCCGATCACGAATGATACCGTGGCACGGGCCACCGGGATCTCCCGAACCCTGTTTCAAAAACGGTTCCGCGAGTGCATGCAGCAATCGATCCGGGAGTTCATTCTTCAGCGGAGGATCGAAAGGGCCCGGCTCCTGATCGAATCAACCGACGTCACTCTCGCCGAAGTCGCCGAAAGGAGTGGATTCCGCCACCAGGAATACCTGGGGCAAATCATCAAGAAAGAGACTGGAAAAACGCCCGGAGCGCTTCGCAAAGAGGCGATTTCCAAACGAACTGAATCCGAGGTCTGAGATGCAAATTCGTCCCGATGACCCGGCAACATTCGAAAGCAACTATTCGACAGTCAGTTCCGGATATTCCTCAAATTTCTTGAGATAGGAAGGCGACGCGCCGATCACCGTGGCACGCTCCTCCGTGGCATCCGGGGAAGTGACCGGTGAAGTGGCCCGGAAGACGCCGCAGATCCCGATCGCGATGACTCCGACCGCAATCGTCAGCCAACTCAATGTTGCAAGACCGGCTACCAACATCAGCACTCCAATACCGAGTACAGACCAGGTCAACGCCACCGCGACCCGATAGTCATCAAATGATTTTCGACACAAACCAACATGAAGAGTGGGACGCTTACCAAACCAGGTCAGCGGATTCTTTGCGCTGCGCAGCGCCACCTCGAGTTCACGATAGGTCGGTCGGCCGCTTTTGATGCAAATGTGGGTAGGAATGGACGGCTCGTTTTCAAGAATCAACTGCCTCCCTCTTCGAAAGGCGCGGGGAATGCCCGGGACCCCACTCGTCTCAGACGAGGAGGAGGATGGCTCGATTGCCCGGTCTTCTGCAGGAACCGGCTCCGGTGTGGAAACTGGCGGGATAGGTCGAGGGCTGGGTGAGTGAGGTTGGCTCATGAGTCGTAGATTTCTTTATTCCAAGGACAGCACGGTGTGTGCCAAAGAATGGGAAAGAGTGTGTCGCTACTGCCAAATACGGATTCTGATAGGAGTTTCTATCACTTTTTTGTCCAGTTTTCCGATTTCCGGACCTTAGGATGGCAGGGATGTCCGAATTTCAGTCCAAAGACGCCGAATATACGGCAGGCACAGCACCTCCTTCCGGAGATGCCGCTGAGCGCTATCTCGTTCTGCTTAATCAGCATGAACGAAGCATTGCCGCCTATGTTCACACCCTCGTGAATCACCCGGCCGACGCGGAAGATATTCTTCAGGCCTGCCGGCTCACGATGTGGAAAAAATTCGATCAGTTTGAAGAAGGGACTCATTTTGTCGCCTGGGCGCGGAAGATTGCTCTGCACCAGGTTCTGAACCATCGCCGGGCGGCCAAGCGCAAGCCTGTCCATACAACGGACCCGGCCCTGATCGAAGCCATTGCCGGGGAAATTGACCGCCAGTCGGAATCCCTCTCGTCCCGGTCCGAGGCGCTTCACGAATGCCTCCAGCGTCTTCCTGAGGGACAACGTCAGACCATTCTTCTCCGCTATTTTGAAGATTGCGACATCGCCGAAATCGCTCATCGAACCTCCCGCACCGAAGGCGCGGTCTATCGACTCCTCAGCCGGATCCGTGCCGCTCTCAACGACTGCGTTACGGAAAAACTCTCCCACTCGACTCCATGAACTCCGACGACCGAATCGACCGCTCTTTCGATGGGCAACTCAGCGAAGCCGAATGGGAGTCTCTGCAGAAGGATCTCCTTTCTGATCCGAAACTTCTCCAATCGTATGTTGAACAACGGTGGCTTCACGCCAGGCTCCAGGTCGACCGGGACGCTCTCGCAAGTCTCGCGATTGAGGATACCTCCTCCCATGTGAAAGCCGGACGGAGCGCCTTTGCCGGGTGGGCCGCTGCGGCAACCGTCGCGCTGCTCGCGACCGCTTCCTATTTCCTTCTCCCCTCCTCCGCTCCTCAAGCGGTCGCCACGCTGATCGAAGCGGAAGGCTGCCGCTGGGAAGGATCCGATTTACCGACGAGAGAGGGCGCCAAGCTGACTCCGGGCGTTCTCGCTCTTGCCGAAGGCATGGCGACGATCCAATTCGATAGCGGGGCGACGGTGACGCTGGAAGCACCCACCGTTCTTCAAGTCGATTCCGCGATGCGATGCCGTCTCCTCGAAGGATCCGTCGTCGCCGATGTCCCGGACTCCGCTCATGGATTCACGATCGATACCGACAAGATGGAAGTCATCGATCTCGGAACCCGGTTCGGTGTAACCAACACTCCGGTGGGCGGCTCCCATGTTTTCGTTTTTGAAGGGGAAGTCAAAGTCCGGGAGGGGGATGCCGAAGCCGCCACTCACATCCTGACAGGGAAGTCGCTCCACTTTGGAATTGCACCGGGAAGCCCCGATCAGGAAATCACCCGCTCGGATGCCACGCTCCAACCCACCTCCGGATGGACGCAGATTTCAACGGCCCGTGGCGAAGGAAAGGATGTCTATCTTCGACGGACGAACGGCAGCGGACAAACCGGCGGCGATCCGCTTCTCATGGTAAAACACACCGACCTGGCTCCCGGAAACGAACGCCGCGCCCTGCTCACCTTTGACCTGAGCGAACTGGACCGGTCCCGGCTGTCCTCGGCCAAACTCGCCCTGAAAGTCGAATCGAGTGGCCTCGGTTTTTCCTCCCTCGTGCCCGACTCGGAATTTGCGGTATTCGGAGTCCTTGATCCAGCCATTCACGAATGGTCAGAAGACGGTATCTTATGGAAAGACAACAGCACCTTTACGGACCCTGAATTGAATCCCGTTGCCTTCGTTCGCCTTGCCGAATTCACAATCCAAAAAGGAAATTCCAACCCCCTCATCGAAATCGAATCCGAAGCCCTCTCCTCCTATCTTCTGGCGGCACCTGAATCCCTCGTCACCCTGGTTCTGGTTCGTGAGACCGGCGAATTCGACAAACAGGGGCTGGTCCATGCCTTTGCCTCGAAAGAACACCCCGTCGGCCCCGCCCCGACTCTTTGGTTCCGGAATTCCTCCGACAAATGAAAGCCCTCCTTTCCAGTCTCGCTTTTGCCATTGCTCTTCTCCCCCTGCGGGGAAACACCGCCGACGTGGAGCACCTGAAATTTTTTGAAAACAGAATCCGACCCCTTCTCTCCGCGGAATGCTTTGAGTGTCACGGAGAAGAAAAACAAAAGGGCGGGCTGAGGCTCGATCACATCGATTTCATCCGCGAAGGTGGCGACACCGGACCCGCATTGGTGGCCGGAAATCCGGACGAATCGCTTCTCATGCAAGTCGTTCGGCGCGAGGACCCCGACTTTGCGATGCCGCCAAAGTCGGAACTGACCGCGGAACAGGTCGGACTCCTCGAGCAGTGGATCAAACTCGGCGCCCCCTGGCCGGCGGAGTCGGTTCATCGGGAAGAAACGGATGAAAACGGCTTTACGGCGGAAGACCGCAAGTGGTGGGCGATCCAACCACTCGCGAAAGTCCAGCCCCCTTCGAGCGGAGATAGCTGGGCAAAAAACGAAATTGACCACTTCATCGCCCGCGAGCTTGAGGAAAATCATCTCGAGCCAGCCGGGGTTGCCAGTGGAGCAGAGCTCGTGAGACGGATCTACTTTGACTTGCATGGCCTTCCGCCCGGGGCAGAAGAAGCCGCCGAATTCATCCAGGCGTATCAAGAGAACCCGGACAAAGCGGTTTCCGAAACAGTCAACCGCCTGCTCGACAGTCCCCGCTATGGCGAACGCTGGGGACAGCACTGGCTCGACGTGGTTCGCTACGCCGAAAGCGACGGGTATCGCGCCGACGACCTCCGTCCCGAGAGCTGGCGCTACCGGGACTATGTGATTCGCTCCTTCAACGAAGACAAGCCCTACGACCAGTTTGTTCGCGAGCAGTTGGCCGCAGACGAACTTTCCCCGGACGATCCGGAGAAACTCATCGGGACCGCATTCCTCCGACTGGGCATCTACGAATGGAATCAGCGCAATGCCCGAATGCAATGGGACCTCATCATGACGGAGATGACCAACGTCACCGGGGAAGCGTTCCTCGGACTCGGCGTCGGATGTGCCCAATGCCACGATCACAAATTCGATCCCATCCTTCAGAAAGACTACTTTGCCTTGCAGGCCTTTCTCAACACGACCTGGTGGCCCGAAGACGCCACCCTTGCGAATCCGGAGCAAAGAAAAGAATACGACGCTGCCATGACCGCATGGGAGAAGGAAACAGCCGCTATCCGCTCGGAAATCACGGCTCTCCAACAACCCAAACTGGACTCCGACGTCACCTTTATCGTGAAGCAGTTTCCCGAGGACGTTCAAAAACTTTACTACAAGCCCCAAGCTGAACGCACCGCGTATGAGGAGCAACTGGCTCAACTGGTGCAGCGTCAGGTCGACAACAAGCACCAGAAGCTGAATTGGGAGAAGGAGTTCGAAAAGAAGCCGGAGATCCTGACCCAATACAAAGAGCTCACCGCGAAGCTGAAAGAATTTGAAGATCGCAAGCCGCAGCCACTCCCTTCCGCCTTTGTCTCGACCGACGTGAAACCCAATCCGGCGACGACATTTTTCGAGAAGCGAGGGGAAAAAGTCGCGGTCGAACCTGCTTTTTTCACCCTGCTTGACCTTCCCGAACCTGAGATCCAACCAACGGGCCAGACGACCGGTCGCCGCACCGCCCTCGCGAACTGGATCACCGACGAAAAAAATCCGCTCTCGACCCGGGTCATCGTCAACCGCGTCTGGCAGCGGCATTTTCATCAGGGACTGGTCCCGACCCCGAACGATTTCGGGCGCCTCGGGGAAGAGCCGAGTCATCCGGAATTGCTCGACTGGCTCACGGAACAGTTTTTGGAAGGCGGATGGAAAATCAAATCGCTCCATCGGCTTCTCATGACCAGTGCGACCTACCGCCAAACGGCGCGGCGCGAGCCCACTTCGGCCGAAACCATCACCGATCCACAAAATCGACTTCTCTGGCGATTCCCCCCCCGCCGACTCGACGCCGAGCAGATTCGCGACGCGATGCTCACTTCCTCAGGTGAACTCACCCATCGCGAAGGCGGATCCTCCGTAAGCGGGTCCTCCCACAACCGAAGCGTCTATGTAAGCAAGCGGAGGAACACCAAGGATCCCATGATCGGCGGCTTCGACGCACCCAATGGCTTCAGTTCGGCACCGACACGAACTTCGACGACGACTCCGACCCAGTCCCTCCTTCTTGTGAACGGCGAATGGGCCATGGATCGGGCGACTGCTTTCGCCAGGCGAATCCTGGCGGGGAGCCAGACCATCGGTGCTGACCAGATTCGATCCGCCTATCAAATCGCCTACGGGCGGGAACCACTCACCTCAGAAGTGGAGGGTGCCCTTGCTTTCATCCAGTCTCAATCGACAGCCGTGGGTGCTCCCGCTCCACCCAAACCGAAATTCCCGGGCGAAACCGGACTTCGCCCGATTGATCAGGTTTTCAAAGGGATCGAATCACCCGCTCTAGGAAAGAACGCACTCTGGCTGCAGCCCGGAAGCCGTTTTGAGCGACTCGAAATCACTGAGGTCAATTGGCCGGCAGAGGAGTTCACGATCGAGGCGGTCGCCAATATCGACAGCCTGCACAAGGATGCCTCGGTCAACACGCTGGCCGGCCGGTGGAGCGGTTCCCAGGAAGACGTTGGCTGGTCCTTCGGAGTCACGAGTGAAAAGTCCCGCTACGAACCTCGCAATTTCATCATGCAACTGATCGGCGAAGACTTTCAGCACAATGTGATCTATGAAGTGGTGGCATCCGATCTACGCTTTCCTCTTCAAAGCCCCACCTACATCGCCGCCTCGATTTCCGCAAAACAACAGCCGGACAATCCAACCGGCGGATCGGTGACGTTCTACCTGAAGGACCTTTCCGATCTGAAAGCCCCCCTTCAGTCGAAGACGGTATCGCACCAGATTGTCGGGGGCCTCTCGGCAAAGGAGAGTGTCAAAGCACTCCTCGGAGGCCGGGATCAAAAAGGACATCTCTGGGACGGCCAACTCGCCCGCATCACCGTGAGTAAAGGAAGCCTAACAGAGAAACAACTTCTCATCAATGGAGGGACCGCCGAGCGTGTTTTCGATTTCCAGTTCAACGGAGAAAACGGAGCCCAACCCGAGCCCTACACCGCCTGGCTCCGCAGCCCTTCGGCATCACCCAAATCGGGCTATCCACCGCAGCTTCTCGGAGCGGTGACCGACTTCTGCCATGCCCTTCTCTCTTCCAACGAATTTCTCTACCTCCACTGACACCCGCCTTTCCTCTTTCATTTTCCACCCTTTACTGCGCCGAAGGCGCTCCCGCTCATGTCCTGTAATCGAATCGAACTCCCGAACAGCCGACGAGAATTCCTCGGAAAAGCCGGCGCCGGTTTTGGTGCCGTTGCCCTCTCGGCACTCACCGGTCAAAATTTGCTTGGGGCCCAGAAAAAGCCGAATCCGGTTCAGGCAAAGATCCCCCATCAAATGGGTCGGGCCAAGAATGTGATCTGGCTTTTTATGGAAGGAGGCCCCAGCCACCTCGATCTTTTTGATCCGAAGCCGCTCCTCAACGAATTGGCCGGTCAAAAGCTGCCGGACAGCTTCGAGCGACCGGTCACCGCCATGGGTGAAGTCAATTCCCCTCTCCTTGCTTCCCAGCGAAAATGGGACCAACACGGGGAGAGCGGCCTCTGGATTTCGGACTGGCTTCCCGAGCATTCCAGAATCGCGGATGATCTTTGTGTGATCCGTTCCTGTGTTTCCGACGGAATCAATCACGCGGGCGGCGTTTGCCAGATGAATACCGGTTCCGTTTTCGGAGGACGTCCTTCACTCGGCTCCTGGATCTCCTATGGTCTTGGATCTGAAAACCAGAGTCTCCCCGGATTTGTCGTGATCAAAGACTCCAACTCAATGGTCGTGAATGGAGCCCGCGCCTGGGGCTCGGGATTCATTCCGGCGATCCATCAGGGTGTCCTTCTCGAAAACAGTGCCGAACCAATTCGTAATCTGAACAATCCCGGGGGAATCACAACGGAACGACAGAAGCAAAAACTCGATTTCCTGGGCCAGCTCAATGAGTCCCACTATGACTCCCGCGAATCCAACACCGATCTGGAGGCCCGTATTCGCAGCTATGAACTCGCTTTCCGAATGCAGGCGGAGGCGCCTGAAGCGATCGATTTGGAGAGCGAACCGGAACACATCAAGAAACTCTACGGACTCGATCACAAAGACACCCAGGTCTACGGTCGGCAATGTCTCATGGCCCGAAGACTGGTGGAGCGCGGAGTTCGCTTCATCCAGCTCTACCACGGAGCCGGCAGCAAGTGGGATTCGCACTCCAAAATGGAAACCAACCACAGCCGCCTCTGTCGCAACGTCGACGTTCCCATTGTTGGATTGATTCAGGACCTGAAGCAGCGCGGACTCCTCGACGAAACCCTGATCATCTGGGGGGGAGAATTCGGACGCACTCCCATGAGCGAAAAAGGCGACGGCCGTGATCACAACCCGACCGGCTTCACCATGTGGATGGCGGGCGGCGGAGCCAAAGGAGGCCAGACCATTGGTGCCACGGACGAACTTGGTCTTTTTGCGGTGGAAGATAAAATGCACGTTCACGATGTCCACTCGACCGTGATGGCGATGCTGGGCCTAGATCACACCGAAGTCGTTTACATGCATAAAGGACGGCCCGAGCGAATTGACCTCAATGAAGGACACGTGCACAAACCCATCTTTTCGAGCTCGTAGAGGCACTCCGGAGAGTCCGGCTCGCAGTCAGGCTGTTTCCGCGATCCACTACGCTTCCGCCATTGCCTCCTTGGCCCAATCCAGAGCCTTGTTGAGGCTGCTGTTTTCGAGAAAGTGACGGAGCCGGATTGGAATGCGCTCCTGCTTCGTTTTGGAAAATTCTTGAATCGCTTCCGAAACTTCCTGCAACTGCCGCAGTTGACCGTCCGGATCGTTTTCCCGCATCTCCGCATCCCCGATCACAGCAAGTCTCCGCTCCAGGAGTTGAATCAGCTCACTTAATTCTTCCGGGGAAAGTCCACTTGATGCCATGCCGGGAACTCAACAGGGTATCCTGACAGAGTCAACCCTGTTGGATAAGCGGGCTCTGTCAAAAGTCTACGAGACGCTCGAAAAAATGGAACAGTCCGTTTCCAAATGCTCTTTCGCGAAGGAATGATGCGAGACCGTTTTAAATTCGACTTTCACTTCCTCCCCGAAAGCGGAGTTTACATTTCCATCGAAAACCGTGCGTGAATCCCACTCGTATCCCTCGACTGTGCCAGCTTCGGTAAAGAAGACTTCTGTCTCGATTTCCATCATTTCGTTTTTTGTGGCAACGATTCCCTAGCGTTCACGCAATGCATTGAAACGCATCCGGTGGAAGGGTTTCATGAGATATTGCAAAACAGTTCTTCGACCCGTCAGCACATCGACCTCCACGGTCATGCCGGGAATGATGTCGAGTTCTTCCCCGTCTTTCATCAATCTCCCCTCCGCATTCCGCACTTTAATCATGTAATAATGCTGTTTGTCGATTTCGTCTTCGATCGTATCCGCGCTGATGTGTTCGACCGTTCCTTTCAGTCCTCCATAGATGGCGAAATCGTAGGCGGAAAACTTCAAAGTCGCTTCCTGGCCGGGGCGGAGAAAGGCAATATCTGACGGACGGACTTTTGCCTCTACGAGAAGCGTTTCGTTATTCGGGACAATATCCGCCATGGGCTCGCCACCCTGGACGACTCCACCGATCGTATTCATGTAAAGCTTATTGACCGTTCCGGCCACCGGTGAACGAACCAGAGTCCGTTTGACCCGGTCTTCCCGGCCGTCCAGTACTGCCTTCAGTTCCTCATTCTGCCCCTTTGCCTCGTTGAATTTCTCCATGGCTTCCTGCTGGCGCCCCCCCACGAGTTCGCGAAGCTTTCCCTCCAGCTCATTCACTTCTCGTTCGAGACGAAGCTGTTCGACGCGGGAAACAATTCCTTTCTGGACCAGCGGAATGGTCATAGTCAATTCGTCGGAGGCGAGGCGATGGCTTCGTTCGATGATGTGACTTTGCTCGGCCAGTTCTCTTTCACGCTTCTCGAACAGCGCGATTTCCCGGGCAATCAAATCGGGACGATCCTTTTTCAATTCTTCAGGAAAGGCAATGATCCCGGATCCATTCGCCTCCGCTGCGAGACGCGCCAACAGGGCTCGTAGGGCCTGGCTTTTCGTCAAATTCTCGCGGTAACTTGCGGCACTCAGGGTATCATCGATCCGGAGAAGGATGTCCCCTTCCTCAACGCGGCTTCCTTCTGAAACCATGATCTCCGCCACGATTCCACCTTCGAGATTCTGAATGGTCTGGATCGAGGAGGAGGGGATCACTTTTCCATCCCCTTTCGTCACTTCGTCAATCTCCGCCCGGGAAGCCCAGAAGACGAAGGCGGCAACCACTCCGACGATGGCAAAGAGGAGAAGATTCGCACCAACGAGGCGATCGCCCCGGATCGCGGCACGGGCGCTTCTGACATACTCGATATCGTCCCGCGGGACAGGATTAAGAGACTCGTTAGATTGGGGTACGGAAGGATTCATCGTTCACGAAAGCATTCCGATTTCGGAGGCTGAGGAAGGTTTTGGAGTGGGGATCGTTTCCCGTTGAAAGTCCGGTTCAGTCACCTTTTTCGACATCACCACTTTTTCTTTGGGCCCGTCTGCGATGACTTTCCCATTTTCAATGACCACTACCCGGTCGACAATCGAGAGAACAGTTCGGCGATGGGTGGCGACGATCATGGTGCGGCCGGTATCTGCGGATAGATACTCGTCCAGTTTCGAGAGAAACCGTTTTTCGCTGGAGGTGTCCATCGAACTGGTTGGTTCATCGAAGACCAGCAATTCGGGCTTTTCCACTAAGGCACGGGCGGCGGCAACGGACTGACGCTGTCCCCCGGAAAGTGAACGTCCGCCTTCTGCTACTGGATGATCGATGCCGCGGGGAAGCGAACGAATGAAGCCGGCGAGTCCGGCGGCATCGATCGCCTCCAGCAAAGCCTGGTCTTCGATCCAGGGACAACCCGCCTTGAGATTGGAACGCAAGGTCCCATAGAGCAATGTCGGGTCCTGGGGAAGGTATCCCATGTGTTGGCGAATCTCTGCGGGGTCAAACTGACGCAAATCAATTCCGGAAACGGAGATTCCTCCATCGATCGGTTGCTCCAACTTCATCAAGAGGCGCAGGAGAGAGCTTTTTCCGGACCCGATCTTTCCAAGGATGGCGACCCGTTCTCCAGGCTGAATCGAGAGGTTGATCCCATCGAGAACGGGCGCACTGTCCGGGTCGTATCCAAAGCGAAGATTTTCGATTCGGATCTCAGGTTTAAATTCCTGAACCGAAAGGTATCCCGCGCCACGTTCGTCGCGCTCGACATCCATTTCCATGATCTGATTCAATCCGACGAGAGATC
>JARGNG010000095.1 GCA_029213265.1 Verrucomicrobiales bacterium | reverse complement strand
TTTATGATGTTTTCAGATCAATCTCCGCGTGTCTACCCTTTCGGGGGAAGTTCAGAGTGGCGCTCCCGTATCAGGCTGCCAGACTTTGAACGTTAGCTTATGAAAATGAACTACCGCGAGATTACTCCTGAGGATGTGGCGGCGATCTTTGACGTCCGAATCAAAACATGGCACAACCCAAATGGTGCCGAGGAACTGGAACGCATGGGTATTACATACGATTCCGTGCGCCAAATGATGATGACGACTCATCGTGGCTGGCTCGGGGAATCGGGTGGCGCTGTCGTCGGATTCGTTATGGGGAACAAACAGACTGGCGAGATGTGGGTGGTTGCCGTATTGAAAGAGTTCGAGAATCGAGGAATCGGAAAGTCCCTGATGCGCTTGGTCGAAGACTGGCTAGTTCGCGAGGGTTGTGGCGAGTTGTTCTTGACGACCGACCCAGACGAGAGTTTCCGCGCTGTGGGCTTTTATCGCCATCTTGGGTGGGAAGATTGGAAGATGGAAGACGGGGACCGATTCATGAAGAAGCGAAGCGAACAAGTCGTGGCTGACCAAAAGGCTGCGCGCTGCGAGTCGAAAGCATCATGAAAATTCACCATCAACCTCGAAATCCGGGCGCACTGGTCGGCAGCCTGTTGCAGCACTCTGACATTCCGTCTAAAAAAATGGAGGAGACGACCAAAAGCCCATCAATAGCAGAGCGTCTTTTTATTTTTTGTGGTCCAGTTATCCTTTGATTCGGAAGACATGTGCTCAGGTGGGATCAATTGAAAAGTCTCGAGCTCGCTGAGTTACGTTTGACCTGATCCCGCAGGTAGGACGCATCGCAGTTGAAGCCCGGCCGGGGTTGTGCTTCCCCCAGGCTTCTGATTGATCGTTCGATCTGTGCTTGCGCTGCGAAATGGAGCGCAGGCCGTAGTAGGCCATAGCGGAATTTCGCAGCTTGCCGCTAATTCGGAGGGTGTTTGATACCCCAGCGAACTGGGCGGCCTGTCTTCGTTGTATTCGCATCGCCAGGATTCCAGAATGATCTGGGCCTCGCGGAGTGATCCAAATATCTCACGGTTGAGGAGTTCGTCACGCAACTTGTCGTGAAAGCTTTCGATGTAGGCGTTCTCCCAGGGCGAGCCGGGTTTGATGTAAAGGATCTCGATTTCCAGGTCCTTCAACCAATCCTGAACAGCGTAAGCAATGAACTCCGGCCCGTTGTCGCTGCGAATGTGCTTTGGGGCTCCGTAGCGTTTAATCGTAGCTTCGATGATCGTGATCACATCCACGGCTTGGATCGACCAGGCCGCGTGGGTCGCGAAGCACTCGCGGGTGTGTTCATCAATCAGCGTCAGAATCCGGAACTGGCTGCCATTAGCTGCTTGGTCCGTGACAAAATCTCAGCTCCAGACATCTTTGCGTTTCTCCGCTTTGAGCCTCCGCACGGTCGAAAGCCCAACGCGCCGGGTCCTCCTCTGCTTCTTACGCACTTTGAATCCTGCTTCCCGCCGGACTCGAAGCACTCGCTTCTCGTTGATCACATATCCGTCACGCCGCATCATTGCCGTGATCCGCCGATAGCTATACCGCGGATGCTTCTCGCTGAGTCGTAGGATCTCATGGTGCATTGTTTTTAATTCGTCGCTGATTTGACTGACACGGTAGTAACTTGATCGGGCCAGCCCAAGAGTTCGGCAGACAACTGCCGAGCTTCCCAGCCCTTCTTCTACTGCAAACTTGACCGCCCGACGCTTGGTCGACGAGCTCACCATTTTTTTGCGTTCACCTCCTTGAGAATCTGGTTCTGCACCGACAGGTCGGCGACGAGGCGCTTCAGCCTCCCGTTCTCGTCCTCAAGGGCTCGCAGGCGTCGGGCTTCCTCGACGTCCATGCCACCATACTTCCGCTTCCAGTTGTAAAACGTCGCGTCGCTGATGTTGTGCTTCGTGCACACGGCCTTCACTGTACTCTCCCCATCGGCTTCCCGGAGGATACTGATGATCTGTTCTTCGCTGAATCTGCTTCTCTTCATTTGTTCTGCTCTCTAGTTTGAGGCAGAACTTCATTTTACGCACGTCTCACTTTTTGGAAGCAGGTCAGTGGGTTCCGGATTCCATCGGGAGACCGGTCGCTTGAAGACCTGCCGGACCATGGGCCGTTAAAAGGTGGCTGACCTCCCCTTTCGACGGTTCTCTTCTTCGGTGTCCGCAAAGTATTCCTAGGTTCGGCCCGAGGCTGTGGTAGGGTAAACTTCGCAAGTCCAACTTAGCGGGGATCTCTCGATGACAACTGACCAATTCCGGTCACTCTGGTCCGGCGCCTCCTCTGAGCCTAGCTCGAGGAGTGCCCATGACAATCCAATCCCCCTTTACCGCCCCGGTGAAAGCCGGCGTAATTCCGTCCAGCAGCGTCGCCCGTTTCCAGCCGGCGAACCAGCTTCAATCCGGATCCAGTGACAAGAAGGAAACCTCCGCCACTGCCATCGTCTACTGCGAAGGCAACTTCGGAGGGATCGATGGAAAAACCGCCAACGGGCTCGTCCGACATTCCCAGCGATACCAGATTCTCTCGATCATCGACAGTGACAAGGCAGGTCGCGACGCCGGTTATGTCCTCGATGAGGAACCGAACGGCATTCCTATCCACCGGGACCTGACAGAAGCACTCGAAAAAGCGGACGGCTTCCCCGATTACTTCATCTTTGGCATTGCGCCCGCAAGCGGGATGCTTTCCCCGACCGAGAGGGGAATCGTACTCCGCGCGATTCATTGCGGCATGAACATCGTGAACGGACTCCATGAGTTTTTGAACGATGATCCGGAGTTTGCGGCGGCCGCCGCCAGATCAAATGTGGTGATACGCGATGTTCGACGTCCCCGGGATAAAAAGGATCTGCGAGTCTTCAGTGGCCGAATTGCGGAGGTCACCTGCCCTCGCATCGCGGTCCTGGGAACCGACTGTGCCATCGGCAAGCGAACGACCGCCACCGTAATTACACGAGCTCTCCTGGATCGCGGGATCAAAGCCGTGATGATTGGCACCGGGCAGACCGGCCTGATGCAGGGGGCTCGCTACGGAATCGCCCTCGATGCGGTTCCATCCCAGTTTTGTGCGGGAGAACTGGAAGCCACGATCCTCGATGCCTTCGAAGGCGAAGATCCCGACGTCATCTTTATCGAGGGCCAGGGTTCTCTGAGTCACCCGGCCTACTCCACCTCCAGCTTTATCATTCGGGGAAGTTGTCCGGATGGCGTCATCCTGCAGCACGCTCCCAAACGATTCTATCGCTGCGACTTCGAACACATGCCGATGCCAACGCCAGCCTCAGAAATTCATCTCATCGAAACCTTCGCGAATACGAAAGTGATCGGGCTGACGATCAATCACGAACACATGACCGACGGCGAAGTTTCCTCAGCGATTACGCAGTATGAGAAGGAACTTGAGATCCCCGTGACCGATGCGCTGACGCGGTCTTCCGAGGTCCTCGTCGAGATGGTCCTGGCTGCCTTTCCCCAAATCGGGGGTCAAGTATCAGCGGAAGTCGCCTAAGCGCTCCGCGGCTGGAGATCGATCCTGGTAAGATCCATCACAATGCCCGGACGTTGGTCACTCGACTCCGTGACCGGGGCATCTCGGTGACGGGCGTGACAAAGGCGACCCTCGGTTCCCCCGGAATTGTCGATGCTTGGTTGCATGCCGGGATCGATGGGCTTGGCGACTCGCGCATCGAGAATCTCGAAAAGATACGACAAACGGAGGCACCAACTTCCCTCACGCTGATTCGCTCTCCGATGCTGAGTCAGGCAGAGCGCGTCGTCGCTCACACGGATGTCAGTTTCAACACCGAACTCGACGTCATGAGCGCCCTCTCGTCCGCCGCAAAGAAGCAGGATCGCATACACGGAATCGTCCTAATGATCGAGCTCGGCGATCTTCGTGAGGGCATCATGCCTGCCCTGATTGAAAAGACTGTGCTCGAGGTTCTGCGTTTCCCGAACCTCAGTTTCAAGGGGATCGGAACCAACCTCGCCTGCCGGTGCGGCGTGTCCCCGGACGGGACGAATATGGGCACTCTCTCCACCCTCGCGGATTCCATCGAGGCAACCTTCGGAATCACGGTCGAAACCGTTTCCGGGGGCAATTCCGCCAATCTCACCTGGGCACTCAGCGGAGCGGATACCGGGCGTGTCAACGATCTTCGACTCGGTGAGGCGTTGCTGCTCGGTGTCGAACCGCTTCATCGAAACCCGATCGAGGGCCTGCACACCGATGCGATCACCCTTGTCGCCGAGGTGATCGAATCCAAGCGAAAACCCTCCCAACCATGGGGCGAGATTGCCGAATCCGCCTTCGGAGAAGCAGAGTCCAGCGCGGATCGAGGCACCATTTCTCAATCCATTCTCGCTATCGGAAGGCAGGATACAGATCCTGACGGTCTCGAACCGCCGACCGGCCTCAAAATTCTGGCCGCAAGCAGCGATCACCTCGTGATCGACTCGGGGAACGATCAGGAACCGTTACGAGTCGGTTCAGAGGTTTCCTTTCAACTCAACTACAGCGCACTGCTCCGCGCCATGACTTCGCCTTTTATCTCGAAGGAAATGCAATTTTGACTACGATGGCCCTGCCATCGGGACAAGAGTTCGAGAAACGGACCGGTTCATTTCTTCCTGTGGAAACAAGACTATGAAAGCTCATCGAAACAATTTCCTACTCTGCCTCTTTTTCGGTGCCTTGCTCTCCGGATGCGGCAGAACATCAGACAATCGCCTCAGCGATGGTAAGCTGTCTCAATGGGTCGGTGACACGGTTAGGGTTCAATTTCGTCGCGACGCCCTGGGCGCGGCGGCTCCATTGCCGATTCCACCGATGACGGGCGAAATCAACGGAGCCCAGACGACTGTTATCGGAACACTGAGACAGGTGGAATCCAGTGCCATTGTGGTGGAAGCAGAAGGAAGACTGCATTGGATTCCGAGGGAAGTGATTCTCCTCGTTCAAGCCAAACCGTAGATCCATCGATGGAAGCTTGGTCCAGGGGTTTCCGATCCACAGAAAACTTACGTTTTCCTCTACCTTGGCTCACAGTGCTGCGCGATAGACCTGCTCGAGAGCGGACGCATCGACAGAAAGCGGGTTGAACTGGGCGGTCCACTGCTTCGAAGCTTCCTCCGCCAAAAGAGGCAACTGCTCTTCTGTCACCCCTAAGGTGGAGAGAGAAATGTCCATCCCCGAGCAGCGGAGCAATTCCCGAACCCGGTCGGCAAGGTCGCCCTCGAAGAGGGTTTCGTAGATGGCTGATACGGAGGCGTCCTTCCGGTTGAACTCGATCACATGAGGCATCATCGTTCCGACCGCCTGCCCATGAACGGTACCATGATGAGCCGTCACTGGATTGGCACAGGAGTGCGCAATTCCGAGCATCGAATTTTCGATCGCGGTTCCCGCAAAAGCCGATCCCAACTGCATCCGAGCACGGGCCTCATGATCATTGGGATCTTTCATGACCCGTTCGAGTCCGGAGTTCAACAACTGCCACCCGGCCCTGGAATAGGCCGCGGAAATCCCGGTTTTCTTTTTGCAGACGGCGGTCTCGAGCGCATGGGTGATGGCATCAATGCCCGTGTGCGCGGTCACGGCCCACGGCATTGTCACCGTCAATTCCGGATCGAGAATGGCGACAGCCGCAGCTGCCTTTTTGTCGCCACAGGCCATCTTGGCATGGGTCTCGGCATCTGCGATCAGCGCAAAGCTCTGACACTCGCTCCCGGTGCCTGACGTTGTTGGCACCGCGATGAAAGGCAGCATCGGTTTCGTTGCCTTGTCGACACCCCAGTAATCCTGCATCTCCCCACCATTGGTAAGAATGAAATTGCAGCCTTTCGCGGTGTCCATACTGGAACCGCCGCCGAGACCGATGATCAGATCGACCTTCGCTTCACTCGCTGTAGCGACACACCGATCCACATCTTCCGTGGTCGGATTTTCATGAACCTGATCAAAGACCATCACGGAACCGATTTGGTGAAGAAGCGAGTCAACGGCGCGCTGGACCCATTCTGTCTTCGCCAGCCCCGGATCGGTTACGAGCAGGGCATTGCGCGCGCCGAGCTTCGCGGCTTCTTTGCCGAGAGAATCGATTTTTCCCCAGCCGAATACGACCTTGCCTCCTGGAATATCCTCGAACCGCTGGACCCGGTCAGGGATATCCAGACCGGCGCAAAGCGCCTCGATCGAGAGAGGTTCGGCTGGCATGGAGGAGACCCTAACCGATCACGCAGACTCCGCAAACGCGAAGGAACGGCGTGTATACAGGAACTCGAAAAGGTTGCCTTCGTGAGGCTGGTTCCAGCTGATCCGGTTCGTCGGCACGTTCCCGACGTTAAGTCGTTCAATTTCCGGACAGTCGAAGAGCTGATTGATCCAGTCGACGTCCTTTGTCACAGCGGTCAGGACGAGAGAATAGCCGACATGGTCCAGTACGTCAGCCTGAGGACATTCCACCACGCTGGCGAAGGGAAAGAGAAACTCACGAAGGGCAAGCGGTTCATCGAATGAATCCACCCGGATAATCGTAGGCTGGAGGTAGTTCATTCCGCCACGCTCCTCGAAACGCTCACCCTCGCGGTATTCCGAAGTGATGTCGCGGGATCCGTCTGACTGGAGCCCTTCTTCGACGGCCTCGTTGATCCACTCTGCAAACTGCGGATTGGCAAATCCGGAGAGTTTTGCCGCGGGATCGTCCTGAGCGAGCGGCTTGATCTCGGCAAGACGCTTCGAAATAGCGTGAGCGATTTCGTCTCCATACTTCGGAACGACGATGGTCGAGGTACAAATACAACTGCGACCGGAGTTCGCTGAGACGGACTCCACCATCGAATCAACATACTGTTCCCAGTTTTCGATCTCATCCTCGCCGATCACAAACTTGGAGTAGCCGGTGCCATGCACCTCGATGCGCGGATCGTTCTCATACTGCTTAACCGTGGAATCATCTCCGAAAAGCATAACGCGTCCGGCCCGGCGAATGATCGCTCCCGATCCGTCGTGCTGAGTCGGGTAGAGATTGAATGCTTCGGCAGGGCAGCCGGCCTTGATGAAGGCCTGAATGATCCGCCATGGGGTCCAGGGCTCTTCTCGCCCGGGCTTGAGCAGCACGGGAACTTTCATCGCAATCGCCGGAATCCAAAGTGCGTTCACGGCAGGAGAGTTGCTCGGAAGAATCACCGCCAGTTCATCGGTGGTCGGTGAGAAACTCACCGGTGCCCCACCCTGCTCTCCGTATCCTTTGTCGAGGACACTCCAATCGAGTCCCCGGGTAAGTCCCTGAAAGATGTCGTCAATCTGTCCGAAGATACCACCAAGACGCTGCATGTTCATCCGGATCAGCGAATGGGGTAGTCCGCTCGTGGCGGCTAGAGACAGCACGTAGTCCTCCGGAGATTGCAGATCCCCTTTCACCCCGATGGAAAGATCATCGTTAAGAAAAATTTCCCCGGCCCGCTTCGTGATGTCGACCAACTCCTCGCAGCTGAATTTCTTGAGTGCTTCGCGCGCATCCCCCATTTTGTGGAGGTCGTATTTGATCATGTCAGCACACGCAAAACTGATCTCGGCAGCAGGATCATCTGTGCCGAGTTGGTTTACGGTCTGCACATCGAGACTGATGTAAGGCTTGCCCTGGCGAAGAATGGGAATGTGAGGAGCACTCATAGGTTGACAGTCGTTACGAATTAATAAACGCCTTCGATCACTTTCTTTGTCAGTGCCCCGAACGGACGAACGTCACCAACGCCGTCCCAGGCATATTTGGCATGCGGTTTCCGGCGAATTGCCTCATCGCGCTCGAGGAAACGGGGCATGAAGAATTCATGCGTGAGAGTGGTCAACTCAACGCGACCGTATTCACCGTAGTCTTTCGTGATTTCGGTTTTGTCCGCGTCCACGATCCGGAGGACGGCACGGGGCTGGGGCGCGTAGTACGTGACGCTGTAATTATTCTCCGGGAGTTCCTCCGGGATCGAAACCGCCAGTCCCATGAGGGTGTTCCCGTATGTCGGAACAAACTGCGCTTTATTCTCGAGGACCTCTTCCTGGAGAAAACGAACATACTCGGGAGTCATCGAAGTGCCCCCGCAGAAGCAGCCTTTGATTCCGTGATCGGAAATCGAGATTCGCTCACCGATCGAAGCCAGCAAACGGGGAGTCGTGAAGATGCAGGAGATGTCGCGATGTTTGATGATCTCGACGGCCTGGGCCATGACGTGGGCCTGGTAGCGCTCGACCTGATCCAGTTCCTTGCGCCCGATCAGTTTTTTCACCCAGCGGGGATCGAGATCAACATGGTAGCAACTGCCACCGCGAACATTGGCGAGGTGCTCCACGGCAAGACGAAGACGACGCGGACCGGTCGGTCCCACCATGATCCAGTTTCCGCCCTTCGGGAAAAACTCATCGCTGAGCTGCTCGGAAAACTGCTCGTAGTCGTGCTTGTAGTCTTCCCAACCGACCCGCTGCTTGGGAAGTCCTGTCGTTCCACCGGTTTCAAAGACGTTGAAAGGACGGCCTTTGTAAGCGTTGGGGACAAATCGCTCGTTCTTCTCATCACGCAGCCACTCATCCTGGAAATGGGGAAACTTCACGATGTCGTCGTAGCTCTTCACTTCCTCACGGGGATCCCAGCCCGCTTCCTTTTTCCAGTCGAGCCAGAATGGGCAGCCGGTTTCATCGGAGAAGTGCCACGTCATCATTTCGCGGACGCGCTCATCAAGTTGTGCTTTTGCTTCGTCAGAGGTCATTTTGAAAAGAAGTGAAATAGGAAAGAAATAGGGAAGTGGAGAATTTACTCAGGGAAAGAATTTACGAATCGTGTCTTCAGACGGTTTCTTCGTGAAGAGAGAAACAACAATCATTGAGACCAGTCCGAGTGCAAAACAGATCGCGACAGGCATGATTCCGTCATCGGAACGTTCCGCGCTGGAGAAAACAGTGTATTCCCCACCCCAGCCTGCTTTGGCAAAGAAGTAGAACCAGCTCACGGCCACGGCTGTGACACAAGCGTAGGCGCCTGCCTTAGTCGCGCCCTTCCAGTAAAGAGCAGTGAAGACCAGCGAAGTGAGTGCGGCAAACCCGGAAAAACTCCAGATCGCCAGGTCAAAGACGTTCTGGACATTCTTGAGGACAAGCGAAAGAATGTAGGTCAGAAGGACAATCGCCACGATGAAAGACCGGGCGATCAAGACAATCTTCTCATCTGAGTATTTCCCTTCGGGCTGATTATGAAGGACGATATCGTTGGTAAAGATTGTTCCGAGACACAGGAATTGGGAGTCGAGTGACGACATAATCGCCGCAAGAATACCGGCGGTCACCATTCCGGCGATCAGGGGATTTTCGATCAGAAATTTCACCACGACGCTGAGAACCTTACCGACTCCTGCATCGTCGGCACTCCCCATGATGCTGACCACCGGTCCGGGCCATGCACCAACTGGAGGACTGTTGAAAACCCCGGTTGCCCAGAGTCCGATGAGGACACAGGGAACCCAGACAATCATGATACAAATCGGGTGGGCAATCACTGTGAGTCGAAAACTTTTTGCACTCTTCGCAGTCAACCAGTGCTGAAAGAGGTGGGGGAACATCCCGACGGAAAGCGGAATAAACATGTAGGTGAGAAACTGAATCGGAGGAATCCCGATTTCCCGCTCAAAGGCCCCCGTCTTGGCTGTCACCTCGAGCAAGTCCGGAGTTCGAACGAGATGGCCCGGATAGATCTGCTCCGAGGCCGCGGCAACACCACCCAGCGCTTTCGAAATCAAGTAAAACGCCACCACACCCATCGCCATGAAAACAAGGGTCTGAAAGGTGTTCGCCCAGGCCGCTGCGCGGGAACCACCGGCAAAAATGTAAGTCAGGACAACGCCGCAGATGACCAGTCCGATCAACCAGGGTGGAAGCGCACCGTTGAGCGGCCCCACTGCTGGAAAGAGCTCCGGGAACATTCCCGCGGTCGCTGGTCCCATGACCCGATAGGATCCGATCACTCCAATGAGAAGGTAGGGAATTACGAGTAGGACGAGACAGGGAAAGAGCAGATAGCCGAGCCCACTCGACTCAAAGCGGTTTCGGAAAAACTGAATCTGGGTGACATAGCCGTGGCGTTTCGCGATGGACCAGACTTTCAATCCGATCAAAAAGAAACAGGCAGCGTGGATCAGCCCGGAGGAAGACGCCATCAAGCCGTATGTCCCGACCCCTTTTTGAAAGGCCTTACCCGTTGAACCGACCAGCGCAAAGGCCGTCATCGTCGTTCCGAAGACTGACATGAGGAGCATGAAGGGGCCGATCGAGTGGCTCGCAACAAAGAAGTCTTTCGACGTTCCGCGGAAAAATTTCCCGCTGAAGAGTGCCAGCCCCAGCAAGAGGCCGAGGTAGCAACAGATGACGATCAGCGGAATCGTCGAGACAGACTTGGCAGCTTCAGCTGCCGAGAGCAATGGAGTCATGGGTAAAAGGGGTTAAGTCAGAGGGTCAACAGGGTTGAATGTCAGAGACACTCAAAAACGAACCGGCTTTCCCGGGGAGGGTTGAAATATCTCCCTGAAAAAACAAGTGGTGGAGACGCGAATACCAATCCGGAAATTCGCGCGACCGGTTTCAATCGCCACCTTCCGCCCATTCTTCGAGTCGGGTCGGCCAGGCAAATTTCACAACGCAGGCCCAGAAGACCGCCGCAGCAATCGAGTAACAGGCGTGGTAGGCCAGGCCTACCGGGATAAACCCAAGCACGAGACTCGAATTATCCCAGTTCCAGGTGTCCTGGTGAAGGATAGCCAGGACAACAAATACAGTAACGATTACAGCGGTTTTCATCAGATCAGGGGTTGGATATGGAATCGATCGAATCACTTCGCTGCGACCTTGGCTCCCTCACCCATTTCATAGGCGTAGAGGTGAGTCTGAGTCATCACGTAGAG
>JARGNG010000094.1:5302-11087 GCA_029213265.1 Verrucomicrobiales bacterium | reverse complement strand
GGCAGCAGCCGCCTTCTCCTTCATGTAATGCGCATGCTTCACCGGAATCGTCGTATCTTGATCCCCCTGAATCATGAGCAGAGGCGGGCCATCAGCGGTGAGATACTGGATCGGGCTCATCTCGCGGTAAAGGGCGGGTTTTTCCTCCGGCTTCGTTCCCGGCTTCAGAATCCTTGCCCCGAATCGATCTCGAAAGTCAGGACGGTCGTCATGATTGAAGAGACTGACCTTTTCAAAGTCACACGGGCCATACCAGGATACCCCGGCGACCGTTTCATAGGAGAATTTTGCCAGCTCAGGATCCCCCGGAAAACTGTCAGCCGGGGAGAGAAGAAGCATCTGAGAGAGATGGCCACCTGCGGAATCTCCAAACGTAAAAATACGCGCCGGGTCGATCCCCAGCGCCTCGCGATGGGCCACCAGAAAACGAATCGCATCCTTGGCATCGATCACACAGTCGCGCATCGCGGAATCGCCGTCTTTCTTCACGAGACGGTAATTCACTGCGGCAACGCAGAAGCCCTTCTTGAGCAGGGCCGTATGAACGTCGTCAAAAGAAGCGTTCCCGGCACCGTGCTTGCTTCCCGCCGCCCATCCTCCGCCATGCGTGTAGACGACGACCGGCTTTTGCCTGCTGGCATCCAGTTCGGGGAAATAGAAATCGAGGAGCAGTGTCTTCGCCCCCACTCGCTTGTAAATCACATTGCGCAATTGTCCCCCCCCACTGCTGACATAGGTCAGGGGCAATTTTTTCAACTCATCTTTCGTGAGCGTTTTGTCCCCATCCGTATCCAGTTTTGCATACCTCGTCCAGCCGCTGCCAAGTTCCACAGACGTAATTACACTATCGTTGTCGGTATCAGATCGCTGCAGAAGTCGTTTCCCCGCAACGGAGATTCCCACTCCCTCCGACTCGACCAGAGGTTCAACGCTCCGCGCTCTGCCAGGGCCTACCAGGACGAGGATCAGAATCAGGGGGAGATGGAATGGCTTTCGCATAATTCACTTCAGGGGCGGGTCCGCTCGTAGATATCTTGCATCTCACCAGGAGTCAGGGAGCGATTCCAGACAATGACATCATCCATCCGTCCAACGAAGTTCCGAATCGCCGATTTATGACGCTGTAAGGGTTTGCCCCAGTTTCCGATTTCAGCCGCCCCGATCTTCAGAACCTTATCTGCGGCACACTCGGCGCTGGCGACCTCGACTCCGTTAAAAAAGTGGGTCACTATATTTTCTCTCCGCGTTACCGCGACAAAATTCCAAACCCCGATTTCCCTGGGCCCGAAAACAACCGGGGATCCCACACCGGAAGCAGCCAGCTTATTCTTCTTCAAATACCGGGAACCGAATCGCAACTCGCCCAGAGGGGAAATCTGCCAATGAATATGTCCCGGTTCAAAACCATCAGACATCACCAGGGCCTGTCTCCGCTGCGGCAAAGCATCGACGCGAATCCATGCCGCGAAAGTGAGGTCTTCAAGCTCCCCGTCAATACTGACCCGAACGCGATCACCCAGCCGTTTGAAATCGAGGCCGTGTTTGCCCGGCAAGCGCCCTCGCGCCTGCTCGCATCCGACGATGGTGCCATCAAAGCTACGCGTATCTTCCCCGTGCGCCCGGAGCCGGGTTCCGGGAGATTCGAAGTCATAATGAACCACGACGCCGGGATCCAAGGCCAGTTCCTCTTTCCACTGCTGCCACGCATCGAGCTTCCGGCGAACCGCGTCATTCGCCTCACTTTGCACTCGATCAAAGGACGGAAAAACAGAGGAATCATTTCCAATATCCCGGCTCGCTCCGGCTGAGTCGACTTCGACCGCGTCACCGGCGATCAAGCGTTTCTTCCCGACCGCCTCCCGTTTTCCATCGGGCCGGTAGAGTTCCACTTCGCCATCAAAAACATGAACCCGCGCCTCTCCTTCACTGGAGATTTCCATCCCGAATTCAGTCCCGAGATCAACCAACTCGACAGAGGGTGACAGAATCGTAAAGCCCCGTGCGTGTGGAGGTGCGTATCCCCGCAAACGGCCTTTCCGACAAATCATCTGCTCCGCCGAAACCAGTTCCACATCCGCCGGCCCGTCGAGAATCAATTTGGCTCCGCTAAAAAACTCAAGTTCGATCAGCCCGCTCTCGAATTGCAGGCTGTCCGGTGAAATCACACCAATTTCCCGCTCGTCTTCAGGATTCGTCCAAACCACATTCAGAATCTGAGTAATCTGCCCGATTCCGTCATCCATCTGTTCCTCCGATTCATCGGAAGTGGAAAATCCGGAAAGGTCCCGATCTGAATTCGGATGGTTGATCCAAAGCGTAAGGCAGGCGCCCAGGAAAAAGACCAGACCTGCGGCGAGCGCAAGATTGCTGAATCGCGACCGCGAAGCCGAAACCTCCCGGGGGGGCTCTACCGAATACGAAACGCCACCGGCCGCGCGAATGGCCGTTTCCAGACTTCGATATTCGGCGAAAAGTTTTCGCAACTCCCGGCTCCTGCCCAGCGCTTCCTCCAACTCAGAAAATTCCTCACCCGTCAGGCAGCCCGAGCAATAGCCATCGACCAGCTCTCGATGTCGGTTGGATACACTCATCCGTTCTCCACTCCGGGTTTTGATTCGAGGGAAAGTTCGATGCAACGATGGAGATTCCGTCGGATACGGGCCAGTGCCTGGTAGAGTGCCGTCTGCGTTCGGCCCACTTTTTCCGCAGCCTCCTTGATCGAGACGCCGTCTTCGTAGGCTGCCCGAATCAGGCTTCGCTGGCGTGGATCCAGTTTCTGAATGCAGTTCTGCAGCGCCCTTTCCCGCTCCAACTGACTGGCCGCGACCTGCTCTGCTTCCTCGGCGATCAACTCCAAAATATCTTCGCTGAAAACGAGGCGATCAGTGGCCTTCTTCCGCCGGAATTTCATCACCTCAAAGCGGACGATCATGAACGCCCAGTTCAAAAAATCCGAATCAGGCCCCGTGGTGTCGAATTGATCAAATTTCCGCCACATCACCAGGCTGGATTCCTGCAAAACTTCGTCCACGCCTTCCCAGTTCGGAAGCAACGAAGTCACAAAGGCGCGGACATTGCCCTCGTATTTCGAGAACAAGAGCACGAACTTCTCGTGATCAACTGGAGAGGGTTCTTTTGACATTTCCAAGAGGATACTCCCTATCTTTCAGAAATTGCTTGGGCGAAGGATCACTTTTTTAAAAAAACTTCCCTGCGCCCTTCGAGTCAATCCCCCGGCTCGATCAAATGCTTCGGAAAATCGGCCACTCTTTCGCAGCCCACCTGCTCCATAACCTGCTGCACCTGCTTCTTAAGCATCGCGATGGTGTGGTTGCCGCCCTGGTCGCCCAAAGCCCCCACTCCATACATGAAGGACCGGCCCATGAAGGTGAATTTTGCCCCGCTCGCCAGAGCACAGGCAACATCCGGGCCGGCTCGCAGTCCGCTGTCGATCATAAGAGTGGTCTTGTCGCCGAATTCTTTTGCGAGCGCCGTGAGCGGCTTGATCGTCGACTGCCCGGCATCCAGCTGTCGTCCTCCGTGGTTGGAGACAATGATTCCATCCACCCCGAGGCTGATCGCTTTCTCCGCATCTTCAGCATTCACGACTCCCTTGACGACGAGTTTCCCTTTCCACCGGTCACGAATCGCTGCAATTTTGTCAGGATTGAGCCGACCGGAGAACGTCTTGTTCATGAATAGACCCAAATGCTTCATACTGAGGCCATCCGGAATGTAGGGCTTCATAGTTTTGAATTCAGGGGCGCCCGCCGCGAGTTGGCTGAACGACCAGGTCGGATGCGTCATCATTTGGATGACATTGCCGATCGACATCTGAGGGGGAATCGAGAGGCCGTTTTTGATCTCCTTCGGCCGGTAGGCAAAGGTTGGAGTGTCTGCCAGGATCACGAGCACGGGCATTCCGGCATCAGCGGCCCGGTCGAGAAGTTTGTTTCGAAGTTCATCCTCGGCAGGATGATAGAGCTGAAACCAGGCATTTCCTTCGGTGAGTTCGGCAACGGTCTCAATGCTCGCTGTTCCGACCGTGCTGAGAATAAACGGAATATTATGTGCGTGCGCTGCCGCAGCGAGAATTTCCGTCGCCCGTGGCCACATCAGCCCCTGCAATCCGATCGGGGAAATCCCGAAGGGGGCATCGTAGGTTTTGCCAAACAGCTCCGTGGTCTGATCGGAACCCGGGTAGTCGCGCAGATACCACGGCTTCAACTGAATCTCGCGAATCTCTGCGGTGTTGCGCTGCAGGTTAACATTGGAGTTGCAGCCACCCTCCAGGTATTCAAACGCGAATCGCGGCATGCGCTGGCGGGCCCGTTCGCGCAGATGCTCAATCGAAGGATACCGGGAATGGATTTCATTCACCGCTGATTTTGTTGAAGCCTTACTCATATCATGCAAATCACTTTTTCTTCCCTTTCGGCTTTCCTCGCAAACCCACAAACACCGGTTTCGCGGGACGTTTCTCCATGGGCTCGAAAAATCTCGCATTCTCCCCCACCCGATCGTGATCCCCGATATCGGTTCGAACTTTCTCCGCCAGGGCGAGAAGCCGGGCAAGCACCTCGGGATTCTCTGCCGCCAAACTTCGCGTCTCGCCCGGATCTGCTTCGAGATCAACGAGAAACGGCTCGTCGAATCCAGCCCAGTCTACGGGAGCGATATGAGGATTTCCGGAGAACTTCCCAAGCCATTCCGGTCGCGCCGGACGAGGCAAATGCAGCTTCCACGTTCCCTGACGAACCGCCTGCAGCGAATTGATGAAATAATAGGCGAAATAGCGTTCCGGATCAGCTGATTCAAAATCCCCTGCAAAGAGTCCCGAAATGTCGACACCATCCAGAACCCGGTCCTCCGGAACTGCTGCCCCGGCGAGGTTGGCAAAGGTCGGCAGGACATCGATTGTCCCCGCAATCTCCTCGCAAACCACATTCTCCGGAACCCGCCCCGGTGCCCACAGAATCGTAGGAACACGGACGCCGCCCTCCCAGGTCGAAACTTTTCCGCTGCGAAGCGGCCCCGCCGAGCCACCATGGTCGGTGGGAAGTTTTCCATCCTGATGATTTTTGTTTTTGATCAGCCAGGGACCGTTGTCGCTCGTGAAAAGAAAATAGGTATTCTCTTCGAGAGAATGCTTCTTGAGAGCGTCGATAATCCGCCCGCAACTGAAGTCGATTTCCTCCACCGTATCCCCGTAGAGACCACGCGGTGAGTTCCCCTTAAAATCAGACGAGGCATCGATCCGGGTGTGGACCATCGAATAGGGAACGTAGGCGAAGAAAGGCTGCTTGTGATTCTCTTCGATGAAACGAATCACTTCATCGGTATGGCATTTCGTCAGGGTTGCCATGTCCGCCTCTTTCTCGATCAACTCGCCATTCCGATACAGATCGACGTAACGGTCATTGCTGGAAGGCGTGCCGAAGAAAACATCGAAACCCTGATGATTGGGCATGAGATCCGGTTCAAATCCACGCTGCGTATGTCGTGCCAGATCCCATTTCCCGAAGCATCCGGTGACATAGCCTTTCTCCTTGAGGACCTCGGCGACTGTGATCTCCTTCGTATGTAGAACCGGATGCACTTCTTTCACATTTCCCTTCTCCGCAAGGCGAAGAGGATGGCAACCTGTCATCAGGGCCGCGCGGGAAGGCCCGCAAATATGCTGCGCGTAAAAATGAGTGAAACGCATCCCTTCCTTCGCCAGTTTATCAAGGCGGGGAGTTCGGATATCCGGCGAGCCAAAGCAAGCCAGGTCGGCGTAGCCGAG